>NZ_JBITUP010000006.1:0-231866 GCF_044542535.1 Microbacterium sp. NPDC078428
ACAAGGAATCGAAGGCATCCGCGCCTTCCAAGACACCCGCTCCATCGCCACCATCGACCCCCAAGCCCTCGCAAACATGGCCCACTGACACCACGCGCGAACATCGATACGACGGGATCCGGCCCCGAATGCGGGGCCGGATCCCGTCCTTTCTGGGAGACTCATGCATACCGAAGGCACCGTGACCGTGGGATCGACGAGGGTCGAGAGGAACCGCATGGCGAAGAAGAGGGCACGCGATGCCGCCCGGGAGGCGGCCGCAGCCGCCTCGGACGCCGTCACCGAGCCGATCACCGATTCGATCGACCCCGAGAACTTCACGCCCCGCCTGCTGGCCCTGCTCTCGAACGCCCTCGTCTGGCGCGAGTCCCACGAGCTGCGACGACGATTCGGGCTCGGCACCAACGACTGGCGGGTGATCTCCGTCCTCGCGATGAAGCCGGGCTCCGCCGCGACCGACGTCTCCGACTTCATCGGCGTGAACAAGGCCGTCGTCTCCAAGAGCGTCAACACCCTCGTCGACCGCGGGCTCGTCATCCTCTTCGACGGCCCCCGGGGCTCTCGTCCCATGTACCTCACCCCCGAGGGGGCCCGCATGCACGACGCGATGCTGCCCATCTCCCTGCGCGGCCAGGAGATCATCCTGGCCGATCTGTCCGCCGACGACATCGACGCGCTGAACACGCTGCTGAGGCGGATGCTGGAGAAGACGCGCGAACTCCAGCAGCTCGAAAGCGACGCCCTCGCGGCCGGCCTCTGACGGGCGACCCCGCGGGCCGGCATCCGAGCGAGCGCCTCGATCTCGGGGTCAGCCGGCCAGCGCCGCGAACTCACGGATCGCGGGGAACGCGAGTTCCCTGTGCCGCAGCGTGAACACCTCGAAGGAGCGATCGGCGGGCCACTGGGCGTCCATGTACTCGCGCGGCAGCGCGGGGTCGAGCCGCAGCAGCGCGAGCCAGTCGGCCACGAGCAGCATCCGCGCCGCCAGGGCTCCCCGCTCGTCGGGAGGCGAGAAGCTCTCCCACCTGGCGAGGAACTCGTGGTGAGCGCCGCGGATCGCGTCGATGTCCCACGCGGTGCGCACGGCGTCGACCATCGGGAAGCCCGGGAGCTCCTGGGCCGCGAACGCCGTCACGGACCCTGCGGGCAGGTCGGGGATGATCGCGGCCAGCGCGCCGGCCAGATCGACCTCGCCGGGCGCGATCCACAGCCCGTCGCGCAGCGGAGCGAAACCCGACCAGGTCAGCGCCGCCCGGAGCCGGTGCCGCAGCGTCCGCTGCTCCTCGGGAACCGTGAACGTCACGAGCGTCCACCCCGCACCCGACGGCACGAAGGGGGTCGGGCTGTTCACGCGCCGGGATGCCTCCCGCAGCACCTCGATGCCGTGCGCCGTCAGCACGAAGCCGATCTCCCGGCCGAGACGCCGCCGCTCGATCAACCCGCTGTCCACCATCCGGTCGAGGTTGGTGCGCACGGCGGGGCCCGCGACGCCGGCGTCCTCCAGGACGGTCAGAAGCACCGCCGCGCGCAGCGGCTCGAAGTACCGGTCGCACACGTACTCGCCGAAGAGCGCCAGCAGCAACTGGCGCGGCTTGCGCGGCAGCGCGGTGCCGTCCCTGACCGCCACGACCCCGCCGGGATCGACGCCCGGCATCACCTGCGGGGGGTTCACGCGGCCGACACCGGACGCACCGCCTCACCGCGCTTGGCGCGCTGGATCTGCTCGTAGACGTGCGTGCGCAGCTCGGTGAAGCGGGGCAGCGCCCGGGTGGTGATCTGGTCGCGCGCGTCGGGCAGATCGATGGCCAGGTCCTCCTGCACCCAGGTCGGCGACTTCGACAGCACGACCACGCGCTCTCCGAGATACACGGACTCGTCGATGTCGTGCGTGACGAAGAGGATCGACATGCCCCGCTCGCGGTGGAGGGTGCGCACGAGGTCCTCGAGATCCGCGCGGGTCTGAGCGTCCACCGCGGCGAAGGGCTCGTCCATGATCAGCACCTCGGGCTGATATGCGACGGCGCGGGCGATGGCCACGCGCTGCTGCATGCCGCCCGAGAGCTGCCATGGGTAGCTGCCGCCGGCGTGCTCGAGACCGACGGCGGTCAGCGCGTCGTCGATGAGTCTGTCGCGGTCGGCGCGGCTGAGGCGCTTGTGCTTGAGCGGCAGCTCCACATTCCCCCGGACCGTCAGCCAGGGATAGAGGGAACGGCCGTACTCCTGAAAGACCAGCGCCATGTTCGGCGGCGGCGCGGACACCCGTTCCCCGTCGAGCTCGACGGTTCCCGAGGTGGGCGCCAGCAGACCGGCGATGCACTTGAGCAGCGTCGTCTTGCCGCAGCCCGAAGGGCCGACGATGCACACCAGCTCACCCGCGCTCATGCGGAAGCTGATGTCGCCGATGGCCTCGACGTCTCCGGTGGGCGACTCGTAGACCTTCTTAAGTCGCTCGACGTGCAGCAGCGTGTCAGGCACGCCCCACCTCCTTGATTCCGTGATACCAGCGCAGGACGCGCCTTTCGATGACTCCGAACACCGCCGCCAGCAGCACGCCGATCAGTCCCAGCAGGACGATTCCACTCCACATCTCCGCGATGAGGTAGTTGCGCTGGAAGAAGACGATGCGGTTCCCGAGGCCCGACGACGAGTAGAACATCTCCGAGATGACCATGAGGATGAGCGCGATCGACAGCGCCTGTCGCACACCCGCCATGATGCGGGGGCTCGCCGCGGGGAGCACCAGGAAACGTATCCGCTCGGCCCGCGTCAGCGCGAACGAACGGGCGGTCTCGGTCATGACCGAGTCCGTCGCGCGCACGCCGTCGATCGTGTTGAGAAGGACCGGCCACACCGAGCCCGCCACGATCACGACGATCTTCATCGAATCGGTGGGGCCCAGCAGCACCGCGACGATCGGGATGAGGACCGGCGGGGGGATCGCGCGGAAGAACTCCAGCACGGGCTCGAGGAGCTCGCTGAGCCAGCGCGTGAGACCGATGAGCGTGCCCACGACGACGCCGATCACGATCGAGAGTGCGGCGCCGATCAGCAGGCGCCCGAGGCTCGGAAGCACGTCGGTGAAGAAGGCGGGCCCGACCCACGTGTCGACGAACGCCTCGGCGATGACGAGAGGGCTGGGGAAGAACGGCGTGGAGGAGAACGACGACCAGATCCCCCAGATCACCAGGAGGAGGACGGGCAGCCCCAGCGCGAAGCCGGCACCGGACCCGAACCTGGCCCAGCGGCGCGGCCGTGCACGCGGGGTCATGACGGTGCTCGTGTAGAGGGTCACAGCAGGTCCTCCCCGCGGACGGACTGATGCCACGAGAGGGCGCGGCGCTCGACCAGCCGGAACACGACGTTGACGATCAGCCCCAGTATCCCCGTGACGATGACGAGTGCGTAGACCTGCACGTAGTCTCCCGCCGACTGCGCGAAGACGATCGCGAGGCCGAGCCCCGGATTGTTGATCGTCATCTCGGCCGTGACGGCGAGGATGAGCGCGACCGTCGCCGCGAGCCGCACTCCGGTCATGAGGTACGGCAGGGCCGTCGGCAGCACGAGGTAGCGGATGCGGGTCGCTCGCGGGAGACCGAAGCTGCGCGCCGTGTCACGCGCGACGGCGTCGATGTCGGCCACTCCGTAGAGCACCTGCACGAAGACCTGCCAGAAGCTGGCGAAGACGATGATGACGAGCGCCGCCTGGATCTGGATGCCGAAGAGCAGGATCGCGAGAGGGATGAGGGCGACCGACGGGATCGGCCGGAGGAACTCGACGGTCGTGTGCGTGCTGCGGCGCAGGAAGGGGACGAGCCCGACGATGGTGCCGAGGACCACCGCGAGAAGCGTGGCGATGACGAGCCCGATGCCCCACGCGCTCATCGTGCGGCCGACATTGCGCCAGAACTCGAGGTCGCGCAGGTCGAGCGCCAGGCGGGCGAGGGTGTCCGTCGCCGCCGGGAAGAAGCGCGGGTCGAGGATGCCGAGGGTGGGGATCAGCTGCCACGTCACGAGGAAGCCGAGGATGCCCGCGGCGCCCAGAGCGACCTTGCGGACGAGGCGAGCGCGACGCGCCGCGCGGGAACGACGGGGCGGGGGAGCCGAGGGGGGTGACGCGGCCTCGGCGAAGCGCGCGGCATCCGCCGTGGGGGCGTCGGAGACGGTGTCCATGGGACCTTCCAGGGGCAGGGATGGGGCGCCGCGCGCGGCGGCGCCCCATCCACAGGCGGCGTCGACTACTGCTGCTGAACCAGGCGCGAGAAGTCGGGCTCGGCGTCGATGTACTCGTACTCCACGGCGAGCGCCGCAAGCTCCTCGATGCCCGCGCTGCCGAGGTCTGCGGTGAAGTCCGGCAGCACGATGGCCGCCGCCGCTTCTTCCGGGATCTCGAGGTTGGCCGCGATCGCAGCGCGGACGAGGTCTTCGTTCTGAGCGGCGAACTCGAGCGCGTCGGACATCGCCGCGGCGTAGTCGGCCACCAGCTCGGGGTCGCTGTCCATGAGGGCCTGGGTGGTGAAGTTGGTCAGCACGGTCAGGCCGGGGATCGTCGCCTGATACGGCGCGACGACCTCCACGCCGCCGCCGCCGACGATCAGTCCGCGGAACGGGTCGGGGACCCAGGCCGCATCGATGTTGCCGGACTCGAGCTGCGCCTGCGCATCGGGGAAGCCGACCTCGACGAACTCCACCGTGGAGGAGTCGCCGCCGGCGTCATCCACCGCCTTGCGGATCGTCAGGTCGCCCGCCGCGCCGAGGCTGTTCACGGCGACCCGCTTTCCGGCGAGGTCGGCGGGCCCCGCGATGCCGGAGTCGCCCAGCGCAACCACGGAGTTCACGTCGGTGCCGTCGGCGAGGCTCGAGGCGTAGTTGCTGAAGATGACGACGCCCAGGTCCTGCAAGTCGGCCCGGATGGGGCCGAAGGGCTGGCCGATGGCGAAGTCGATGTCGCCGCTGAGCAGCGCGGGGATGGCCTGCGCCCCGCCCTGGGCGGGCACGACCTCGACGTCCAAGCCATACTCCTCGAAGATGCCCTCGTCGATGGCGGCCCACAGCGCGCCCGTCTCGGCGATGGGCAGAGCCGCGACGCGGACGGAGCGCATCTCCATACCCTCGCCCTCCTCGGACGGCGCGGAACTGGGCAAGGCGGCGGAATCGGTGCAGCCGGCGAGTGCGAGCGCGGAAACGGTCATCAGACCGAGCGCGATGAGACTTCTCTTCATTGACGGGCCTCTCAGTGCGGTTTCGGGACGGCGTCGGCCTCGAATGCGCCCGAAACCCGCGAGATAGGCGGGCGTCACGCCTTCGTGTCGACGCCTTGATGCTCCGGGAGAATCGCCGTTCTGTCAAGGTATTCATGACGTTCGTCATGACTTAGTAGAACGTTGGCCCCGCCGCCGAGGGGTTTGCCGAGCACATGTTCCGTGCGACGCAGCCAGAACGATCCCCCCTCGCGATGTGCCTATGGACAATCCCTATGCGCATAGGTAAAGTGCCTCTCGGGAGACGCGACGAAGCGCTCCGACTGAGAGCGGAAAGGACCCCGATCAGTGTCTCGAAACACCCCCGCCGCGGATCCCGCGGCAGCCCTGAAGCTGGTGAGCGACTTCTCGCTCGAGATGACCGGAAAGGATGTGCCTGGCCTCGAGGAGGCGGCGCACTCGATCCCCGCCGGCACGAAGATCAACGTCACGTTCCTCGGGAACGAGGATCTCGACATGCGCGTGTCGGCATCCAAGGCCGTGAAGGACATGGGATTCATCCCCGTCCCGCACATCTCGGCCCGGCGCCTGTCGTCGCAGGACCAGCTCGAGGAGTTCCTCGGCCGCCTGCAGGAGGTCGGCGCGACCGAGCACGTCTTCTCCGTCGGCGGCGACCCCGCCGAGCCAGAGGGCCCCTACCCCGACTCGCTGTCGGTCATCCAGACGGGCCTGCTGCAGAAGTACGGGGTCAAGGAGGTCTCGATCGCCGGGTACCCCGAGGGTCACCCCGACATCAAGACCGACGTGCTGTGGCGCCACTTGGAGGACAAGTCCGCCGCGCTGAAGGAGCAGGGCCTGGATGCCGTCATCCTCACCCAGTTCGCCTTCGACACCGACCCGGTGATGGCGTGGATCGACGGCGTGCGGTCCCGCGGGATCGAATCCCAGATCCGCATCGGCACCCCGGGACCGGCCGGCATCAAGCGCCTGATCAACTTCGCACGGCGCTTCGGCGTGGGCGCGAACGCGATGATCGTGAAGAAGTACGGCTTCTCCCTGACCAACCTCATGGGCACCGCCGGACCCGATAAGTTCGTGTCCGACCTCTCCGCGCTGCTGGCGCAGGATCCGGCATCCGGAGACGTCAAGCTGCACTTCTACACGTTCGGTGGCCTGCTCGCGACGTCGGAATGGGTGCGGCAGTACTCCGCATCCCAGTCCTAAGGAGCCCTCCATGACCGTGCACAACGAAGCGCTGCGGGACCACGCCTGCCTGATCGTCCACGGCCCGGACCAGCCCGGGATCGTCGCGGCGGTCTCCGCGCTGGTGAGCCGCAACAAGGGCAACATCGTGGCGTTGGATCAGTACTCCGACAACGCCGACGGCGGCGCGTTCTTCCAACGCGTCGTGTTCCACCGCCCCAACCTCGCCGCGGCGATGCCCGAGATCGAGGCCGACCTCGCCGCGACCGTCGGCGGGCTGGGCCTGGAGTGGAAGCTCACCGACCAGTCCGTGCCGAAGCGGATGGCGATCCTCGCGTCCACGTCGGATCACTGTCTGCTGGAGCTGCTGTGGCGCCACCGCCGCGGCGAGCTTCCCGTGACGATCCCCATGGTGATCAGCAACCACACCAACGTCGCCGACGATGTCCGCTCCTTCGGCATCCCGTTCTTCCACGTCCCCTCGCAGGGGCCCGACAAGAGCGAGGCCGAGGCGCGGATCCTCGAACTGCTGAAGGGCAACGTCGACTTCGTCGTCCTGGCCCGCTACATGCAGATCATCTCCGAGGACTTCCTCGACGCCGTCGAGGTGCCCGTCATCAACATCCACCACTCGTTCCTGCCCGCCTTCATCGGCGCCGGCCCCTACAAGAAGGCCAAGGAACGGGGCGTCAAGCTGATCGGCGCGACCAGCCACTACGTGACGAAGGACCTCGACGAGGGGCCCATCATCGAGCAGGACGTCGCGAGGGTCGACCACTCGATGACCGCCGCGGACCTTCAGGCCCGCGGAGCGTACGTCGAGCGCGCCGTACTCTCCCGCGCCGTCCAGTGGCACGCCGAAGACCGCGTCATCCGACACGGCAACCACACCATCGTCTTCTGACACCATCCACAACAAAGAGAGGTTCATCGTGGCACCCAAGAATCTTCAGGAAGTGATCGATCAGGCCGGAAGCCCGGTCGAGCTGCTTCGCAACTCGCAGATCGGCTCCTACATCTACCCGGTCGTCCCCGCCGACTTCCAGAACTGGATCAAGGAGCAGAAGGCCTGGCGCGACACCGCCGTGCTCTACGACCAGTCGCACCACATGGACAACGTGTTCCTCAAGGGCTCCGACGCCATCAAGCTGATCTCGGACACGGCCATCAACTCGGTCGCGAACTTCGCGGTCAACAAGGCCAAGCAGTACGTCCCGACCACGGCCTCGGGCCACGTCATCGGCGACGGCATCCTCTTCCGCGAGGCCGAGGACGAGTACGTCTACGTCGGCCGCGCGCCCGCGTCGAACTGGCTCATGTTCCACGGCGAGACCGGCGGATACTCCAACCTGGAGGTCGTCGTCGACCGCCGCTCGCCCTCGCGCCCCTACGGCGACGCGGTCGCGCGCAAGTACTACCGCTTCCAGATCCAGGGCCCCAACGCCTGGGCCGTCATCGAGAAGCTCAACGGCGGACCGCTCGAGAAGCTCGGCTTCTTCAACATGTCGGAGATGAAGATCGGCGGCATGAACGTCCGCACTCTGCGTCACGGCATGGCCGGCGCGCCCGGGCTGGAGATCTGGGGCCCCTACGCCGACCACCACAAGATCCGCGACCTGATCGTCGAGGCCGGCGCCGAGTTCGGTCTGCTGCCCGTCGGCTCGCGCGCGTACCCGTCGAACACGCTGGAGTCCGGCTGGATCCCCTCTCCGCTGCCCGCCATCTACACCGGCGCCGAGGAGCAGGCCTACCGTGAGTGGCTGCCGGCCGACAGCTACGAGGCCACCGGCACGCTCGCCGGCTCATTCGTCTCCGACAACATCGAGGACTACTACCTCACGCCGTGGGAGCTCGGCTACGGCTCGTTCGTGAAGTTCGACCACGACTTCATCGGCCGCGACGCGCTCGAGAAGATGGACCCCGCCGCCCAGCGCAAGAAGGTCACCCTCGCGTGGGACGCCGAGGACCTCGGCAAGGTGTGGACGTCGCTGCTGAACGTCGACGGCCCGAACTACAAGTTCTTCGACCTGCCGCTGGCCAACTACGGCTCGGCCAACTACGACGCCGTCGTGGATGCCGATGGCACCGTCGTGGGCTACTCGATGTTCACCGGTTACTCGGCGAACGAGCGCCGCGGCCTGTCGCTGGCGACCCTCGACCCGAACGTCCCCGAGGGCACCGAGCTCAAGGTCGTGTGGGGCGAGCCGAACGGCGGCTCCAAGAAGGCCTCCGTCGAGCCGCACGAGCAGACCGAGGTCCGCGCCGTCGTGAGCCCCGTGCCGTACTCGACCGTCGCCCGCGCGACGTACCAGGGCGGCTGGCGCACGGGCTACAAGGACTGAGCCCACCGTGAGACCCGAGGGGGCCCGAGCTTCTGCTCGGGCCCCCTCGAACCATTGATAGCCTCACCCTGATCGTGACGAGGGGAACCGGATGAGCCTGCGATACGCGCTTCTCGCGCTGCTTCGGGTGGGGCCGCTGTCCGGCTACGACCTGCAGAAGCAATTCACGCAGTCGGTGGGCCACGTGTGGCACGCCCCCGACTCCCAGATCTACCCCGAACTGCGCAAGATGCAAGCGGAGGGATTGATCGAAGGCGAGGAGCAGCCGCGCGGCGAGCGCGGCACGCGCCGCGTCTACCACGTCACGCCGGCGGGACATGAGGCGTTCCTGGAGTGGATGCGCACTCCGCTCGACTACCAGCGCGTCCGCGACCCCGCCCACCTTCGCGCGGCGTACCTCGAGACGACGACCGCGGATGCCGCCCGCGCCTTCCTGCGGGCGCACATCGTCCAGTGGGAGGGTGAGCTGGAGCAGTGGGAGGGCGAGCTCACCCACATCGAGCATCTGTCGAACCCCATGCTCGTGCGGCGACTGGAGGCCACCCCCGCAGAGGGGCGCGCCGAGACCATCGCGTGGAAGCGGTTCGCCTACGAGGGCCTCGTCGAGCGCGCCCGCAGCGAGATCGCCTGGGCGCGGCGGGGCCTTGACCTCGTCGACGAGATCACTGCGCAGGACTGACCGCGGCGCCTGGCGCCCGCGTCAGAACACGTACTCCATCAGGTCGACCCCGAGCATGCGGAACGCTTCGTGCGCGCGCAGCCGATGCATGATCGACAGATCGTCGAAGCACACCACGAGCGCATAGGCGACGCCCGCGCGAGGTCCCGCCAGCACCCCCGCCTCGGCACGGACGCCGCGGTCTCTGCCGGTCTTGTTGATGAACAGCAGTCCGTGGTCGTCGTCGTCGTGCGCGAACGGATCGAGCCCTGTCGCGGCCGCGACGAGCGAGAGATCGTGGTTGAGGCAGAGCCACTCCGCCACCTGGGCGCTCACCGCCGCGCTGACGAGCGTCGTGTTGACGAGCGCGGCGAAGACCTCCGCCAGCTCCTTCGCCGAGCCGAGCGCGAAGTGGGGCGCATCATCCGGCCCGCGCTCGTCGCGGAAGCGGTCGAGCACGGCGGCCCGGGCGAGCCCTATCTCCGTGATCCTGCGGTGCACCGCCTCGAGTCCCACCCGCTCCAGCAGCAGGTTCGCGGCCCGGGCGTCGCCCGCGGACGCCGCCAGGACGGCGACATCGCGCAGGGGCAGGGCGGGAGCGGCGAGGTGACGCCAGAGGCCGGAGGCGCCGGCGGCGTCGGCATCCCCGCGCTCCACTATCTCGAGAGGATCCACCGATCCGTCGTCGAAGCGGGCGGCGACTTCGATCAGCAGGGGCACCACCCCGAGCGCGCCTATCGGCTGGGTCACGTAGTCATCGCCCGCCAGCACGACCGAGTCGCGATCGAGATCCCGGACGTGCACCGAGACGCGCGCGCCGGTCGCGGCCAGCTCGTCGAGCACCGACAGCGTGGACGTGAAGGACCGGCGGAAGGCGGCCTCCCTGCGAGGGCGCCGCCGCCCTCCATGGCGCGCCGCGCGCGAATCGGTGCTGTCCCGGGTTGGCTCAGGAGGCGTGCCCACGAGCGGATTCCTTCCCTCACGGGTGGCGGATCTACTGTCGTGCTCGGTCTGCGGGGGATGCGGCATCCGGGCGCCGTCCCCCGCGGCACACGGACGGGGCGGAGTCACCAGATGGTAACGCGCTGGTCCTCGGCGAGCCAGAGCTCGTCACCGTCCGTGACATCGAACGCCTCGTAGAAGGCATCGATGTTGCGGACGATCTGGTTGCAGCGGAACTCGTTCGGGGAGTGCGGATCGATCGTGAGCAAGCGGATCGTCTCGGCGTCGCGGCCCTTCTGCTGCCAGACCTGCGCCCACGAGAGGATGAGGCGCTGGATGCCGGTGAGACCGTCCACCACGGGAGCCTCGGCGCCGTTCAGAGACAGCGCGTAGGCCTTCAGCGCGATCCCCAGTCCCCCGAGGTCGCCGATGTTCTCCCCGATGGTGAGCGCTCCGTTCACGTGGTGGTCGGGCAGACCCCGTGGCGACAGCGCGTCGTACTGCGCGATGAGGCTCTTCGTACGCTCCTCGAACGCGGCGCGATCGGACTCCGACCACCAGTCCTGCAGTCGTCCGTCGCCGTCGAATCTGCTGCCCTGATCGTCGAACCCGTGCCCGATCTCGTGCCCGATCACGGCGCCGATCCCGCCGTAGTTGGCCGCGGCATCCCGCCCGGCGTCGAAGAACGGGTACTGCAGGATCGCCGCGGGGAACACGATCTCGTTCATGAGCGGGTTGTAGTAGGCGTTGACGGTCTGCGGCGTCATGTACCACTCGTCGCGGTCGATGGGCGACCCGACCTTGCCGAGCTGCCGGTCGTGCTCGGCGACGTGGGCGCGACGCACGTTTCCGACGAGGTCGGCCGGGTCGATCTCGAGAGCGGAGTAGTCCCGCCATTTCACGGGATAGCCGATCTTCGGGGTGAACCTGGCGAGCTTGTCCAGGGCGCGCTCCCGTGTCTCGGGTGTCATCCAGGGCAGATCCTGGATGCTCTCCCGGTAGGCCTCGATGAGGTTGGCGACCAGGTCGTCCATCGCCTCCTTCGCCGCCGGCGGGAAATGACGCTCGACGTACACCTTGCCGATCGCCTCACCGAGCGCGGCCTCGGCGAGGCTGACGCCGCGCTTCCAGCGCTCGCGGTTGACCGGGACCCCGGTCAGCTGCGTGCCGTAGAAGGAGAAGTTCTCCTGCACGATCTCGTCGGTGAGGAACGCGGCGGCGGCGTGGACGATCTTGAAGCGCAGCCATGCGCGCCATTCCGGCAGCCTCGCGGGCGTGAGCAGGGAGCCCAGCCCCTCGATGAAGCTCGGCTGCGAGACGACGACCTCGCCGAACGCGTCTTCGTGATCGGGGGCGGCGGCGCTCCGCCACGGGGAGAGGTCCGCGCCCGCGAGCGACACGAGGTCGTCCCACGTGCGGAGGTTGTACGTCGCGATGGCATCGCGACTGCGCACGTTGTCCCAGTGGTGGCCGGCGAGCTCCGTCTCGATCGCCACGACGCGGTCGGCCTCGGCCGCGGCATCCTCGACGCCTGCGAGACCCAGGATCGTCTCGATGTGGGCGCGGAATGCGATGCGCAGATCGGCGAAGTTCGGGAGCCGGTAATAGCTCTCGTCCGGGAGGGAGAGACCGCCCTGCATGAGGAAGGGGACGTATCGCTGCGGGTCGCCGGGATCGGGTTCGACGTACAGGCCGACGAGGCCGCCCACGCCCTCCCGCTCGAGGCGGCCCGCGAGCGTGAGGAAGCCGGCGATGTCACGGACCTCGTCGACGCTCTCGAGCTGGGCGGCGATCGGGGAGACGCCCAGCTCGGCGATCCGCTCGGTGTCCATGAAGCTCGTGAAGAGATCGCCGATCTTGCGGGCCTCGGTGCCCGGCTCCGCCGACTGCGACTCCTGCACGATCTCGCGCACGTGGCCCTCGGCCTGCTCGGCGAGGAGGTGGAACGATCCCCACCGAGCCTTGTCGTCGGGGATCTCGGTCCGCTCGATCCAGTTTCCGTTCACATAGCGGTAGAGGTCGTCCTGGGGTCGGATCTCGGGGCTCAGATCATCGAGCGCGAGACCGGAGCGAAGCGCGTCGGTCATGTCGTCCAGGATAGGCGCAGCCGTTCGGGCGACCCTCGGAGTCCGGTGTACGCCGGACCCGGGGGGTCGCCCGCACGGGTCAGGCTCGGGGTGCGGGTTCGAGCAGCGCTCGCCGGCGCGTGTACTCCTCGTCGTCGATCTCGCCGCGCGCGTAGCGCTCGTCCAGGAGTGCGCGCGCCGCGTTCGGCGCCGTGGGGGACGCGTGGACGGTCGCCGGGCCCGCGGGGAGCTGTCGCAGGCGCTGCACCACGTAGACGATCGCGACCGCCACGAGGGCGAGCACCGCCAGGGCGAAGACGAATCCGAGGATGGCGCCGACGATGTCCCGGAGAGCGCCGTCAGCGCCGCCACGGCGGGGGCCCTGCATGAGCACCGCCCCCATCTGCAGGACGAGGGCCAGGAGCGCCGGACCCCACACCCGCCATCCCCACGGATCGGGACGGTCCCACCACGGCGCCGACGCCCGGGGGCGTCCGAACCGGCTCCGGCGGGGATCATCCCTCCAGGCTAGGCGCGGCACCCGCGCGGGTCGTACTCCCACGGGAGGTGGTCGGGACTCGGACGGGCAGGGGACCCGCTCAGCGTGCTCGCTCGGGCTCGGCGTAGTCGTCCGGAGTGATCGCGCGGATGCCGCGGTCGTGCAGCACGTACTGGGCGCGCAGGTCGACCCGGGCGCTCGCGCACGCCGTCGCCATGGCAGCCGCCCACAGCCGCTCGTTCGCGCCGAAGCGTCGGGGTCCCCTGCGCTCCCACACGAGCACCGCCCGGCGGGCACCGATCGCCTCGCAGATGTACGCCAGGCGATGCGCCAGCACGTGCGCCGCGTCGCCTTCCCGGGGATCGGCCGCGGACGGGCGATCGGACGGCCGGGCCGGGTAGTCGTCGCACGGCATGATCGGGTCGGCGAGGCGGTCGTCGTGGTCGAGGAAGAGCAGCCACAGCTGCCGCGGGTTGATCGCGCGTCCGAGCAGCAGCCCGATCACCTCCTCGAGGTCGGTGTCGAGGGCGAGGATGCGGGAGCGGTCGAGACGAGGATCGGTGTCGGTCATCGGGCCAGCTTCCGCCGTTCCGGACACGGCGGTCCCGCTCGCCCCCGCGACCGTGGAGACCCCGCCGCGCCGTCGGCTGGGGAGAACCGTCCCTGCGCTGCGCCTCGTAGGCTCGAGGCGTGACGGTGGCGGGCGAGGGGCGGCGACTGAACCGCGAGATCCTGCGCCTCGCCGTGCCGGCGCTCGGCGCGCTGGTCGCGGAGCCCCTCTTCCTCATCGTCGACGCCGCCCTCGTGGGGCACCTCGGCGTCGTCCCGCTGGCGGGGCTCGGCATCGCCGCTGCCGTGCTGCAGACGATCGTCGGGCTCATGATCTTCCTGGCCTACTCGACGACCCCCGCCGTGGCCCGCCGGTTCGGTGCCGGCGACCCGAGCCGGGCGGTCTCGGTGGGCATCGACGGGATGTGGCTCGCGCTCGGCGCCGGCGCCGTGCTCGCGCTGCTGGGCTGGCTCACCACCCCCGCGATGGTGGCCGCGTTCGGCCCCGGCCCCGACGTCGCGGAACAGGCCGAGACCTACCTCGGGCTCTCGATGGGCGGGCTGCCCGCGATGCTCATCGTCTTCGCCGCGACGGGATTGCTGCGCGGGCTGCAGGACACGGTCACTCCCCTCTGGATCGCCGGCCTCGGATTCGCCGCCAATGCGCTGCTGAACTGGGCGCTCATCTACGGCCTCGGCTGGGGGATCGCGGGTTCCGCGATCGGCACCGTCATCGCCCAGTGGGGAATGGTCGCCGCCTACGTCATCGTCGTCGGCAGGCTGGCGCGACGGCACACCGCCGCCGTCCGGCCGCAGCGGGAGGGCGTGCGCGGGTCGGCCCGCTCCGGGGGATGGCTGTTCCTTCGCACCGTCAGCCTGCGCCTCGCGCTCCTGCTCACCGTCGGGGTCGCCACCGGGATGGGACCCGAGGAGCTCGCGGGCTGGCAGGTGGCGTTCACGATCTTCTCGACGGCCGCCTTCGCGCTCGATGCCTTGGCGATCGCGGCGCAGGCCCTCGTGGGCAAGGGCCTCGGCGAGGGCGACGTCTCGCAGGTGCGGCGGGTGCTGCGGCGCACCCTCGCGTGGGGCGCGTGGTTCGGCGTGCTCGTCGGGGCGCTCGTCGGGCTCGGGTCTCCCTGGGTCGGGCTGCTGTTCACCGGCAGCGAGCGCCTCGCGGCCCTGGTCCTGCCCGCACTCGTCGTGCTCGCCATCGCCCAGCCCGTGTGCGGGGTCGTCTTCGTGCTCGACGGCGTGCTCATCGGCGCCGGCGACGCGAAGTACCTGGCGATCGCGGGGGGAGCGAATCTCGTCCCCTTCCTGCCCGCCCTCGGCATCCTGGCGTGGACGGGCGCCTCCGGCGCCGCGGGGCTCGCGTGGCTCGCGGTCGCCTTCTTCGGCGTCTACATGTGCGCCCGGCTGCTCACCCTCGGCTGGCGCGTGCGCGGCACGCAGTGGCAGCGCGTCGGCGCCCACTGACGCCTCACGCGTGGCGGCGGCACCATTCGTACATGACGACGGCGGCGGCCGCGCTCGCGTTGATCGAGCGCGTCGAGCCGTACTGGGTGATCTCGACGATCCCGGATGCCGCGGCGAGCGCCTCGGTCGACAGGCCCGGTCCCTCCTGCCCGAAGAGCAGGACGCACCGCTCGGGCAGATCGGCGCGGTCGACGGGCACCGAGCCGGCGACGTTGTCGATCGCGAGGATCGGGAGGGCGGCCTCCGCGGCCCACGCGGCGAAGGACGCGACATCCTCGTGGTGGCGCACGTGCTGGTAGCGATCGGTCACCATGGCGCCGCGGCGGTTCCACCGACGGCGTCCGATGATGTGGACCTCGGCGGCGAGGAAGGCGTTGGCGCTGCGGACGACGGCGCCGATGTTGGAGTCGTGCTGCCAGTTCTCGATCGCCACGTGGAAGCGGTGGCGGCGCGTATCGAGGTCGGCGACGATCGCCTCGAGCGTCCAGTACCGGTAGCCGTCGACGACGTTGCGCCGGTCGCCCTCGGCCAGCAGCTGACGGTCGTAGCGAGGGTCCTCGGGCCAGTCTCCCGGCCCACCCGGCCATGGCCCGACGCCCACGGGCAGCTGCGGCTCGGGATCCTCTGACACCGAGCCAGCGTAGCGCCGCACCCGGATATTTCGGTCAGCCGAAAAATCCGGTATGTTTTTCGGCATGCCGAAAGACACCGCCGTCGTCGACGACGCCACTGCTCCTCAGACACCGCGTGGCGCCCTGAGCACGCCGAGGCTCGCGTGGCTCATCGGTCCCGCCCTCGTCGCGGGCGTCGCCTACCTCGATCCGGGCAACGTCGCCAGCAACATGACGGCG
This sequence comes from Microbacterium sp. NPDC078428, assembly GCF_044542535.1. Taxonomy (NCBI): domain Bacteria; kingdom Bacillati; phylum Actinomycetota; class Actinomycetes; order Micrococcales; family Microbacteriaceae; genus Microbacterium; species Microbacterium sp. NPDC078428. Next base: position 15,785 of record NZ_JBITUP010000006.1, read on the forward strand.
GGCGCCCAGTACGGCTACCTGCTGGTGTGGGTCGTCGTCGTGGGCAACGTCATGGCCTGGCTGATCCAGTACCTCTCCGCCAAGCTGGGCATCGTCACGGGCGAGAGCCTGCCCGAGGTGCTGGGCCGCCGCATCCGGCGTCGGTGGCCGCGTCGCGCCTACTGGCTGCAGGCCGAGCTGGTCGCGATGGCGACCGACATCGCCGAGGTCATCGGCGGCGCGGTGGCGCTGTACCTGCTCTTCGGCATCCCTCTGGTGTGGGGCGGGGTGATCACGGGGCTCGTGTCCATCGCGCTGCTGCTCGTGCAATCCCGCCGCGGGCCGCGCCCCTTCGAGAACGTCGTGATCGGCCTGATGGCGATCATCACCGTCGGCTTCGTCGCCGGAGTCTTCGTCGGGCCGCCGGATGCCGCGGGCATCGCCTCCGGGCTCGTCCCCCGCTTCGAGGACACCGGTTCGGTGCTGCTCGCCGCGTCGATCCTCGGTGCCACGATCATGCCCCACGCGATCTACGCGCACTCGGCGCTCGCACGAGACCGCTTCGCCCCCCGCGCGGACCGGGGTCGCGCCGCCGGGGCGCGCCGCGACACCGCCGAGCTCGAGCGGCTGCGGGGGGTCGGAACCCTCCGGCTGCTGCGCGCGACCCGGTGGGACGTCTCGATCGCGATGGTCGTCGCGGGGACCGTCAACCTCTGCATCCTGCTGCTCGCCGCCGCGAACCTCGCGGGCGTGCCCGGCACCGACAGCCTCGAGGGTGCGTACGCCGCGCTCGACGCGGGGCTCGGTCCGGTCGTCGCGACGCTGTTCGCCGTCGGCCTCCTCGCGAGCGGGCTGGCGAGCACATCGGTCGGCGCGTACGCCGGCGCGGAGATCATGCACGGCCTGCTGCGCGTGCGGATCCCGCTGCTCGCACGACGCCTTGTGACCCTGCTGCCCGCCCTCGCCATCCTCGCGATCGGGTTCGACCCGACCCTCGCGCTCGTGCTGAGCCAGGTCGTCCTCTCGTTCGGGATCCCGTTCGCCCTCGTCCCGCTCGTCGTGCTGACGGCGCAGCGGCGCACCCTCGGGGGCTACCGCAATCGCGCCTGGACCACGGCGGCGGGCGTCGCGGCATCCGTCTTCCTCATCACCCTGAACGGTGTGCTGCTCTGGCTCGTCTTCACCGGCGCCTGAGCGACGCGGGTACCCTGAACCGGTGGCACCCGCGAGCCCCGTGACCGACGACTACCTGAAGACGATCTATCACCACACCGAGTGGCAGGAGCGTCGCATCACGCCGTCGCAGCTGGCCGCCGAGTTGGGCCTCGCCCCGTCGTCGGTCACCGAGATGGTGCAGAAGCTCGCCGCGCAGGGTCTCGTCACCCACCGCCCCTACGGCCCCGTGTCGCTCACCCCCGACGGCGAGGCGCGGGCGAAGGCCGTGGTGCGGCGCCACCGGCTCATCGAGACCTGGCTCGTGCGCGAGTTCGGCTACACATGGGACGAGGTGCACGAGGAGGCGGAGGTGCTCGAGCACACCATCAGCGACCGCCTCCTCACCGGCATCGACGCCCGCCTGGGTCACCCACGCTTCGATCCCCACGGCGATGCGATCCCGGATGCCGCGGGCGGCGTGCAGCGCGAGGACTTCGTCCTGCTCGCCGACGCCGCCCCGGGTCACGAAGGCCGGGTGCTGCGGGTGAGCGACCGCGATCCGGCGATGCTGCGCGCGGTCGAGACGGCGGGGGTCGAGGTGGGCATGGTCGTCTCGGTCGTCGACGCGACGAGGGTGAACGCACCCTCGGGGATGCTGTCGCTGCCCGAGGGCGCCGCGCGCATCGTGTGGCTCAGCGCCTGAGCCGCACCGTCACGGCCAGCGGACGGCGGCCGTCTCCTCGCAGAACGCCCAGAGCCGCGCTCCCACCTCGGGCGAGCGCGTGGCCGAGGCGAGGCGCGCGCGCCGCGGCATCCCCTTCGTCACGACGGCCGGTCCCCACGCCGAGCCGCCCTCGACGTCGGGATCGATGAGCGCGCGAACGGGCGACCACGCCCCGTGCTCCTTGGACTGTGTCAGCGCGGCCTGCAGGTTGTCGACGAACCGGCCCGTGCGCGTGGGCTCGTTGACACCGGCGATGCCGACGGTTCGCCCGCTGACGGAGTATCCGGGGTGCGCGACGACGCTGGAGACGGGGGAACCGGCGGCACGCAACCGCCGGTCGGCCTCGACGCCGAGGGCCTGAGTGGCGATCTTGGACTGCACGTAGGCGCGCCACGGGGAGTAGTCGCGTTCCAGCTGCGGGTCGGCGAGATCGTACCGCCACATCGACGTCGACATGCTCCCGAGCCACACGAGCCGCCCCGCGCCGGCGCGGGCGAGGGGGCCCAGGAGCGTTCCGGCCAGCGCGAAGTGCCCGAGGACGTTCGTGGCGAACACCACCTCGTTGCCGTCCTGGGTGACGCTGCGCTCGCGCGGAGGATGGACGAGGCCCGCGTTGAGCAGCACGCCGTCCAGCCTGTCGCGGGCCCCCACGGATGCCGCGGCCGCTCGCACGGATCCGAGGTTGCTCGTGTCGAGCAGCATCGTCTCCACGGACGCGCCGGGGACGCGCCGCCGCAACGCCGCGCGGGCGTCGGCGAGGCGGTGGGGGTTGCGGCCGGTCATGATGACGTGGGCGCCCGCGCGCGAGAGCTGCTCCGACGAGAAGTATCCGAGCCCCGCGTTCGCACCCGTCACGAGGAAGACGCGGCCGTGCTGCGACGGGAGGTTCCGCGGGTCCCAGCCCGCTCGTGCGGTGCTCACTGCACCGACACTACGGGGCGCGCCGCGCAATAGGCTGAGGCCATGCCCGAAGGTCGCACTCCCGCCCTGCACAAGCGCTCCCGCTCCGACATCGAATGCTGGCTCACCGACATGGACGGCGTGCTCGTGCACGACAACCGTCCGGTCCCCGGCGCCGCCGAACTGCTCGCGCAGTGGCGCGACGCCGGCACCCCCTTCCTGGTGCTCACGAACAACCCGATCTTCACGCCCCGCGATCTGAGCGCGCGGCTGCGAGCATCCGGGCTGGACGTTCCGGAGGATCGCATCTGGACGTCGGCGCTCGCGACGGCCGACTTCCTGCGCTCCCAGCTCCCGGGCGGCACGGCGTTCGTCATCGGCGAGGCCGGCCTCACGACGGCTCTGCACGAAGCCGGATACATCATGACCGAGTCCCAGCCCGACTACGTCGTGGTCGGCGAGACGCGTCAGTACTCGTTCGAGGCGATCACGAAGGCGATCCGCTTCATCAACGCCGGCGCACGCTTCATCGTGACCAATCCGGATGCCACGGGCCCCACCCCCGCGGGGATCGTCCCGGCCACGGGCGCGTTCGCCGCGCTCATCACGAAGGCCACCGGCAAGGAGCCGTACGTCGTCGGCAAGCCCAATCCCATGATGTTCCGCTCCGCACTCAACCGCATCGGGGCGCATTCCGAGACGACGGGCATGATCGGCGACCGCATGGACACCGACATCGTGGCGGGCATCGAAGCCGGCCTGCACACCGTGCTGGTGCTGACGGGGATCAGCGACACCGCGGAGATCGAGCGCTACCCGTTCCGCCCCGACGAGGTGCTCGACTCGGTCGCCGAGCTGCTCGCCGACGAGCCCGCCGAGTCGGAGCTTCCCGAGGTCCTCTAGCGAGACGCCCATGGATCAGCGCGACCTGCTCTTCGCCGCCTCGGCGATCATCCTGACCGGCACGCTCGTCGCGTGGCTCGTCGTGTGGTGGCGCGGCCGCGGACGGGACTGAACCCGTCCAGGCCTGGCCCTGCTGATCGGGGCATGTTCTGTGCAACGGGGCAGGTTCTGTCCTGCCCCATTGCACGCAACCTGCCCCGGAGCATCCACCGCGAGAGCAGACGGGCAGCGCGGATGCCGCGCGGTCCCTACTGCGGTGCGAGGCCCAGGTCGTCGAGGTCGATCGCGGCGAGCCAGCGCAGGCCCTCCGCCTCGACGGCGGCCTGCGCCCCCGTCTTGCGGTCGACGATCACGGCGACGGCGACGACGTCGGCACCCTCCCGGCGCAGCGCCTCGACGGCCTTCAGCGCCGACTGGCCGGTGGTGGAGGTGTCCTCGAGGACGACGACGCGCTTGCCCGCGACATCCGCGCCCTCGATCTGGCGCCCGCGTCCGTGATCCTTCGGCTCCTTCCGCACGACGAACGCGTCGAGCGGGCGGCCCGTGCGCACCGACTCGTGCATGACGGCGTTGGCGATGGGGTCGGCGCCGAGGGTGAGACCGCCGACGGATGCCACGTCGGGGATGTCCGCGATGAGATCGAGCATGAGGCGTCCGATGGCGGGCGCCGCGCGGTGATCGAGCGTCAGTTTGCGCATGTCGACGTAGTAGGACGCCTTCTTGCCGCTCGAGAGCGTGAAGTCTCCGTGGAACACCGCCTCGGCGCCGATGAGGGCGATGAGGGACTGGCGGTCGGCTTCGAGCTCGGGCGTGGAGGCTGCGGTCACACGGCGAGTCTACGGCGAGGCGAGAAATAGGCTGGATGCATGCGTCTTGCCACCTGGAACGTGAACTCCATCCGCGCCCGCGTGGGGCGCATCGTCGACTTCGCCCAGCGCGAGGGGATCGATGTCCTCGCGATGCAGGAGATCAAGTGCACGCCCGCGCAGTTCCCCTTCGCCGCCTTCGAGGAGGCGGGGTATCACGTCGAGGCGCACGGACTGAACCAGTGGAACGGCGTCGCGATCGCCAGCCGCGAGCCGCTCGAAGATGTCGAGCTGGCGTTCCCGGACATGCCCGGATTCGCGAAGGGGCATGAGGGCCCGGATCAGCCGCAGGAGGCGCGGGCGATGGGCGCGACCGTCGGCGGGGTGCGCGTGTGGAGCCTGTACGTGCCGAACGGCCGGGGCCTGGGCGACCCGCATTACGTCTACAAGCTCGACTGGCTGGGCGCCCTCGCCCAGTACACCCGCGACACTCTCGCCCGCACGCCCGATCTGGCCCTCGCGCTGACGGGCGACTTCAACATCGCACCCACCGACGAGGACAACGGCGACCCGACGATCGTGGCCGGGCTGTCGACGCATGTGTCCGAGCCCGAACGCGACGCCTTCCGCGCGCTCGAGGCCGCCGGTCTCGCCGATGTCGTGCGCCCGCTCGTGCCGACGGGCTTCACGTACTGGGACTACAAGCAGCTGCGCTTCCCCCGCAACCAGGGCCTGCGCATCGACTTCATCCTCGGTTCTCGGGCGTTCGCCGACGCCGTCACGGGTGCCGCGATCCATCGGGACGAGCGCAAGGGCGACGCCCCGAGCGATCACGTGCCCGTCGTGGTCGACCTGGATACGGCCGCACCGGACGAGGACGACGACGTGCCGATGATCTTCGGCTGACTGCCGTTGTCCGTGAAGCCCACGCACGTCGGCGACGACCCCCGCCCGACATCCCCCCTTCGGCGGAGGCGGGGCGGGCGGGCGCGGCCTACCGTGGGGGGATGAGCGCGAACTCCCCCACCACCGGCAGGCCGGCGCCCGAAGCCCGCGATCTGCGCGGCGACGTGCTCCTGGCGGGCGCGCTGCTCGTGGGCGCCATCGTCAGCGCCGGGCTCTCGTCCATCGCACAGCTGTACGGCGACGACCAGGCCGACCTGGGCTGGGCGCTGCTCTATGCCGCCGCCCTCACGGCGCCCCTCGCGGTGCGCCGCCGATTCCCGTGCACGGTCGCGGTCGTCGTCTCGGTGCTGTACTTCGTCGCCGTCACCTTCCGCATCCCCGAGATCTACGTCGGCAACATCGCGGTGTTCATCGCCATCTACACGGTGGGGGCGTGGGTGACTGACCGCCGTCGTGCGATGCTCGTGCGCGTCCTGCTCATCGCGGGCATGTTCGCGTGGCTGCTCGTGACCACGTTCCAGGCGGCGACGGCCCCCACGGAGGGCGACTTCTCGCGCGCCGGCGTCTTCTCCCCCTTCGTCGCGTTCATGCTCATCCAGTTCCTGATCAACGGGCTGTTCTTCGGGGGCGCCTACTACATGGGCGACCGCGCCTACGCCGCCGCGCTGGAGAGGCTGGCACTCGAGGAGCGCACGGCCGAGCTGGAGCGGGAGCGGGAGGTCACCGCGGCGCAGGCGGTGGCGCTCGACCGACTGCGCATCGCCCGCGAACTGCACGACGTCGTGGCCCACCACGTCTCCGCGATGGGCGTGCAGGCGGGGGCCGCGAGGTCCGTGCTCGATCGCGACCCCGATGCCGCACGGTCCGCACTCGCCGGCGTCGAGGCCTCGGCGCGAGAGGCGCTCGGCGACCTGCGGCACCTGCTCGGCACCCTGCGCAGCCCCGACGATCCCACGATCGACGCGGACGGCGAGGTCGCGGCATCCACCGTGGGCCTCGACGCCCTGCCGGCCCTCGTCGAGAGGGCGACGCAGACGGGCCTGCCCACGACGCTGACGCTGCTCGGCGATCCCGTTCAGGTGCCCGCCGTCGTGCAGGTGAACCTCTACCGCATCGCGCAGGAGGCCCTCACGAACGCACGACGCCACGGCGGGCCGGATGCCGCGGCGGACGTGCGGCTGCGGTACGACCCGGGTTCCGTCGAGCTCGAGGTCACCAACTCGGGCCGCGTCGCCGCGGCGCGCCCCGGCGGGCTGGGGATCGTCGGCATGCGGGAGCGCGCGGCCTCCTCGGGGGGCACGCTCGAGGCGGGGCCCCGCTCGCGCGGGGGCTACCTCGTACGAGCACGCATCCCGGTGTCCGGGCGAAGCAGTCCGGAGGAGCGGGTAGACGCGGCGCCCCTCGCCGGGTCGAGGAGGCCCTCATGAGCGCGATCCGCGTGCTGCTGGCCGACGACCACGCCGTCATGCGCGCGGGATTCCGCATGATCCTGGAGTCCGCCGGCATGGAGGTCGTGGGGGATGCCGCGACCGGCGCGGAAGCGATCGACGCGGCCCGATCCCTCCGCCCCGACGTCATCTGCATGGACGTGCAGATGCCCGACCTCGACGGGCTCGAGGCCACGCGCCGCATCGTCGCCGCCCCGGAGGCGGGCCCGGCGGTGCTGGTGGTGACGACCTTCGACCGCGACGACTACCTCTTCCGCGCGCTCGAGGCCGGCGCGAGCGGTTTCCTGCTCAAGAACGCCGGACCCGAGGAGCTCGTGGCGGCCGTGCGGATCGTCGCGGCGGGCGACGCGCTGCTGGCGCCCGAGGTCACGCGGCGCGTGATCGCACGCTTCGCCGCGGCATCCCCTCCCCCCGCCTCGCCCGCCGCGCACGCCCGCACCGCGGCAGCGGTCCGCGCCGCCACGGCCACCCCGGTGGCGGGGCTGACGGAGCGCGAGACGGAGGTGCTGCGCCTGCTCGCTGCGGCGCTCAGCAACGGCGAGATCGCCGCCCGCCTCTACATCGGCGAGGCGACGGTCAAGACGCACGTGTCGAACGTGCTGCAGAAGCTCGGCGCGCGCGACCGGGTCGCCGCGGTCGTGTGGGCGCACCGCCACGGCGTCGTCGGGGACTGATCCCGCATTCCCCCCGCACACGTGGGGCCTGGAGCGTCAGGCCGCGACCGAGGCGCGCTCCTCGACGGGCACGTAGCGGTCGATGAGGGTCGCGAAGGCGTCGAGATAGGAGACGAGGAACACGGCGGTGCCCTCGTTGGTCACCTCGCCGTCCTCGGCGAAGACGCCGGGGACGTACTGGATGAAGCCCTCGGGCTGGCCCAGCACGGGCGCGTTGTAGTGGCTCAGGATCGCCTTCAGGTGCTGCTGCGCAGCCGCCGTGGAGATGGGCCCCTGCGAGGTGCCGATGACGGCCGTGGGCTTGCCGGCGAACGAGGCCTGGCCGTAGGGGCGGGCCGACCAGTCGAGGGCGTTCTTGAGCACGCCCGGGATCGAGCGGCTGTACTCGGGGGTGACGATGATGACGCCGTCGACGTCGTCGATCGCCTGCTTGAACGCGCGCGCCTCGGCGGGGAAGTCCGGCTCGAGGTCCTGCGAGTAGAACGGCAGGTCAGCGATCGGGATCTCCACGAGGGTGGTGTCTTCGGGGGCGAGCCTCTCGAGCGCCCTCGCCAGGCGGCGGTTGATCGAGGTCGAGGACAGCGAGCCGACGATGTATCCGATGGTGCGCGTGGTCATGTTTTCCTTTTCATCTCCGTGGGCACGAGGCCGGGTCTCCGATCCCAACCGGCGCGCTCACCGTTCCATTCCCGCGCATCGATCGGGTGCGGTCGGCGGGGCCGGCCTGCGTCTCCCCCCACGGGGGGAGGCCGGAAGACCCCTCCCGGGAGGGAGGCGGGCCGGGCCCCTCCCTCCGTAGCGTGAAGGACACGCACCGAACGAGAGGACCACGGATGCTGAGGCTGAGCGGGATCACGAAGAGCTACGGCGGAAGGCGGGTGCTCGACGACATCACCTTCGACGTCGTACCCGGCCGCCTCACCGGCTTCGTCGGCGGGAACGGGGCCGGCAAGACCACGACGATGCGCATCGTGCTCGGCGTGCTCGCGCGCGACGCCGGCGAGGTCACCCTCGACGGCGCCGCGCTCACCGCGGCGGATCGGCGCCGCTTCGGGTACATGCCGGAGGAGCGCGGCCTCTACCCCAAGATGAAGGTGCACGAGCACATCACCTACCTCGCGCGCCTGCACGGATTCTCGGCGTCGGATGCCGCGGCGCGCGCCCGCGCGCTGCTGGAGCGCCTCGGGCTCGGGGAGCGGCTGAACGACCTCGTCGAGACGCTGTCGCTCGGAAACCAGCAGCGCGCGCAGATCGCCGCCGCGCTCGTGCACGATCCCGAGGTGCTGATCCTCGACGAGCCCTTCTCCGGGCTCGACCCGCTCGCCGTCGACGTCGTCGCGGGGGTGCTGCAGGAGCGGGCCGCCCAGGGCGTCTCGGTGCTCTTCTCCTCGCACCAGCTCGACGTCGTCGAGCGCCTCTGCGACGACCTCGTCATCATCGCGGGCGGCACCGTGCGCGCCGCCGGCGCCCGCGATGCGATGCGCGCCGAGCACGGCTCGCGGCGCTACGAACTGGTGTCGGGCACCGACGCCGGCTGGCTCCGGGACGAGCCGGGAGTCACCGTGACCGACTTCGACGGCGGGTACGCGCTGTTCGACGTGGAGGACGACGCCACCGCCCAGCGCGTGCTTCGCCGCGCGGTGGACAACGGCGACGTCGCCAGCTTCGCGCCGCAGCATCCGACCCTCGCCCAGATCTTCAAGGAGGTCATCCAGTGACCGCGTCCACCCCCACGCGGGCGTCGAGCCCCGCGGCCCCCTCGACAGCGCAGAGCGTGTGGCTCGTCGCCGAACGCGAGATCGGCTCCAAGCTGCGGTCGAAGGCCTTCGTCATCTCGACGGTCTTCCTCTTCCTGGTGGCCCTCGCGGCCGTGGTCTGGGGCGGGTTCCAGGCGCGCGACTCCTCCGGCATCCCCGTCGCCGTCACCGCCGATGCGCCCGCCGCGGTGTCGTCGATGGCGGGCCTGGAGGTGACGGAGGTGCCCGACCGTGCGGCGGCCGAGGAGCTCGTGACGGAAGGGACGGTCGACGCCGCGCTCGTGGGCGACTCCGACTCGCCCGTCGGCTTCGCGCTCGTCGCCGAGAGCGAAGCGCCGACGACTCTCCTGCTCATGCTCTCGCAGGCTCCCCCGGTCGAACTGCTCGACCCCGACCAGACCGACGGCGCGCTGCGTTACTTCGTCGCCCTCGCCTTCGGCATCGTCTTCCTCATCGCCGCATCGACCTTCGGCGGGACGATCGCGCAGAGCGTCGTGGAGGAGAAGCAGACCCGCGTCGTGGAGATCCTCATCTCCGCCATCCCGACCCGCGCCCTCCTCGCCGGGAAGGTCATCGGCAACACGATCCTCGCCATGGGACAGATCGTGGTGCTCGCGGCGATCGCGATCGTGGGCCTGACCGTCACGGATCAGGCCGCCGTGCTGCAGGGGCTCGGGGGGCCGATCGCCTGGTTCGCCGTCTTCTTCCTCTTCGGCTTCATCCTGCTGGCGTCGCTGTTCGCGGCCGCCGCGGCGATGGTGTCGCGTCAGGAGGACATCGGCTCGACCACGACGCCGCTCATCATGCTCGTGATGGCGCCGTACTTCCTCGTCATCTTCTTCAACGACAACCCGCTCGTGCTGACGATCATGTCGTACGTGCCGTTCTCGGCGCCGGTCGGGATGCCGATGAGGCTGTACCTGGGCGAGGCGCAGTGGTGGGAGGCCCTGATCTCGCTCGCGATCCTCATCCTCACGTGCGTGGCCGCCATCCTCGTCGGGGCGAAGATCTACCAGAACTCGCTTCTGCGCATGGGGGCGCGCGTCAAGCTGGTCGACGCACTGCGCGGCTGAGGTCGCGAAGGACGAGGGGTGCCGGGTCGCCGGCATCCCTCGTCCGGTCAGTCCATCTCGATGACCGCGATCACATTGCGCGCCGGATCGAGGAACCACGCGATCGCCGGGCCCAGGTCGCGATTGATGCCCTTCCGATCGGTCGGCAGATCGGCGTCGTCGTAGATCTTGGTCGCGACCCCTTTGCCGTTGAGTTCGTCGACCGCCTCGTCGATGTTCGAGACGGGGATGTTCAGCACCGTGAAGCTCGCGGGCTCGTGGTTGTCCTTGGGGTAGATGAAGATGTGGGCGTCGCCGCCGAGTCGCACATCGAGTCCCATCTCGGGCATCTCCTCGACGTCGAAGCCGAGGACGTCGCGATAGAAGGCGAGGGCGGCGGGGATGTCGTCGACCGAGAAACTGCTGAATGGCTGCGTCGTGGTGAACATGGATTCCTCCTCGAGTTCCGCTCCCCGCTACAGGCTCCTCCTCGTCCCCGCCCGTGTCCAGAGAGTGCGGTCCCCGACTTCCGCCCCTGTCAACCCGACCCGGCCACCGCCGACGCACGGTTACTCTGAGGCATGCCCGCCCACATCCTCGGCATCGGCACCGCGACGCCGCCCACCGTCATCACCCAGAACGACGTGCGCGACCTCTTCCTCGCGCAGCCCGGCACCGATCGCCTCACCTCGAGGCTCATCGGAGCGGCATTCGACCAGTCCGCGATCGACACGCGCCACACGGTGCTCCCCGAGCTCGTCGCGGGCGGTTCGGCATTCGTGGATCGAGACTCACGCGCCGTGCACGCGCCTCTCACCGGTGCGCGCAACGACGTCTACATCCGCGAGGCCCCGGCGCTGTTCTCCGGCGCCGCCCGGGACGCGCTCGAGCAGGCGCGGATGCCGGCATCCGGCGTCACACACGTCGTGACCGCGTCGTGCACGGGCTTCTTCGCCCCGGGCCCGGACTTCCGGCTCGTGAAAGACCTCGGCCTCGCGCCCACGGTCGAGCGGGACCACTTGGGCTTCGTCGGATGCGCCGCCGCCTTCCCCGCCCTGCGCTCGGCGTCGCGCATCTGCGCCGCCGACCCTTCGGCGGTCGTGCTCGTCGTGTGCGGCGAGATCTGCACGATCCACATCCGCGTCTCGAGTGACCCGGAGCAGATCGTCGCGTCCGCCGTCTTCGCCGACGGCGCCGCGGCCGCGGTCGTCTCCGCCGCACCGGCACCCGATGCCCGCACTCTCGAGCTCGACGGATTCGGCACGGCCCTGACATCGGAGGGCGAGGACGAGATGCGCTGGGTCATCGGAGACCACGGGTTCGAGATGACCCTGACCGCCGAGGTGCCGCGCGTCATCGGCCGCGAGGTGCGCGCCGCTCTCGACCCGCTGCTCGCGCGCGCGGACGCGCCCATCGACGCCTGGGCCGTGCACCCCGGCGGGCGCAGCATCCTGGACCGTGTCGAGTCGTCTCTCGCGCTGTCGCCGGCCGCGCTGCGGCACTCGCGCGACGTGCTGCGCGAGTACGGCAACATGTCGTCGGCGACGGTGCTGTTCATCCTGAAGCGGATGCTGGGCGACGAGCGCCTGCGCGATGAGGATCGGGTGATGGGGGTGGCGTTCGGTCCGGGCCTCACGGTCGAGTCGGCCCTGCTGCGGGCGTGCGTACCCGCACCCGTGCACGCCGAGACGCTCGCAGCCGTCGGCACCGGCTTCGCCGAATGATCGCCCCGCCCCTCGCGCGCCGCGATGGGGATCTGCGCGAGCTCATGGACGATCCCCACTGCGACGCGATCCGTCTGCGCCGCACCCTGGAGCGCTTCGCGCTGATCAATCGACTCGTGGCCGGATGGGGCGGCGTCTATCGGCGACACATCCGGCCACGGCTGATCGCCCGGGGCGGGGGCGAAGCGCGCATCCTCGACATCGGCTGCGGCGCCGGCGACGTGCTGCGGGGAATCGTCTCCCGCGCCCGCGCCGACGGCTTCGCGGTGACGGGGCTCGGACTCGATCCGGATGACCGCAGCCTGAGCGTCGCGCGGGGCGCGGCATCCATGCGCGGAGTGGAATACATGCTCGGCCACAGCGGCGACCTCGCCGCCCGGGGCGACGCCTTCGACGTCGTGGTCTCGAACCACCTGCTCCACCACCTGAGCCGGAGCGAGTTGGCGGCGGTGCTCGCCGACTCCCGTGTGCTCTCGCGCGGGGTGAGCCTGCACTCCGACATCCATCGCTCCGCCCTCGCCTACGCAGGGTACGCGATCGGCGTCACGCCCCTGGCGCCGGGAAGCTTCCTGCGCACGGACGGGCTGCGGTCGATCCGCCGCAGCTACACGGCCTTCGAGTTGGAGGGCGTGCTTCCGGAGGGCTGGCGCGTCGAGCGCCCGGCGGCGTTCCGCCTGCTCGCCGTGAGCGAAACCGGGCACTGACCGTGCACGACGTCATCATCGCGGGGGCGGGGCCCGTGGGCACCCTCCTGCAGGCGGAGCTCGCGCGGCTCGGCGTCGAGGCGACCGTCCTCGAGCGGCGCGCGCAGCCGGGCCCGGGCAGCCGGGCCGTCGGCGTGCATCCGGCCGCCCTCGACGCGCTCGAGGCGTCCGGAGCCACGGCCCGCATCCTGTCGTCCGCCCTCCGGGTCCTCCGGGGCGAGGCCCGGGCCGCGCGGCCGCTCGGGCTCGTCCGCTTCGACCGGCTCGACGCTCGTCATCCGTACGTCGCAACCCTCCCGCAGTCCCGCACGGAGGACGCCCTCGCGGGCACGGCCGCCTCCTGGGGAGCGTCGGCCGTCGTGCGCGGGTGCACCGTCGAGGGCGTTCGCGGCGGTCCCGAGGCGGTGCGGCTTCGCCTGCGGCGCGGGGACGTGACGACGGAGGAGAGGGCACGCATCGTCGTGGTGGCGACCGGTTCGGCGGGGCGGGCGATCACGCCGCTGGCCGCGTCGACCCGGATCCGCGCCTACCCCGACCGCTATGTCATGACGGACGCGCCCGATGCGACGGGAGAGGGCACGACGGCGGTCGTGCATCTGCACCCCGAGGGCGTCCTGGAGTCGTTCCCGCTGCCGGATGGCATGCGTCGGTTCGTCGCGTGGCGGTCCCCGGCGGATGCCGAGGCCGAGCCCGCGGCGTGGCTGCGCGACGCCATCACCCGCCGCACGGGCTCGGCGGACGCGGCGGCAGCCGTGACGGCCGCCGCCGCGTTCGGCGTGCGGCGGGCGCTCGTGCCGCGGATGCGGTGGGGGAGGGTCGTCGCGATCGGAGACGCCGCCCACGAGGTGAGCCCCATCGGCGGCCAGGGCATGAACCTCGGCCTCATCGACGCCGCCACCCTCGCCCCGCTGCTCGCGAGCTGGATCGTCACGGGTGAGGAGCCTGCAGGGGAACTGCGCGAGTGGGACCGACGTCGCCGCCGCGCCGCCGCGATCTCGGCACGCATCGCGACGGCCAACACGGTCATCGGGCGGGCGGCCGGGCCGGTTGCGCATCGCGCGCGGACGGCTGCCCTGCGCGGCATCCTGCACTCCCCCGCGGGGAACATGCTCGCGCGGGCATACTCCATGGGCCTCGACCCCGGGTAGTCACGCGGACCTCGGGCGCACGTCAGAGACCGGCGCTCGTCGCCGCGAGCTGGAGCGCCAGAAGCAGCGCCGACACCATGACGAGGGGGAACACCGTCCGGTCGGGCGCGCGCAGGGCGCGCACGAGTCCCGCCGCCGCGACGGCGAGCACGAGGACGCATCCCACGACCGATACGGCGGCCGCGAGGGGGGCCGGCTGCAGCATCCAGCCGCCCAGAAGCACGGAGAGCGCCCCGATCGCCACGGCTGCGAACGCCGCGACCGCCGAGGCCCGGGCGCCGATCCGGTGCGGCAGGCCGCGGATGCCGGTGCGCGCGTCGTCGTCGAGGTCGGGCAGCACGTTGGTCAGGTGCACGGCTGCGCCGAGGGCGGCGCCGGCGATCCAGGCCCAGAGCGGGGCCACGCGAGCGGGATCCGTCGCGAGGGTGGCGAGCGAGGGGAAGAGCCCGAAGCTCAGCAGGAAGGGCGCCAGCGAGAGCACCGAGCGCTTGAGCGCGACGTTGTACGACCACGCCGACACGAGGAACACCCCGTGCGCGATCAGGAAGCCGGGGCCGAGCAGCGCCGACAGGATGAGCGCCGCCGCGACGGCCCCCACCGCCGCGATCCACACCGTGCGCACGCCGATCTCGCCGCGCGCGATCGGCTTGTCGGTGCGGCCGACGGCGCGATCCCGGCCCGCGTCGATCGCGTCGTTCGACCAGCCGATGGAGAGCTGTCCCGCGAACACGGATCCTACGAGCAGCGCGAGCGCGGTGGGCGTCGCCCCCGCCGCGAGACCCAGCAGCAGCGACAGCACCGAGACGACGAGCGTCGGGCCCGGGTGGCACGAGCGCCAGAGCGCCTCGGCGCTTCTCATACGCAGGATGCCGCGGCCACGGCATCCGCCCCGCCCGCGCCATCCATCACCCGGCCACCCTACCGCCGACCTGCGTCCGGCCCGCCCGCCCGCCGAAACACCACTTCTGCGTCGAGACAGCGTCCGCCGGCTGGTGTCTCGTCGCAGAAGTGGTGCCCGACGCGGTCCGGAGTCGCGGCGGGGATCAGTCCTCGATGAGCTCGGCCTCGATGACGTCGTCGCCGTCGCCGGGATCGGATGCCGGGGCCGCGGGCCCGTCGCTCGTCAGCACCAGCGACGTGCCGTCGGCCGCGACATCCACCCGCACGACGTCGCCGTCGCGCACGCCGCCCGCGAGGATCGCCATCGCGAGGCGGTCCTGGATCTCCGACTGGATCAGGCGCCGGAGGGGCCGAGCACCGAACACGGGGTCGTACCCGCGCTCGGCGAGCCAGGCGCGCGCGTCGGGCGTGAC
This sequence comes from Microbacterium sp. NPDC078428, assembly GCF_044542535.1. Lineage (NCBI taxonomy): Bacteria > Bacillati > Actinomycetota > Actinomycetes > Micrococcales > Microbacteriaceae > Microbacterium > Microbacterium sp. NPDC078428. The sequence goes on from NZ_JBITUP010000006.1 coordinate 30,978, forward strand.
GGCGAGCGTCAGCCGCCGCTCGTGCAGCCGGCGCTGAAGCGCATCCACCGCGAGCTCGACGATCTGCGCCAGGTCGTCCTGCGTGAGCGCCTGGAAGATGACGATGTCGTCGAGCCGGTTGATGAACTCGGGCTTGAACGCCTGACGCACGAGCCCCTGCACGGCCTCGCGCTTCTGCTCGAGGGAGAGCGTGGGGTCGATGAGGATCGGCGAGCCGAGGTTGGACGTGAGGATCAGGATGACGTTCTTGAAGTCGACCGTGCGGCCCTGACCGTCGGTCAGGCGCCCGTCGTCCATCACCTGCAGGAGCACGTCGAAGACCTCGGGGTGGGCCTTCTCGACCTCGTCGAGCAGCACGACCGAGTAAGGGCGGCGCCGCACGGCCTCGGTGAGCTGGCCGCCCTGCTCGTACCCGATGTAGCCGGGAGGGGCGCCGACGAGCCGCGACACGGAGTGCTTCTCGCCGTACTCGGACATGTCGATGCGCACCATGGCGTGCTCGTCGTCGAAGAGGAACTCGGCGAGCGCCTTGGCGAGCTCCGTCTTGCCGACACCCGTGGGGCCGAGGAAGAGGAAGGAGCCGGTGGGGCGGTTCGGGTCGCTGATGCCCGCGCGCGAGCGACGGACCGCGTCGGAGACGGCCTTCACGGCATCCTTCTGCCCGATCAGGCGCTTGCCGAGCTCGGCCTCCAGGTGCAGCAGCTTCTCCGTTTCGCCCTGCAGGAGCCGCCCGACGGGGATTCCCGTCCACGCCGCGATGACGTTCGCGATGTCCTCGTCGGTGACCTGGTCGTTCACCATGCGGTCCTCGCTGGACTCGGCCCGCTCGGCTTCCATGAGCTGCCGCTCCAGCGCGGGGATCTCGCCGTACAGCAGCCGCGACGCCTTCTCGAGGTTGCCCTCGCGCTGGGCGCGCTCGGCGTCCACGCGCGCGGCGTCGAGACGCGTCTTGAGGTCACCGACCAGGTTCAGCGACGCACGCTCGTGCTCCCACCGTTCCTGCAGCTCGCCGAGGCGCGCCTCCTGCGTCTTGAGGTCCTCGCGCAGCTTGGCAAGCCGCTCCTTCGAGGCGTCGTCCTTCTCCTTCTTCAGCGCGAGCTCCTCGAGCTTCAGCCGGTCGACGTGGCGCCGCAGCTCGTCGATCTCGAGCGGCGCGGAGTCGATCTCCATGCGCAGCCGCGACGCGGCCTCGTCGATGAGGTCGATGGCCTTGTCGGGCAGCTGCCGGCTCGGGATGTACCGGTGCGACAGGGATGCCGCGGCCACGAGCGCGGCGTCGGCGATCGCGACCTTGTGGTGAGCCTCGTACCGCTCCTTCAACCCGCGCAGGATCGCAACGGTGTCCTCGACGCTGGGCTCGCCGACGTACACCTGCTGGAAGCGGCGCTCGAGCGCAGCATCCTTCTCGATGAACTCGCGGTACTCGTTGAGCGTCGTCGCGCCGATCAGGCGCAGCTCGCCGCGGGCCAGCATCGGCTTGAGCATGTTGGATGCCGCGACCGAGCCCTCCCCGCCGCCCGCGCCCATCAGCACGTGCAGCTCGTCGATGAAGGTGATGACGCGACCCTCGGACTCGGTGATCTCCTTGAGCACGCTCTTGAGCCGCTCCTCGAACTGTCCGCGGTACATCGCCCCGGCGACGAGCGCGGAGATGTCGAGGGTGATGAGCTCCTTGTCTTTGAGGGACTCCGCGACATCGCCCGCGACGATGCGCTGTGCGAGGCCCTCGACGACGGCGGTCTTGCCGACGCCGGGCTCGCCGATCAGCACGGGGTTGTTCTTCGTGCGGCGCGTGAGCACCTGGCTGACGCGCCGGATCTCGGCGTCGCGCCCGATGACGGGGTCGAGCTTGCCCTGCTTTGCGCGCTCGGTGAGGTTGATGCCGAACTGCTCGAGGGCGCTCTGCTGCTCCTCCTGCGGCTGCTGGCCTGGTTGCATGGTCGTCCATTCTCGAGAGATCCTCGGGCTCACGTTTAACTTGAGCCTTGTTGGCTCAACTTTAACATTACCCGGACGCCGGCGGCAATGGCCCCACAGGGCACGCAGGGCGTCGGGGCCCACCCCGCGCCAGACAACATTCCGGACACATCGGCGCGGAGCGGCCGCCGGGGCGGCGTACGCCCGGCTCACCCCGCATCCCTCCGGAATGTTGTCGCAGCCACGGCGCACAGCCCCGGTCCGCCCCCCGGGGTCAGGCGGCGAACGTGGCCCGGTACGCCGTGGGGGTCGTCCCCAGCATCCGGGTGAAGTTCTGGCGCAGCACCGCCGCGGATCCGAAGCCGCAGTCCTGCGCGATCCGGTCGAGCCCCAGGTCCGTCGTCTCCAGCAGGCGCTGGGCGTGTATGATCCGCTGCCGCGCGAGCCAGGCGGCGGGGGTCACCCCGAAGTCGGCCTTGAACCTGCGGGCGAATGTGCGCGGCGACATGTGCGCACGCGCCGCGACCTGCTCCACCGTCAGGTCGTGGCGCAGGTTCTCGAGCATCCAGTCGGCGACGGGGGTGAGCGAGAGCGAGGTCACCCTCGGCAGTGGCCGGGCGATGAACTGCGCCTGCCCGCCGTCCCGCTGGGGGGCCACCACCATCCGGCGCGCGATGGCGTTGGTCACCTCGGCCCCGAGCTCCTGTCGCAGCAGGTGCAGGCACGCGTCGAGACCCGCAGCCGTACCGGCGCTCGTGATGATCTTGCCGTCCTGCACGTAGAGGACGTCGGGATCCACCTCGATCTCCGGGTACATCGCCCTCATCGTCTCGGCGTAGCGCCAGTGCGTCGTCGCCCGCCGCCCGTCGAGCACCCCGGATGCCGCGAGCACGAACGCGCCGCTGCACACGCTCAGCACCCAGGCGTCGCGCGCGACCGCGCCCCGCACGGCCTCGCATACCCGCTCGTCGGCCATCGCCCACGTCGCCCGCGGCACGGGGGTGACGACGACGAGGTCGGCCACGGCCGCGAACGACAGGTCGTTCTCGACGGTGATCGAGAAGCCGAGGTTCGACGCGACGAGGCCGGACTCGGCGGCGCAGATGCGGAAGTCGAACGGCTCGATGCCGTCGTCGGAGCGGTCGAGCCCGAACGCTTCGCACGCGAGCCCGAACTCGAAGGGCGAGAAGCCCTCCTGCACCACGACGGCGACCGTCTTCATCGCACCCCCGGAATCAGTGGCACTTTTCCTACGAACAGCGTCTGCTCTGCCACTCGTGGCAGTTACCCGCTCATCGTAGCGTGACTGCCATGATCCTGCTGATGAGCACCCTCGCCCTCGCCGCTCTCACCGGCATCGCCGGCACCGTACATCTCCTGCTCACCGACGGCTACCGTCGCGTGCCGACCGACCGCGCCCGCATCCCCGACCGGTCCCGGTCCGAGCCGGTCGCGTCAGAGACCGCGGCGTCCCGCGTACACGCCCAGAAGCCGCGCGACGTGAACCTCGGGGTCGAACTCCCGCGCGCCGTCGGCCGCACGCTGTGACGCGAGCACGACGCGTGCCGGGTCCTGCACGAGCGCGATGAGCATCTCCGCCATCGCCTCCGGTTCCGGACCGGCGGCGCGCAGGCCGGCGACGTCGACACCCTCGGTCAGCGCCGGATCGACGTAGAAGACGCCGCGCCGCGCGTGCAGAGCCTCGACGATCGTCACGGGCTGGTTGTCGAATCCGTACGAGGACAGCGCGACCACGTGCGACTGCCGCATGAGCTCCTGCACCCGGCCGCGATCGAGTCGTCCGTGGAAGCGCACCGGCAACCCCTCGGCCGACCGCTCGCCCTCGGCGCGCAGCGGCCCCTCGCCCACGACGTCGACCGACAGCGAGCCGCCGGGAAGGCGGCGGGATGCCTCGGCGATCGCGGCGACGAACTCCATCAGCCTCTTCTCGGGCACGAGACGCCCGACCCAGACGATCCGCAGCGCAGCGTCCACCGACGTCAGCGGCTCGGCGGCCGCGTCGGGAAGCGCCACGGCGTTCGGCACGACGCGCACGTCGGCCAGGCCCGCCTCGCGGAGCCGCACCGCCTGGTGTGCCGACGGCGACACGACGGAATCCACCCGCTGACCGGTGGCGAGGGTCAGCCCCCGAAGGGCCGAGTCGAGGGGGGCCTCGGCGAGCGCGGCACGGGATGAGGGGAATCCGCGCAGCCAGCGGGCGAAGATCCGCACCGCACCCGCCGCGACGACGCCCACCCCCCGCGGCACGGGCGCCTGCCAGAAGAAGGTGTGTACGGTCTGCACCGTGCGAAGACCCCGCCGGCGTGCCGCGCTGATCGCCGCGGCGGAGAGCCCGAACTCCGAGTGCACGTGCACGACCTCGACATCGTGCTCGGCCAGCTGCTGCGCGAGGCGGGAGCGCAGCCCGGCGGTGTTGCGGATCACGGGCAGATCGACCCCCGGCAGGGTCACGCGGGCCGGGACGAGAGCGTCGGCACCGCCGATGCCACGCCACTCGCGCAGCCAGGATGCCTCGGCATCCTCCGGCTCGGGGGCGATGAGCAGCACGTCGTGACCGGCCCGGCGCAGCAGCGTCGCCTCGTCGAGGAACGCGCTCTGCGCGCCGCCGAGGTAGTCGAGCGAGTAGTCGCAGACGAGCGCGACGCGGCGGGGCGTGCCGTCCTCGGAGCGCCCCCGATCGGCCGCGTCGGTCGTCACGACCCGACGGGCTCGCCGCGGTAGAGAGCCTCGAACGTGCGCAGCGTGCGCTGGATGTCGTGGATCTTCACGCCCTCGAGCGAGGCCTCCTGCATCTGGCGGAACCGATCGGCATCCGCCGACAGCACCGCGGCGAGCTTCTCGGCGAGGTCGTCGGCGCTCTCCGGGTCGAACAGATAGCCGTTCTCGCCGTCGTGCACGAGGTGGGGCAGCGCCATGGCGTCGGCGGCGACGACGGGCAGGCCCGACGCCATCGCCTCCATCGTCGCGATCGACTGCAGCTCGGCGATCGAGGGCATCGCGAAGACGCTCGCACGGCTGTAGATGCTGCGAAGCTCGTCGTCGTCGACGCGGCCGTGGAACGTCACGCGGTCGGCGAGCCCCAGCTCCTCCGCCAGGTGCTCCAGGTTCTTGCGCTGATCGCCTCCGCCGACGATGTCGACCTCGGTCTTCAGCGCGGGATCGAGCTGGGCGACGGCCCGCAGGAGCAGGTCGATCTGCTTCTCGCGCGTGAGCCGGCCGACGAAGAGCACGCGGTGGCGTTCGCGCGGCGTCAGGTCGGGGAGGTAGTTGCCGGCGTCGAGGCCGCAGGAGACGGGCAGCACCCCGTGGATGTCGATCGCCCGCTCGAGGAAGTCGGCGGCGTTGCGGGTCGGCGTCGTGACCGCGCAGGTGAGCGCGAACGTGCGGGCGGCGTCGTCCCACGCGAGCTTCACGAAGAGGTCGTGCAGCGCCGGGGGCAGCGTCGTGTGATCGAGGATGTTCTCGGGCATCACGTGGTTGGTCGCCACGACCGGGATGCCGCGCTTGCGCGCCTCGCGGGCGAGGCCCCGCCCGATGACGATGTGCGACTGGATGTGCACGGCATCGGGCTTGACGGCGTCGAGCACCTGGCGCGCGTAGTGCTTGGAGCGCCACGGCCAGACGAAGCGGAGCCAGTCGTGCGGAGGCCATCGCACGGCGGGCAGCCGGTGGACCATGACCTGCTCGCCCTCGATCGTCTCCGGCCCGGGCGCCTGACGGCGGTAGCGCTGATTCGGGGCGACGATGTGCACGTCGTGGCCCTTCGAGACGAGACCGGCGGCCAGGCGTTCGCTGAAGCGTGCCGCGCCGTTCACGTCGGGCGCGAACGTGTCGCAGCCCATGACGATCGTGAGAGGCCGTGCGGATGACGCGGCATCCGCCTCGGCGCGCGGCGATACGGGCGCGTCGGACTCGCGGTCGGCGCCGTGGGTCTCGGACGAACTCACGGGGGGCTGCCAATCTGTGCGGCGGATGGGGGGCGTCTCACGTGCACGCGAGCAGTCACTCTACCCGAGGGGTTCGCGCGGACCCGGGAGGCGGGGCGGGTGCGCCCACACCGCGGGCCCAGGCATCCGCCCTACCCTGGGGGAATGGCGAGACTGCAGGCCGATGCCCCGCGAGAGCGGTGGGTCCCCGTCACCGGGTCGCTGGGGTTGCGCGGCCGACGGCATCGCAAGGCGGCGATCGGGATGCTGCTGGGCCAGGCGAACCGCGCGATGGGCGCCCCCGAGCGGCCGGGCTCGGGGATCGCGGCCTGGGCGATGAGCCAGGCTGCCCCGCTGCTCATGCGCCGCGCGGCCGGTCGCGTGCTCGTCTGGGTGTGGAAGAGCGATCCGGAGCTGCTCGTCGTGATGGCGCAGGTGCAGGAGGCCACGCCGCAGGTACGGGCGGCGCGCGCGAGCATGCCGATGGAGTACGACGACACCGAGACCTTCCGCGGAACGTATCTGGGGGTCGGCGAACGGCTGGTGGTCGACCTTCCGCCCGACGAGCGCACGCCGCCGTTCGCGACGTACACGTGGGACACCGGCACGCACCTCGTGACGGTGACCGCCGTGTGCAGCGACCGCGGGCGATTCGGCACGGTGCGCGCCGCGGTCGACGACCTGGCCCGGTCGCTGCGCCTCGTGGAGGACGTGGCTGCCGGCGAGAGCGCCGGCGTTCTTCGCATCGATCCGGCCTGACCCCGCCTCGACGGTGGCACGCTGGTGTCGTGCCGGTGCTGCCGATGTTCCCGCTTGGGTCCGCCCTGCTGCCCGGCATGCCGCTGCCGCTGCGGATCTTCGAACCCCGCTACCGGCGGCTCTTCGACGACGTCTCGGCCGGCGACGGCGCGTTCGGCGTCGTCCTCATCGAGCGGGGCGGCGAGGTGGGCGGCGGCGACCAGCGCTTCACCCGCGGCACCATGGCGCACATCCGCGGATACCGCGACGTGGGAGAGTCGATCCTCCTCGCCGCCGTCGGCGGCGACCGCTTCGACGTCGTCGGCTGGGAGGACGAGGATCCCTACCCCCGGGCCCGCGTGAGGAAGGTGCCGGCCCTCGTCTGGGACGAGGACCTGCGGGCGGAACGGGATGCCGCGGAGCGCGACGTGCGCCGCCTCCTCGTCACCGCGACCGAATTCGTCGACGCGCCATGGTCGCCCGACGAGGAGCTCTCCGACGACCCGGTGCTCTCGCTCTGGCAGCTCGCCGGGATCGCGCCCATCGGCACGCTCGATCGCTACGGCATCCTCGCCTCCGACGACCTCGCGACGGTGGTGAGCCGCCTGCGCACGGCCGTATCCGACGCCGACGAGCTGATGCGCCTCACCGCCGCGCCCCTCGAGGTCGACGACGACGAGGGGTACGACTGAAAATCGTGAGGCCACGGGATCGACGCCCGTCGGAGCCACTGAACCCCCGAGGTGGCTTCTACACCGAGGGGGTTCTTCTTTTCCCTGGTGTGAGAGGGTTTTCTGTTCCGGTCGTTGAGCGAGCGCAGCGAGACGAAACGCACCTCCCGCTGAGTTCTTAGTCCGTTGGGCAGGTTCGGTCGGCAGGTTCGTCGTAGGTAGGCACGGGACGCGCCGCAGCTTCCTCGGGTGTTGCCGCGATGCCGTTTTCGGCGATGTCCTTGATGAGCCAATCCATCTCAAGGATCTCCTTCTTCTGCGCTTCGCTGATATTGACCGCGAGTTCGCAGACTCGGACGTCCTGAATCTGTGCGCGTTCGGATCGGGTGATCGCGAGTGAATGGTGCGGGATCATTCCCTGCATGAAGGCGGTGTCGTCGACCGTGATCTGGCTACGGTCGAGGAAGATGCCTCCGCCGATGAGGAGCACGCCGGCGACGATGATTGCGATGTTCGCTTTCGTGTTCTTGTACATGTTGAGCATCCAGCCCAGCATGATGAGGACCATCGTGCCGCCCATGGTGAGGGCCATGAAGATGCGGCTCTCGCTGAGGCGGATGTGGCCCCACTCCCAGGAGCCGGCGAACATCACGAAGTACATGACGACGACGGCGGTGAGAATCATCGCGCCGAAGCGGATGTACATGCCGAGCATGGTGTTGTTGTGCTGCTTCTCCTCGTGAGAGGTGGTGTGATCATTGCTGTCTGACATCGATATCGTTCCTTTCTCAGTGGGTGGCGCGTCAGCGCCGAGATGGGTCTTGTTACGGGGATGCGACTTCCGGCAGGAGCGTGAGGCCACTCTCGTCGGCAATGAGGACGTCGCCGGAGTTGGTGACCGCGATAGCTTGCGCTGTGCCGTGCACCGTCCCGACCTCGACCCAGGAGGGCGCCCCGGCAGTGGTGGCCCAGATCTTGCCGCCCGTTCCGACACCGACGATTCGTCGATGATCGGGGGAAACGTTCATCAAGGCGATGAGAGGCGCTTCCTCCCAGGGGGTGAAGGAGGCGGCGCCATCGGTGCTGATCTGCAATCCGTCCGGCGTGGACGCGATGATCCGACCAGCGGCGTCCGCGATCAGGTTGTACGCGAACAGAGACGCCCCGGTCGGATACCAGGTGTCGCCCGTGTCGGTACTCGACAGGATCACGATCGTGTCTGTGGCGAGGCCATAGACGGAGCCGTCCGGGCCGGCGGCCAGGACGTGGAAGTCCTTCTCGCCAGTGAAAGCGACCGGCGACCAGGTCCGGGCGCCGTCCGTGCTGCGGATGATGCCCAGGTGCGGCGAGCCGAGGTTAGCGGGGGTGGTGCGGTCCGGGTGTCCGGATGCGAGCAACGTGCCGTCGACCACCGTGAGCCCCATCGCGTCAAAGGTCGGGCCGTCGACGCGCGGGCCGAGCGCCCCGTCGGCTGTAGCGGTGTAGATACCGTCGTGGGTGCCGATGAGGAACCCAGACCCGGATGCGTCAGGGACGATGCCGTGCACATGCTTGATCGCGGTGTCGGCGTGTTCGGCGCCCGTGGATGGCGGCTGACTGACGCAACCAGTCACCGGCAGAGCGACGGTGAACCCGGCGAGAAGAAACGCCGCCAAGCGACGAACTCCGCGTCGACGGAACGGGTCGGTGAGAGTGTGGTGGATCATAGTGGCTCACTGATCCGACCGCGCGGCGGGGATACGCCGTGATGCGAGCGGTCCCCACCGCGCTGCCGGCGTCAGAGGGTTCCGAGGATCTCCTTCATGGCGGTGATTTCGGCGGTTTGGGTGTCGATGATGGTCTGCGCCATCTCGACCGCGTCCGGGTTCTGACCGTTGTCGACCTCACCTTCGGCCATCTCGATCGCGCCCTCGTGGTGCATCGTCATCTGCTCCAGGAACAAGCGGGCGGCGTCGGCTCCGGTGGCGGCGTCGAGGGCTTGCATGTCCTCGCCGGTCATCGTTCCGCTGCCGTGGTCCATGCCGTCCATCGAGTTCATCGCGAGGTCAGCGCCCCACGCCTGCAGCCACGATTCGAGCTGCGTGAGCTCGGGCTGCTGGGCGGCTTTGATGTCTTCGGCGAGGGTGACCACCCGGTCATCGATGCCGTCCTTGGTGAGGAGCATGTCGGACATCTCGACGGCCTGCTGGTGGTGGGGGATCATCATCTGCGCGAACATCACGTCCGCGTCGTTGAAGTCCCCAGCGACGGCACTGGCTGACGGGGACGTGGAACTGCCGTGGTCCATGCCCGGCATGGAGCCGGAATTGCCGGAGTCGGCGCAGCCGGCCAGAACCAGCGCGGCGGCGAGGGCGAGGGCGGCGGATGCCGCGTAGCGAATCTTCATCAGTGGTCTCTCCAAGAGGTGTGCGTGACGGTGCGCCCGGCCGGGTTCGGCCAGGCGTGCGGACAGAGACCCAGGACAACGGGTGTCCGGGGCATCTGCAGCCGCGTCACGTACGACTGATGCAAAGACTTGTCAATGAGGGAGGTCGAAGCGGTGCCGCCTCGACGAGACCGCGCAGGAGCGGCCCGGGGCGCGGGAGACGGGCTAGCCACTGCTGGGCGTCGCGGGGCCGGATGATCAGCAGCAGCGTCGCCAGTACGGCGAGGAGGCAGGCCATGGCGAGCATTCCCGCATCGCCCATCCCGCAGTCCGCGCACGGCTCCTCCGCAGTCGGGGCGTGAGCATCCCCCATGCCCGCGGTGCCGGCGACGGTCTGGTCGGTGGTCATCGCGGCGTGGTGGCCGGTGTCGGCGGCGGTGTGGGTATTGAGGGAATGCATCGCGAGGAGGCCGACGATGACCGCACCGATGAGGGCGATCAGCAGCAGCATCGTCCGCGCCACGGACCGGCCGGCCCGCAGCCGCTCGGTCAACGCGATCAGCGACATTTCACCCTCCTTCCCTTTTCCACGGTACGGCACCACCCAGTTCAGCGGTGGATCATCGCGTCCGGGCTGAGATCCAGCCGACGCAGCAGCTGCGCGTTCACCGCGACCACGATGGTCGACAGGGACATCAGGATCGCCCCGACTGACATGGGCAGCACGAACCCGATCGGTGCGAGCACCCCCGCGGCGAGGGGGACCGCGATCAGGTTGTAGCCGGCCGCCCACCACAGGTTCTGCTTCATCTTCCGGTAGCTCGCCCGTGACAGCTCGATCACCGACAGCACCGACCGGGGATCATCGCTGGCGAGGATGACCCCGGCGGACGCGATCGCGACATCCGTGCCGGCACCGATCGCGATCCCGACGTCGGCCTGCGCGAGTGCGGGAGCATCGTTCACCCCGTCGCCGACCATTGCGACCTTCCGGCCTTCGGTTTGCAGCTCTTTCACCTTGGAGGCCTTGTCCTCGGGGCGCACACCGGCGAAGTACCGGTCGATGCCCAGATCGGCAGCAACCGCCGCAGCGACCGCGTCCGCATCACCGGTGATCATGACCACCTGCACGTCACGGGCGTGGAGGGCATCGATCGCCTCCCTCGACTCCGGGCGGATCTCATCCGCCAGCCGCAAGGCGCCCGCGACAAACCCATCGATGAGGACATGGAGGATGATCGCACCCTCCTCCCGCCACCGGTCAGCCACGGGCAGCTCGTCGGCGTGCTCCTGCTCCAGCATGTACGGGCCACCGACCTGCACGGTGCGGTCGTCCACGGTGGCGCGGACTCCCACCGCCGGGGACGACTCGAATTCGCTCGAGCGAGGAATCGTGAGCTGCTTGTCCTTCGCGGCGGCGACGATGGCGCGGGCCAGGGGATGTTCGGAGTCGGTTTCGGCGGCCGCGGCCACTGCGAGCAGCTGGTCCGGGTCGGTGCCGTCGACCGGTTCGATGCCGGTCACGGCGGGGGCGCCCTTGGTGAGGGTGCCGGTCTTGTCGAACAGGACCGTGTTCACGGTGCGCATGCTCTCCAACGCCAGCCGGTCCTTGATCAGTACCCCCGCGCGGGCGGCCCGTTCGGTCGCGATCGACACCACCAGCGGGATCGCCAGGCCCAGCGCGTGCGGGCACGCGATCACCAGCACCGTGATCGTGCGGATCACCGCATCATCCGGCAGCCCAACCAACGTCCACACCACTGCGGTGATGACGGCGGCGCCGAGCGCGAACCAGAACAGCCACCCGGCAGCACGATCCGCGAGCCGCTGGGCGCGCGAGGAGGAGTTCTGCGCATCCGTGACCAGCTTCTGAATCCCCGCCAGGGCGGTGTCCTCACCGACCGCGGTGACCTCCACCCTGACACCGCTGTCGGCGGCGACGGTGCCGGCGATGACCTGATCCCCTTCGCCGCGGCGTACCGCGCGGGATTCGCCGGTGATCATCGACTCGTCCATGCTCGCCGACCCCTGCACGATCCGCCCATCCGCGGGCACCCGCCCACCAGGACGCACCACCACAACATCCCCAACCGTCAAGTCGGCGGGGGCGACGGTGACCGTGCTGTCCCCCTCGACCTTCTCCGCCTCATCGGGGAGCAGGGCGGCGAGGGAGTCCAGGGCGGAGGTGGTTTGGGCGAGGGAGCGCATCTCGATCCAGTGCCCGAGCAGCATGATCACGATCAGCAGCGCCAACTCCCACCAGAAGTCCAGCTCGTGATCCAACACCCCGAGACTCGCACCCCAAGAAGCGAGGAACGCCACGGTGATCGCCAACGCGATCAGCAGCATCATCCCGGGCTTGCGGGAGCGGAGTTCGCTGACCGCGCCGATCAGGAACGGGGCGCCACCCCACACATACATCACGGTCCCCAGAATTGGGGAGATCCAGCCCGCCCATGCGGCATCCGGGAGCGGGTAGCCGATCAGCATCGAGAACATCATCGAGAACCCGACCACCGGGACGGCGAGGATCAGCATGATCCAGAACAGCCTCCGGAACTTCGCGACGTGATCCCCGTGACCGGCCGGCCCACCGTGGTCGGCGTGCCCCTGGCTGGAATGCCCCTCCGCAGGCGCCTGATCGTGGTCGTGCTCGGCGGTGGCGGCGGTGTGCCCGCTCGGGGCGGGTGTGTGGTGATCGTGCTGGCTCATCAGAGCCCTCCTTCACTGGGTGCGCCCGGAGGCGCACAGGGTCAGGCCGATACAGAAAGACGGGAATCCGCGGTTGCCACGGCAGGGGCTGGGTTGGGTCGGAACCGGCGCAGCCGCAGACTGTTGGTGACGACGAACACGGACGACAGCGCCATCGCTGCGGCCGCGACCAGCGGGTTGAGCAGCCCCGCCATCGCAACCGGGATCGCGGCGACGTTGTACGCGAACGCCCAGAACAGGTTGCTCTTGATCGTGCCGAGAGTGCGGCGGGCCAGGCGGATCGCGTCGGCCACGATGATCAGGTCGCCGGAGACGATGGTGATGTCGCTCGCTGCGATCGCCGCGTCCGTCCCGCCCCCCATCGCCAGCCTCAGGTCTGCGGCCGCGAGAGCTGCGGCGTCGTTGACCCCGTCGCCGACCATCGCCACCACCCGCCCCTCAGTTTGCAGGCTCCGGATGATGTCGAGCTTCTCGGCAGGGGTAACCCCCGCGTGCACCGTGTCGATGTGGCGGTGTCGGGTGCGGTCGGGGTGGGCACAGTGGCGCGGTAGCCGACGGCCTCCACGGCGGCGATAAGTTCAGCGGTGTCGACGTCTCCCCCGCGGACCCGTGCTTTCTCGGTGGCATAGTTCACCGACGCTTCCCCACCGGGAAGCTTGTTCAGCTTGCGTTCGATCCGGGTCGCGCACGACGCGCAGGTCATCCCGGAGATCTCGAGCTCGACGTCGACAGTACTCATGCCGGTGCGCCCGCCAGGGTGTAACCAGCCTCTTCCACCGCCGCCTCGATCGCCGCGCCATCGACCGGGCTGGTGCTGTGGATCGTCACCCGCGACGTACCACCAGCGTTCAGGTCCACCGTCACGTTCTCGACACCGTCGATCGCGGTCAGCTCCTCCGTGACGCTCGATACGCAGTGCGAGCACGTCATCCCCGACACCAGCACTTCGCCTGTGACAGCGGATGCAGCAGCTGGCGTCTCCGGCGCGGATGCCGTGGAGCAGCAGGCGCAGCCGGCGTTGGTGTCGGTCAAGCCGAGATCGGTGCGGTCAGTCATCAGTACCTCCAGGTGAATGCGGTTGTCGGGTTACGAACGGACCAGGCGGGCGATCGCGTCGTTGGCCTCACGGATCTTGTCCGCAGCGACCTGACCGCCCTCCGCAGCGGCCTCAGCCACGCAATGCGTCAGATGATCGCCCAGCAACGACAGCGCCACCGTCTCCAGAGCCTTCGTCGCCGCAGACACCTGAGTGAGGATGTCGATGCAGTACTTGTCCTCATCGACCATCCGCGCGATACCGCGCACCTGACCCTCCACCCGACGCAGCCGCTTCTGCAGATCGTCCTTCTTGCTGGCGTACCCGTTCACGATATATACGGTACCCCCCTAGGGTAGCTGGTCAACACGATCACCGTATCTGCCGGTCAAGAGCGGTGGCACGTTGCCGGCGACGCGAGCTCCTACGCTGGCGAGACAGTCGCTAATGCCCGCCACGGCGACCACCCGTGGCACCGGTTGTATACCCTTGCTGAGGCCGCTACCAAGATCGCCACGCTGGCGGCGAGCCGGAAGGTCAGCGTTGACCGCTTGCTCGAGGAGATTGTCGAGACGATCGACGACCGAGAGACTCAGCGCATTTCGCGAGATCGGCTCGCGGCCGACTCGGAACCGCTCGAGGACGTCGCCGATCGCTTCGGCATCGATCTCAAGACGTATGAGGCAAGTCGCGAACCTCAAGCCGAAGGCGACCTGGGGCCACCGGAATCCTTCGTAGCGGGGCCATCTTCGTCGAGGGCTCGAACGATGCGTTCGTAATCGGTCTCGTCAATGAAGTCATTCACGAACGCGTACTCGACGACCTCGAAGCTGTTGTCTCGGAACTCCCAGTCGTCGGCGAGACCAGTCGTTCGGTAACGCGGCTCGTAACGCCAGGACAGCAAGAAGCCAACCAGCTCTTCGCGAGATCCGCTCATCCGCGGCGGCACGTACCAAGTCCATCGCTGTCGGAAACTCGGGATCGGACTCAGTCACGTCACCACCTCCAGATTGCGTCGGGGATCTCGGCTCCAATGATGAGCGAGAGCTTCCGCTTGGTCCTGTCGAGCGTGTTCCCCAGGGTTGCACGATCCTCCGGCGGGATCACAAGATCGGGAAACCTGTCGAGTGCTACCCACCCATTGAGGGCACGAGGATGCCGTGGTGCGGGCCGCCGCCGACTCGGCCGTCCGCACCTATGCCGGCGCGCTGCGGTCGGGGTCGCGGCGCAGTCCGCTGCAGCGCTACGTCGAGCACTTCGCCGCCGACGCGGGAGAGTCGACGCTCGACGAGGAGTCCCGCGCCGTGCTGGCGGCGGCCCGGCGCGACGCCGAGAGGCGCACCTCCGAGCGCGCGGCCCGCAAGCTCACGGAGCACGCGACGACGGCAGGCTCCGCTTCGTCGAGCGCCCGCCGACCATGACCCACGGGGCGCAGCGTGCTGGAGGAGTACGGCGGCATCCGGCAGCCGGCGGCCGTTACGGACTATGTCGCGCAGCACGGCGAGGGGGCGCGGGTGGTCGCGCTGCAGCGCATCCTGCTGCGGTGTCCGACCCCTTCCTCGGCCACTTCCGCTTCGACGGCCGCGACTACTACGTGCGCCAGTTCCACGACATGAAGGGCGGCATCGAGATGGAGACGCTCGACGCGGGCCCGTTCCGCCGGTACGCGGATGTACATTCCCAGCGCCTATTGGGGCAGGTTCTGTGCAGTGGGGCACGGCAGAACCTGCCCCACTGCACACAAGCTGCCCCGATCCCGGGAGGGTCGGACCCCGGGTGTCAGTCGGATGCCGGGGGCTGCGGCGGACGCGGCCGGTAGAGCACGACGTCGGTCGCGCGCCGCACGCGCGTCCCGGCCCGCAGGGTGATGACCGAGCCGGTCACGCCGGCGGCGAAGACCCGCGACCCCGGGCGCGACTGCCGCTCGACCTGCAGCTGCTGCTCGAGGTCGCGGACGCGGCGCGAGAGGTCGTGCACCTGCTCCTCGAGGGCGATGAGCCGCGCGATCGCGGGAAGGCTCATCCCGTCGGCCGAGAGACGCGCCACCTCGCGCAGCTGCTCTACGTGTCGCGTCGAGTAGCGGCGGGACCCGCCACGCGTACGCTCGGGCACGACCAGGCCCAGCCGGTCGTACTGCCGCAGGGTCTGCGGGTGCATCCCCGAGAGCTCGGCGGCCGCCGCGATCGCGAAGATCGGGGCATCCTCGTCGATCTCGTCCATCAGGCTCGCGCCTTCTGCATCAGCTCCGCCCGCGGGTTCTCCTTGGGCTCGGCCTCCCGGAAGCGCTCCAGCGCCTCACGGGCCGCCCCCTCCAGGTGCGAGGGGACGACCACCTGTACCTCGGCGAGCAGGTCTCCCGTGCCCTTGGCGGTCTCGACCCCGCGGCCCTTGACCCGCAGCACGCGGCCCGAGGGCGTCCCCGGGGCCACGCGCAGCTTGACGGGCTCGCCGCCGAGGGTCGGCACCTCGACCGTGGCTCCCAGCGCGGCCTCCGTGAAGGTCACCGGCAGCGTCAGGCGCAGGTTGAGCCCGTCGCGCACGAAGACGGGGTGCGGGCGCACGCTCACGTGCACGACGATGTCGCCGCTCTCCCCGCCGTCGGGCGAGGGGCGGCCGCGGCCGCGCAGGCGGATCTTCTGGCCGTCGGCGACACCTGCGGGGATCTTGATCTTGAAGGGGCTGCCGTCCTCGCCCTGCAGCGTGATCGTCTCGCCCTTGGTCGCCGTGACGAAGTCGATCGTCGTGCGTGCCGTCACGTCCGCGCCGCGCGCGGGGCCGCCGTAACCCTGGAAGCCCCCGGAGGGCTGCCCGAACCGGCCGGAGCCGAAACGGCCGCCGCCCTGCTGCTGGTTGAACATCGAGAAGATGTCGTCGAAGTCGGCCGCCGAATAGCGGCCGCCGGCGCGGCCGCCGCCGAAGCCGCTGAACACGTCCTCGAATCCGCCGCCACCGCCGCCGCCGGCCGTGAAGCGCGCACCCGATCCCATCGCGCGGATCTGGTCGTACTCCTCGCGCTGCTCGGGGTCGGAGAGCACCGCGTACGCCTCGCTGATCTCCTTGAAGGTCGCCTCGGCCTTCGCATCACCCGGATTGGAGTCGGGGTGATACTGGCGGGCGAGCTTGCGGTAGACCTTCTTCAGTTCCGCCGCGGAGACGTCTTTCGACACGCCGAGGACCTTGTAGAAGTCCTTGTCGAACCAGTCCTGACTGGCCATGTCGTCCTCCGTCTATTCCGCCGGGACGGCGACCACGACCTTCGCGGGGCGCAGCTCGACCGAGCCGAGGCGGTAGCCCACCTCGACGACCTCGAGCACCGTCGTCTCCTCCTGGCCCGCAACGGGCTGCTGGAAGATCGCCTCGTGGTGCTGGGGGTCGAAGACCTCGCCGACGGCGCCGAAGGCCGTCACACCCAGGCGCTCGGCCACGGTGCGCACCTTCTCGCCGATCGCGGCGAACGGGCTCCCCTCGGTCAGGTCGCCGTGCTTCTCGGCGCGGTCGAGGTCGTCGAGCACCGGCAGCAGGCCCTTCACGGCCTCGCCCTTCGCCCGCTCGATCTCCCGCTCGCGCTGCTCCTCCGTGCGCCGGCGGTAGTTGGCGTATTCGGCCTGCAGGCGCTTGAGGTCGGTCAGCAGCGCCGACTCGAGGTCGGCGATGACGGCGTCCTCGGATGCCGCGGCATCCGCGCTCTGTTCGGCGCCGAGGATGTCCTCGACGGTGAGAGCCTCTTCCTGCGACTCGGGGTCGGAAGCCTGCGCCTCCGACCCCTCGTCACCGGGAAGAACCTCGTCGTCGCCCTGCGGCTCTTCGAAGTCCTTGTCGGTCATGATTACTTCTTCTCGTCCTCGTCCTCGTCCTCGACGACCTCGGCGTCGATGACGTCCTCGTCGTCGCTCTGCGTCGACGCGCCCTCGGCGGGCTGCTCGCCCTCCGGCGCTGCCTGGGACTGCGACGAGGCGTAGATCGCCTCGCCCAGCTTGCCCTGGCTGGCGCTGAGCTTGTCGAAGGCCGTCTTCACGGCGTCGTCTTCATCGCCCGCGAGCGCCGCCTTGAGCGCATCCACGTCGCCCTGCACCTCGGACTTGACGTCCTCGGGCAGCTTGTCGGCGTTGTCCTGGATGAGCTTGTCGACGGAGTACGCGAGCGACTCGGCCTGGTTGCGCACCTCGGCGGCCTCGCGGCGCTTCTTGTCCTCGGCGGCGTGCTCCTCGGCCTCGCGCACCATGCGGTCGATGTCCTCCTTGGGCAGCGACGAGCCGCCCGTGATGGTCATCGACTGCTCCTTGCCGGTGCCCTTGTCCTTCGCCGACACGTGCACGATGCCGTTGGCGTCGATGTCGAAGGTGACCTCGACCTGCGGGATGCCGCGGGGCGCGGGCGCGATGCCGGTGAGCTCGAAGGTGCCCAGCGGCTTGTTGTCGCGGGTGAACTCGCGCTCGCCCTGGAAGACCTGGATCGCGACCGACGGCTGGTTGTCGTCGGCGGTCGTGAAGGTCTCGCTGCGCTTGGTCGGGATGGCGGTGTTGCGCTCGATGAGCTTCGTCATGATCCCGCCCTTCGTCTCGATGCCGAGGCTCAGCGGGGTGACGTCGATGAGGAGGACGTCCTTGCGCTCGCCCTTCAGCACGCCGGCCTGCAGGGCGGCGCCCACGGCGACGACCTCATCGGGGTTGACACCCTTGTTCGCGTCCTTGCCGGTCTCGCGCTTGACGAGCTCGGCCACCGCGGGCATGCGGGTCGAACCACCCACGAGCACCACGTGGTCGATGTCGCCCACCTTGATGCCGGCCTCGCGGATGACGTCCTCGAACGGCTTCTTGGTGCGGTCGAGGAGGTCCTTGGTCAGGTCCTCGAACTTGGCGCGCGAGAGCGTCTCGGACAGGGACACGGGGCCGCTGTCGGTCAGCGACAGGTACGGCAGGTTGATGCTCGCCGAACTCGAGCTCGACAGCTCCTTCTTGGCCTGTTCCGCGGCCTCCTTGAGGCGCTGGAGGGCGATCTTGTCTCCCGAGACGTCGACACCGGTGGTGTCCTTGAACTGCTTGATCAGGTAGTCGACGATGCGCTGATCCCAGTCGTCGCCACCGAGGCGGTTGTCGCCGGCGGTGGCGCGCACCTGGATGGTCGAGAAGTCGTCGTCCTTGCCCACCTCGAGCAGCGAGACGTCGAAGGTTCCGCCACCGAGGTCGAAGACGAGGATGAGCTCGTCCTCCTTGCCCTTGTCGAGGCCGTAGGCCAGGGCGGCCGCGGTGGGCTCGTTGATAATGCGCAGCACATTCAGGCCCGCGATCTCGCCGGCCTCCTTCGTGGCCTGGCGCTCGGCGTCGTTGAAGTACGCGGGGACGGTGATGACGGCATCCGTCACGGTGTCGCCGAGGTACTCCTCGGCGTCACGCTTGAGCTTCTGGAGGATGCGCGCGGAGATCTCCTGCGGCGTCCACTTCTTGCCGTCGACGTCGAACGTCCAGGTCGTGCCCATGTGGCGCTTGACGCTCGCGACCGTGCGGTCGACGTTGGTGACGGCCTGGCGCTTGGCGGTCTCGCCGACGAGCACCTCCCCGTCCTTCGTGAACGCGACGACCGACGGCGTCGTGCGAAGGCCCTCGGCGTTCGCGATCACCTTCGGCTCGCCGCCCTCGAGCACCGCGACCACGGAGTTCGTGGTGCCAAGGTCGATTCCTACTGCACGGGGCATGTGTTTCTCTCCTTCGTATGAACCGCAGCGGGATGCTGCCGATTCGGTGTTTCTGCGGAAGTCTGCGATCGGCTCGACCGGGGTTGAGCCGCCTGCGCTCAAGAGTACTCAGACCGCCGGATGCTGTCAAATGAACTTGACATGGTAAGGCTCAACTTTTTCGGGATAGAAGAGCTCGCGGACGGGCTCTCGCAGCCCGGCCGGCGACCCATCGCGAGAACCACGCGGCATCCGGCACGCGAGCCAGCAACGGACCGGCGACGATCGTGATGAGCACGTACGTCGTCGCGAGCGCGGCGAGCGCGGGCTCGACCCCCGACGCGACCGCGAGCCCCGCGATGACGATCGAGAACTCGCCGCGCGGCAGCAGGGCGAAGCCCGCCCGCCAGCGGCCGGCCTCGGCGATTCCCGCGTGCCGCGCGGCGAGGTACCCCGTCAGCAGCTTGGCGGCCATCGTGACGACCGCGAGGATCACGGCGGGAACGAGCATCGGCACGAGGTCGCGCGGATCGGTGGAGAGCCCGAAGAAGAGGAAGAAGACCGCGGCGAACACGTCTCGCAGCGGCGCGAGAGCCCGCTGCGCGTGCCGCGCCACCGGACCGGAGATCGCGATGCCCATGAGGAAGGCACCCACCGCCGACGACACGTTCGCCCCCGCTGCGAGGCCCGCCACCAGCAGTGTGAGACCGAGCACCGACAGCAGCAGCACCTCCGCGTCGCGCGAGCTGACCAGCCGCGACACCAGTGCGCCGTGGCGGAGGGCGATGTAGAAGATCGCCGCGACGCACCCGAGCGCGATCCCGATCGCGAGCGCGCTCGCGCCGAGACTCATCCCCGCCAGCAGGGCGCTCAGGATCGGAAGGTAGAACGCCATCGCCAGGTCCTCGGTCACGAGCACCGAGAGCACGACGGGAGTCTCACGATTGGCCAGCCGGCCGAGGTCCTGCAGCACCTTCGCCACGACGCCCGAGGAGGTCACCCACGTGATTCCGGCGAGCGCGACCGCCGCGACCGGGCCCCACCCGAGCAGGAGGGCCGCCGCCGCGCCGGGGAGGGCGCCCAGCACGAAGTCCAGCGTTCCCGAGAACTTCGCCGAGCGCAGGTTCCCGACGAGTTCGTCCGCGGTGTACTCCAGCCCCAGCATGAGCAGCAGCAGGATCACGCCGATCTCGGCCCCGATCTCGATGAACTCCGCGCCGTGCGCAATCGGCAGCAGTCCCCCCTCCCCGAACGCGAGTCCGATCAGCAGCACGAGCGGGATCGGGGAGATCTCCCACTTCCGTGCGAG
The DNA here is from genome assembly GCF_044542535.1 of Microbacterium sp. NPDC078428. Lineage (NCBI taxonomy): Bacteria > Bacillati > Actinomycetota > Actinomycetes > Micrococcales > Microbacteriaceae > Microbacterium > Microbacterium sp. NPDC078428. Next base: position 51,344 of record NZ_JBITUP010000006.1, read on the forward strand.
ACGGCCCAGGAGGCCGATGACGAAGAGCAGCGCGCCGATCTCGATGAGGGCGAGCGCGCCGTGGTCCATGATCAGTCGCCGTCGATGATGCGCACGAGGCGATCGAGCCCCTCGCGCGTTCCCAGCGCGACGAGCGTGTCGCCCGCCTGGAGCACGTCCTCGGGCCCCGGAGCGGGGACCACGCCCCCCTCGCGGACCACCGCGACGATCGAGCACCGCGTGCGGGTCCGCGCCCGGGTTCGCCCGAGCGGCTGCCCCACGTAGACCGAGTCCGCGCGCACCGGGATCTGCTCGACGTAGAGGCCCGTCAACTGCTCGCGCAGACCCGCCAGCTGGGTGAAGATCAGCGATCCCCCGAGCACCTCCGCCAGCGCCGTCGCCTCCTCGTCCGTGAGCGACACCGTGGCGCGCACCCGGTCGGGATCGTCCCGATCCCCGAGCGCCAGCTCGCGTCCGCCGTCGCGCAGCGACACCACCGACAGCCTGCGACCCGTCTCGCTGACGATGTCGTGCCGCACGCCGATCCCGGGCAGCTCAGTGCGCTCCACATGTACGCCCATGCGCACATCCTGACAGGCGAGCGGATGCCGCGGTATAGCCTGGGCGCGCGCCGCGCCGCGGCGGCGCCGGGCCACCCGCCGTTCACCGAAGGGCCATACCGTGCCGCACATGAGCGACACCCCCGACCGCACCAGCCGCCGCCGCGTCGTCGCCTGGGGGCTATGGGATTGGGGCTCGGCGTCCTTCAACGCCGTCGTGACGACGTTCGTCTTCACCGTCTACCTCACGAGCTCGGGCTTCGGCCCCGAGGGGGTGGTCGAGTCCCAACTGGGCTGGGCGCTCGCCGGCGCGGGCCTGCTCATCGCGCTCCTGGCCCCCGTCACCGGTCAGCGCTCCGACACCTCCGGCCGGCGCAAGCTCTGGCTCGGGGTGAACACCTACATCGTCGTGGCCATCACCCTCGCGATGTTCTTCGTCGAGCCCGATCCCTCCTTCGTCTGGCTGGGCCTGCTCCTGGTCGCGGGCGGGAACGTCTTCTTCGAGTTCGCGGGCGTCAACTACAACGCCATGCTGCGGCAGGTGTCCACCCCGGCCTCGATCGGCCGCGTCAGCGGCTTCGGCTGGGGCATGGGCTACGTCGGCGGGATCGTGCTGCTGCTCATCGTGTACTTCGGCTTCATTCAGGGGTTCTTCGGGCTCCCGAGCGAGAACGGCCTCGACGTGCGCCTGTCGATGATCGTCGCCGCGCTCTGGTTCGGGATCTTCGCCCTGCCCGTCCTCTTCGCCGTGCCGGAATACCGGGGCGCGGGAACACGGCGCGAGCGCATCGGGTTCTTCGCCTCCTACGCGCGCCTCGGCCGCGACATCGCGCGGCTCTGGCGCGACAGCCGCGCCACCGTATGGTTCCTGCTCGCGAGCGCCGTGTTCCGCGATGGCCTCGCGGGCGTCTTCACCTTCGGGGGCGTGCTCGCGGCATCCGTCTTCGGGTTCTCGGCGGGAGAGGTGATCCTCTTCGCCATCGCCGCGAACGTCGTCGCGGGCATCTCGACGATCGCGGTCGGCGCCCTGGACGATCGGCTGGGCGCGAAGCCGGTCATCGTGACGGCGCTGGCCGGGCTCATCGTCTCCGGTCTGCTGGTGTTCTTCCTGCGCGACGGCGGGCCCGCCGTCTTCTGGACCGCCGGCCTGGCACTGACCCTCTTCGTCGGCCCCGCCCAGTCGGCCTCCCGCACGTTCCTCGCGCGCATCATCCCGCCCGGTCGCGAGGGCGAGGTTTTCGGCCTCTACGCCACGACCGGGCGCGCCGTGTCGTTCCTCGCGCCCACGATGTTCGCGCTGTTCGTCGGGCTCACGGGCGACTCGGCCTTCGGCATCCTGGGCATCGTGCTGGTGCTGCTGGCCGGGCTGCTGCTCCTGCTGCCCGTGCGCGCGCCCGCCGCCGTCCCCGCCCTGCGCTGAGCGGGCCCCGGCGCTCCCCGCTCTCCCCGCGCCCGCCGCGCCCCGGCCCCTGGTCCCCTGTCACGAACCGCGCGCCGCCTCCCGCTCGCCTGTCACGAACCGCGCGCCACGGGCGCCACGCCGAGCGGTTCGTGACAGGCGAGCGTCGCCCGGGGGTCAGGGGCGCGGCGCCCGGGGGTCAGGGGCGCGGCCACGCGTCGGCGAAGCGCGTGAGCAGCGTCGCCAGCTGGGCGCTCTCCTCCGGGGTGAAACCGCCCAGCGCCGCCTCGACGGCCGCGCGGCGCTCGGCGCGCACCCGCGCGACGAGTTCCCGCCCGCCGTCGCCGAGCCCGATCAGCGTGCGGCGCGCATCGGCGGGGTCGGCCTGCCGCACCGCGTGGCCGAGGTCGATCGCCTGCTGCACGAGCCGGCTCGCCCGCGGCTGATCCACGCCGATCGCGTCGGCGACCGCGCCGATCGTCAGCGGCGCAGACGCGGCGTCCAGCGCTTCCAGCACTCGCAGTCGCGCCGCCCCCGCGAGCCGCTCCTCCGGCGAGCGGTGCCCGCCATCGCCCGCCGGACGCCCCCGGCCGCCCCGTCGGCGCCGCACGCGGGAGAGCGCAGCGGCGATCGACTCAGCGGGATCGCGCGACGTATCGGACACGCGACGAGAATACATGCCACCTGACATGCTTTTGCGGCAGCGCTCCCGCCACGCCCGGCTCCCCACGCCGGCCGCAGCGCGCGGCATCACCCGAATGTGTCGGCGAATGTGTCCGATTGCTACGCCGCATAACGTCCCAGGTCGTCACGCGCTCGTCTCCCCCGGCGGGCTTCACGTACCGTGCAGGGATCGCCACACCGCGACGACCTCAACGACTGCGCGAAGAGGATGCTGTGACCCCTGACACGACGGACACCCCGGCCGCCCTGGCCGCGGCGACCCGGCCGCCCACCGAGGGCGCACGCGCGCGGCCGCCGCGCCCCTCGAGCAAGCCGAACGGCCAGTGGAAGATCGACGGCACGTCTCCCCTCAACGGCAACGAGGAGTGGAAGCAGGTCGACAACGGCCTGTCGGTGCGCGACCGCATCGAGAACATCTACGCAGCGGGCGGATTCTCCAGCATCGACCCCACCGACCTGCACGGCCGTTTCCGGGTCTGGGGGCTGTACACCCAGCGCAAGCCCGGCATCGACGGCGGGCGCACCGCGACGCTCGAGCCGCACGAGCTCGAAGACGAGTACTTCATGCTGCGCGTGCGCATCGACGGCGGTCAGCTCACGACGGCTCAGCTGCGCGTCATCGGGGGCATCTCGACCGAGTTCGGTCGCGACACGGCGGATCTGACCGATCGGCAGAACATCCAGCTGCACTGGATCCAGGTCGAGGCGATGCCGGAGATCTGGCGCCGGCTCGAGGCCGTCGGCCTCGGGACCACCGAGGCGTGCGGGGACGTGCCGCGGGTGATCCTCGGCTCGCCCGTCGCGGGCATCGCCGCCGACGAGCTGATCGATCCCACCGCGCAGATCGACGAGATCACCTCCCGCTTCATCGGCGACGAGTCGCTGGCCAACCTGCCGCGCAAGTTCAAGTCCGCGATCACCGGCCACCCGAGCCAGGATGTCGTGCACGAGATCAACGACGTCGCCTTCGTCGCGATCGACCACCCCGAGCACGGCATCGGCTACGACCTCTGGGTGGGCGGCGGGCTCTCGACCTCCCCGCGTCTCGGCGAGCGCCTGGGCGCCTTCGTCGCGCCGGAGCGGGTCGCCGAGGTGTGGCACGGCGTCGCCCAGATCTTCCGCGACTACGGCTACCGGCGCCTGCGCAACAAGGCGCGCCTGAAGTTCCTGCTGGCGGAATGGGGCCCCGCGAAGTTCCGTGAGGTGCTCGAGACCGCGTACCTCGGCGAGCCGCTGCCCGACGGCCCGGCGGCGCCGAAGCCCGCGACCCCCGGCGACCACGTCGGCATCCACCGGCAGAAGGACGGCCGGTTCTACATCGGCGTGACCCCGATCGTCGGCCGCGTGTCGGGTCCCGTGCTCACCGAGCTCGCCGACGTGCTCGAGGCCCACGGATCCGGGCGGCTGCGCACGACCCCCCACCAGAAGCTCGTCGTCCTCGACGTGCCCGAGGAGAACGTCGAGCCGCTCGTCGCCGAGCTCGACCGCCTGGGCCTGTCGGCCCGTCCGAGCCTGATCCGCCGCGGCACGATCGCCTGCACCGGCATCGAGTTCTGCAAGCTCGCGATCGTCGAGACGAAGGGGTTCGCGACGCAGGCCGTGCTCGACCTCGAGAAGCGCCTCGGGGGCCTCGACCTGCCGCATCCGCTCTCCCTGCACGTCAACGGCTGCCCCAACTCGTGCGCCCGCATCCAGACGGCCGACATCGGCCTCAAGGGCCAGCTCGTGACGATCGACGGAGAGCAGGTGCCGGGGTACCAGGTGCACCTGGGCGGCGGTCTCGCGTCCCGGGATCGCGAGAACCCGGGCCTCGGGCGCACCGTGCGCGGCCTGAAGGTGGCCGCCGACGGCATCGCGGACTACACCGAGCGGGTCGTGCGCCGCTTCATCGCCGATCGCGACGCGGCCGCCGACGAGACCTTCGCCCAGTGGGCCCACCGCGCCGAAGAGGAGGCTCTGCAGTGACCGTCTCACTCGCCCCTCGTGCCACCGCCCGCCGCACCGCCGACGAGCTGCGCGCCCTCGCGGAGCGCGGCAACGTAGAGCTCGGCAGCCTGACCGACCGTGAGGCCTCGCCCGCCGAGGTCGTGCGCTGGGTCGCGGAGAACTTCGGGGTGGATGCCGCCGCCGTCGCCTGCTCGATGGCCGACGCCGCCCTGCCCCACCTCGTCGCCGAGCAGCTCCCCGGGGTCGACGTGCTGTTCCTCGACACCGGATATCACTTCGCCGAGACCCACGCGACGCGCGACGAGGTGCAGCGCGCGCTCGACGTGCGCATCGTCGACGTGCTGCCGACGCAGAGCGTGGCCGAGCAGGACGCCGAGTTCGGCGCGAGGCTCTTCGCCCGCGATCCCGCCCTGTGCTGCGCGCGCCGCAAGGTGGAGCCGCTGCACGAGGCCCTCGGCGGGTACGAGGTGTGGTTCACGGGCGTGCGCCGCGACGAGGCACCGACCCGCACCCTCACGCCCCTCGTGACGTGGGACGAGCGCAACGGTCTCGTCAAGGTGAGCCCCGTGGCGGCCTGGTCGTTCGACGACCTCCTCGACTACGCCGGCGCGCACCGTGTGCCCGTGAACCTCCTCGTCACGAACGGGTACCCCTCGATCGGGTGCGAGCCGTGCACCAAGCCGGTCGCCCCCGGCGAAGACCCCCGGTCCGGCCGCTGGGCCGGGCTCGGAAAGACCGAATGCGGGCTCCACGTATGACCGACACCTTCACGAGCGACGTCGCGTCCGTCCGCTCGCGAGACGCCGCTTCCGCTCCGCGCCTCGACGCCCTCGACCTGCTCGAGGCCGAGGCGATCCACATCATCCGCGAGGTGGTCGCCGAGTTCGAGCGCCCCGTGCTGCTCTTCTCGGGCGGCAAGGACTCCGTGGTCGTCCTGCACCTGGCGGCGAAGGCGTTCTGGCCCGGGCGCGTGCCCTTCCCCGTGCTGCACGTCGACACGGGCCACAACTTCCCCGAGGTCCTGGCGTTCCGCGACGAGACGGTGGCGCGCCTCGGCATCCGCCTCGAGGTCGCCCGTGTGCAGGACTACATCGACGACGGGCGCCTGCACGAGCGCGCCGACGGCACCCGCAACCCGCTGCAGACCCTGCCGCTGCTCGACGCGATCGCCGCGGGCCGTCACGACGCCGTCTTCGGCGGCGCCCGCCGCGACGAGGACAAGGCCCGGGCCAAGGAGCGCATCATCTCGCTGCGCGACGAGTTCGGCCAGTGGGATCCGCGCAACCAGCGCCCCGAGCTGTGGAGCCTCTACAACGGCCGCCACACCCCGGGCCAGCACGTGCGCGCGTTCCCCATCTCCAACTGGACCGAGCTCGACGTCTGGCGCTACATCGAGCGCGAGGACATCCCCCTGCCCCCGCTGTACTTCGCCCACGAGCGCGACGTGTTCCGCCGCGACGGCATGTGGCGCGCGGTCGGCGAGGTGTCCGAGCCGCGGGCCGGCGAGGAGGTCGAGCGCCGCGTCGTGCGCTACCGCACCGTCGGCGACATGAGCTGCACGGGAGCGGTCGAGTCGGATGCGCTCGACACGGCATCCGTCGTCGCCGAGGTCGCCCGCTCGACCCTCACTGAACGCGGCGCCACGCGCGCCGACGACCGGATCTCGGAGGCCGCCATGGAGGACCGCAAGAAGGACGGGTACTTCTGATGACCGCGACCGTGCTCGCCCAGACATCCACGCTCTTCCGCTTCGCGACGGCCGGGTCGGTCGACGACGGCAAGTCCACGCTCGTCGGCCGCCTGCTGCACGATTCCAAGGCGATCCTCGCCGACCAGCTCGAGCAGGTGGCCCGGACGTCGGCCGAGCGGGGGTTCGCGCACGGCACGGGCTTCGATTTCGCGCTGCTCACCGATGGCCTCCGCGCCGAGCGCGAGCAGGGCATCACGATCGACGTCGCCTACCGCTACTTCTCGACCGGCACCCGCAGCTTCATCCTCGCCGACTGCCCGGGACACGTGCAGTACACACGCAACATGGTCACCGGCGCGACGACGGCGGATGCCGTGGTCGTGCTGATCGACGGGCGCAAGGGCGTGCTCGAGCAGACGCGTCGCCACCTCGCCGTGATCGCACTGCTTCGTGTGCCGCACGTCGTCGTGGCGGTGAACAAGATCGATCTGCTCGACTTCGCGGAGGACGCGTACGCCCCGGTCGAGGCCGACGTGCGCCGGGTCGCCGAGGGCCTGGGTATCGAGGACGTGCACGTGCTGCCGGTCTCGGCGCTCGAGGGCGACAACATCGTCGAGCGCTCCGCCCGCACCCCGTGGTACAGCGGTCCGGCCCTGCTCGAACTGCTCGAGACCCTGCCGGCGCAGGGCGACCTCGAGAGCGCCGAGGACGCCTTCCGCCTGCCCGTGCAGCTCGTGCTGCGGCCGCAGGGCGGGCTCAGCCCCGAGCTCGCCGCCGATCCCGCCCTCGCGGAGCGCTACCGCGACTACCGTGCCGTCGCGGGACGCATCTCGTCGGGAGAGGTGCGCGTAGGCGACGCCGTCGAGATCTTCCCGAGCGGGGTGAGCACGACCGTGACGGGGATCGAGGTCGCCGGCGCAGAGGTCGAGGCCGCGATCGCCCCGACCTCGGTCGCGCTGCGCCTGGCCGACGACGTCGACGCCGCCCGCGGGTCCCTCGTCGTCACGCCGGGCTCACTGCCCGCGCCGCGCCGCTCGCTCGAGGCCGAGCTGTTCCAGCTCGACGCGCGTCCGCTCGCGAGGGGCGCGCGAGTGCTCGTCAAACACGGCACCGCGACGGTGCAGGCCATCGTGCAGCAGATCACGTCGCGGTACGACCTCGACGAGCTCGTGCACGTGCCCGCCGACACCCTCGCCGTCAACGACATCGGGCGCGCGACGCTGCGCCTGGCGGCCGATCTGCCGCTCGAGTCCTACCGCGACAGCCGCGACGGAGGTTCGTTCCTCGTCATCCACCCCGCCGACGGCGCCACGCTCGCCGCCGGCATCGGCCTCTCCGCAGACACCGCGCAGGCCTGACGCGGGTCCGCCCCCACCGACCGATACCGACCACCCCCGCCGAGCCCCGGCATCCACCCCCCTCGAAGGAGGCGACACCGTGAACACCACTCGCACCGCGACGACGATCACCACTCTGGGAGTTGCCGCCTGCATGCTCGCGGCGTGCACTGCGGGATCGGGGGCGTCGGCCGCCGGTGACGACGTGACCGAACTGCGCCTGGGGTACTTCGGCAACGTGACCCACGCACCGGCGCTCATCGGTACCTCGCAGGGGTTCTTCGACGACGCCCTCGGCGATGTCGAACTGACGACGCAGACGTTCAACGCCGGTCCCGCGGCGATCGAGGCGCTCACCGCGGGGGCCATCGACGCCACGTACATCGGGCCGAACCCGTCGATCAACTCCTTCATCCAGTCCGGCGGCCAGTCCGCCCACATCGTCGCCGGCGCCACCACGGGAGGCGCCGCGCTCGTGGTGCGCGAGGGCATCGATGAGGTCGCCGACCTCGAGGGCACGACCCTCGCGACGCCGCAGCTCGGCAACACGCAGGACGTGACGCTGCGCAGCTGGCTGGCCGACGAGGGCTTCGAGACCGACATCCAGGGCGGGGGGGACGTGTCGATCACGCCCACCGACAACGCCCAGATGCTGACCCTCTTCCAGCAGGGCCAGATCGACGGCGCCTGGGTGCCCGAGCCGTGGGTCTCGCGGCTCGTCGAGGACGAGGGCGCTCACGTGCTGATCGATGAGGCCGAGCTGTGGGAGAACGGTGAGTTCCCGACGACGGTCCTTCTCGTGCGTTCCGACTTCCTCGAAGAGCACCCCGACGTCGTGACCGATCTGCTGGAGGGGCACATCGCCTCGATCGCGTGGATAAACGACAACCCCGGCGAGGCCCCGGCAGCGATCAACGCCGCGCTGCAGGCGGAGACGGGTCGCGGGCTCAGCGACGCGGTGCTCGCCCGCGCGCTCGAGCACGTGACCTTCTCGGTCAACCCGCACGCCGGGACCTTCGAGACGCTCGTCGACCACGGCCTCGCGGCCGGCACGCAGCGGGAAGGCTCGATCCAGGGCCTGTTCGACCTGCGTCTGCTCAACGAGCTGCGTGCCGACGCCGGCGCCGAGCCCGTCTCGGCCGCCGGACTCGGCGAGGACTCGCCGTGAGCGCGGCCGCCGCCCCCCGGCTCGGGCCGAGCTTCGACGAGGGCGCCTACTTCGGCACACCGCCCGCGGTGCGGATCCAGAAGGTCGGCAAGCGCTTCGGCACCGGTCCGCTCGTGCTGGATGGCGTGACCCTCGACATCGCCCCGGGTGAGTTCGTGTGCCTGCTCGGCGCCTCGGGATGCGGCAAGTCCACGCTGCTGAACCTCATCGCGGGCCTCGACCAGCCGAGCAGCGGCCTGATCGAGACGCCCCCCGAGGGCTCGTCGGTGATGTTCCAGGAATCCGCGCTCATGCCCTGGCTGAGCGCCCGGCGCAACGTCGAGCTCGCGCTCCGCCTGCGCGGCGTCGCGCGCGCGGAACGCCGCGCTCAGGCGATGGAACTGCTCGACACCGTCAACCTTGCCGATGCGGCCGAGAAGCGCCCGCACGAGCTGTCGGGCGGCATGCGCCAGCGGGTCGCGCTCGCCCGGGCACTCGCGCAGGACCGTCCCGTGCTCCTGATGGACGAGCCCTTCGCCGCGCTCGATGCGATCACCCGCGACCTGCTCCACGACGAGCTCGAGCGCGTCTGGCGCCGCACGGGCCGCACGGTCGTGTTCGTCACCCACAACGTGCGTGAGGCCGCGCGCCTCGGCCAGCGGGTCGTCCTGCTCTCCAGCCGCCCGGGTCGGGTCGCGGGCGAGTGGCGCATCGCACACACCGAGGGTCGGCGCATCGAATCACCGGAGGTCGCGGCCCTGTCGATCGAGATCACCGAGAAGCTGCGCAAGGAGATCCGCCGCAATGCCGCGTGATAGCCATCCGCCCTTGAGTGAGGAGCGCAGCGAAGGGACGAGACCCGAGGGATCGCTCTCCCCGGGTTCGCCTGCCTCCGCCCCCCCGACATCCCAGAACGACGAGGATCTGCGCAGCCTCGAGGCGGGACTGGATCGCCTGCAGACCACCGCGGAGCGACCCATCGGGCGCTTGCGCTCGGTGGCCGACAGCGTCGTTCCGCCGATCGTCTTCCTGCTCGCGCTGATCGTGCTCTGGCAGCTCTACGTGACGATCACCCAGCCGCGCCCCGACGTCGTGCCCTCGCCGCTCGCGGTGGTCGGGGCCCTCGGCGACGCCTGGGAGAGCGGTCGCCTGCAGACGGCCGTCGTCACGAGCCTCGAGCGTGGCATCGTCGGCTTTCTCATCGCGATCGCCGTCGGCACCCCGCTAGGGCTGCTGCTCGCCGAGGTGCGGGTGCTGCGACGGGCCATGGGTCCGCTGATCTCGGGCCTGCAGGTTCTGCCCTCCGTCGCGTGGGTGCCCGCCGCGATCCTGTGGTTCGGGCTCACGGACGCCACCGTGTACTTCGTCGTTCTGATGGGCGCGACCCCGTCGATCGTCAATGGACTCATCGCGGGCGTCGAGCAGGTGCCGCCCCAGCTGCGGCGGGTGGGCACGGTGCTCGGAGCCAACCGAACCCAACTGGCGACCCTGGTGATCATGCCTGCCGCGCTGCCGGGGTATGTCGCCGGCCTCAAGCAGGGGTGGGCGTTCTCCTGGCGCTCGCTCATGGCCGCCGAGATCATCGCCACCGGCGGGGCCATCGGATTCGGCGTCGGCGCGATGCTCGACCAGAGCCGCGAGCTCGCCGACATCTCCGGCGTCCTCGCGACGATCCTCGTGATCCTCGGGATCGGCATCCTCATCGAACTGCTCTTCTTCGCCCCGCTCGAACGACGGATGCTGCGTGGGCGCGGCCTGCTGCAGGGAAGGGCCCGATGACGACTCGGCTCGGACGCGTCACGCTCGTCGGCGCCGGCCCGGGCAGCGCCGACCTGCTCACGGTGCGCGGGCTGCGCGCGCTCGAGCGGGCCGACGTCATCGTCGCCGACCGCCTCGGGGCCCGCCCCGTGCTCGACGAGCTGGGCCTGGACACCCCCGTCATCGATGTCGGCAAGCTGCCCGGCCACCACGCGGTGCCGCAGGAGCGCATCAATGCCCTCCTGGTCGAGCTGGCCCTCGAGGGCAAGCACGTCGTGCGCCTGAAGGGCGGCGACCCGTACGTGTTCGGCCGTGGCGGCGAAGAGCTCGCCGCCTGCCGGGATGCCGGCATCCCCGTCGATGTGGTCCCCGGAGTCACGAGCGCGGTCTCGGTGCCCGCGATCGCCGGCATCCCGCTCACGCACCGCGGGCTCGCGACGGCGTTCTCCGTCGTCTCCGGCCACGACCAGCTCGGCGAGGTCGGCGGCGGGCGCGACCACACCGTCGTGCTGCTCATGGGCGTGGGCACCCTCGGCCACTCCGCCCACGTGCTCGCGCGCGGCGCCCGGGGCGCCGACTGCCCCGTCGCCGTCATCGAGGACGGATACGGCGAGCACCAGCGCGTCACGATCGGCACCCTCGGTACCATCGTCGCCCAGGCCGCGCAGCGCCGCGTGCGCAATCCGGCGGTCATCGTCGTCGGCGACGTCGTCACCCTCAGCCCCTACGCCCCGGAAGAACTCTCCGCCAGAAAGGCCGAAGCACTGTGAGCACCCTCAATCTCCGCGTCGCGATCGTCGGCGCCGGTCCCGCCGGCATCTACGCCGGCAACATCCTCTCCGGCCGCGTGGCCGACGCCGGCGGCACCGTCGAAATCGATCTGTTCGAGACCCTCCCCGCCCCCTACGGCCTGATCCGCTACGGGGTCGCGCCCGATCACCCGCGCATCAAGGGCATCGTCTCGTCGCTGCACGAGATGCTCGACTCGGGCGTCATCCGCTTCATCGGCAACGTGGAGGTCGGCCGCGACGTCGCCCTCGACGAGCTGCACGAGCGCTACGACGCCGTGATCCTCGCGACCGGGGCGATCCGCGACGTGCGACTCGACATCCCGGGCATCGACCTGCCGGGCTCCTACGGCGCCGCCGACTTCGTCGCCTGGTTCGACGGACATCCCGACGTGTCGCGCGAGTGGCCGCTCGAGGCCGCCGAGGTCGCGGTGATCGGCAACGGCAACGTCGCGCTCGATGTGGCACGCGTGCTCGCCAAGCACGCGGTCGACCTGCGCTCGACCGAGATCCCCGACAACGTGCTCGCGGGGCTCGAGGCCTCGGCCGTGACCGACGTGCACGTCTTCGGCCGCCGCGGTCCCGCCGACATCAAGTTCACGCCCATCGAGCTGCGCGAGCTCGGCGAAGTGCCCGACGTCGACATCGTGCTCTACGACGAGGACTTCGAGGGCGTCGACCCCGCCGCGGCATCCAACAACCAGCTCAAGGTCATGCTGCGCACCCTTCAGTCCTGGCGCGGTCGCGAGGTGGGCACCGCCTCTCGTCGCCTGCACCTGCACTTCTTCCACTCGCCCGTAGAGGTGCTCGGGTCCGAGCGCGTCGAGGGCGTGCGGTTCGAGCGCACGACCCCGACCGGCGACGGCAGCGTTGTCGGCACGGGCGAGCTGCGCGACATCCCGGTGCAGGCCGTCTACCGCGCCGTCGGCTACTTCGGCACGCCCGTGCTCGATGCCCCGTTCGACGAGGTGCGCGGCGTCGTCCCCAACGTCGAGGGGCGGGTGACGGATGCCGCATCCGCACTCTCCGCGGAAGACGGCGGCACGGCGGTGCGCGGGCTCTACGCGACGGGGTGGATCAAGCGCGGACCGGTCGGCCTCATCGGGCACACCAAGAGCGACGCGATGGAGACCGTCGCGCATCTCGTGGCCGACGCCGAGGCGGGCCTGCTCGCCGCCCCGACCGAGCCGGGCGACGTGCTCGAGCTGCTCGCCGACCGCGGCGTGGAGTACACGACCTGGCAGGGCTGGCTGGCCCTCGACGCGCACGAGCGCAACCTCGGCGCGAACCACGAGCACACGCGCGAGCGCGTCAAGGTCGTACCCCGCGACGAGCAGGTGCAGATCTCGCGCGCGGACGCGCTGACCCGGTCGTGAACGGATCGCCCGCGGCGGGCGGGGCGGAGGGGACGCCGCCTGTCGCGCCGACCGTCGTCGACGTTCTCGTCATCGGCGGCGGACCCGCGGGGCTCTCGTCAGCCCTCAACCTGGGACGGGCCCGCGCCGGCGTCGCGCTCGTCGACGCCGACCGCCCCCGCAACGCGGCGACGCTGCTCTCGCACGGGTTCCTCACGCGCGACGGCGTGCCCCCGCACGAGCTGCGACGCCTTGCACGCACGGAGCTCGAGGCGTATCCGGACGTTGTGGTGCACGGCCGCACGAAGGTCGTCGCGGTCGCGCGCGCCGACGGCCACCCCGACGGCGCACGCTTCGTCGCGACGCTGGAGGGTCGGCGCGCGCCCGCCACGATCGCCGCGCGCGCCGTGATCGTCGCGACGGGCCTGCGCGAGACCCTGCCGGCGGTGCCCGACATCCGCGGCTTCTACGGCATGTCGCTCTTCAGCTGCGCCGCGTGCGACGGCTGGGAGCTGCGCGACCGCCCCCTCGCGCTCATCGGCGAGAGCGCCGACCTCGCCGACCGGGCTCGCCTCATCGCGCGGTGGACGAACGCCCTCACGGTCTTCACGAACGGATCGGACGCGCTCGGGGTGGATGCCGAGGCCGAGCTGACAGCATCCGGAATCCGTGTCGAGCGCGCCCGCATCGCCGAGCTTCAGGGTGAGCGCGGGATGCTGTCGGCCATCGTGCTCGAGGGCGGCAGCCGGGTCGAGATCGCGGGCGGTTTCGTCCGCCCCGAATGGCAGTCGGCGCTGGAGTTCCTCGCTCCCCTCGCGCCCGACCTCGACGACGACGGGCACCTCGTCACCGACCGCTCCGGCCGCTCCAGCGTGCCCGGGCTCTACGGCGCGGGCGATGCCGCGGCTCCGGGCGCTCAGCAGCTGATCGTCGCCGCCGGTGCCGGCGCCCGCGTCGCCGCGGTCGTCGTGCACGACGCCCTCGGCGTCACGCAGGCTCACTGACGGCTGGGCTCGAGCGGCGCGGTGACGGTGCTGCCGCCGCTCGCTCAGCGACCGTGATCAGCCGCCGAGGGCCCCGGCATCCGACGTGCCGACATCGGTGCGGTGGAAGTTCTGGAACGAGCGGGATGCCGTGGGTCCGCGCTGGCCCTGATAGCGGTTGCCGTAGGGACCGGAGCCGTAGGGGTTCTCGGCCGGCGACGACAGCCGGAAGAAGCAGAGCTGGCCGATCTTCATGCCGGGCCACAGGGTGATCGGCAGGGTGGCGACGTTGGAGAGCTCGAGGGTGACGTGGCCCGAGAAGCCCGGGTCGATGAAGCCCGCAGTGGAGTGGGTGAGAAGGCCGAGGCGCCCGAGCGAGGACTTGCCCTCGAGACGAGCCGCGACGTCGTCCGGGAGGGAGACCTGCTCGAAGGTGGCGCCGAGGGCGAACTCGCCGGGGTGCAGCACGAACGGCTCCTGCGGGTCGACCTCGATGAGGCGGGTCAGCTCGGGCTGATCCTGGGCCGGGTCGATGAAGGGGTACTTGTGGTTGTCGAAGAGGCGGAAGTAGCGGTCGAGCCGCACATCGACGCTGGAGGGCTGCACCATCGCGGGGTCGTAGGGATCGAGGCCGATGCGGCCGCCGTCGAGTTCGAGCCTGATGTCGCGGTCGGAGAGCAGCACGGGCCCAGCCTACCGAGCGGGCGGGGGCGGATCGGGGCACGATCGGCGGCACCGCGCACAACACTCCGGACGTTCGCACCGAAACCGGACCGGATGGCGCCGGAAGCGACAGTTTCCGCGAATCTCTCCGGAGTGTTGTCCGCGCGTGATCGGTCCCGCCGCGTTTGTTATGCTGGCCGGACGCCGAAAGGCTCCGGGGATGTAGTTCAATGGCAGAACTTCAGCTTCCCAAGCTGATAGCGCGGGTTCGATTCCCGTCATCCCCTCCACTTTTCTCACCCCGTGGCCACAGGCTACGGGGCGGACTCCGAGGCGCGGGGCCGGCTGCTCGACACGCGCTGGGCCCGAATGTCGGTCGTGTCCCGGCGCGTCCCCGCGGTTATCCCGCGGGGTGCGCCCAGCGGTACGACTCCAGCGGACGCAGGGGCGGCTGCGCCCCCTCGTGCGTGACGGCATCCGCCCCCACGGCGCACGCTGCGCGCAGCGCTTCCTCGCGGCCCCACCCGGCGGCCAACGCCACCGTGAGCGCCGCGCAGAACGCGTCCCCCGCCCCGACCGCGTTGACGGCCCGCACGCGCGGCGCGGGGACGCGCACGACCTCGGCGCCGTGCTCACGCAGTGCCGCGCCCTCGGACCCGTAGGTGACGGCGACCAGGGCGGCTCGTTCGATCTCGGGCCGCAGCGACTCGTACTCGTGCTCGTTGACGATGACCAGATCTGCGCGCGCGAGCACCTCGGCCGGCAAGGCCGCGGCCGGCGCCGCGTTGACGGCGAGGTAGCCCGGCACCGCCTCCGCGAGCCGGGCGACGACGCCCATCGGGATCTCCAGCTGCGCGAGGACGACCTCGTCGGGCGCGAACCGCACCCCGTCGAGGCTCACGTCGGAATTGGCGCCGGAGCAGACGACGATCTGGTTCTCCCCCGACTCCTCCACCGTGATGAGCGCCGTGCCGGTGGGCTGCGCGCCGAGCCACACGTCGGCCGTCCCGACACCCGCCTCCTGGAGGTTCTCGAGCATCCGCTGTCCGTCGCCGTCGTCGCCCACCGCGCCGATCATGCGCACCGTCGCCCCGAGGCGCGCCGCCGCGACGGCCTGGTTCGCGCCCTTGCCTCCCGGATGCCGCGCGAGCGTTCCACCCAGCACCGTCTCGCCAGGACCGGGCAGCCGCCGCACGGCGGCGCTCACGTCGACGTTGATGCTGCCCACGACGGCGAGCGAGGGGAGGCGGGGGGAGCTCATCCGCCCATTCCACCACGCCGCTCCCACCGCCGAAGGATCCGCCCGCCCGCCCGCATGCACCCGGGGTCACTTTGCCCCCCACCCCGCACGCGCGATATAACCCTGAGAGCGAACCGGCGCCGCCGGAGAACGACAGCGTGGTCGACGCCCTCACGAAAGGTCACCATGTCTGCACCCGCTCGCCGCCCCGTCTTCCTCGACTGCGATACGGGCATCGACGACGCCGTCGCCCTCGCCTACCTGCTCGCCTCTCCCTCGATCGAGCTGGTGGGAGTGGGCACCGTCAGCGGCAACATCGACTCGGCGACCGCGGCACAGAACACCCTCGACCTGCTCGCCCTCGCCGGGCGCACGGACATCCCCGTCGCTGTCGGCGCGCACGACCACCTCTCGCACGGCTACGGGGGCGGCGCAACCCACGTGCACGGAGAGAACGGCATCGGGGGCGTCACGCTGCCGACGGCCACGCGCGCGCCGGAGGACGCCTCCGCGGTCGACCTGCTCCTCGAGCTCTCGCACCGTTACGCGGGCGACCTCCACCTGCTCACGATCGGTCCGGTGACCAACATCGCCCTGGCCCTGGCGGCAGACCCCTCACTGCCCGAGCGGATCGACGGAGTGACGGCGATGGGCGGAGCGGCCCTGTGCGCGGGCAACATCACCCCCGTCGCCGAGGCGAACATCGCCAACGACCCCGAGGCGGCCGCCGCGATGCTGGATGCCGCGTGGGACATCACGCTCGTGCCGCTCGACGTCACGATGGAGCACACGCTCGGGGAGGAGGACCGCGAAGCCCTGCTGGCATCGGCGAATCCCTTCACGCGCGCCGTCGGCGAGATGCTCGACCACTACTTCGACTTCTACCGACCCATCTACGGCGAGCGCGGCTGCGCACTGCACGATCCCCTCGCGGCGGCCCTCGCGGTGGGCGATGGCGTGACGGCGACGCGCGCGCCCCGGGTTCCCGTCATCGTCGACACGACGTCGGGCCCCGGACGCGGTCAGACGATCGCCGACCTGCGCGGTCAGCGCGCGCGCCCCCGCGATCACGAGGGCGTCCGCACGAGGATCGTCCTGGAGGTGGACCGCCCCCTCGGGCCCCACCTCGTCGACACGCTCACGCGATTCTGAGGGCGCCCGTCCCGGTCGACCGCCGCGTCACGCCACGGGCTCGGCCGGTGGCGCCGCACGAGGCACGGTGCGCACCGCCCCGATGCTCGCGATCACGACGAGGGCGATCCCCGCGAGCTCGAGCGGTGTGAGCACCTGTCCCAGCAGGAGCAGCCCCGCACCGGTCGCGATCGCCGGAGCGAGGCTCATGAGGATCGCGAAGGCGGATGCCGCGAGCCGGCGCAGCGCCGACAGCTCGAGGGCGTAGGGGATCGCCGAGGAGAGCACCGCGACCGCGGCGCCGAGCGCGAGCGTGACCGGGTTCAGCAGCGCCGCGCCCGCGTCGGCCACGCCGAAGGGCAGCGACGCCACGGCCCCGATCACCATCGCCAGAGCGAGCCCCTCGAGCTTGGAGAAGGCCCGACCCACCCGCTCCGAGGCGAGGATGTAGCCCGCCCAGCTCGCGGCGGCGCCGAGCGCGAACAGCACGCCCAGCAGGTCCAGATCCTGCCAACCGCCCCCGGCGAGGAGCACGACGCCGCCGAACGCGAGCGCCGCCCACAGCCAGGCCACGGGCCGTCGAGCGACGATCACCGACAGCAGGAGCGGCCCCAGCACCTCGATCGTGACGGTGACTCCGAGATGGAGTCGCTCGAGCGCGAGGTAGAACAGCCCGTTCATCACGGCGAGGACGAGGCCGAACAGGATGACGGCATTCCAGTCCGACCGGGAGCGGCCGCGCAGGGCCGGCCGCGCGATCGCCATGAGCAGCACCGCGGAGAAGACCAGCCGCAGCATCACCATCCCGAGCGGCCCGGCCGCCGGGAACAGCAGCACGGCCACCGAGGCGCCGACCTCCTGGCAGGCGAGGCCGAGCACCACGAGGCCGGCGGCTGCCGACCCACCGGAGCGCGGGGTCACCGGCAGATGTTGATCTGCGCGACGGCGTTGCCGTACTGCTGCGCCGTCCAGGGCAGGCCCAGCTCCGGCGCGGTGAAGCCGGATGCCGCGGGGGCCCGCGACGCGATCGCGGCGAGCTGCCAGGCGAGGTCGCCCGCGACGGCCGCGCCGGCCGTGGAGTTGTTGAGCACCACGACGACCGTCATCCCCGTGGCGGGGTCGGTGAAGCCGGCCGTGAGGTAGCCCGGCATCGCCCCCATCTGGCCGATGAGCGATCCTGCGATCAGGGCGCCGCCGGTGGCGGTGTACCACGCGGGAGCTCCCGAGTAGGCGGGCAGGGGCTCGGAGAAGCGCTCGCTCACGGCCTCGCCGCCGATCGCCCCCGCCGCCATCGCCTGCAGGTAGAGCCCGAGATCCTCGAGGGAGGAGACGACGCCCGCGTCGGTGAATCCGGCCGACGACGACATGACCGAGACATCCCGCGGCTCGGCGCAGTTGAGCGTGCCGTCGGGGTTCGTCGGGATCCAGGCGCCGTGCAGCGGCTGGGCTCCGGGCGCGGATGCCGCGGCCCGAGGCAGCGACGTCGCCACCAGGCCGAGGGGCTCGACGATGTAGCGCTCG
Organism: Microbacterium sp. NPDC078428; assembly: GCF_044542535.1. Classification (NCBI taxonomy): domain Bacteria; kingdom Bacillati; phylum Actinomycetota; class Actinomycetes; order Micrococcales; family Microbacteriaceae; genus Microbacterium; species Microbacterium sp. NPDC078428. The sequence goes on from NZ_JBITUP010000006.1 coordinate 69,526, forward strand.
TACATGGCAGCGGCGCTCAGGCGGGTCGCGCGCTCGAGAGCCATGCCCAGGAGCATGAATCCGGCGTCCGAGTCCCGGTACTCCGTGCCGACGGCGGAGCGCGGCTGACCGAGCCCGAAGGCGGCGATCTCCAGCGGGTCCCAGACTCGCTCGGGGTTGCCGTACCACTGCGCGCCGATGACGGGCTCGAACGACCCGAGCCCCGCCGTCCCGTTGCACAGGTCGAGCAGGGTCGCATCGTGGAGATCGGGGTACCCGACGACGTAGTCCGTCACGGGGTCCTGAAGGGACACGGTGCCCTCGCTCGCGACCGCGTAGAGCACGTCACAGGTCATCAGGCGCGTGAGGTCTGCGATGCGGAAGGTCATGTCGGGCGTGACGGTCGCGCCCGTCGCGTCGGTGCCGAGACCCGCGAGCCAGCTCCCGCTCCAGGGTGCCCACACCCCGACGAGCGCGCCGGTGGATGCCGTCGCCGCCATCGCGCTCTGCACCGCGGCATCCAGCTCGGCCGAGACGTCGTCCGGGAAGCCGCCCGACGCCTGCTCGACGAGATCGAGCTCGAGGGTCTTGTCGGGTGCGCACCCCGCGGCCAGAAGAATCACCGAGAGCACCGCGCCCGCGATCGCCGCGCTTCGACGACGAATGCCGCGTGCCGCCATACTCACCCCCCGGTGTATCCCGGTCGAGTCTAACGAGCCGAGATCACGGTTCGATCACGCGCGCCGCCTATGGTAAAGACGTGACCCATCTCTTCGACGAATCCGTCGTCTCGGCGGTGCTGCGGCACATGAACACCGATCACGCCGGCGACAATCTGCTGATCGTGCGGGCGTTCGGTCGTCCCGACGCCGTCACGGCCACGATGACGGGGTTCGACGGGGCCGGGGGCGCCTGGAATGTCGAGGGTCCGGACGGCATCGCCGCGGTGGTGCGGGTGGACTGGCCGACGGGGCCGATCAGCGAGCGCGCCGAGGTGCGTCGAGAGGTCGTCGCCCTGTATGACGCGGCGTGCGCGCGGCTCGGCGTCGAGCCGCGCCCGCACGAATGAGGAAAGAAGTACTTAGGTAATCCTTACCAGGTCGCTACACTGGCGGCATGTCGAACGTCGTGTCGTTCTCCGTCCTGCTTCGCGAGCGCTCCAGCCGCGCCCACTCCGCCAGCGAAGGCGAGGGCTTCATGGCCGATCTGCTCGGGGGCGAGGGCACGCGCGAGGACTACATCTCGCTCGTCGCGCAGCACTACTTCATCTACGACGCCCTCGAATCCGCCGCTGCGGCGCTGCGCACCGACCCCGTCGTCGCCCCCTTCATCAGCGACAAGCTGACGCGGCTGCCGGCGCTCGAGGCCGACCTCGACTTCCTCGTCGGCCCGGACTGGCGCGAGCGCATCGCCCCGCTGCCCACGACGAAGCGGTACGTCGATCGCATTCGGAAGGTGGCGGCGACATGGCCGGGCGGCTTCGTCGCGCACCACTACACCCGATACCTCGGCGACCTCTCCGGCGGCATCTTCATCGGACGCGTCATGCAGCGGCGATTCGGATTCGACACCAACGGGATCGGGTTCTACCTGTTCGCCGACATCGCCGACCCCCGCGCCTTCAAGGATGTCTACCGCGAGCAGCTCGATCGGGCGCCGTGGGACGACGACGAGCGCGAGCGCGTGATCGACGAGGTGCTGGTGGCCTACCGGTTCAACACGGAGCTGTTCCAGGACCTGCAGCGGGCGCGCGTCCGCTCGTCCGTCGCCTGAGCGGCCTCACCCCGCCTGCGGCGCACGACGCGAGGCGAGGAAGCGCTGCACGTCGGGATCCACGCGGATGTCGCTCGGGCGGAGCGGACGCGAGAGGTAGAGCCCGTCGAGCGAGGTGAGACGACTGAGCGCGACGTAGGTCTGCCCGGGCGCGAACGCCCCAGAACCCAGGTCGATGACCGCGCGATCGTAGCTCTTGCCCTGCGACTTGTGGATCGTCACGGCCCAGGCCAGCCGAAGCGGGAACTGGTGGAACTCCGCCACCACCTCGCGCGTGATCTTCTTCGACAGCGGCGAGTAGCTGTAGCGGTACTTCTCCCACGCGGCAGGTTCGACGTCGTGCTCCTCGCCGTCGAGGTCCACGCGGACGCTGCCGCCCGCGATCCGGGTGACCGTGCCGATCGACCCGTTCACCCAGCGCGGCGGGTCGCCGTAGGCGCCGACGTCGTTGCGCAGGAACATCACCTGCGCGCCGACCTTCAGCCTCAGCTCGGCATCCGCCGGGTACGCACCCTCGCCGCGACCGAAGTCCCCCATGATCTCGGCGTTGGCGGTCTGGGCGGTGCCGGGGAGCGCGTCGAGGTGGCGCCGATTGATGGCGTTGACGATGTCGTTGCGCGTGGCCAGCGTGATGATGGGGGTCTCGGTCGGCCCCGGATTCGGCGGCGTGCGCGATCCCATGTCGTTGAGCACGCCGGCGATGTCCGCCGTGACCCGCCCGTGTCTGACCGCGTTGAGCATCGCCTTGAAGCCGTCATCCGACTGCCGGTGGATCGTCCTGAGCTCGTGGATGTGCAGCTGCGCACCGTAGCGGCCGAGCGCATCGAGGCCTCCGAGCGTGTCGCCCGCCGCCTCTCCCCCGTCGTGGCCCGCCCACACGTGCGCATCGAAGAACCAGAAGGAGCGGTAGTGGTCGCGGATGTACGCGAGCTCGTCTCCCCGGGGCGGCACCGGCGCCAGCTGGAAGGGGTCCCCGAACATGACGACCTGCACGCCGCCGAAGGGCTCGGCCCGTCGTCCCCGCGCCTGCCGGAGGGATCGATCGATGCCGTCCATGAGGTCGGCGTTGACCATCGACACCTCGTCGATCACGAGCGTGTCGATGGCGCCGAGGATCTTCCGCGTGGCCTCGGGCTGCTCGAGCTCCTGGTCGGCGATGAGCCCGATCGGCAGGCGGAACAGGGAGTGGATCGTCTGCCCCTCGACGTTGAGGGCGGCCACACCCGTCGGAGCGCACACGGCGATCTGCTTGGACGTGTGGGCCGACAGGTGCTGCAGCAGCGTCGACTTCCCGGTGCCGGCACGACCGGTGACGAAGATGTGATCCCGAGTGTCCTCGATGCGACGGAAGAGCGCCTCCTGCTCGGCGGAGAGGGGCGGCGTGGTCACCGCAACATGTTATGCGGGATGCCGCGCGCCCCGCGTTCTCGGCGGCGTGCACCCATGCCCGCTTAGACTTCCCGTGTGGATCAGGGGGCGGTTACCGGTGTGCGCGAGCGCCCCCGTGGGCGGCGTCACCGGTCCGGCCTGCGTCGCGATGTGGCCCTGATGGTCGTCATCGGGATGCTCCTGGTCGCCGCGCTCGTCGCGGCCGGGCTCTCGCTCTACCGCCATTTCTACGGACCGTCGGCGTTCGTCGAGCGCTACGTCTCGCTCCTCGCGGAGGGGTCGGCCGCCGACGCGCTCGCGGTGCCCGGCGTGCGCGTCTCGTCGGCCGCACTCGAAGACGCGGGGATGAACCCGTTCGCCTCGCAGGCCCTCCTGCGCTCCGCGGCGCTCAGCTCGATCGACGACATCCACGCGATCTCGGAGAAGACCGTCCCGGAGGGCGTGGAGGTGACCGTCGGATACCGGACGGGCGACCACTACGGTCGGTCGACGTTCCTCGTCGAGCAGGACGGGTGGATCGGCGTCGCCCCGCGGTGGCGCTTCGCTCAGAGCCCCCTCGCCGTGCTCGATCTGCAGGTGTCGGGCTCGATGAGCTTCACCGTCAACGGCTTCGAGATCGACAAGCGTCAGGTGGCCGCGGAGGGCGCGGATGTCGACCCCGCGGCGACCGTGCCCCTGCTGGTGTTCTCGCCGGGGCGCTACCGGGTGGGCGTGGACACCCCGATCGCACAGACCCCGGGCGTCGACGTCGTGGCGGATGTTCCCCTCGTCCAAGTGCCCGTCCGGGTCGCGGCTGAGCCGACAGAGGAATTCATCCGGGTCGTGCAGGACGAGGTCGATGCGTTCCTCGACGAGTGCGCGACGCAGCAGGTGCTCCAGCCCACGGCGTGCCCGTTCGGCTACGTCGTCCAGAACCGCATCGTGACGCTTCCCGAGTGGTCGATCAGCGAGTACCCGACCGTCACGCTCGAGCCCTCGGGCGCCGACTGGGTGATGCCCCCGACGACCGCGGCGGCGCACCTGCTCGTCGACGTGCGATCGCTGTTCGACGGCACGATCCGCGAGGTGGACGAGGACGTGCCGTTCACGCTGGATGCCGCGATCTCGCTCCAGCCCGACGGATCGGTGTCGATCCGGGTGGGCGCCGGCTGACCGCCGGCGCCCACCCTCGGCATCCGCTCGATCCTCAGGGCGTGCGCTGGGCGGTGCGCGCGTCGCGCTCGGCCAGGGCCGCGAGCCGCGCGTTGTAGGCGTCGAGCTCGGAGTCGTTCGTGCGATCCGCCTGGCGGTCCTGGCGCTTCTGCGTGCGCTCGTCCGACCGGCTCCACTGGATCGCGACGGTGATCGCGAGGATGAGGGTGGGGATCTCTCCGACCGACCATGCCACGCCGCCCCCGACGTACTGGTCCTCGAGGGGCGTCACCCCCCAGTCGCGGCCCATCGACCCGAACCAGTCGGCGAGCATGAGCCCCGACTGCATCATGATCGAGATACCGAAGAACGCGTGCATCGCCATGACGCCGATCAGGAGCACGAGCCGGAACGCGTAGGGAAGGCGGTACGGCACGGGGTCGATGCCGATCAGGGTCAGCACGAACAGGTATCCGGTGATGAGGAAGTGCAGCACCATCCAGATGTGACCGGTGTGGTCGTAGAGCGACCAGCGGAACAGGTCGGTGTAGTAGAAGATCCACAGCGACCCGACGAAGAGCGCCGCCGCGATGAACGGGTTCGTCAGGATGCGGGCCACGGGCGAGTGCACCGCCCAGAGGATCCACTCCCTCCCGCCGCGCGTACCGTCGTCGCGCTTGCGGATGGCGCGCGCCGCCAGGGTGACGGGCGCCCCGGGCACGAGCATGAGCGGGATGGCCATCGTGAGGAGCATGTGGCCGACCATGTGCGCACTGAAGAGGTACTGCTCGTAAATGGCGACCGAGCCGTTGGTCACCCAGAAGAGCGCGAGCACTCCCGCGACCCACGACACGGTGCGCGCCACCGGCCACTGGTCGCCGCGCCGACGCAGGCGCCTCACGCCCGCGAGGTAGAAGAACAGCAGGAAGCCGCACAGCAGCGACCAGAGCAGGTCGGGCTCCCACGCCGTGATCCATCGCGCGGCATCCAGAGGAGGCGGCAGCGGGGCGCCCGTGAGGTACTCCGCGGGGGTGGGATCGATGATCGGGTCCTCGCCGATGGGCGACGCGGTGCGGGCGAGCGCCGCGGCCGCACCGCTGGCGATGCCCATGAACGCCAGCTCCAGCGCGATCAGCCCCCAGAAGAGCCGGGCGGCCCCGGCATCCGCGATGCGTGCGATGAGCCGTCCGCGGTAGGAGGCCGCGAGCACGCCGATCGCCACCAGGGCCGCGACCTTTACGACGATCAGCACGCCGTAGGGCGTCGCCAGCTCGCTCCAGATGCCCAGCGCGAGGGCGGCGCGGGTGTAGCCCGAAAGGGCGACGACGATGAACGCGACGAGGGCGATCGACGAATAGCGGCGGAGGACCGCCGTGAAGGCGGGGCCCGGCATGACCGGCCGCAGCACGACGAGCACGAGCAGCCCGCCGAGCCAGACGGCGGCGCCGATGATGTGCAGCGCGAGCGACGACACGGCGGCGTTGTGGTTCGCCGCGGCCCCGTCGTGGCTGGTGGTGGCCATCGGAACCAGCGCCGCGATCGCGAGGAGCGCGACGAGGAGCGTCGGCGTCCACGTGCGCACGGCGAACGCGAGAACCGTCACGACGGCGCCGGCGAGGGTCGTCAGCAGCCACGCGCGGCCGAATTCGAGGTCGAGGAGGTATCGACCGAGCTGCTGTCCGAAGACGGCGTCGGCGCTCGGGGTCGCGTTGAACGCGTTGAGGAAGTTGAGGTAGGCCGTCGTCCCCGCGGCCACGGTGAAGACGGCCGCGCCGATCGAGGCCGCGTCGAGCGCGAGATCGAACTCCCGCTGCCCCGCGCGGAGCGCGAAGAGGGCGAGCACGAGGGAGCCGACCATCACGGCGGCGCCGAGGTTGACGAGGAGATCCGCCACCGGCAGCCCCCAGCGCACGACGGGCCCGGGATCGCCGATGTCGAGCGGGGCGGCACCGCCGCCGTAGGCGAGCCCGAGGAGGACCGCGGCGAGGGCGGAGACGACGAGGATCGCCGGGCCGGCCACGCGCAGGGATCGAGGACTCACCGCACCAGCCTAGGCGGCCAGGCGCGCGTGGGGCGTGGGAGCCGACCCTCACGACGAAGGGGGATGCCGCGGCCGCGGCATCCCCCTTCGTGCGGCGTCGGCGATTACTTCGCGGCGGCCTTGAGCTTCGAGCCGGCGGTGACCTTGACGCGCTTGCCGGCGGCGATCTTGATCTCCGCGCCGGTCTGCGGGTTGCGGCCCGTGCGAGCGGCGGTGTCGACCTGCTCGAACGAGATCCAGCCGGGGATCGAGACCTTCGTGCCCTTGGCAACGGCCTCGGAGACGGTGGAGAACAGACCGTCGACGACGCGCGAGACCGTGGCCTGGCTCTCGCCGGTGGCGCTGGCGATGCTCGCGACGAGCTCGGTCTTGGTGATGGACTTGTCTGCCATGGGGGTTACCTCCAGCGGCGGCTCGTCCGCCGCCTCGTTCACTGACCGGGCCCGAAGTGCCCGGCTGGTCGATCGACCGCGTCGAATCTACCCCGCACGTGTCATGTTCCGCGTATTTCCGCGGGTTTTCGGCGTCCTCGCGCGTGTTGCGTGTGACAGAAGTGACCAAAGTTACGCGAGTGACTCACCTTGGCCGCCACGGGGCGTCACGGCGCACGCAGAAGGGCGGGCCCCCGAAGGAGACCCGCCCGTGACTGCGTGGATGACGCGGTGCTTACCAGCTCGACTTGGTCACGCCGGGCAGCTCGCCACGGTGCGCCATGTCGCGGAAGCGCACGCGCGAGATGCCGAACTTCGTCAGCACACCGCGGGGGCGGCCGTCGATCACGTCGCGCGAGCGCAGACGCACCGGCGACGCGTTGCGGGGCAGCTTCTGCAGGCCGACACGGGCGGCCTCGCGCTGCTCGTCGGTCGAGGTCGGGTCGACCAGGGCCTTCTTCAGCTCGGCGCGCTTGGCGGCGTAGCGGTCGACGACGGCCTGACGCTGCTGGTTGCGCGCGATCTTGCTCTTCTTCGCCATGAGATCAGCGCTCCTCTCGGAATTCGACGTGCTTGCGGACCACCGGGTCGTACTTCTTGAGCACGATGCGGTCGGGGTTGTTGCGGCGGTTCTTGCGCGTCACGTAGGTGTACCCCGTGCCGGCGGTGGAACGCAGCTTGATGATCGGACGAACGTCCTGAGCCTTCTTCGCCATTACAGCTTCACGCCCTTCGCGATCAGATCCTTCACGACCGACTCGATGCCGCGGACGTCGATCACCTTGATGCCCTTGGCGGACACGTTGAGCGTGATCTTGCGTCCCAGCGAGGGAACGAAGTAGGTCTTCTTCTGCACGTTCGGGTCGAAGCGGCGCTTGGTCCGTCGGTGCGAGTGGCTGATGTTGTGACCGAAGCCGGGAACAGCGCCGGTCACCTGGCACACTGCGGCCATGGTGTCTCCTTCTGTACCGTGAAGCCGGACGGCTCCACCCAAGATCCCTTGTCTGCGTCTCGCCGCACGGGTGACCCACGCCCGGAGGACCGGTCGTAGAACGAACGAGTGGGGTGACACGCGAACTGCGCGCTGGAGTGCGCACAGACAATCGCCAATACTAGCACGCCGGGCGTGTCGCGCCGACCGGGGTCGGGTGACCGCTGAACGACGGCCCGCCCCGATCAGACGGCCGTCGGGCCCGCACCGCGCCCCCAGCGGAACGCCGACACCGTGGGATCGCCCTCTATCCAGAACCGCCACGGGTACTCGTGCCCACCCGCGACACCCGCCACGCCCACCCGCGGTCCGGACACCACCGACGCCGGTGGAGCCGCGGGAAGCAGCAGGCGCGCGGTCGCACCGCCGAGCGGCACCCCCTCGATCGCGTCGATCCCGTCGTGCAGGACGTGCCGCAGTCCCACGGCATCCCCGAGCCGGCCGGGACCTCGCGCGAGATCCCGATCGGCGCGAACGACGCCGCGGAGGGTGCGGCGCCGCCGGGCGATGTCGGATCCCGCGATCACCTCCCCGGCGCGCAGCAGCACCCCGCCCGCCACCCCCGCGGGGCCGCAGACGACGTTCACGCAGGAATGGATGCCGTGGCTCAGGTAGACGTAGAGGTGACCCGGCTCGCCCCACATCGTCGCGTTGCGGGCGGTCGGTCCCATCCGCGCGTGCGATCCGGGGTCGGGCACGGCCCCCGTTCCGAGCCCGTGATAGGCCTCGACCTCGGTCACCCGCAGCGCCACCTCTCCGTCGGCGAGACTCGTGATCAGCACTGCTCCGAGGAGCGTCGGCGCGACCTCGAGGGCGCTCGCACGCAGGTCGGCGCGCTCGGCCGGTCGCGTCTGCGCTAGATCGCGACCTGGCACCACGAGATGTCCGTCCCCTCGATCACCGTGACGCCCTCGCCGTCGCGGGTGTCGATGATGTGGGTCTCGATGCGGGTGGGAAGGGGGCGCGTGTACGTGTCGTAGGTGTTGGACACGAGGTCGGGGGTGACGATGACCGCGGCGTAGCGACCGCTCGGCGACGCACAGGTCTGCATCACGGCATCCCCCGGACCGGCGAGTTCGAGCAGCGGCGTGACTGCTCCGTCGGCGTCGACCCTCACGACCGACTGGGCCGCGGGGAACCCGTCCTCGCCCATGCGGGTGAAGGTGCGCAGGGTCGACCCCGCCACGGAGGGGGTCACCGGCCCGGGGATGCCGAGGGACTCGGCGCCGTCGGCCGCGACGAGCGGCTCCTCGGAGAGATCGGTCAGATCGATCACGACCGTCCCCTCGGTGCGCTCGACGATCGCGCGGGCCGTGCCCCTCTCGATGCCCGACAGCGCGAGCGCGCCCCCCAGCAGCACCGGCTCCGCATCGAGGTCCGCCGTGTCGACCAGACGAAGCTGTCCGTCGAAGGTCAGCACGATCAGGGCGGACGTCTCCGGCACGAACGCCCATTGCACGACGCGCGAATCCTCCCCCACGTCGATCGCGACGGGGTCCGCTCCGGGCTCGGAGAGCGACGCGATGAAGAGCGTGGACTCGATGCCGCCCGACGCCGAGATATCGAGATCGGTGTACGTGTAGCCGACGAATCCGCCCTGATCGGCGACCTGGAGCCCCGCGATCGTGCCCTCCCCGGGCAGCGCCAGCTCGGTGGGCTCCGAGCCGTCCAGACCCGTCGTCACGAGCCGCGCGGCACCCGCGGCATCCGTCGTCTGGACCACGAGAGCGGTGCGCGACGCGCGGTAGTCCTCGATCTGCTCGTCGGTGAAGACCGGGACCGCGCGGTCGCCGGCGAGGTTCGTCGAGAAGATCGCGTCATCGGCGTCGTCTTGCCGCTGCAGCACGAACAGCGGCGGCGTCCCCGTCGTGAAGGTGTGCCGGAGCGTGGATGCGGGACCGCCGCTCGCGCCCGTGACGTCGTCGATCCGCACCGTGTACTCGGTGTCGGGATCGAGCGCATAGGTGAACTGCACGGCGATGTTGCGCCCCGACGCGGCGATCGTGAACCGGGCATCGGGCTCGACCGACACCTGGCCCGCCGTCACCGGGGCGAGCGGCTGGTTCGTCGTGAACACGACGCGCTGGCCCGCCGCCGCCGCGACCGCCTGCGCATCGACCGCGGCGGCGCCCGCCCTCGGGCCCTGCGTGAGGCTGACGGCCGCTCCGACGCCGCCGACGAGCACGAGGGCCGCGAGCACGACCGCGAGCGAGCGCCCGAACGTCGCCCCCGGGCGGCGGCCTCGCAGCGCGCGCCGGGTGGGGCGCTCAGTACTCATACGGGTCCTCCGGCTCGTCGACGGGCTCGACATCGACCGGCTCGAGCACCAGTCCGCCGCTCGCCGAACGCGAGAACGCGCCCCGCACCTCGACCCACTGCCCGTCCTCGAGGTCGTCTGTCCCCGCCGTCCCGGAGACCGGCACGCTCGCCGACTGGGCGTCGATGACGCAGTGCACGATGACCAGGCGCGTGAGTGAGAAGCCGTCGGTGTCGCCGGTCGAAGAGACGAAGCCCACGAGGCTCGCGGGCTCGCCGACGAAGCGCGTCGGGTCGGTCGTCGTCGCGATCACGGAGGCCCACTCCCCGATGCCGAAGTTCGACGTGTCGTCGGAGCTGGCCAGGGCGAGCGTGGCCGAGGTGGAGAGCACCGGCGCCGCTCCCGACGTGCGCGCGAGAGCGAGCTCGGACGAGAGGGATGCCGGGGGCGTCGCGATCGCCAGCAGCACGAACGCCGATGCGATCACGCCGCCCGCGGCCGAGGCCACTGCGCCGAGGAGGGGGCGGGGCGCGGGGGACGCCGCGGGGCGGGGGCGCGAACGGCGGAGCCCGCCCGCGGGGGCGGCCTCCGCGGGGTCCGCGGTCTCCGACCCGGGGTCGTCGTGCTCGTGCTCGTGCTCCGCGTCGTCCTCGATGCGCACGCCGCAGGATGCGACCGCGAGGACGAGGAGCACGGCCGACATCGCCACCGCCCACCATGCCGAGTCGGGGTTGATGTACAGCCCGATGCGGCCGGTGACCCAGAGGCCCAGGGTCACGACGGCCAGCGCCGCGGCGAGACCGACGCCGAGCCACCGCATGCCGAGCGCGCTGCCCCTAGGCAAGGAGGTTCACCCCCACGGCGATCGCGAACGCGGAAGCGATGACGACGGCGACGATCCCGGCCAGCGTGCGCGTCGTGAAGGTCGTGCGCAGCAGCGCGAGCATCTTCACGTCCACGAGCGGGCCCACCAGCAGGAAGGCGACGATCGACCCGGGGGTGAAGGTCGACGCGAAGGACAGCGCGAAGAAGGCGTCCACGTTGGAGCAGATCGCGACCGTGAGGCCGAGGAGGATCATGGCCACGATCGACAGCACCGGGTTGGACCCGATCGCGATCAGCACGTCGCGGGGGATGAGCACCTGGATGGCCCCGGCGATCGCGGAGCCGATGACGAGCGCCGGCATGACGGCGCGCAGTTCGCGGACGAAGACCTCGAGGCTGCGCTGCACGCGGTTGCCATGGAGGTGGTGATCGTGGGCGCACTCGGCGCGGAAGCGATCCGTGAGCATGCCGTCCGGGTCGGGGTGCCGGCTGTACAGCCATCCGATGAGGTTGGCGATCGCGTATCCGCCCAGCAGGCGCGCCACGAGGATGCCGCCGTCCCAGCCGAAGGCCTGGTGGGTGGTGAGGATCACGATCGGGTTCACGATCGGCGCCGCGACGAGGAACGTGAGCGTCTCGGGCACCGAGAAGCCGCGGATGAGCAGCCCCCGCGCGAGCGGGACGTTGCCGCATTCGCAGACCGGGAGGAACATGCCCAGCAGCGAGAGCACCGCCCGACGAGCCCAGGCACGCCGCGGCATCCACACCTCGATGAGCCCGGCGGGCACCCACACCTGCACGACGATCGAGAGGATCAGCCCCAGCGCGATGAACGGCAGCGACTCGATCAGGACGCTGAGCCCGAGGGTGAAGCCGTCCTGGGCGCGTGTGGGCAGGGATGCCTGGAAGAGGCCCGGCGCCCACACGTCGATCGCGACGAGCACCGCGATCGCCGCGAGGCCGATCGCGCCGCCGATCACCGGAACGGTGGATCGCGCGTGGAGCCGGGCGGAGCGCGCCGGCGAGGCGGACGAGGAGTGGTCGGGGCGGCGCGTGCCCGTGCGCTCAGTCTGCGACACGCTCGCGGGCCCGGGCGTCCGCGCAGGATGCGCAGGTGCCGAAGATGTCGACGATGTGCTCCGCGTCGGTGAAGCCGTGCTGGGCGGCCGTGCCCCGGGCCCACTGTTCGACGGCATCCGCCTCGATCTCGACGGTCGACCCGCAGGAGCGGCAGATGAGGTGGTGGTGGTGGGCCTGCATGCGGCACGCGCGATAGAGGCTCTCGCCCTCGGGGCTCTGCAGGCTGTCCGCCTCGCCGGTGGAGGCGAGGTCGGCCAGCGCCCGGTAGACGGTCGCGAGCCCGATGCCCGTCCCGCCCTCGCGGAGGGCGGCATGCAGCGACTGCGCGCTGACGAACCCACGGGAGCCGTCGAGCGCCGTGCGAACGGCGTCACGCTGCCACGTGTTGCGCTGGGCCATCTGCCACCTCCGAGAGCCGACCGCGAACGCGATCGCCCCCAAGTCTAGGACGGCGCACCTTGGCGGCGGCTGGACCGCCCCGCCCGCCTGCGGCCCGGCGCCGCGGCATCCGCGGGGCTCTCAGGGCGAGCCGCGCCGCGCGCCGACGAGCCGGCAGACCAGGTAGATCGCGAAGGAGATCGTCGTGATGTACGGGCTGACCGGCAGCGTGCCGGCGATCGCGAGCAGGATGCCGCCGACCGCCGAGACGACGCCGAAGACCGCAGCCAGCGCCGGCACAGCAATCGGTCCCGACGCGATCCGCATGGCCGCCGCGGCGGGCGTCACGAGCAGGGCCATCACCAGCAGCGCGCCGATGATGTGCACCGCGACCGCGACGATCAGCCCGAGCAGCAGCATGAACGCGAACGAGACGGCGGTCGTCGGCACTCCTCGCGCGGCAGCCGACTGCGGGTCGAGCGAATCGAACCGCAGCGGGCGCCAGATCATGACGAGCCCCACGAGCACGAAGGCCCCGATCCCGATCAGCCATCCCAGCTGGTCGGACTGCACCGAGACGATCTGCCCCGTGAGGAGGCTGAAGCGGTTGGCCGTGCGGCCGTTGTAGAGCGACAGGAACAGGATGCCCAGGCCCAGTCCGAACGGCATCAGCACGCCGATGATCGAGTTGCGATCGCGGGCCCGGGCTCCGAGCCAGCCGATGATGCCCGCCGCGACGAGCGACCCGACGATCGAGCCCGTCACGACGTCCACGCCGATCAGCAGCGCGGCGGCCGCGCCCGCGAACGACAGCTCGCTGATGCCGTGCACGGCGAAGGCCATGTCCCGCTGCATGATGAAGACGCCGATGAGGCCGCCGACGAGACCGAGGACCGCACCCGCGACGACCGAGTTCGACACGAGCGCGAGGATCTCGCCGTAGTAGGGCAGCCCGCCGAACATCGCCTCCCACACGTCGGCCCAGTTCATGCGTGGTCCCCGGCTTCGTGCTCGTGGTGATGGTGGGAGGCCTCGGCATCCGGGGCCCCGACCACGACGAGGCGGTCGCCCGCCCGGAGCACGAAGACGGGGGCGCCGTACAGATCGGTGAGCACGCGGGAGGTGAGCACCTCGTCGGGCCTGCCGAGCGTGAAGCGGCCGTTCGCGAGGTAGAGGATGCGGTCCACCTTGCCGAGCACGGGGTTGATGTCGTGCGTGACGAAGAGGACCGCGGCATCCTTCTCCCGCCGGTGACGGTCGATGAGCGAGATGACCGACTGCTGGTTGGCGAGGTCGAGGCTCGTCAGCGGCTCATCGCAGAGCAGCAGGCGCGGGTCGTCGGCGAGCGCCTGGCCCGCGCGGAGCCGCTGCTGCTCTCCGCCGGAGAGCTGGCCCACGGGCCGGTCGGCGAACCCGCGGGCATCGACGGCGTCGAGCAGGGCGTCCACGCGCTCGCGATCGGCGCGACGCGGGATGGGAGGCCCGAAGCGATGGCCGCTCACCCCGAGCGCGACGAGGTCACGGCCCCGCAGCGCCGCGTCGCGCGGGAGCGGCCGGGACTGCGGGATGTAGCCGATGCGGCGATTGCCCGGCCGGCGCACGGGTTCACCGAGGGCGGTGATGGCGCCCTCGGTGAGGCGCTCCAGGCCGAGGATCGCGCGCAGGAGCGTGGTCTTGCCGGAGCCGCTCGGGCCGAGCACGGCGACGAACTCGCCCGGCTCGACCGACAGATCGAGGCCCGACCATATCGTGCGCTCGCCGCGCCGCAGCGCCGCACCGGAGATCTCGAGGGGGCGCGCTGAGCTCACTCCGCCAGTGCGCCGGCGAGCGCCTCGATGTTCTCCTGCATCCACGAGATGTAAGTCTGGCCCTCGGGGAGCGTTTCCGTGAATTCGATCACCGGGATGCCGGCGGTCTCGGCGGCATCGATCACCTGCGTCGTCTCCGCCCCGCCCGTCTGCGCGTTGGCGATGACGACGCGGACGTCGCCCGACTCGAGGAGGCCGAGCGCCTCGAGGAGCGTGGCCGGGGGCACGTCCTGGCCCTCTTCGACCGCCTCGCTGAAGGCCTCCGGGGTCACGTTCTCGAGCTCCGCAGCCGAGACGAGGTAGACCGGCACCGGCTCGGTCACGAACACCGCGGCCCCCGCGTTCTCGCTCGCGATGATCGCGAGCGACTCCTCGAGCCCCGCGATCTCGGCGGCGAACTGCTCCGCGTTGGCCAGGAAGGTGTCGGCCTCGGCCGGGACCAGCTCACCGAGCTCCTCGGCGATGTGCTCGGCGACGTGCTCGATCGTGTGCGGGTCGTACCAGACGTGCTCGTTGAAGCCCTCGATGTGGTCGTGACCGGAGTGGTCGTGCCCCTCCTCGGCCGCGTGTTCCTCTTCGGAGTGCTCCTCCTCGGAGTGGTCGTGGGAGTCGCCGCCGTCCTCCCCGGGCCAGTCGTGCGAGGACTCCGCGGCCGTGATCACGTGCGCGTCGGTGCCGCTGGAGTCGATCAGGGCATCGATGAACGAGTCGTATCCGCCCCCGTTCTCGATGATGAGATCGGCGCGCGAGACGGTGAGCTGGTCCTGCGCACTCGGCTCGTAGTCGTGCGGGTCCTGCGCGCCGGAGGTGATGATCGACTCGACGTCGACGCCCTCCACGTCGCCGACGACCTGCTGGGCGATGTCGCCGTAGACGTTGGTCGAGGCGACGACCGTGATCGCGTCGTCGCCGGGGCCGGCGGCATCCGTCCCCCCGGCACAGCCCGCGAGGACGAGCGCCGACGCGGCGGGGAGAGCGAACAGGGGCAGGATGCGGCGGTATCGGGTCACGCCGTCAGCTTATCCTCTAGTGATTATCGTTCTCAACTTAACAGGCTTCCCCCA
The DNA here is from genome assembly GCF_044542535.1 of Microbacterium sp. NPDC078428. Taxonomy (NCBI): domain Bacteria; kingdom Bacillati; phylum Actinomycetota; class Actinomycetes; order Micrococcales; family Microbacteriaceae; genus Microbacterium; species Microbacterium sp. NPDC078428. Next base: position 84,673 of record NZ_JBITUP010000006.1, read on the forward strand.
CCCGCTCCCCTGTCACAACACGCTGCCCGCGCGGCGCCGCACCGTCGGAATGCGACAGGTGAGCACGAGGACGCGGGCCCGCGCGCGGGTCAGTCGAGCAGCAGCGCGGGTTCCTCGAGCACCGACGCGACGTCGGCGATGAAGCGCGAGATGCCGTCGCCGTCCACGACGCGGTGGTCGAACGAGCCCGACACGGTCGTCACCCAGCGCGGGCGCACCTCGCCGTCGACGACCCACGGCTTCTGACGGATCGCGCCGAGAGCGACGATCCCGACCTCACCCGGGTTGATGATCGGGGTTCCCGCGTCGACGCCGAACACGCCGATGTTCGTGATCGTGATCGTGCCGCCGCGCTGGTCCTCGGGGCTCGTCTTGCCCTCGCGGGCCGTGAGGGTGAGCTTCTCGAGCGCGCGCGCGAGCTCGCGGGTGTTGAGCGCCTGCGCATCCTTGATGTTCGGCACGAGCAGGCCCCGGGGCGTCGCGGCCGCGATGCCGAGGTTGACGTAGTGGTGCACGCGGATCTGCGCGCCCCCCTCCGCGTCGACCCAGGCCGCGTTGACCATCGGCGTGCGCCGCACCGCCCAGATCACGGCGCGAGCCATGATCAGCAGCGGCGAGACCTTGGTGTCGGCGAAGTCCGGCGAGGCCTTCAGCCGCTTGACGAGCTCCATCGTCCGCGTGGCGTCGACGTCCACCCAGACCGAGACGTGCGGCGCCGTGTACGCGCTGCTGGTCATCGCCGTGGCGGTCGCCTTGCGCACGCCCTTGACGGGGATCGACTCCTCACGCGCGTCGTCCGTCACGCGTGAGGCAGGGGCGGATGCCGCGGGCTCCGCCACGGGAACGGCGATCGTCTCCTCGCGCACGGCCCCCCACTCGGGGGTCTCGATGTTGCGGAACACGCTCGCCTGCGAGGCGTGGCGAACGACGTCCTCGCGGGTGACCTCGCCGGCCGGGCCCGAGGGCTCGACGGACGAGAGCTCGACGCCGAGGTCCTTCGCAAGCTTGCGGATGGGGGGCTTCGCGACGACGCCCACCGACGCGGCGACGGGGCGTTCGGCCTTCTTGCGGCGGCGGGAGCTCACGTGTCCGCCCCCGCCGTAGCCGACGAGCACGGAGCCGCTCTCCTCCGCGGGCTCGGGTGCCGCGGCGGCATCGTCCGGCGCGTCCGCCCCTCCCCGCGCGGCGCCGATCGTGATGATCGGCGCACCCACCTCGACGGTGTCGCCCTCGGAGGCGAGGAGTTCGCCGACGACGCCGGCGAAGGGCGAGGGCAGCTCGACGAGCGACTTCGCGGTCTCGATCTCCACGATCACGTCGTTGACCGCGACCTCGTCGCCGGGCGCGACGCGCCACGAGACGATCTCGGCCTCGGTCAGGCCCTCTCCGACGTCGGGGAGCAGGAAGGTCTGCGTGCTCATCGGTGGATCCTCTCGGGGGTACGTGGACAACATTCCGGAGACACGGGGCTCTGACGGCTGCCGCAGCGCTTCGGCGACGCCCGCAGCACCGTTCTTCCGGAGTGTTGTGTGGCGAGCGGAGTCATCGGTCGATCTCTCAGTAAGCGAGCGTGCGGTCGACGGCCTCGAGGATGCGGTCGGCGTCGGGAAGGTACGCTCCCTCCAGCTTCGCCGCGGGGAAGGGGGTGTCGAACCCCGACACCCGCAGCACGGGCGCCTCGAGCGAGTAGAAGGCGCGCTCCATGACGGTCGCGGCGACCTCGCTGCCGAGGCTCGTGAAGCCGGGTGCCTCCTGCGCGTAGACCATGCGGCCGGTCGAGCGCACCGAGTCGAGGATCGGGCCGTAGTCGACGGGGGAGAGCGAGCGCACGTCGACGACCTCGCAGCTGACGCCCTCCGCCTCGGCGAGTGACGCGGCCTGCAGCAGGGTCGTCACGATGGCCCCGTGCCCGACGAGGGTGACGTCGGTGCCGCGGCGCACGATCCGGCTCGCGTGCAGCGGCAGCGCGCGGGCGCTCGTGTCGACCTCGCCCTTCTGCCAGTAGCGGCTCTTGGGCTCGAGGAAGACCACCGGGTCGTCGCTCGCGATCGCATCCTGGATCATCCAGTAGGCGTCGTTGGGCGTGGACGGGCTCACGACCCGCAGACCGGGCGTGTGCGTGAAGTACGCCTCGGGGCTCTCCTGGTGGTGCTCGACCGCACCGATGTGGCCCCCGTAGGGGATGCGGATCACGACGGGCATGCGCAGCGCGCCCTCGTGGCGGTTGGTCAACTTGGCCAGCTGGGTGGTGATCTGGTCGAAGGCGGGGAACACGAAGCCGTCGAACTGGATCTCGCAGACGGGCCGGAACCCGGCCATCGCGAGGCCGATGGCGGTGCCGACGATCCCGGACTCCGCGAGCGGGGTGTCGATCACCCGGCGGTCGCCGAAGTCGGCCTGCAGGCCCTCCGTGACGCGGAAGACGCCACCCAGGGGACCGATGTCCTCACCCATCAGCAGCACGCGGTCGTTGTCCTCGAGGGCGCGCCGCATGCCGGCGTTGAGGGCGCGGCTGAACGGCATCGTGGTGGGTGCGCTCATCGGCCCGTCTCCTCGAACGACGCCTCGTAGTCGCGCAGCCAACGGCGCTGCTCGTCGATCAGCGGATGCGGCTCGCTGTACACGTGCGCGAACATCGCCTCGTGCGTGGGTACCCCCAGCTCGAGGGTGCGTACGCGGGCATCCTCGGCCACCGCGCGGGAGTGCTCCTCCACGCCGTCGAAGAAGGCGTCGGATGCCCCGCGGCCCCGCAGGTACGCCCGCATGCGCTCGATCGGGTCGCGCAGCGCCCAGGCCTGCTCCTCCTCCGGAGTGCGGTACTTCGTCGGGTCGTCGCTCGTGGTGTGCGCGCCGCGGCGATAGGTCACCGCCTCGATCGCCAGGGGGCCGGCGCCGCCTCGCGCCTCGTCGAGGCTCGCGCGGGTGACCGCGAAGCTCGCCAGCACGTCGTTGCCGTCGATCTGCACGCTCGGCATCCCGTACCCACGCCCGCGATCGACCAGGGGGGCCTTCGACTGCGTCGAGACGGGGACGGAGATCGCCCATTGGTTGTTCTGCAGGAAGAACACCTGCGGGGCGTTGTAGCTGGCGGCGAACACCATCGCCTCGTGCACGTCGCCCTGGCTCGAGGCGCCGTCGCCGTAGTAGACGATGACGGCTTCGTCGCGCTCGGGGTCTCCCGTGCCGCAACGCCCGTCGAACGCGAGCCCCATCCCGAACCCCGCCGCGTGCAGCGTCTGCGACCCCAGCACGAGCGTGTAGATGTGGGTGTTCCCGTTCTTCGGGTCGGTGGGATCCCACCCCCCGTGGGTGAGGCCCTTCATGACGCGGATGATGTCGACGGGGTCCACGCCGCGGATCATGCACACGATGTGCTCGCGGTAGGAGGGGAAGAGGTGATCCTGCCGCCGCGCGGCGTACGCCGACCCCACCTGGGCCGCCTCCTGCCCGAAGCTCGGCGGCCACAGGGCCAGCTGCCCCTGCCGCTGGAGGTTCGTCGCCTCCCTGTCGAAGGCGCGCACGGTCGCCATGTCGCGGTAGAAGCCTTCGAGGTCGGCATCGGTCAGCGCCTCCACCAGCGGGAGGTACCGCTCCGCGGCGGCCGTGGGCGCGAGGGTTCCGTCGGGCGCGAGCACGCGCACGACATCCGGGGCTTCGAGCGGGATCACCTGCCCTACGCTAATGCCCTCGCCGGGTGACCCTCGGGTAGACCCTCCACAACGGATGCCGCGATCCGTATGACGCTGTCGACAGATTCGTCCGCTCCGACCGAGATCCGCACCCCGTCGCCGGCGAACGGACGGACGATGAGACCCGCCTCGTCGAAGCGAGCCGCGACCTGCATCGTCTGCTCGCCCGTGGCGAGCCAGACGAAGTTCCCCTGCGCGTCGGGCACCCGCCATCCGGCCTCCCGCAGGCCCGCCACGAGCCGGTCCCGTCGCTCGACGAGCGCCGCGACGCGCTCACGCAGCGCGGGCTCCACCTCGAGGCTCGCGAGGGCCGCCCGCTCGGCCTGCGCCGTCACCGACAGCGGAATGGCCGTGGCCCGCGCCGCGTCGAGCACGCGGGGATGGCCGATCGCGTAGCCGATGCGCAGTCCCGCGAGCCCGAAGGCCTTGGAGAAGGTTCGCAGCACGACCACCTGCGGGCGGTCGCGATACCCCGCGGGCCCGAGACCGTCGACCGCCTCCGGATCGGTCACGAACTCCGCGTACGCCTCGTCGAGGACGACGAGCAGGTCGGAGGGCAGCGCGGCGAGGAAGGACTCGAACTCGGCGCGGCGCACGGCGGGCCCCGTCGGGTTGTTGGGGCTGCAGACCAGGACGACCCTGGTGCGCGGCGTCACCGCCGCCGCCATCGCCGCGAGGTCGTGCCGCCCGTCGGGCCCGACCGGGACGGTCACGCTCGTCGCGCCCGCGACCGTCACCAGCAGGGGGTAGGCCTCGAAGGAGCGCCACGCGTACAGCACCTCGTCGCCGGCGCCGGCCGTCGCGGCGATCAGCTGGGCCAGGATCGACACCGATCCCGCTGCAACGTGGACCGCCTCGAGGTCGACGCCGTACCGCGCCGCGAGCCGGGCGCGAAGGGCCCCCGCGGTGGCGTCCGGGTACCGGTTGATCTCGGTCGCCGCGGCGATCGCCTCGAGGACGCCGGGCAGCGGCTCGAACGGGTTCTCGTTGCTGGAGAGCTTGTGGGCCGAGGCATCCGCCTGGCGGCCCTGCTTGTAGGTGGGCATCGCCGCGATCTCGGGGCGCACGCGCACCGGCGCGTCGGCGGGGGGCTCTGCGGGGGCGGTCACCCCTCGAGTGTACGAGCGCGGCTCGCCGCGCCGGGGCCGCTGCGCGGGGGCAGGATGCCTCGCGCCGCGCACGCGCCCCGTGCCAGACTTGACGCACCATGCGCTTCATCGTCCGAGTCGTCGTCAACGCGTTTGCGATCTGGGTCGTCACCCTCATCCCCGCGCTCCAGGTGACCGTCACGCCCTTCGCCCCCGGCGAGACGCTGCAGCTCGTGCTGACCCTGCTGCTCGTCGCGGCGATCTTCGCGATCGTCAACAGCGTGCTCGGCACGGTGATCCGCATCGTCGCGATCCCGCTCTACATCCTCACGCTCGGCCTGATCTCGCTCGTCATCAACGGCTTCCTGCTGTGGTTCACGGCGTGGATCACGTCGTTCTTCGGCTTCGGCCTGAGCGTCGGCGACTTCTGGTGGGGCGTGCTCGCGGCACTGATCATCTCGGTGATCAACTGGATCTTCGGCATCATCCTGCGGCCGAAGGAGAAGCGGGACTGAGCGACCCCCTCGCGGCCGAGAAGTCGGTGCGGGTCACCCTCTCGGCATCGCCGAGCCGCTGCCAGAGGCGTTCGATCTCGGCCAGCCGGGGATCGGCGGATGCCTCGACGAGTCGCGCCGTCTCGACGTAGGCCTCCATGTGGTGCGCCGGCAGCGTCGCGTCCCCGAGGTGCGGCAGGGGGTCGACGACCCGGCTCACCTGCACGCTGCCCGACGAGCCCTGGGCGGCGACGGGGGCCGGCCCGGCGAGCGCGGCGACCGGGTCGTCGGCGTGCCGGACGTCTATCGCGAGCACATCGGGCGCGACCTCCGCGGGGACCGGCGACCCGAAGGTGATGAGGGTGCGCACACCGGGGTCGGCGCCGGCCAGCGCGACGCCGATCATGGCCCCCTGCGAGTGCGTCGCCAGGTGCACCGCCTCGCCCGGGGCGACGCCTGCGGCATCCATCGCGGCCCGGACCGCGTCGACCGACGCCGCCCCCTCACCGCTGTAGAGCTGCAGGTTCGAGCGCATGTCGAACGGGTCGGCGCCCCCCAGCCTCGCGCTCTGGGTGCCGGCGACGTACACCATCCACTCCCGCCGCCCTCCCGGCAGGTCGTAGCGCTCCACCCTCACGCGGGCCGCGTCGCCGCCCGGGATGCGGCGCGCGGCGGCGGCCAGGCCGGTGGGCGGCCGGGCCGGCGCCGTCCACGCGGGTGCGACGGTGGCGGCCCGCGGCGACGGCGGGACGGCGCGAGGCGCAGCCGTCCCGCGCGCGGACGTGTGGAGGGCGATCGCGCCCCGCAGCGCCGCCATCGCCGCCCCCGCCCACAGCGCGCCGCCGATCCCGCCGGCGAGCGCCGCGACGAACCCCACCTGCGCCTCGAGCGAGCGGGGCGTGCGCCCGGCGAGCTCGATGCGCGCGCGGGCCAGGGCATGCCACGCGGCATCCGCGTCGGCGATCTGCTCGTCGCCCAGCAGCCGGCGGGCGAGCACGACGATGCGTTCTTCGATGCCCTCCCGGGTTCGCGAGCCGTCACCCGCGTCTCCCGCCGAGAGCCACTGCGCCCGCAGCTCCGCCAGCTCGTACGTGTCGGCGGCCGTGCGCAGGTCGCCGCCGAGCTCGTCCAGCCGGTCGGCGGCGGTGGAGAGCCGTCTCGCGGCGTCGCCGCACCGGTGGGCGAGACCACGCGCCTCCGGCACGGCCCACGCGTCGAACAGCGCCTCCCCGGCGCGGGCGACCCGCTCGGCCGCGCCGCGGATCCCCTCCGCGTCGACGGCGACTCGCGCCGCCGCCCGGCGGAGGCTCGCCGTGTCCACCTGCACGACGGCGCCCGAGGTGATCGTGATCTCGTCGCCCATGGACCGCGCGCCCGTCAGCGCACCGCGTCCACGGCGGCGGCCAGCCGTCGCCGCAGCATCCCGATGTCGGCGGCCACCTCATCCGCCACCGCGGCACCCGCCGCCATCCCCTCCTCCGCGCGCCGCGCGGCATCGACGAACGCACGTCCGGCGGGGCTCTCCCACGCCACCTCGGCCGGGAGACCGTGCACGGCGGCGACCAGCTCGCCGACGGTGGCCAGCGCGTCATCCGCCAGCCGTTCCGCCACGCCCAGCGCGGCGAGCGCGCGCTGCGCGGAGGCGGGATCGAGGGGGTAGGAGGCGAGCACGCTCCCAGCGTTCCGGAGCGTCGGAGCCGCACTCGCGTGCCGCCCCTCCGGGCGGGGTCGTGAAGCCGCGACGGGATCTGGGGAGGAGGGATCGACCCGCGCCGCTGCCGTTGGCACAATGGGCGACATGTCGCGACCCGATGACTCCTCGGCGTTCCGCGTCGTCTTCGTCTGCACCGGAAACATCTGCCGCTCGCCCATGGCCGATGTCGTCTTCCGGCAGATGGCGGATGCCGCGGGCCTGTCCTCGCGCGTCGCGTCGACCAGTGCGGCGACCGGCGACTGGCATGTGGGCGAGCAGGCGGACCACCGCACGCTCGCCGCACTGGAGCGCCAGGGCTACGACGGTCGCACCCATCGTGCGCGGCAGTTCACCCTCGAGTCGTTCGCCGCGAACGACCTCGTGGTGGCGCTGGACCGCAGCCACGAGCGGATCCTGCGCGGCTGGGCGCCCAGCGAGGAGGATGCCGGCAAGGTGGCGCTGCTGATGTCCTTCGAACCCCGGCCCCACACGCTCGACGTGCCCGACCCCTACTACGCGAGGCCCGCGATGTTCGACGACGTGCTCGGTATGATCGAGAGCGCGACCCGGTCTCTCTTGCGCCAGCTGGAGCCCGCGCTCCGCTCGGGGTCGCGATCCCCTTTCCTCACCCCGCCCGGAGCTCTGTCTTGACGTCGCTGCCCTTCCAGCCGCTCAGCCCCCTCGATGGCCGGTACCGCCCCGCGGTCGCCCCGCTGTCCGAACACCTCTCGGAGGCCGGCCTCAACCGCGCCCGGGTCGAGGTGGAGGTCGAGTGGATCATCGCTCTCACCGATCGCTCGCTGTTCGGCACCTCACCGCTGCCCGAGGAGAGCAAGCTCGCGCTGCGCGCCCTCTACCTCGCGTTCGGTCAGCAGGAGATCGACTGGCTCGCCGAGCGCGAAGCGGTCACCCGCCACGACGTGAAGGCCGTCGAGTACCTGGTCCGCGATCGTCTGTCCTCGCTCGGTCTCGACGCGATCGCCGAGCTGACGCACTTCGGCTGCACGAGCGAGGACATCAACTCGCTCGCCTACGCGCTCACCGTCAAGCGGGCCGCGCTCGAGGTCTGGCTGCCGGCCCTCCGCGCCGTCATCGACCGCGTCGCCGCGCTCGCCGACGAGCACCGCGACGCCGCCATGCTCTCGCGCACCCACGGTCAGCCCGCGACCCCCACCACGATGGGCAAGGAGCTCGCGGTGTTCGCGGGGCGCCTCCGCCGCGTCGCCGACCAGGTCGCGGCATCCGAGTTCCTCGGCAAGTTCTCCGGCGCCACCGGCACGTGGTCGGCGCACGTCGCTGCGGCGCCCGAGGTGGCATGGCCGACCGTCGCCCGGGAGTTCGTCGAGTCGCTGGGGCTCGGCTTCAACCCGCTCACGACGCAGATCGAGTCGCACGACTGGCAGGTGGAGCTGTACGACCGCATCCGTCACGCGGGCGGCATCCTCCACAACCTCGCCACCGACGTGTGGACCTACATCTCGCTCGGCTACTTCACGCAGATCCCCGTCGCGGGCGCCACCGGCTCGTCGACGATGCCGCACAAGATCAACCCGATCCGGTTCGAGAACGCCGAGGCCAACCTCGAGATCGCGGGCGCCCTGCTCGCGTCGCTGTCGACGACGCTCGTCACGAGCCGCCTGCAGCGCGACCTCACCGACTCCTCGACGCAGCGGAACATCGGCGTCGCGTTCGGGCACTCGCTGCTCGCGCTCGACAACCTGCACCGCGGGCTCGGCGAGATCTCGCTCGCGGAGGACGCGCTGCTGGCCGACCTCGACGCCAACTGGGAGGTGCTCGGCGAGGCGATCCAGACCGTCGTGCGCGCCGAGGTCGTCGCGGGCCGCTCGCGGATCAGCGACCCCTACGCCCTCCTGAAGGAGCTCACGCGCGGCCGCCGCGTCGGCGCGGACGACCTCGCCGCGTTCGTGCAGACCCTCGAGATCGGCGACGACGCCAAGGCGCGCCTGCTCGCTCTCACCCCCGCGACCTACACGGGGCTGGCGACCGAGCTCTACTGAGCGCGGGGGGATGCCGCTGCATCCCCGTCGCCGGAGTCGTCCGCAGGCTCGTCCGGCAGCAGCACGGGGCGGTCGACGGGCCGCTCCACCTGCGCGGGGTCGACCGCGAGGAGCAGCAGCGAGAGCCCGAGCAGCACGCCGATGAACGTCACGCCGGCGACGACGAGCGCGAGCGGAAGCACGCTCGTGCCGCCGCCGGTCTGGAAGCCGCCCGCGGAGAAGAACGTGACGAGGCCCGCGAAGACGGCGCACGCGAAGGCGATGCCCAGCAGCTGAACGGGGCGCATCAGGGCGCGGCGGGTGGGTCGGTCGCTCATGCGGTGCCCTCCTCGGGCGCGGGGGCCGCGGCATCCGCCTCACCGGCGGCCTTCGGGCGGGGGGAGAAGGCGGCGATCGCGAGGTAGACCGCCACGATGGCGGCGTACCCGCCGAACACGCCGACGGCGATCGTCGTCCCGGTCAGGGTGAAGGTGCCCGCTTCGTCGATCGTGTACTCGAGCACGTACTGCGCCGGGATCACGAGCATCGCGGCGCCCAGGACGAGGGTGAGGATGCCGACGGTCACGGCATCCCGCGCCTGTCCGCGCCGCGCGGCGTCGGCCCGGCGCTCGCGGAGCCCGGAGAGGAGCTCCACCGCGCCCGACATGAACGCCCACGCGATGACGAGGACGAAGAAGGTCGTGCTCGTGCGCCAGGGGCCGATCCCGGCGATCATTCCGGCGATGACCGCGACCGCCCCGAGCGACAGCGGCGCCCACCGCCTGCCGGCGGGATAGGTCAGCCACGCCGCGAGGAAGAACACGATCGCCGTGAGGATGCCGAACCCGCTGAACACCGAGAGGCCGACCGCCGCGGAGTGATCGGGGGAGAACGTGATCATCAGCGCCGCGATCGCCGCGGCACCGGCGCGGGCCAGCTGCACGTGGTGCACGGCGAAGCGCTCGGCGGGGACGGACGGGCTTGACACGACGGAACCTTGCGTAGACGAGGGGATGCCTCCAGTCTAGGTCGTGCCGCGGGGATGGCTCCGGCGGTGGGCGGCGAAGGCCGTCCCCCGGAGCACCCGTGCGGGTGCGCGCGAACCGCGACCCGCCGGAGAACCTCATCCGCGCGGGCGAGATCGCCCGAGGAGGAATCATGGCGGGGAACGGATCGGCCCAGGACGGCTTCAGCGACGCCGAACGCGCCGCGATGAAGGAGAGGGCCGCCGAGTTGCGTGCCCAGCGCGGCGGAGCGAAGAAGGCCGATCAGGCGCAGGCGGTGCAGGACAAGATCGCCGAGATGCCGGACGAGGAGCGTGCGCTCGCGGAGAGGGTGCACGCGATCGTGGTGATGAACGCGCCTCAGCTGGATCCCAAGCTCTGGTACGGCATGCCCGCGTATGCGAAGGACGGCGCGGTGGTGTGCTTCTTCCAGGCGGCCACCAAGTTCGACAGCCGGTACTGCACCGTCGGTTTCAACGATGCCGCCGCGCTCGATGACGGCCCGATGTGGCCGACCACGTTCGCGCTCACGGCGATGACGCCGGAGACCGAGGCGCGGCTGGTCGAGCTCGTGCGCCGAGCGGTGGGCACCCCCGCGCCGAGCGAGGAGCCGGGCACCTAGGCTCGGTGGCGTGGAGCAGCACGACGTCATCGTGATCGGCGCGGGGCTGGCGGGCCTGCGCGCCGCGACCCGGCTCGCGCTCGACGGGCTCGACGTGATGGTGCTCGAGGCCTCGGATGCTGTGGGCGGGCGCCAGCGCACCGACCGCGTCGACGGCTTCCTGCTCGACCGCGGCTTCCACGTGCTGAACCCCGCCTACCCCGCCGTGCGACGGTGGGTCGACGTCGAACCGCTGCGCGTGCGCCGGTTTCCCGTGGCGGTGCGGGTGCGCTGCGCCGGCGGGGTGCGCGAGCTCGCACACCCCCTCCGTCATCCCTCGCACCTCGTCGCGACGCTGCGGAGCGGCCTCGTGACACCGCGGGATGCCGCGATCCTCGCCCGCTGGCTCGCTCCGGTGCTGCTGCGGCCGCAGGCCGTCGCCCGCGGTGACGACCGCACCCTCGCCGAGGCCTGGACGGCGCTCGGCCTGCGCTCGCCCCTGCGCACCGAGGTGCTCGAACCGTTCCTGGCCGGTGTGCTGGCCGACGATTCGGGGGAGACCTCCGACGCGTTCGCCCGGCTGCTGCTGCGGTCGTTCGTGCTCGGCCGCCCGGGGGTGCCCGAGCACGGCATCGGGGCGGTGCCGCTGCAGCTCGCCGCGATCGCACGGGCGATCGGGGCACGCATCCGCGTCGACGCCCGCGTCACCGGCATGCGGCGCACGGACCGATCGACGGAGGTGGCGATCGCGGGAGCACCCGCCCTCGAGGCGCGAGCGATCGTCGTCGCCGTCGGCGGCGAGGCACTGCCGGGCCTTGTCGACCTGCCCGCCGCGCCCACGAAGGGCCTGCAGACGTGGTGGTTCGCGAGCGAACAGCCACCCTCGGCATCCGCCTCGCTCTCGGTGGACGGCCGCCGACGGGGACCGATCGTGAACACGGTCGTCATGTCGCACACGGCTCCCGGCTACGCGCCCGAGGAGATGCATCTGGTGCAGGCGACGTGTCTGCTGCCGGGAGGGGAACGGGCGGCGCCCGCGGAGGGCGACGTGCGGCGGCAACTCACGGAGATCTGGGGTCGCGACGCCGGATCGTGGCGGCTGCTGCGACGGGACGACATCCCCCACGCCCTCCCCGCACAGCCGGCGCCGCTGCGGCCCGCCAAGCCGGCCCGTCTGTCTCCGGGGCTGTACGTGGCGGGCGATCACCGCGACACCGCCTCGATCCAGGGCGCGCTCGTGTCGGGGGAGCGGGTGGCCCGAGCGGTCGCGGGCGACCTGCGGCGGGGACGCTGAGCGCCCTCAGCGCCGGAAGAACTCCACCGCGGCACGGCGGAAGTCGCGCGAACCGGGGGTGTTGAAATGATGCCGGCCGGGGATCTCGACGAACTCCCCGCGGGGCGTCGCCTCGGCCAGCCCGCGTGAGCGATCGAGGATGGCGTCTTCGCTGCCCGTGGCGAAGAGGATGGGCTGCTGAGGGGGATCGGCGGGGTCGGGATCGGAGTCTCCCAGGCGCATCCCCTCGGCGAGCGCGACGAGCGCCCGCAGGTCGTTTCCGCTGACCCGCTCGGCGAGGGTGACGTAGTTGCGCGTCACCGGGTCGGTCACCTCGGTGCCGTCCTCGACGAACGCGCGGGCCTGGTCGAGCTTCAGCCGGCCGAGCGGCGTGCCGTCCGGGATGCCGCCCAGCACCGCGCTCGAGACGCGGAGCGCGGCGTCGACGGCCAGCTGCCACCCGACGCGGGCGCCGAGCGAGTAGCCGGCGTAGCGCGCTTCGTCGATGAGGTAGGTGTCGAGCACGACCTCGAGGTCGTCGATGAGGGCGGGCATCGAGTAGGCCGCGGGATCGTGGGGCTTCTCGCTGGCGCCGTGTCCCCGCTGGTCCACCCCGATCACCCGGGACCCCGCGCGAAGCAGCTCCCGCACCCACCCCGTGCTCACCCAGTTGTCGCGGCAGCTGGAGGAGAAGCCGTGCACCACCAGCACGGGTTCGTCCCCGTCATCCCCCCACGTGTAGGTCGCGATGCGCAGGCCGTCGCCCGACATCACGAACCGCGGGTCGGGCATTTCGGTCAGGAGGGGAGCGGCATCCATCCCCCCAGCATTGCGCATCGGTTTGCGGTGCGAGCGCGCACGGAGCCATGATCTCGGCATGGACGACAACGGCGACGAGAGACTCCCCGCCGAGGATCTCGACGCCACCGAGCGCGCGGCGGCCGACCCCGCGGCGCACTGGGAGCAGCGTTACGCCTCGCGCGGCTCCGTCTGGTCGGGGCGCGTCAATCGCACCCTGGTCGATGTCGCGGGGAACCTGTCCCCCGGATCGGCCCTGGATCTCGGGTGCGGCGAGGGCGCGGACGCGATCTGGCTCGCCGAGCGGGGCTGGTCCGTGACCGGGGTGGACCTCTCTCCGACGGCCGCGCGGCGCGCGACCGACGCGGCGCGGGCCGCGGGAATCGGGGAGGACCGGGCGCGATTCGTCGCCGCCGATCTGACCGGATGGAGCCCGGAGGGGAGCGTCGACCTCGTCGCCGCCACCTTCCTGCACTCCATGGTCGAGCTCCCGCGGGCGGCGATCCTCCGTCGTGCCGCGACATGGGTCGCGCCGGGCGGCCACCTGCTCGTCATCGCGCACGCCGCCGCGCCGCCCTGGGCGGCAGGTCTGCGCGAGCACGCCCACGAGTACCGGCAGGCGTTCCCGACCCCGGCGAGCGAGATCGCCGACCTCGGGCTGGATGAGCGCGCGTGGGTGGTGCGCATCGCCGAGATCCGCACCCGCGCGGCGGCCGGCCCCTCGGGCGAAGAGGCGGAGCTCGAAGACTCCGTCCTGCTCGTGCAGCGCCGCTGAGTCTCGGGAGCGCCGCTCAGCGCGGGCGGCGCGGCGGCTTGGGGCGGTCCAGGCCGATGTGGATGCGGGTGCGCTTGCGCTCCAGCGAGATGAAGAAACCCCCGACGAGCCACAGCGGCACCTGCGTCAGGAACGCGACGCGGAACGCCTCGAGCGAGTAGGTCTCCGGTGTCCCCGCTCCCTGCAGGTCGAGCGCGAGGCCGATGAGGAACACCGCGAGCAGGCCCGCGAGGAATCCCCCGGAGTTCGTGATGCCCGTGGCGGTGCTGAGGCGGTGGCTCGGGTTGTGCGTGCGCGCGTGGTCGAACGCGATCATCGATGCCGGGCCGCCCAGCGCCAGGGCGATGACCAGCGCGAACAGCAGCCACAGCGGCGCGGGGCCCGGCCACGCGATCACGCACAGCCAGGCGATCGCCTGCGCGGCGACCGTCGGCAGCACCAGCGCCCGCGAGCGCACATTCGGCAGCCGGCTGGAGAGCTGGCCCATGAACGGGCCGATGACGATGCTGACGAGCACGAGCGTGGACATGAGGGCCGCCGCCTCGGCCTGGTCCAGTCCCTCGCCGGCGGTGAGGAACGGCATCCCCCACAGCATGATGAACGCCGTGCCCGCGAACGGTGTCGTGAAGTGCGACCAGAACGCCAGCCGGGTCCCCGGGTGCGACCAGGCCGCGCGGATGCCGACGCGCGTGTCGACCGAGGAGGTCACCGTGGTGATCGCCCCCGTCGACGTGTCGACCGAGACATCCGCGGTGCGTTCGGGCGGGTGATTGCGGATGATCAGCGCCACGAGCACGGCGAACAGGATGCCGAGGCCCGCGACGCTGCCGAACGTGATCGACCAGCTCGTCGCGTGCAGGAGCGCCGCGAGCGGGATGATCGCGACGATCTGCCCCAGCTGTCCGAGGATGCCGGTCAGCTGCACCATGAGCGGGCCCCGCTGGGCCGGGAACCAGGTCGCGATCAGGCGGAGCACGCTGGGGAAGACCGCGGCGTCGCCCGCACCGAGGAGCAGGCGCGCGGCGATCGCGATGCCGACGTTGGGGGCGAACGCGATGGCGAGCTGGCCCGCCGCCATGAGCACCATGCCGATCGTCATGATCGGCCTGGCCCCGTAGCGGTCGAGCAGGAGGCCCACGGGGATCTGCATCGCGCCGTAGATGCCGAGTTGGAGGACCGCGAACATCGACAGCGTCGAGGCATCCGCCTGGAAGCGCTCCGCCGTGTCGATCCCGACCGCCGCGAGCGAGGTGCGGTTGGTCACCGCGAGCATGTAGGCCGCGACCCCGACGCCCCAGATGGTCCACGCCCGCCACGAAGGCGTGGCGAGTGCGGTGTGCGACACAGGGCTTCTTCGGTTCGGGGAGGGCTGTCCTCCCAGCCTAATCACGCCTCCGATGCGCGAAACACCACATCCGCGACGAGACACCAGCAGCCGCACGCCGTCTCGCCGCAGATGTGGTGTCTCACGCGGCGGGGTGCAGCAGCCCGGCGGAGGCCATCAGGCGCTCCGGGGTGAGCCGGATGACGACGCGCCGCGGATTGGCGCGAGGGGCCCGGTAACGCTCGGTGTAGAGCGCGACCGCGTGGGCCACGGCATCCGCGTCGCGCTCGATCACGGCGCGGCCCGCGATGCTCACCCACTGCGCGCCGGAGACCTGCGCGACCGTCGCGCGGGGGTCGCGCTCGATGTTGCGCACCTTCTGGGTGCCGTCGGAAGTGATGATGCGCACGACCCCGTCGCGGAAGGTGAAGCCGATGGCGACGGCGTGGATGAGGCCGTCGACGCCCATCGTCGAGAGCGTCGCGAGGTGACGGTCGGCGACGAAGCGCTCGCCGCCGGTCGAGAGATTGCGGGCCATGGCTTCGATTCTCGCGGCTGCACGGACCGGCATGGCACGATCGGGGGATGCCGGAGACAGCCATGCCGCGCCGCGTCGACTGGAGCGAGGGGGCGTGGACGCACGCGCCGGCCGCGACGGAGCCCCGCGGCGACTCGCTCGCCGTCGTCGCGGAGCCGGGGAGCGACGCCTGGCGGCGTACGGCGTACGGATTCGTGCACGATTCCGAGCACGCCCTCGTGCGGCCCCTCGAGGTCGGGCGAGCCGTGGAGGTCGTGTTCACGGCCGACTTCTCGGAGCAGTTCGATCAGGCCGGCGTCTTCGTGCGGGTCGACGCCGAGCGGTGGGTGAAGGCGGGGCTCGAGTTCGCCGACGGCGTGCTGGGAGCCGGCGCCGTCGTCACCGACGGCTGGTCGGACTGGTCGGTCGGCGCCGTTCCGGAGTGGCTCGGCAGACGGGTGCGGGTGCGGGTCAGCCGCGGGGCGGACGCCCTGACGGTGCGGGCGGGCCTCGACGCGGAGCCGCTGCGGCTGCTGCGCGTCGCGCCGTTCGATGCGGCCCACGCGGGATCCGCCGGTCCCTTCGTATGCGCACCCACCCGCGCGGGGCTCACCGTCGTGTTCGACGAGTGGACCGAGACCGACGCCGACGCGTCACTTCACTGACTCGCCCCGCTGGAGGACCGCAGGGACCCCGGCCTCCGGCGAGAGGTCGAGCCGCCGGCGGCGGCCGCGCCCTCGGAGCGCCGCGCGAGCCAGAGCCCCGCAGGCGTCGCCGTAAGACCGTGCAGCAGCACCGACAGGGCGATGGTCATGGTCACGGCGGGAAAGACGATGGGGTCCGCCGTCCTCTCGGCCGCGATGGACGCGTAGAACAGCGCGGAGACTCCGACGGGGCCGAACCAGGAGAGGAACGCGGACTCGGAGCGGGTGTGCAGGACGCGGTACACCGGCCGCGTCGCCCACACCCCGGCGATCCGTCGGCCGACGAGTGCGAGCAGCAGGACCACCGGCATCAGGGCGCCGAGTCCCGCCCACTCCTGCCACGGGAGGATGAGGCCGATCAGCGCGAACACCGGGAGCACCAGGACGCGGCCGAGCGCGTCCACCTCCGCTCCCAGGTCATGGCGCAGGTCGTCCGTTATGCGGTCGCTGAACACGGCGCCGGCGACGAAGACCGCCATGATGGCGTCGGTGTCCAGCAACCGGAAGACGCCGAAGATCGCGACGGCGAGCGCGATTCCATAGCCGAGGTACGACGACGACATCGTCCAG
This sequence comes from Microbacterium sp. NPDC078428, assembly GCF_044542535.1. NCBI lineage: Bacteria > Bacillati > Actinomycetota > Actinomycetes > Micrococcales > Microbacteriaceae > Microbacterium > Microbacterium sp. NPDC078428. The sequence continues at coordinate 101,200 of NZ_JBITUP010000006.1, forward strand.
CCCCGAGCGGCGGCGCGATCCATGAGCAGGCCCGCACCCCACCCGATGACGAGCCCCCCTACGACGGGAACACCGACCTCCCACACCAGCACCTGGAGCGCCCAGTGACTCCACGCCTCCCCGGCCGGCCTGGTGAGCAGCAGGACGGGCAGCATGACGAAGAGGAAGGCCAGTCCGTCGTTGAGTCCGCTCTCCGACGACATGTTGAACCTCACCCGCTCCGGGATGCGGCTCTCGGCGAGCGGGCCCGTCACGATCGGCGTCGTCACGACGGGGTCGGTGGGCGTGATCGCGGCCGCGACGAGCAGCGCCGAGAGGACCGGTATCCCCAGCAGCACGAGGGCCCCCGTCGAGACGGCGAACATCACCAGCATCCCGAGGCCGATGCTCGCAAGCACCCACCGCCAGTTGGCGCGCCAGTAACCGGCGGGAAGGCGCAGGGCGACCCCGAGCAGCGACACCGTCAGCACGAGACGGCTGATCTCGGTCAGCACCGCGTACTCGTGGATGCCGAGGATGTCCGGTTCGATGAGCCCGATGACGGCGGGCCCGACCACCACGCCCGCGACCGTCGCCAGGACGAGGGGCGGAACCCCGATGCGCTCGAGCCGCAACGAGAATGCGGACAAGACGAAGGTCAGGGCTGCGAAGAACGTGATCGCTGCGTACATCGGCTCGCTCTCGTCGGTGCGTCGGCGGATGCCGCGGCGCCCTCCGCACCGCGGTTCAGGGCCGCAGCATCCCACCGTGCCAAGAGAAGACGGCCACGTCAGGGGCGTTGACGGACGCCCCTGCGATCGGTACGAGGCGCCTCTCGAGCCCCGCGCTCGCGACACCGGCGCGAGCCGACTCCGGACGAGCCGGAGCCGGCGGCCCCGACGAGGCGAGGCGCTCCCCGCCCCGACCTCCTCGGCGTCCTACCGCGCGGCCCCTGCGACCCGGCCGCGGATCTCGGCGAAGTCGAGCGTGCCGAACATGTCCCGGATCGTGTCCAGTCCGTAGCACGCGGCGGCGTTGACGAACCCGTTGCAGGTGTCGTTGTCGTCGCCCTTCACCTTGCCGACCGCTCCCGAGAAGGCCGTCTCGTCGGGGGCGCTCAGCCAGTACGAGGTCAGGTATCCCTCGCACTGGATGCCCGGGGCCGCGTACCCCAGCATCCGGTCCGGGGTCGATACGCCCTGCTGCATGCCCGTGAGGACGAGCTCGGCCACGTCGACGAGGTCGGCCTCGCCGCCGGCCGCGGCCACCGCGAGCAGGTCGCCGACGAACTCCAGGAACACGTCCTCGATGTACGAGCCGCCCGGGATCGCGTCGCAGACCGCCCACCCCGTCGTGCGGAAATCGGCCTCCGCGAGAAGCGTGCCCTCGGGGAAGGGCACGTCCCACAGGAACAGCCACGACGTCGCGACCTTCGCGGCGCGCACGGCGGCGGCGAGGTGCCTCTCGTCGCCGCCCAGGCGGTGGGCGGTGATCAGCGAGCGCATCGCGAACAGCACGCCCGTGGAGTCCATCTTGATCGACTTGAGCTGCGCGGTGTCGTTCAGACCCCCGCAGTACAGCACCTCGTCGACGTAGGTCGCGGCGATGTAGTCGGCCGCGCGCATCGCTGCGGCACGGAACTCCTCGCGACCGGTCAGCCGGTGGAGCGCTGCCAGGACCGGGATGGGGAAGATCGTTCCCGACCCCCGCTCGAGCGCACTCGCCCCGAACCACTCCACCGGCTCTGTGAGCGGCGCCCCCGACGGCGAATAGCCGCGGAACCACGAGCCGTCGGCCTGCTGCGTCGACAGGAGGAACTCTCCGAACCGCTCGCCGGCGCGCAACCACTCGTCCTGCGCGACACCGTGCCGCCGCTCCTCCTCGTATCCCAGGAGGACGGCGTAGACGGCCTCGCACATCGTGCGGGTGTAGTTGCCGGGCAGTTCCCGCAGGCGCGCAGCCACCGGGGCGAGCGCATCCACCATCTGCGTCCCGAGGTAGGCGCGCAGCTGGTCCTCGTCGTCGGAGTACTGGAAGGGCATCAGGATGCCGGTGAACCAGTGCACGAAGCGCTGCGTGTCGGTGTCGTAGAGTCCGTCCGCGAATCCGTTCTCGTGCTGGCAGTGGTTCACGAAGAAGTCGTTCACGCGTCGCGCCCTGTCCCGCCACAACGGGACGCCGTACCGGTGCCCGCGTCGCAGCGACGCGAGCGCGAGAAGCGACTGCGCCCCCGTGAATCCGTACTCCAGGAGCGATCCGAGCGTGCGTCCGTCGCGAGGTGAGAAGTGCGTGAGATACCCCGCCGGCATGCGGGCGTCCTCGTTCGCGTTCCACTCGCGGTAGTACTGCTGCGTCAGATCGAACCGCAACCGCTCGATCTCCTCCATCGGCAGCGGGACGGGGGTCGGCGCCGTCCCGAGCACCGCCCACTGCCGCCGCGACACCGACCAGATGGCGTCGGTGAGCTCGTCCGCGTCGATCGCCCGCAGCTCGTAGCCGACGGAACCGGTTCGTCCGGCGACCGCCGGGAGGTAGCCGGACCAGCCGCGTCCCGATGTGTCGAGGGCGAAGGTCCGCTCCTCGCGGAACGGATACCCGGCCCGGAGGACGACCCCGCCGGTCTCGACGGCGACGAGTCCCAGCGACCCGATGTCGGTCTCGCCGATCACGACGCCCGCGGTCAGCTGGTCGGGCGCGATGGCGCTGTCCTGCCCGGGGGCCTCCGTGCGCGCGAGGCTCAGTCCCATTCGTGCGGTGGGGAGATAGGCGAGCGCGGCGAGGTGTCCGTTGCGGTCGTCGCGGAACTCGTGGGTGTTCCCGCCGAGATAGTCGTCGACGCCGTCACCGTCGGTGTCGTTGCGTCCGTACACGTTGCCGGAGATGAAGAAGCGCCACTCGTCGCTGTCGGCATCCGAGCCCGAGGCGAACTCCAGATCCCACCGGACCCCGCCCGAGGTGCCCGCGCGGACGATCTCGTGGGTGCGCACGACGCCGCAGCCCGAGCCGTCCTCCTCCGGCATCCACCGGTCGGAGATCGACATCACTGTCCCGTCGGGCATCTGCACGGTGGCGTGCCCGACGATGCCTCGCCCCTCGGGGGCGACCCGGTCGTACCCGCGGTGCACCGAGACCCCGTCGCTGGTCTCCACGCGCACCGGCGTCACGGAGCGCGCCACCGGCGCGGCCTCGGTGCGCAGCACGACGCCGATGCCTTCGTCCGACGTCAACGTGTCCAGAATCATCGCACTCACTCTCCCGCCGGTCGCGGATCCGTCATGCCCGAGGCAGGATCCCGACCTTCATACTCGAACCAATCGAACGATGCGACACCCGTCGGCGATCCGGCCGACGCCGCGAACAGCCCGACGAACGCACCGGTGAAGCCTCCCGCGAACTCGGTGCTGAGGAAGCGCGCCTCCAGAGGCGTCTCCTCGGTCCTCGACCCGTCGGCGGCGGTCGCGGAGAAGATGTACTCGTCTCCGTCCCCGCGCACCTCGAGGACAACCGCCCCGAGCGGAACCTCCTGGAGCACGGTCTCGAGGTCGATGCGACCGATGACCTGCCGCAGCACCACCTCCGAGGCGTCGCCGGCCCGGCGCACGGCGAGGCTGAAGAAGTGCGACTCGTTCATCCACACGACGAGGCCTGCCTCGTCGCCCGCCCCGTCGGGACCGCTCTCGAGGAGCGCCCGGGAGACGAAGTAGTGGTGCTGCTGACGGCGCCCCACGAACGAGGGGAAGCGGTTGTCGCGCAACGGTGCCCCCGTGGGCAGGGTGAGCGACCCGGGGCGCGACAGCAGGACGTCGAGAGGAACGGGTCGGCGGAGGAACTGCCAGCTCGGGTGGAGCGTCTCCGCGTCGAAGTCGTCGCGCACCGGCGCGGGGCGAACCTCGTGCACGGGCAGGGACGGGCGGGGCGGCGCGACGGCGACCTCGCTCTGCTCTCCCACACGGGGCCAGCCGTCATCCGTCCAGCTCACGGGGGCGAGGAGCGTCTCGCGCCCCAGGACGTGGCGCGGCCACTGGCCCCGAGGCCGCACACCGAGGCAGACCATCCACCACTCGTCGTCGTCGAGCTCGATCAGGTCGGCGTGGCCCACCGCCTGCAACGGGCTGGCGATGCTGCCGTGGCTGACCATCGGACCGTACGGGGATGCCTCGAAGGGGCCCCAGGGAGACGTCGACCGTCCGACCGTCACGCGGTGCCCGTATTCCGTTCCCCCCTCGGAGATCACGAGGTAGTAGTGATCTCCGCGGCGGTAGAGGTGCGGTCCCTCGGGATAACGGCCGCCCGAGCCCTCCCACACGAATCGCGGCGGGGTCAGCACGCTCCCGGAGACCGGGTCGATCAGCGACTGCTGGATGCCGCGGCGGAACGGGGCCTGCACGAGATGCGGCCCGCTCGGGTCGGGCTCGACGTTGGAGGTGAAGTAAACGAGGTCGTCCTCGAAGAACAACGACGGGTCGATCCCGTTCTGATCGACCCACACCGGGTCCGACCAGGGACCGGCGGGATCGACGGCCGAGACGATGAAGTGGCCCCGCCCCGACACGTTGGTCGCGGTGACGTAGAACACGCCTCGGTGCCACCGGATCGTGGGCGCGAACACGCCGCCCGAGGCGGGTGCCTGGGAGAGATCCAGCTGCTCGGGCCGGTCGAGCACGTGACCGAGCGGCGTCCACGACACGAGGTCGCGGCTGTGGAACAGCGGGATGCCGGGGAAGTACTCGAACGAGCTGACGACGAGGTAGAAGTCGTCTCCCACCCGGCAGATGCTCGGGTCGGGGTGGAAGCCCGGGAGGACGGGGTTGGTGAAAGTGGCCGTCTGCGTGATGGTCATCCCTTCACCGCCCCCGCCATGAGCCCCTCGACGAGGTACCGCTGCAGGAAGAAGAACAGCACGAGCACCGGGACGACCGCGACGACGCCCGAGGCGAGCAGGGGACCCCATTCCACGGTGAGGTTGCCCATGTAGCCGGCGATGCCCAGCGGCAGCGTCTTGCTCGCGTCGGAGTTGACCAGCACGAGCGGGAAGAGGTACTCGTTCCACGAGAAGATGAAGGCGAACACGGCGATCGCGATGACCCCGGGGCGCGCCACCGGCAGCAGGAGGCTCCACAGCACCCGCATGCGGGACGCGCCGTCGATCCTTCCGGCCTCCAGCAGCTCGATCGGGATCTCGACGAAGAAGCTGCGCAGCATCCAGATGCAGAACGGGACCGTCAGCACCAGCTCGACGAGCACGAGACCCACCATGTTGTCGACCAGGCCCAGTCGACTGAGCAGCTGGTAGGCCGGCACGACCACCACGACACCGGGGAACATGTAGGTGAAGAGGATGAGGTTGCCCGCCGTACGGGAGAGCGGCGAGTCGAAGAAGGCCAGGCTGTACGCCCCCAGCACCGAGACGACGACGGTGAGGGCCGTCACGATCACGGCGACGAGGATGCTGTTGCCCACCCACGTGAGGATCGGCGACGTCGCGAACAGGTCGACGTAGCTGTCGAAGCTGAAGGCCGCGGGGAACAGGTCGCCCGTGAACAGCAGCGCCGGGTCGGTGATGGAGGAGATGAAGAGCCAGTAGAACGGGAACGCGACGTACAGGGTCGCGGCCACGAGCGCGACGGCCAGCGCGGCCCGCCGGAGGACAACCGACATCATGACTCCTTCCGGGTGCGGCGGATGTAGGCGAAGTAGATACCCGCGATGATCGCGATGGTGATGAGCATCAGCACCGCCCAGGCGCCGGCCTCGCCGACCTGGAGGCCCTTGAACGCGACCTCGTAGGTCTTCACGGGCAGGATCATGGTGCGCTCGGCCGGGCCGCCACGCGTCGACAGGTACACGAGGTCGAAGTTGTTGAAGTTGAACATCGTGAAGATCAGCGCGACGGTCAGCAGGATTCCCCGCAGGTGGGGAAGCGTGACCGTGAGGAAGGTGCGCACGCGCCCCGCTCCGTCCACCGCGACCGCCTCAATGAGCTCCTTCGGCACGCTCTGCAGCCCCGCGAGGAAGATGATCATCGTGAACGGCACGCCTCGCCAGACGTTGACGCCGATGACGGTCCACAGGGCGAGCGACTCGTCGGAGAACCATGCCGTGTCGCCCCAGGCCGGATTGATCGCGGCGAGCATGCCGTTGACGACCCCGTAGAGGTCGTTCAGCATCCACTTCCAGATGAGGGCGACCACCACGACGGGCGTGACCCACGGCAGCAGGAAGATCGCGCGCATGAAGCCGCGGCCGCGGAACCGGCGGTTCAGGAGCATCGCGAACAGCAGACCCAGCACGATCTGCAGGAGCACCGACGTGGCCGTCCACAGCAGGCTGCGTCCGAAGGTGTCCCAGAAGGACCCGTCCGTCAGCAGATCCGCGTAGTTCTCCAGGCCGACGAACTCGGCGACCGGCCGGATGAAGGAGCGGTCGGTGAAGCTGTCGGCCACGACCGAGAGGAGCGGCACGCCCATCAGAAGGACGATGACCGATGCCGCCGGAAGCAGCAGAAGGATGCTGAAGAGCATCTCGCGGCGCCGGGCCGGCGAGCGGCGGGGCTTCCCGAGCGACGGATCGCTGCGCCGGGAGCGCGCGATGACGGTGGAGGTGTGAGTCATGGAGGTTTCCATTCGTGAGGGGCGGGCCGCAGCCCGCCCCTCGTCGCTGCTAGCGGAACCGGTCAGTCGAGCGAACCGGTCAGTCGAGCGAAGCGCGCATCTCGTCGGCGACCTCGATCGCGGCCTCCTGGGCGCTCCGTCCCTGCTCGATCACGGCGGAAGCCGCCTGAGCGATCAGGTTCAGGCCTTCCCACTCACCGGCGTGCGGGTTCGGCAGACCGAAGAACCACGAGTAGGGGAGGGTGGTCTTGACCGCGTCGATCACCTCGGCCTGGGCGATCACCTTCTCGTTCGTCAGGTAGCTCTCGCTCTGCTGCACCTCGGTGAGCACGGGGATGGACTGCACGGGGTTCAGCAGCACGTAGGGCTCGTAGTTCTCCGGCTCGAGCATGAACGCGAGCAGGTCCTTCGTCTCCTCGGGGTGCTCCGACCCGGTGAAGGCGAACAGGCTCAGGCCTCCCATGAAGGCGCCTCCTTCGCCGTTCTCGGACGGCACCGGCACGGCGGCGAACTGCGACGCGACATCGGGGCCCGCGGCATCCAGCGCAGCCTGCATCCAGCTGCCGTAGATGAACATGCCGAGCTTGCCCGTCGTCATCGCCGCCTGCGCCTCGGGACGGTCGTACCCGCCCGATCCGGGAGGGGAGTACTGCGCCAGCGAGCTGTAGAACTCGATGGCCTCGACCGACGCGGGGTCGTCGAAGATGATCTCGTCGGGGTTGTCGCGGTCGACCACGTCGCCGCCGTTGGAGAGGATCAGGCTGTACAGGCTCTGCGAGGTGACCATGCTCGTGGAGGAGGGCACGAGGATGCCGTACTGGTCGTCGTGGGTGAGCGTCTCGGCGGCGTCGCGAAGCTCGTCCCAGGTGGTCGGGGGCGTGAGGCCCTCGCTCTCGAACATCGCCTTGTTGTACCAGAGGAGGACGGCGTTGTTCGTGTACGGAAGCGCGAAGTAGCTGCCGTCGGCCTTGCTCATCTCGACCAGGGAGTCGGCGGTGTCGGACCAGGCCTCTTCCCCGCCGATCTGCTCGACGACGTCATCCAGCGGCTCGAGCACGCCCTGCTCCTGGAACGAGGTCGCGAACGCGGCCGAGCCGATCGTCGCGTCGGGCGCGTTGCCCGACTGCAGCGCGGTCTGCCACTTCGTGAAGATGTCGGACCACGGGATGTTGACCAGGTTGACGGTGACGCCGGGGTTCTGCTCCTCGTACGCGTCGACCATCGACTGGAAGACGGCGATCGATGCGTCGTCGGTCTCCGGGTTCCAGATCTCCAGCTCGACACTCGAGGAATCGCCCGACCCGCTGGCGCATCCCGCGGTGAGCGCGCCCACGGCGACCGCGGCGAGAGCGAAGGAGTACATCCTTGTACGTGGCATCTGCATGCCCTTTCTGTTCTTTTGGCGCAAAATGCGTGTGTTCGGTCAACGAAATAGTTTCGAAATCTTTGACCTGGGCTTACGCTATCAAGCCGGAAAGTGTTGAGCAACTCCCTGTTGCGTCGGGCTGGATCCCAGCGGTAGGCTGACGAAACTATTTCGTTAGGAGACTCATGGCGGCGCGACCCACCCTCGCTGACATCGCCGCGCAGGCGGGTGTCTCCGTCGCGACCGCCTCGAAGGCCCTCAACGGGCGCTCGGACATCTCGGCCGAAACCCGGGATCGTGTGCTGAAGATCATCTCCGACACGGGGTACCAGAGTCCGGCGGAGCGGCGGGAGAGCCCGCAGCGCCCCGTCATCCTGGCCCTTCTGGCCGGCATCGACACGATGTACTCCGCGAGCGTGCTGCACGGGATCGTGGATGCCGCGGCCGCCCAGGGCGCGGAGACCGTGCTGCGGTTCACCGCGCCCTCGTCACCCGGTTCGTCGGCGGCCGATTCGGGCGACGAGCTGCCCGAGGGCTGTGCCGGCATCATCGCGGTGACGTTCGGCACGCGCGGGCTCCGCTCCCGGTACCTAGAGGCGGGCGTGCCGATCGCCGTGGTCGACCCGTCGGAGGCGCAGCACCCCGCGAAGTGGATGAACGTCGGCGCGACGAACTGGACGGGGGCGCGGTCGGCGACGGAGCACCTGCTGGGGCTCGGACACCGGCGGATCGGATGGATTGGCGGACCGGTGCATTCCGAACCCTCCATCGAGCGCCTTCACGGCTATCGGGCCGCTCTCCAATCGGCGGGGGTGCCACTCGATCCCGCCATCGAGCGGGTCACCGACTTCACGGTGGCGGGGGGCGAGACGGCGGCCCGGGAGCTGCTCGCGCTCGACGACCGGCCGACGGCGATCGTCGCCGCCAACGACGAACTGGCCATCGGTGTCCTCGACGCCGCGCGCGACCTCGCCCTCCATATCCCGCGGGATCTGTCGGTCACCGGCTTCGATGACACCCCCCAGGCGTCATGGTCGACGCCGAAGCTGACCTCGGTTCGTCAGCCGCTCGTCGACATGGGCCGGATGGCCGTGACGATGATCCTGGAGGCGCACGCGAACGGCACGGCCCGCTCGTCGTCACCGCATCTGCAGCTGGCGACGAGCCTCAAGGTGCGGGAGTCCACGGCCCCTCCCCTCTCCCGCGAGGCCCCCGCAGCGGCGGAATGACGCGGAATGGTCGTTCCGGTTTTCCAGGTCCGCGCCGTGAACAGTGAGGCCGGCCGACGTCACCGGACGATGGCAAGACCTGTGGCCCGTTCGGCCTCGGAGATCCCGCCCGCGTCCTGCACGTCCAGTCCCGCATCCTCCATCGCGGCGACCGCCTGCGCGGATCGGTTGCCGGTCTGGCAGTAGACCACGTACTCGTCGTCGGGATCGAGCTCCGCGATGGCCGCGTCGAACTGCGGGGATTGAAAATCGATGTTGATGGCGCCGTCAAGATGCCCGCCGGCGTACTCCGCGGGTGTGCGCACATCGACGACGACCGTGTCGTCGCCGATGACTATGGAGCCAGGCGCCGTGGCTGCGCAGCCGCTCATCACGACGGAGAGAGCGAGGGCCGCGCCGAGCGCGACGGCTCGCAGGCTACGCCGCGGCATAAGGGTGACCCCCGCACCGCTGATCAGCCGGGACTCCGTAGAGTGCCTCTTCCACATGCTGACCGCAACCTTCCCACGTTGCTTTGCCGCACTGCCCACACGTCACACGAGCACACATCTCCTGCGCCTTTCATCGGATCGGATTCAATGGGCGTAATACCCCCAGGGGTATTATAGAGCATATGCACTCATCTCAGTCGGTGAAGGAACCGCCTGTCGTCGGTCGGTGGGTCGAGGGGCTCGATGTCCCGGTCGTGAACGAACGCACGGTGCGGGCATCGGCGGGGATCCTGTTTCTGGGTGGGTTCTCGGCGTGGCTGTGGAGCGTGATCACGGGGGATCTGCAGCCGATGCGGATCTTCGGCATGGCGTTCGCCATCGAGATGATGCTGCGGCTGTTCGTCGGAACGGCCTTCACGCCGACGCTCGTGCTGGGTGCGTTGATCACGCGCCCGCAGCGCCCGGAGTGGGTGGAGTCGCGGTCGAAGCTCCTTGCCTGGCGCCTCGGTTTCGGAATGTCTCTCGCGGGATGCTTCAGCCTGGGGTGGCTGGGCTTGCCGGCGATCATCGCTCAGGTGATCTGCGGGATGTGTCTCCTGCTGCTGTACCTGGAGGCGGCCTTCGGGATCTGTGTGGGATGCGTCCTCGCGCAGCGCTTCGCGCGTCGCAAGCCGCAGCTGTGCGCGGGTGACACCTGCACCTACACGCCGCCGGCGAAGGGTGAGCAGCACTCGATCCTCCGTGACTGAGCCCGGATCACGACGGCTGGGCAACGGTATCCCGAAGCTCGGCTGGGTAGGCCGGTAGGCGACCGCACCATCCGGATGCCGGCGGCCACCATCAGAGGCCCGGAGGCTCCGACGCAGTTGTGCGGGGTGGACTGCGTCGACCGCGCGAAACCTAAGCGGCGAGCTCCAAATACCCGGCGGTGGTCGATCGAGGACCTGCTTGCGTGCGTCGCGCGTAGGAGGGGGCTTCTTGGGTATGGGCTCGATGGAAGCTGCATGCGCTTGAGATCGATGCGGCGGCGGGCAAAAGGTCTATATAGTGCTCTATATAGACCGGAGGAGGGGTCATGACCGTCACGTCAATCGACATCGACCCGAACAAGCTGCGCCAAGCGAAGGAGCTCGCGGGCACGACCTCCAATCGCGAAACGGTGGATCTCGCCCTGCGCACTCTCATCGCCGTCCGTCGCCAGCCGGCAGCCGTCGAGCGGATCATCGCCCGTACGTTCGAGCCCGACCAGATCGACGCGCCGACGATCCCGCCGGCGACGGCGATTGCCGGCCAGTGACGGCCTACCTCGTCGACAACAGCATCTGGCAGAAGGCCTCGACGAGCGAAGCGATTGCGACAAGGCTCCGGGAACTCTCGCCCACTCACCTGATCATCACCTGCCCGCCGCAAGTCCTCGAGTACTGCGATTCGGCTCGGAGCCCGCAGGAGTACCAAGAACTCCGCGCGGACATGGAGCAGCTACTGCCCGCATGGGAACACCCCCACGAGCAGCAAGCCCTGGACGTTCAGCAGGCGCTGTGGGACACCGGGCTCATGCGAGCGGCAGCGGCGTTCGATTGCCTGATTGCGGCGTACGCGGTCGTCAACGAGGCTGTCATCCTGAACTCCGACCGCGACTTTGGGTTCATCGAGATCGCCACACGGGGCGCGGTCCGGCAGGAGTACGTGGCACCCTAGGGGACTTCCGACCTGATCAGTAGAGCTGTGGCAGATCGGACCGGGCCGCGGCCTCGGGCCGACAGCTTGGGCTGCTTGCCCTTCAGATGACCCTTCGCCCGCGCCACCGCCATCCCTTCCTTCGTGCGCATGCTGATCAGGTCGCGTTCGAACTCGGCGACCATGGCGAGCACGTTGAAAAGCAGCCTCCCCACCGGGTCTGTGGGGTCATACCTGCTCCCGCCGAGACTGAGCGCGACGCCTTTCGCAGTCAGTTCGTCGGCGATGTCCCGTGCGTCCCTCACCGATCGGGCGAGCCGGTCGAGTTTGGTGACCACGAGCATGTCACCTTCCCGGACGGCGGCGAGCGCTTCGCGCAGTCCGGGCCTGGCCCGGTTGGTGCCGGTGCGCCCATGATCGACGTAGATGTTCGAATCGAGGATCCCCAGTCGCAGCAGTGCGTCTCGCTGCGAAGTGAGGTCTTGATCCGCTGTGGAGACCCTGGCGTAGCCAATCCGTATTCCGTTCATGCCGCCGACGGTGCCACCGTCAGCGCAGAGGCGCACCCAAGCTATCCACATGCGGGCATCGCCCGGTAGGGGAGCCGTCGCGAGCGGCTATTGGTGCGCGCGGTCGGTATCCCCTTCCGGGTACCGCGCACGAGCGAGGAGAGCATGCACCGTGGTTAACGACACGCGATGATGGGCACATGGATGCTGCGACTCGACAGACCGCCCAGGCCCTCATCGACTTCTACGCCGGCTTCGTTGCGAGCGACGACGAGGCGGAGCAGCGTGCCGCCTTCGCAACTTCCATGGCGGCGCTGAACGAGGGCGATGCGCTTATCGCGACGATGAACGCGGACGGCGAGCTCACGCTGGACTTCACGCGCCTTCTGCTGGCGACGGGAGTGGCCCTTCAATGGATGATGGAACGTCTTCAATCCGCGACAGGCGAGTCGTCCGAAGTGCTCACCTTCGAGCTTCGGACGTTCATCGACGGCCTCACCGACGACTGACGGCTCCCAAGTCTGACCCTTCAGGGGGTGCTGTCCATTGGCGAAGCGCTCAGCGCCGACCCGAAGCTACGCCAAGGTGCTTTCTAGCGGAAGAACGAGGACCACGGCCGCCGGGTCCAAGCCGGCTGCCGCGTAGAGTTGGGGCAAGTCAGCGTCGGGCGTGCCTTGCAACAGCAGAGCCGCCTTGGCGATGTCATGGGACGCCTGAATTGATTGGCCATCGGCCAGCGAGGCGTAAAACCGAGCGGCGTATGCGATCGCGTCCCCATCCGCGATGGAGTCGGCGTGTCCGATCGCGAACGAAGCGATACCTCCGACCAGTTGTCGTGCTTGAGCTGCAGAGGAGCAGGCGTTCAATACGACTAGAAGGGGTGGTTCGTCGACGGCGCGCAGCACCGCTGCAAGCGTGTCGGCAGCGACGACCTCCCCGGCGTTGGTTCCATCCGTGTCCTGCTCGAAGACGATTACTGCGCTGTTGCCGTGACCGGAAAAATGGACAACATGTGGACGCCCCTGGGTCAGTCCGTTGAGCAGATCCTCGCCGGTGGCGGCGGGACGGAGATCGAGACTGACGGACTCCCGGCCAGAAGCGAACTGAACCGCATCCTTGATCCGCTTCTGCTCACGGGCGACGCGAAGTTCTCCTTCGCCGGACGAGGCGAGCATCAGCAACCGCAACTTCTCCTGCCGCGGTTGGCGAAGGGCTGCGAGCTGGCGCTCGTGATCACCGATCTGAGCCGTAAGTTGGGCGTGTAGTCGAGCCGTGGCGCGAGCATCCTCAGCGGCGCGGCGCTCGCGCTCCCGCTCGGCCTGCGTAGCTTGCTGGAGGCGCTTCCTTTCCTCAGCCTCACGCTTTCGCTCCGTTGTCTTTCGTTCAGACGCCTCCGCGTCGGCGAGCCGCTTAGCTAGTGTCGTCTCCTCCTTCAGATATGCGGCAGCCTTCGCCTGCCAGCTGGCCGACTCCTTGGCAGCAGTGTTCGCCTCGCCCTCATGGCGAGCGGCGTCTCGCAACTTCATCCGGGCGGTGGATTCAGACTTGCTCCCCAAACCAGCAGCGCGCTCGCGCGTCGCCATGGCTCGCTTGTCAGCTTCCTTGGTCCGTGCGGCAGCTGACCTCTTCTCCGCGTCCAAACGTTGGGCACGCTTGCGCTCGAGCTGGGAGCGATAGACCGAGGAACTCATGCGCCGAACCTACCTGTGACCGGCGACGCCGCGTTCGAGACTCCGCCGAATACACGAACGGATCCCCGAGCGGGCGATGAACGTGTCCGGGGTGTTCGCGGGCATTCCGCGTGATGACTCGGAGGCTGTCGCTGGCCATGGGGCAGTCTGCCTGACGCCGAGGTCTACCGCCGCGCTCGGACGACCGATCGTTCGCGCTACCGCGGGTTCTTCCAGGCAGGTTCTGCCAGGTAGCGGACAGCAGGACCGCCATCGCGTTCCTGATTCCACTCCTTAGCTCGGGGGAAGTGCTCATGCCAGCCCGAGATCAGGTCGGCAACCGCGCTGAACAGCGGCCTTCTGCGAAGGGCTTCCGCACTGCTGGCTGCAAACGCATCCTTGCTCTCGGACTCGAATACCAGCATGCCGATCTTGTCGTCGGCGGCGGAATCGACTCGAACCGCCAGGATGCTGCGCGAGAGCATAGTGAGTGCACGCGCCTCCTCTGCGGTAAATCCCTCGGAGCTGACCAGCTCCGCTTCCCACTCCTCTCGGGACTCCACATCAAAGTTGCTCCGTGCACTCTGGCGCGCCCAAGCCTGGCCGATCACGCCCTTCTCGAGGGGATAGGTCCGTCGCCCGCGACGCTCCAGGGTGGGATTGACGGAGCGACGAGACAGCAAGACGAAGCGATCCTGTTCTACGGAATACGCGGAGACTCTGCAGGAAGGATCTGCGATTGAGCGGTCCTTGAGGAGATGCATCAATAGGGAGTCGAGCGCCGCCTGAAGCGCGGCCTGCGCTTGGCGTAGGTCGTCCTCGGCGAGCGCCTGATCCTTCGCGAGTTCGGAGTAGCGCGGTCGCAGCCATGTGAAGTAGCCCCACATCCACACCGCAATCAGCACCACCGCGCCGAGCAAGAGCAACACCGAAGGAAGCGACCAGAGAGAGTCACGGTCTTGCACTGTCCACAACGTAAAGAGAACAGACGCGGCGGCCCCGAGCGCGGGGTTTGCAAGATTGCGCAGCTCGACTAGGAACCAGTGCGTCTTGGCTTCGCCGGACGTGATTGCGGGCCGACGCTCGTGCTTCATCGCTTACGCGCCGACAAGCAGGGTGCTAGTCCTCTTCCCCCGCGTCGATTCGTTCGCTTGGATCCCGTTCAATTCCTCGAGGGCTGCCTGTAGTAGCTCGTCGGCGGTGCCTTCAACATGCTCCGGATCCATGCCGACGAACCTCAGGCCGACCTGCACGGTGGCGCCGACAGGCCGCACAAAGTACCCGCGGACTGCTCCAGCACCCTGTGCATCAATCGCAGAGCGCAGAGCCGCGTCCAGGTGCTCCGCGATCCCAGCCACAGCATCAGCATCGACACTGGCGAATCGCACGGTGGTGGTCAGATCAATGACGCCTGTCTCAGTCCCCGTAGCGGTCATGACCTCATCATATGGTCAGCCACCCACAGGGCTCCTTAGCCTTCACGGATGGTCAGTTCGAGCTCGTCGCCGGCGGCCCGGTACGGGATCCATGTGCGGGCAGAGCGCGATCAGGGGGCGTTGCCGTGCAGCGCTTCGGATGAGCGGCCGACGTCCAGATCTTCCTCGAGCGAACAGGACACCGTCACTCCCCCGAACTTCGAATCGGCAGGATCTGCGTTCTCCCACGGATGCCAGCGCAGCCGGTGGCCTGCTGCCACCGCGGCATGCAGAGCGTCGTAGGCATTCGCGCCGATCTCGACGTCGATGATCCTGGCCGGATCGAACAGATGCTGCTTGTCAGCAGGGATGCGGTTGAAGAGCTCCAACTCCCACGAATCCGCCGGCAAGACGAGCACTCCTGCATCGCGAAGCAACGCACGAAGCTCATCAGCCAGCGCCGGCGTCCCGGTCCAGAGCAGTGTCTCCCGCGGCGTCGTGGTCACCTCGATGATCATGGCGCCATCGTCGCATGTCCTTGCACGCGCCGGGCTCGTAATCCCCTAGCGGGCAGGCTAAATGACGGGGCCGATGCGTGCCCTGGCGTGGTCGCCGGTGCATTCACGTCGTCCGGTAGTGCGTCTAGGTAACATCACTCGACTGAGGTTGTCGACTCGCGGAGCTGCCGGTGCTCGCGGATTCCCGACAGTCCCCAGGGCGTGGGTGTCAGAACCTCCAGGTCACCGATGCGGGATGGCGACCAGATGAGGATTCCGGCGCGACCATCTGCAGCCACGACATCGATGTTCCGCAATGCGATTGAACTCCTCCTCACCCAAAGTGAGCCAATTGAGCACGGCACCTCCCGATGCGAAACTACCGTGGCTCACCGGCGCCCCATGGTCGACCCTCCGCTCGGACGGCCGGTCGCTCACCGCACAAATTCGGGCCGTTCGCGACTCACCCTCCGTCGCGGGAGCTCTTCAGGCGCGAACCCGTCGGTGTGCCGTCCGCATCCAACATCCGAACAACACAGCCCGCTTTGACGTCGTCAAGTGTGAGATGTCTTGGGGGCGCGAGGCTATAACCCTTCCCCGGCGCGAGCTGATCCCACCCATTCGCGTCCTCGTCCAACGAGGACGCCCTCGCGGCTAAGTCTGGAAGCAAGGCCATCAACTCGTCCAGACGGCTGATAACTGCGGTCCCGTGACGTTGGGGAGCCTTCGTTCTCCGCACCAGGTCCACGGCGTCCTTGTCCGCCACAACGACGTCGCAATATGGGATCGCAGTACTGAGCGCGTCGACATCGCGCAGCATGTTCCAGTCCCAGCGGCGGTTGGAGTTTCGATAGATCTCGAGTTTCATTTCTGCCGAGATCCTCAAGGTCGGAACACGTTCGACGAAGGCCACGGCCCGCTCGCGAGACTTGATGCCGTCGGCGTTCGGACTGATCGCTGAGAACGAGAGTCGGTACTCAGCGAACAAAGAGTTGAGCAAGTCGAGATACTCGTGGCTCAGTTCGCGGGCGAGCAACCACACCCGCAACTCTGACGGTGCCGGTCGTTGATCCTCAGCAAGCCTCGCTTCGAGCAGCTGCTCCCAAGCCAACCGATTCCCCGCCTCGGTTTCGTGTGCACGCGGGTGTTTGTAGCCGTCCTCCGCCAGGATTGCCAGGTCCTCGTCGGCGGGACCCGCCAGCATCGCAGCCTCCGCGTGCTGATTGATCTGGCGCAGCCAGATCGGGTCAACTGACGCGACGACGCGGCCGTCGGAGTCGACGACACGAAGGAATGCGTGCACGCCTCGAAACGCCCAGTTGAACCCGACGCCCAATGGCTCGATGGCAGGAGGACGGAACGTCGGTCGTCCGACCGTTTCGTGAAGCGCAGATAGGAACTGCTGACGAACGAGGTCCGTCTGGCAACGCAACGTGCGCATTTGGCTGACGGTCGCCATGACCGCAGCGAGATCACCGCGCTGGGTTGGGTCCGTGATCCGGAGCGTCTCCTCGTAGTGTGTGGCCGACAGTGGAAACGCGACGCCGGCGGCGCTCGCCGCCCGGATCGTGTTCAGCGCAACGGTGTCTGCCACAGCGCGAGGTCGTCCCGCTTGCGCCAGTGCGAGACGAATCCAGACCCACTGGTCGAGATAGACCGTCGGCCTCGATGTTCTTGCTGCGAGCGTCGTGGACACAGGCTCATCTTCCCGACCGCTGCCGACATCGCCGCTGATCTAGCTTCGGGCGTGGTTGCAACGGCTCCTACGAGAGGTATCGGCGGGGTGACATCCCGAACGGCTGGCGAGTGAGCGAGGCCGGCACCACTTCCCCTTGGTTGCCGACCCCGCCCTAAGTTAGCCGTGGACGTTCCGAGGGTCGTTTCCCTTCGGGATCGTGTCCTTGGCCCGAATCGCCCCGTTTCGGCCGTGTATGTTCAGTTCGCCACCGCCGGCATTCCCGACGATGTCTCGTGCACGGTCGATCGCGTCGGATTGTCGATGGTGGTGAGAGGAGGCTCGAGCTCCTCCGGGCTTCACGACATCCCATCCGCCATTCGGATTGGGCACGACATGTCGGTCATTGCTCTTCGTCAATTTCCATCACCTCCTTCCTGGACTCACGTAGACGGACGTTGACATCTCGAGGCGTCTGGCGGGAGTCCGACACGCTCCCGCACGGTTCGCGCATGGCAAACATGGGGCCAGCGCTCAGGATCAATCCAGGCCCGCCCAAGAGCGTGCAACCCTGGATCCGGAGGCCCTCGGGTCCCCGAGTCCTCTGTTCCCGCACCTCACGCCAGATGTTGATTCTGGCTCTCTCCCCTGGCGGAGCGCTTCGCGGGAAGTCAGTGCCCACGGCTACCGGTCCGCACGCGGCCCGATCCCCTCTATAGCGGTGGCAGATTGTCCAGGTTGTTCTTCGTCGTGGTATCCGCCGTCGTCTTCAGAAACTTTCTTCCAGCGGAAGTCTGGGCGACGAAGACGTCGGCGCGCTGCGGGCAGTTGACGTAGAACGTGTTGGTGCGCGACTCGATCGTTGCGACGACCTGTGCAACGGGCCAATCCCACTGCCCCCTCACGCCGACATGTGTGATGTCACCGCTCCGGTCTTTCCGGACATTCTTGATCTCGGCATCTGCCACGACGTTCTCCGATCGTTCCGTCCTCACTCGCTGCGAGGGCGGGTCCACCGTGGCAGAAGCGTCCGACATCGCGGCAGCACGGCGGAGCCACCGACTCCTGCGCGCAACCCGGTCCACTTGAGAGCGATGCTCGGTTGAGGCCTGTCGTGTACGGGCCGGAGCACGTGCGATTGCCGGTCGCTGTGCGTTCGGAAGAAGCTGCGTGACACGCAGAGACGTCAACGTTCGCGAGCGGTGCGCGATTGACCCGTCCACTCGATACCCGGTAGTCGGTCCCTATGCGCACGCATACGCTCACCGATGAGTTCACCCAAACGGCGGGCACCACTGCAACGAGGTTCACGCCAACCACCGTCGGGAGGGTGCCATCTCGGCGCGGAACATACACGCGGCTCAATGCCCCGAAATGTCCATATGGACATCGCATGGACATTTCATTCGCGAAATGTACATTCCAAGAAATACCTACAACTGGTGTGGGTTCCCGCTCGAGATGGCATGAACCCCTCGCGATTCCACGGTAGTTGGCAACGGTTTCAGGGCCAGGATTCCACGCGAAATGGCATTTTCCTACAGTTGGTCCGACTCAACTCAGATGCCCGCTTGCGGCAGGCAGATCGACCTAGAGTGTGTTAACGAGTGAGCAGCCGCGCCGTTCAGAGGCGAGGGCGATCGCCGACGGGGCGGCTCACTCTTCTCCTCATCCCGGTGTTGCTCAGCGCGACCGGCGTCCTCGATCTCCGCATTCCTTGGCCGTGGCTCCATGGCGAGTCCGCGGGGGATCGTCCGGTCGAGCACTCACCCCTGAGAGCCCTGTCAAGGTGAGCTGGACCGGGACAGCCGCTGGAGTGCTCTATCTCGCGTGGCTGGCGTCCGCAACCCTGCGCCCCGGCGGCAACGGGCTATTCGAGACACAATCCCACGCGCGCGACTCCCGGTCGAAGCTGTTCCGGATGGGGCTCGTCACCAACCTGCTCAACCCCAAGGCCGCTGTCATGTAACTCGCGATCATCCCGCAGTTCATAGATCACGGGCAGGGAAACACGACCGCTCAGGGATTCGTTCTCGGCGGAGTTCAGATCATCGTCAGGATGATCGTCAACTCCCTCATCGTGCTGGGCGCCGGCACAATCTCCGGATTCGTGTCGACGCGACTCACATGGATCCGGCACCCCGCTCGGCGCAGTGGCGGTCACGCTGGCCAGAGAGGTCCCGCAATGCATCTCGCCCCTGAACCGGGCGATCATGCTGCAGGACCTCCGTGAGACGCCGCTCAGATAGACCGTCCTCCGGAAGCTCGACGAGTACGAATGACCCTTTCTGAAGGGATTGAACAGGACTGTTGTTCTGCACAGATTCTGCTAGGTAGAGTGGGATTCCATCCGACGGAACCCGCCGTCGGTGAACAAAGGAGTTCCAGAATGCGCATCGTCTTGGTTCATGGAGGTTGGCAGGGTGGTTGGGCGTGGGACGGCGTTGTCGCTGAGCTCACGAAGGCAGGCCACGAGGTATGGGCCCCAACCTTGCAGGGTCACGGTGACAACGACGACCGTGCAGGTGTCACGCTCTCGACCATGGCGGACAATCTCATCGGCCGGATCGCCGACAAGGGGTGGGACCGGTTCGTCGTAGTCGGCCACAGTGGCGGCGGCCCGCTCATCCAACTCGTAGCTGAGGCGATGCCGGAGCAGGTGGAGCAGGCGATCTTCATCGACGCGTGGGTACTCGCCGACGGCGAGTCGATCAATGCGATCCTCCCCGCCGAGTTGGCGAATTTCGCCCGTGGCACAGCCGCGTCCTCGCCCGACCAGAGCGTGCCGATCCCGCCGCAGCTATTCATGACGGCTTTCTTGCAGGACGGATCGGAGGAGCTTCACGCGCAGGTCGAGCCTCGTCTGGTGCCGTCGCCTGGCGGTTGGCTCGACGAGCCGATCCGTCTTCGGACGGCCGGCACCGGTGACGTGCCGAGCGGCTACATCTTCCTGCAAGAGGATCGGGCTGTGCCGCAGGAGTTGTACCGCGCATCAGCAGACCGGCTCACGAACCCCACGACCGCGAGCTCGCCGGGGAGCCACCAGGCAATGTTGACGCGCCCTGTGGAACTGGCAGCAGCCATCGTCTCCGTCATGTCGTGACGACGTTTCGCTCTTTCGCGACTTCCGCTGGGACCGTCGCTTACGCCGAATGGCTGCCCGGCGGCCCCGCCCGTGCGACGGTGCTGCTCGTTCACGGCGGGGGGGTGGGCCCCGATGGCTGGAGTCGAGCGATCGGCGGGCGACCCGGGTGGGCGCCCCGTCTCGCCGAGGCCGGATACCGCGCGGTCGTGATGACGTGGCCTGGGTTGTCGGCTGGCGGCGCATGGGACCCCGACACGCCGCTGGATGGGGCGGCGGTCGCCGGCGCGATCGTGGAGCTAATCGCTGCGCTCGGCGGCCCGGTTGTCCTCGTGGTCCACTCCATGTCCGCCGCTTTCGGCTATCGGGTCGCTTTCCACCATCGGGATTCACTGATCGCCCTAGTCGCGCTGGCGCCCGCTCCCCCCGGGGATATCCAGCCCGAGCCCGCCGTGCTGGAAGAGGACGCCGATCACATCGTCGTCCAGGGACGCCCGCTCACCTGGAGGCTTCCCCGTCGCGGCTGGTGGCATCCCGGACCAGAGTTCATCGAGGCGAAGCTGGTCGGTGCGAGCGAGCAGTTCCCACCCGGTCACCTGGACGAGCTCCGTTCACAGCTGGTGCCAATCCCAGCCGGGCTCCTCCTCGAGCGGCAGAACGTCCGCGGTGCGCAGGTCCACATCGGCGACAGGGAGTTGGACGGCCTACCGACCCTCGTGATGGTCGGTACCCACGACACCGATCATCCGATCGAGTCGGACCGCGCGACTGCAGACTGGCTCGCCGAGCGGGGCGGCGATGTCAGGTTCGTCGCGTTGACGGCAGCGAACGTGGCTGGCAACGGCCACATGCTGATGCAGGAGTCGAACAGCGATGCGGTGCTCAACCTGGTGACGGAGTGGCTCGGTCCAAATGTACGCCCGCGGCGGTGAGGATGGTGCAGTTGATCGCGACCCGGGCTCCGGACATCTGTGATGGCCTGACTACAGCAGGAGCCGTTGCTCAGCAAGTTCCTGCAGCAGGAATCGCCAGAGATGCCCGTCGTTGAATGCGTCACCCAGGTCGGGCAGGTCGGCGAGGTCGTTGTCATCGATCGGTATAGGCTCGGCCCCTGCCTGCAGAACGGCGAGGTGCACGCGAGCGAGGCTGTCGACATTGATCGCGCGGATGACGGCCTGCGGGACGCTCTCGCCGACGGCCGTGAGGCCGTGACCGCGCAGGATGCCGACCGGCCGCGTGCCGAAATCGTCCGCCATGGCCGTCGCGCGTGCGTGGTTGCGGATCAGCGCAGACGAGGGGTGCGCGGGGATGCCGTCGCGCGCCATCCGCATAGCGGGGATGTTGAAGGCACCGACAATCGGTAGCAGTGTCCGTCCGGTTAGCGAGAACGCGACGACAGCCGGCGGATGCGCGTGGACGACGGATCGGGCCGCAGGATTGCGGCGCAGCAGCTCAAGATGCAGAGACAGCTCGTTCGGCGCCCGGTACCCGCCGGCGAGCTCGAACGATCCCTCGAGGGGCACGGCGAGGATGTCGTCGGCGGTGGTGAAACGCAGCCCTCGCTCCTGCGGTCCGCGGGCTCGGATGAGGACGGTGTCGTCGTCGACCCGCAGGCTGACGTGCCCGAGGATGTCGTCCACGAGCCCCCGGACCGCGAGCACGCGGCAAGCATTGGCGACGAGCATGCGTTCGTCGACGTAGTCGTTCATCATCCACTTCTCCTTCGAGGCGTGATCTCCGATTGCGAATTCCTGGAAAATCTAGCAGAATCAGATTCTGTCTTAAAGAAAACCGGTCTCGACCGACATCATCTTCAAGGCGCGGAATAGGACTCTGACATCAGGAAGCAGCGGCCCAATGGCGAGCAAGACGACGATCTTCGAGGACGTGCGGCGCGGCATGATCCCGGCGCACATCTATAACGACGAGGAGATCTTCGAGCAGGAGAAGAGCAAGCTCTTCAGCCGCGCGTGGATTTTCGTCGGACATGAATCCGAGATCCCTCAGCCCGGTGACTACGTGGTGCGGCATGTGCTCGACGACTCGTTTATCGTCGTGCGCGACGAGAGTGGTGAGATTCGGGCGCACTTCAACATGTGCCTGCACCGCGGGATGCAGGTATGCCGCGCCGAGGTCGGCAACGCCTCCCACTTCCGTTGCCCCTACCACGGGTGGTCATACCGCAACGACGGCCGGATTATGGGCCTCCCGTTCCACGAGGAGGCCTACGGGGGTGAGGCAGGGTTCAACAAGAAGGGTGCACGACTGCTCCCGGCGCCGAACCTGGACACATACAACGGTCTGATCTTCATCAGCATGGACCCGAACGCGCCGACCCTGCGGGAATACATCGGCGACTTCGCGTTCTACCTCGACTACTACACCGGGCAGAGCGCCAAGGGCATCGAGCTGCGTGGCCCGCAGCGGTGGCGCGTCAACGCGAACTGGAAGATCGGCGCCGAGAACTTCGCCGGCGACATGTATCACACGCCCCAGACCCACACCTCGGTCGTCGAGATCGGGTTGTTCCGTGAGCCGAAGGCGGAGAAGCGCAAGGACGGCAACACGTACTGGGCCGGCAACGGCGGCGGCACGACCTACAAGCTCCCGCCGGGCAGCCTCGAGGAGCGGCTGCGCTACGTCGGATATCCCGACGCGATGATCGAGCGGATGAAGGAGCAATGGTCGCCTGAGCAGCTCGATGTGATTGGCCGTGACGGGTTTATGATCTCAGCGGCATCGCTCTTCCCGAACATGAGTTTCGTGCACAACTGGCCGAAGGTGGAGGACGGGGACGACGTGCTGCCCTTCATCTCGATCCGTTCGTGGCAGCCCATTAGCGAGAACGAGACGGAGGTCTACTCCTGGTTCGCGGTCGATGCCGAGGCGCCGGAGGAGTTCAAGGAGCTCTCGTACAAGGCCTACCTTATGTGCTTCGGTAGCACGGGAATGTTCGAGCAGGACGATGTCGAGAACTGGGTCTCGCTGACCACGACTGCCAAGGGTTCGATGGCTCGACGGCTCCTGCTCAACAGTCGGATGGGGACTCTCAAAGACGACACTCCGGTCGTCGCTGCGCTGACGCCTGAACAGTTCGCCGGTCCAGGCGTCGCGCACGTTGGTTACGGCGAGTACAACCAGCGTCATCTGCTCGATCGTTGGGCCGACTACCTCGACACCGATGACGAAGTCGAGGTGCAGGTCGCGAGCATCGGTACAGGCATCACCAACAACGGGGAGGCACCCGCATGATGAACACCGAGACCGGTGTCCAGATTTCCGGGCAATCGCCTCTCGGCGCCCACGCCACGCGCGCCGATCGAGTCGGGCGGTCCCTACTGTTCTCCGACGAACTGCATCTCGAGGCGCATCGTTGGTTGATTGAAGAGGCTTACACCCTCGACGAGCAACGGTACGAGCACTGGCTTGAGACGCTTACAGAGGATATTCACTACATCATGCCGGTGCGTCAGACGACGGCTCTCGGGTCTTCCTTCACGACGGCGAGGGGGATGTCGCACTGGGACGAGAATAAGTACTCGCTCAGCCGCCGGGTCGCGCGATTCCTGACTGAACACGCTTGGACGGAGGACCCTCCCTCACGCCTGCGTCACTACGTGACGAACGTGCGTGTGTTCCTGTCCTCGGTCGAGGACGAGCTCATCGTCGACTCCGCCGTCCTGCTGTTCCGCAGCCGGGGAGACGTCAACGAGCCGTCAATCATCTCCGCTCACCGCGAGGACGTATTGCGTCGCGTCGGTGACGACCTGCAGTTGGCACGTCGGGTGATCATGGTGGACGAGTCGGTGCTCCGCACCCAGAACCTGGCGATCTTCCTGTGAGCGGCCTCGACTGGGAGGGTGCCGACGTCGATCGTGATGCCGCGGCGGCTGCGGCGGCGGAGCGCGAGCGTCTTGTCGCCCGCACCGTCGGAGAGCCGCTCGTCATCGCCAACGAGTTTTCGGAGATCGAAGTGCGCCGCGTGGAAACTCACAACGGCACGAGGCTACTGATCGACGCCCCGAAAACTGGCCAGTGGATCGCGATCGACCCCATGGAACTCGAGGCCCTGACCTGGCAGACCACGCAGACGTTCTCCGAGATGATCGCGCGGCCTGACCAGCCGATGTTTCCCGAAATGCGACCGCAGTAGAAAAGGAGAGACCGATGGCACGGATCATCGCCGACCGCAGCGCCTGCCAGGGCTACGCCAATTGCGTTGTCGCCGCGGGCGACTACTTCGACCTAGATGACGACGCCCTAGTGATCGTTCTGCGCGAGGACCTGCCCGACAGTGACCGCAAGCGAGTAGAGGAGGCGGCGCGCAGCTGCCCCGTCTCCGCCTTGGTTGTGGAGGACTGACGTGTCGCGGGTCGTCATCGTCGGCGCCTCTGTTGGTGGGCTCAAGACCGCCCAAGCCCTTCGAAGCGAGGGATTCGAGGGCGAGATCGTCCTGATTGACCAGGAACGCCATCCCACCTACGACAAACCTCCGCTCTCGAAGAAGTACCTCACCGGTGAGACGGCGCGACACGAGATCGAGCTTCTCTCCGAGCACGAGACGCGGGGGATCGGAGCCATCTCAATCTTCGGCACGCCCGCGGCATCCCTCAACCTCGAAGGCCAGGTTGTGACGCTCGAGGACGGTACAGCCGTCTCATACGACACACTCGTGATCGCCACCGGGTCACGCGCCCGTCGCTCTCCGTGGGGTGAAGGTGAGCATATTCACTTGCTGCGTACCAGCGGCGATGCCGAGCGCTTGCGGGATGAGCTGGCCACAGCGCGGCACCTTGTGGTCATCGGCGCAGGCTTCATCGGGGGGGAGGCTGCCGCAACCGCGATCACGGCGGGCGTACGGGTCAGCATGGTTGACCCGTTCCCGGCGCCGATGTCGCGGGTGCTCAATGCCGAAGTCGGCCAGATCTTCAGCCGCAAGTATGCCCAGGAGGGCGTCGAGGAGTACTTCGGAAGGACAGTCGAAGGCGTCGAACAGACGGCAGACGGGGTGCGCGTGGTGCTCGATGGCGGCGAGATCATCGAGGCCGATGCAGCTCTCGTCGGTATCGGAGCTGTGGTCAACACAGAGTGGCTCGAGGGTTCCGGCATCGAACTCGACAACGGGGTGACCTGCGACTCTGGGCTGCGGGCCATCGGGCATCCTGAGATCTTTGCCGTCGGCGATATCGCACGTTGGGCGAGTGCGTCGCGCAACGTCTCGCTGCGCCTCGAACATTGGACCAATGCCGTTGATCAGGCTCGCGTCGTCGCACACAACATCGTCCACCCTGATGATTGCGAGGACTACGACACGACCGAGTATGTCTGGAGCGACCAGTACGACTGGAAGATCCAGGTGGTCGGGCGCACCGGCGCCGACGACATCGTCATCATCGGGTCCGAGGAGGACCAGCGCTTCGCCGTACTTTACTCGGAGAGTGACGACTCACTGACCGGCGCGCTCGTCGTCAACTGGCCGCGGGCGCTCGTTAGCACGCGGCGAGCGGTGGCTACGAGAACCGATCGAGCCGAGGTCGCGGCGCGCCTGACCGGCGACGGCGCGCGGTCGGTCACGCCCGCGGTCTGAGGATGGTCCCCGTGACCACAAGGCGATACGATTTCTGTTGTGCAGAAATCGCCCGGCGACGGTGTAGCGCCCCAATACCCGATCGAGTCAGTGGACAACGCACTGCGGTTGCTCATCCTTCTTGGCGAGCGTACGGAGGTAAGGCTGACCGACGTCAGCGCCGAACTCGGGGTGGCGTCTTCGACGGCGCACCGCATCCTCGCAATGCTCATCTGGCGCGGATTCGCCCGTCAGGATCCGCGCACGAAGACCTACGGTCCGGGTCCGACACTCACGAGCGTGGCCTTCTCAATTTTCCGGCGCATGGATCTTCCGCGCCTGGCGCAGCCGATCCTCGAGGATCTCAGTTCCTCGATGGGCGAGACGAGCCATCTCGGCACCCTCGAAGGCGCGAACGTCCGCTTCATCGCGGCGTCCGAGCCGGCGGCGGCAGTCCGCGTCGCCTCACGCCTCGGACGGGAGATCCCGGCGTACGCGACCTCGACCGGCAAGGCGATGCTTGCCAGCCTGCCGACAGAACAGCTCGGGCGCTTGTTTCCAACGGACTCACTCCCCGCGGTGACCTCGCATACCGTTCAGTCCCTTGCGGACCTCGAGAAGGAACTCGAAACCGTTCGGCGCCAGGGCTACTCGACGAACCGCGAGGAGAGCGAGGACGGTGTGGCATCGGTCGCAGTCTCGGTCGCGAACTCAGCAGGCATCAATCTCGCCATCAACCTCGCTGCCCCAGTCCATCGTCTTCCGGTCTCGAAAGTCGCGACCTTCGGGCGAGCACTCAAGGACGCCTCGATGCGGTTGAGCGAGGCGTTGGGCTAATCACGGGGGTGCTCCAGTGAACCCCGCCCCGATCCCGCTCCTCCACGGACACTCGATTCCGCGTCTGGGTCTCGGCACGTGGCCGCTCAAGGGCGACGCGGTGCACGAGATGGTCGCGCTGGCGCTCGACATCGGCTATCGACTGATCGACACGTCTCACAAGTACCTCAACGAGGCCCCGGTTGGCGCGGCGATCCGAGAGAGCGGGATCGCTCGCGAGGAGATCTTCGTCACCAGCAAGTTCAACAAGGAGAATCACAGCGTAGATGGTGTCCAGCGCGCCTATGACGAGAGCCTCAGACGGACCGGGCTCGACTACCTCGATCTATTCCTCATTCACTGGCCAGTGCCTTGGCTCGACACCTACGTTGCGGCCTGGCGGGGTCTTGTAAGACTCGTCGAGCAGGGGCGGGTCGGGGCGATCGGCGTCTCAAACTTCAAACGACCACATCTGGAACGGATCGTCGCCGCTACCGGACGCGTGCCCGACGTCAACCAGATCCAACTGAGTGCCGACCTGGCGCGCGACGATATCCGTGATCTGCACAAGCGGTGGGGCATCGTGACCGAGGCCTGGAGTCCGCTCGGGCGCGGCGGCCCCTTGCTCACACATCCCGTCGTGGTAGACATCGCAGACCGGGTCGGTCGCACCCCCGCGCAGGTGTTGTTGCGGTGGCATGTGCAGCACAACATCGTCCCGATTCCGCGCGCGGACGACCCCAGACAGCTGCGGGAGAACGCGCAGATCTTCGATTTCAACCTCACTCACGACGACCTTGCGGAGCTGAGGAACCTCGATCGCGGTGAATCAGCGGCACGAGATTCCGACTCAAAAGAGAACGGACATTAGCGCGTTTCTCCCTGACTCGATCGCGTTTCAAGTTTCAGGGGCCGAGCGATCACGTCGAATCCGGAAACGATCAATTTCGGGATGCGTGCGGAGGCTAACCGTTGTCGAGCAGTTCGAGCAGCCGTGTAGTTACGCGCCAGGTTCGGACTGTCATCTGTTGAAACATCGGCATAGCGAGTACGCGCTGAACGCGGGTCTTGGTCGCTTGCGCGGCTACCCGCGAGAAGTACAGGACACCCGGCCCGATTGCCATCGCGTCGACGCCCTCGCGCATTTCGGGAAGATCTGCAAACGCCGCTTCGGCCGTGAGGGGATCCTTTACGAAGAACACTTCGCTGCGTAGCCGATCTGATCCGTGGTCCGATGGTGCTTGGGCGATAATCGCTGCTAGCTTCCAACAACGTCGCCGGCCAGTACGGTCGGAACCAAGACAGTGCTCAACGCTGTAACCGGGCTCTATGCAGCCCCACGAATTTTCTGCCCGAAGGAACAATGCTGACGAGCTACACGGAAGATTCAAACTCGATGCTGGAGTCGGCTGGCGATGCGGCAGAGGATGACTGCTCGGCTTCCGATTCGGAACCATGCGAGAGGTCGCCGGGGGCCGGTTAGGCGCACCTTGCGGGCGCGGGTCGTCACTGCGATCACGGTTCCCTCGTCGAGTACCTCTTCCAGCGAATTCAGCATGCCGTCGAGGCCTCGTGCAGCATCCGGTCCGTGCCACGCTGTCTGCTCGCCGTAGGGGATATCGGTGACCACGACATTGGGGCGTCGCCCGTTCAACGCGCGCCGGAGTTGTGCGGGGTCGAAGACGTCGGCTGGTGCGATGTTGTAGTCGAATGAGCCGTCGCCTGACGCGAGCCGGCGAGCGAGTCGCTGTGCAGCGGCGGCGGCATCGAGGTAGGCGGGTTTGCTCAGGCGCTCGGCGCGGGCCTGCAGTTCATTCGCGCGGGCGGTCATGCCGTGCTTGCTCAGAAGGGCGAGGTTCTTCCGGGCGAGTTCCAGCGCCGCGTGATCGACGTCGGAGCCGAGGACGCTGGTGATTCTGTCTCTATGCAGGAGTGTGAGAGTGGTGA
Organism: Microbacterium sp. NPDC078428; assembly: GCF_044542535.1. Taxonomy (NCBI): domain Bacteria; kingdom Bacillati; phylum Actinomycetota; class Actinomycetes; order Micrococcales; family Microbacteriaceae; genus Microbacterium; species Microbacterium sp. NPDC078428. The sequence continues at coordinate 129,670 of NZ_JBITUP010000006.1, forward strand.
GGAGGTGGCCGCTGCCGCAGCATGGATCCCATACCTGGGCGGTGGGGTTCGGGGTGAGCGCCAATGCTCGCTGGAACATCTCGCTGGCGAGGCGTGCGGGGAAGGCGGGGAACCCGGGGGCAGAGTGGAGCACGCCGCCGGAGAGGTCGGCGTAACTCTCTCGCGTGACGGCGTAGCGGTAGGCCATTCGCGTGCCTATGCCCGTCCGCGCTGGCGCGCGGCCTCGTAGAGAGCGATCGATGCCGCGTTGGCAGCGTTCAGCGAGCTGGCGGCGCCGCCGATGGGGATGCGTGCGACGACATCGCACGCATCGCGCCATCCCGCGCTGAGTCCGGCGTTCTCATTGCCGATCGCGAGCAGGACGGGGCCTGTCAGATCCACGTCGGCGATGTCGTCGGACCCGTTCTCGTCGGTTCCGACGATCGTGAGGGGGATGCCCGCAGCGCGTTGCTCCCGTACCCAGGTCACCAGTGGTTGATGAGATGGTTGTCGGATCACCGGCACCGCGAACAGCGACCCAGTGGAGGCGCGGACGGCTCTGGGGTCGTACGGATCTGCGCCGTGTCCGGTGACGATCAGGCCCGACCCGCCGAAGGCATCCAATGAACGGATGATCGTGCCGATGTTGCCGGGCAGGGAGGGGCGGTCGAATGCCATCCCGAGGAACGACGGCCCCATAGGTATGCGAGACAGCTGATCGTCCGGCACGGCGGCTACGGCGATCAGCTCGGGGGAGCCGTCGTCTTGGTCGCTCAACTGATGCAGCAGCTGAGCCGCGACGGCTACCCGCTCGCCTCCTGATCCTTCGATAACCTGTGCACCCCACCGCGACAGCGGCCGATCCGCGTCATAGAGGACTGCGCGGATCGGCCAGCCCCGCTCGAGTGCGAGGCTGATGGGGCGCACACCCTGCACGATGAACTCGCCGGCCCGCTGGCGCTTGTTGCGGTTGTGGAGCAGAGCTTCCCACTGTTGGAATCTTGCGTTCGGCCGGGAGACGCGCAGAGTTGGCTTACGCGCGTTCAACGGGAATCCAGACCTCGGCGGTTGCGGCGCGCTGCTCGCCTGGTCGGCGCTCAGTGACGATCGACGGCCCCGGACGCAGGCGCCACGGGTGTGACGGAAACCACTCGCTGACAATGTCCATCCAGGCCGACGCAAAAGGAGCGCCCGTGCGGAACACCGCCCATTTGCCGGCAGGAACCTCGATCACATCGAGGCGCTCAGGTGCGGGCGGAGCCGCATCGAGGGCGACACCGACCATGAACGTGAACCGACTGTTCACTGCGTAGTCGGCGTCGACCTCCGTACTCACCTGAAGCAGACCCGAGGGCTCCGAGCAGCCCAGTGCTCGGAGCCGCTCCACGTTCTCCGCAGACAGCGCCGTGATGTGTGCCTCGACATGAGGATTCCGGAATTCCGACACGACCGGGACGCACGCGGCGTAACCGATCAGGCGGAAGGCCGTCCGCTCGACGATACGGGCGTCTAACATGCTTCCCTTCAGCTTGGACTCTCGTGGTGCGAGACGATTTCCAGGGTGTTCGTCACGCCGGGTCCAGCGCCCGACAATTGGAGACCGATCAAGTCGGGTGAAGGCGCCCGGGACGCCTGATGGTGTGTGGTGTTGCGTGTCGTCGGACGTCGCCGGCCGTCACGAGCCGGCCCGCTCGGATCGGAGTCGCACGTTCGGACAAACCACTGCACCCCGGCAAGCAGAATTGGAATGAAGGGAGGCTTGTGTGATCAGTGAGCTCAACAGGCTCATCGAGGTCGTCGAAGCGGATCTGTCCGACGACCTCGACATCGGTGCGCTGGCTGCTTCCTTCGGCACCACGGAGTACCACTTGCGGCGGATGTTCGCATCGCTTGTCGGCATGCCGTTGTCCGAGTATGTGCGGCGTCGGCGGATGACGGTCGCCGCGGCCGACGTCATCGCGGGCGATCCGCTTCTCCAGGTTGCGGTTCGATTTGGTTATGGCTCGGCCGAGGCATTCGGACGTGCGTTCCGGGCGGTCCACGGTGCGGCGCCTATCGAGGTGCGGACGAACGGCGGCCCGCTTCGGTCACAGCCGCAACTCACGCTGCGACTGACTGTCCACGGCGCCACGTCGATGGACACGCGTATCGTGGATCGACCCGCGTTCCGGCTCGTCGGCCATGCTGCACGCGTTCCGCTCATCCACCGGAGCGCGAATCCTCACATCCAAGCGCACGTCGCTTCTCTGCCGGCGCACGAGCACGCGCGACTGACGGCGCTCGGCAACACGGATCCTCACGGACTGCTTCAGAAAAGCGCAGATGTCGATTCCGACTACACCGAGGGAAGCACACTGACCTATCTGCACGGCGTTGCCCGGGACGCCGCGACGACCACGCCGGAAGGACTCGACGTGATCGAGGTTCCTGCCGGCACGTGGGCTGTGTTCCGGGCATCTGGACCATATCCCGCGGCTCTGCAGGAGACGTATGCGGCATCGGCATCCGAGTGGTTTCCGTCGAACCCGTGGCTGCTGCGACCAGGCCCCTCGATCGTCGCGATCCTCGATCGCGCTGAAGACTTCCGTTCCGCGACGACGGAGTTGTGGCTGCCGATCGTCCGCCAGCGTGATGACGTGTAACCGCGACACGACCATGACCTCGCTACCCGAGGGGCGCGACTTCATGCCATCCCGATCTCGCGGACGAATGTCTACACGGTGTCCATCTGGGCGATTCGCTCGTCTTCGGCTGATCGCTCGTGTATTTCGGGATTACGCGGACGCGGTACTGTGCGGAAGCAACGACTCTCGAAGGACGACGATGAGCATTGCATTCCTGCTGACCACCCTCGTGGTGGTCGCCACCCCCGGCACCGGCGCCGTCTACTCGATCGCCGCTGGGCTCTCCCGCGGCGCAAAGGCTGGCATTATTGCGGCGTTCGGCTGCACCCTCGGGGTCATCCCTCACATGGTGGCCGCGATCACCGGACTGGCCGCGATCCTGAATGCCTCCGCGATCGCGTTCCAGACGATCAAGTGGCTCGGTGTCGCCTATCTGCTTTACCTCGCCTGGCAGACATTCCGCGACAAGACGATGATCGACGGCGACGCGAACCCCGCCCCGGTTTCGTTCTGGCGGGTCATCCGTACCGCCGTGCTCATCAACCTGCTTAATCCGAAGCTGACCATCTTTTTCTTCGCGTTCCTCCCTCAGTTCGTTCCCGCGGGCGAGGCGAAAGGCACGTGGCACATGATCTGGCTCAGCCTTGTGTTTATGGCGTTGACGTTCGTCGTGTTTGCGCTGTATGGGGTGTTCGCCGCGGGGATGCGCAACCAGGTCATCACGCGCCCGAAGGTCATGGCGTGGCTGCGTCGCACCTTCGCGGGCACGTATGGGCTGCTCGCCGGCCGTCTCGCCCTCGAAACCCGCTGATGCAGCTCAGTTCATGACTCGGCGCTGCGCGCTCATTTCCCTCAGCTCGCCGTCGCGACACTCACCCTCGATGGCGTGACCGACACGGCGGACGTCTCGGCGACCGCGGCACCATTCCGCGAGCGGGCCTCCATGCGCCTCTCCGAACGACCGGAGAGCGAGTTCCCCGAGATCGTCGCCTGGCGGCGCGCATTCAGTCAGATGGGACTCAAACCCACCCAGTACCGGTGCGCGTCGGAAGCGCTGCCACGCTGATTCAAGAGCGACGGGGAATTGCCCTCGATCCACCCGCTCGTCGACCTGTGCAACGCCGTCTCACTCGCTTACGCGATTCCCATCGCCGTGTTCGACCTCGTCCACGAGGCGCCCCTGCCCGGTGGCAGCGGCACCTGGGCGGAGAAGGTTCTCGTGACCAGTGCCCACGTCGCGCGCGTGCCCGACGGCTTGGCGCCGGCGGCCGCTCACGCGGAGTCAAGTACGTGATCGAGCTCTGACAGCGCCGGACGTGAACGCCGGGGTCCTCGCTGCGCCCACGAGTTGTTATCGATAGTTCAGGGCGCTCGTGCCCGTCATTGTGGCGCTCGTGGTGTCGGCCATTTGCTTCACGATCATCGTCGCGGGCTCCGGATATGAATCCGGCCACGATGAGTGGAATTGGCACGGGCCACGGCAGACTGCCTACGCGCGTTGTTCCATGCACTCGTGGTCGTCAACAACATCGGTGCGCTGAGCATCTGCTCCCGTTCGGAGGGGGTGAGGGGAGGATCGCCGATCGGTAGCCGACCTTGCATTCCAGTAACAGACGCTCTCGGTGCGGTCTGGGTTGCTTGGGCCAGCCGGAATCTTGCCGCGCTGCGCCAGCGAGTCGTTACGCTCGGCAACGCTCACTAACTGGTGCCGAGGTCCTTTCCGAGCTTGGCGTACAGCTCTATCACCGACCGGGGTGGATCTCGTATCGGGTTCGCTACCCGCGGCGGGCTTGCTCAGGGGGCGAGCCGAGGATGACGACTCCGAGCGGCTCGGTGACATCGACTTCATCCCGGTAGCGCAGAAGCGCGTCGATGAACTCCTGCTGCGCGGGGGACGGAACGTAGGTAGACCGAGTGATGAGGAGTGCGCGGCGGTCGGCCCATTCCTCTGCCACCGGATGTATGGCAGCAGGCAGTGTGGGAGAGCGGCTGACGGTCCCATACGGGACGATCGCCGCGCCAGCCCCAGTGCTGGCGACGGCGTACACCGCGTTGAGGGTTGGCAACCGCACGCGGTACGCCGGTGACACACCGAGGATGCGCGCCTGCTCGTCGATGAGTGTCTGAAGCGGGTTTGCCGCTGGCAACCCGATCAGCGGCCCCCGCATCACCTCCTCGAAGGAAGGAGCCACGTCGTCTCCGCGGAACACCGAGCCACGAACGACGACAAGGGGATCCGCCCATAACTCACGAGCGATCAAACCGTCGCCCGTCGGTGGGAGGGAAACGATCCCGAGGTCAGCACCCCCCTCGCGGACCCGAGACGCGACCTCGACGCTGCTTGTCTCGACCACCGCGATCCGCATCGTAGGGAATCGTGCGAGAGTCGCGGCCAGGAACTCGGTCAAGGTATCGACGGCTGATGTGTTGCTGGCGAGCCGGATCTCGTGGGCAGAGTCCCCGCGCAGCCCGTCCATCGCCTGCCGCAGTTCATCAGCACGTTCGAGAAGGGCACGGGCATGTATCGCCAGGGTCGTGCCGGCCGTGGTCGGCACGATCCCACCTCGTCGACGCGACAACAGCTCGACTCGCTCTTGCCGTTCCAGTAGAGCGATCCGGCTGCTGGCCGACGACAGCGAGACCCCCACGGCGCGGGCGCCCGCCGTGATCGAGCCGGCGTCGATGATCGCGACGAACAGCTCCAGATCCCGCAAGTTGGGCGCCACGAACTAGCTTTCGGATTTCGCGTACATCCCTTCCGATTCTATCAACCTGCGTCCAGCGCACTTTTGGAAGCCTTGAAGGCCTCCGGGACATCTTGTGACCCGGGCGAGGAGGAGGCCAACGTGCTGATAGAAATCGCGCCGCTTCTGCGAGGAGCGGCGGTCGTCGGCGCAGGCTTCCTTGCAGGAGGTCTGAACGTCGTCGTAGGCGCGGGGACACTGGCGTCCTTCCCCATCCTCGTTCTGCTGGGGTTTCCGCCGTTGACGGCGACGATGGCGAACACGGTCGGCATCGTGCCCGGCAGCCTGTCGGGGGTATTCGTCTACCGACGCGAGCTGCGCGCACACTACCGCGTTACTCGCCTACTGCTTCCCTCATCCAGCGCCGGCGGCGTCACCGGCGCGCTCCTCCTCCTGCACTTGTCCGCCGACATCTTCGCTGCCGTCATCCCTTGGCTGATTGGTATCGGTACGCTTCTGGTACTCAGCGGACCCGCCATCAAGAACCGCATCGGCCGCGTGGCGGCAACCGACGACGTCGACGCGACGCCATTCCCTCGCCGAGGTTCGAAAGTCGCCTCCGTGGTCGGCGCGTTCCTGCTCGGAGTTTATGGTGGCTACTTCAGTGCAGCGCAGGGGATCCTCCTCGTCGCCCTGCTCGGGATCACGACGACGTTGCTGATGCAAGAACTCAACGCCGTGAAGAACGCCAGCGTCGCCGCGGTCAACATCATCGCCGCCACGGTCTTCATCTTCGTCTCACCAGAACTGATCTCGTGGCCCATCGTCGCCCTCGTTGCTCTCGGCTCGATCCTGGGAGGATTGGTCGGCGGCAGGTTCGCAAGACGACTCCCCGCAGGCCTGTTCCGCGGGTTCGTCGTCATCGTCGGCATCACCACCGTCACGGCAACGGTCTTAAGCCATTGACCACCCTCGGTCGGCAGGAACGGTCGAGCCAGATGTCAGCGCCGGAATCACCCCGGCACGCGACGATCGATCTGCCCGTCCGGGCCCCGGGCGTAGGCCGAACTCGTTGACGTGGAACCGGTTCACGGAGTTGCTCGCTCAGTGCAGCCGCTGGCGGCCGCCGCCCGCGAGGTCGGCGCGATGCGGACGGCCGCGTACCCCCGGCGCGATGGCACCGCGGTGCGGCGCAAGGATAGCGCGGTGAAGGTCGTGCCACAGCCCTGGCCCGCTTTCGCTTCTCCCCATCTCCTCGAGGCTTCTTTTCGAAGAGGAGCGCGTTCTGATCGCGATCTCGCGAGCCGAGGTGCGCGGCCAACGGAGATCGCCGCGCTGCATGACCGATCTCCGTCCACAACCAGCCGGGAGTTGCGTCGCAGCGCGCACGGTCGCACGAGAGGCGCGTGACTCCTCCGTCCGTCGCCTCTGCAGCAGTCAGCGGATCGCATCGAGCGCTGCGATGATGTCCCGCGGTTCCGCACGTCTGGTGTGGTCGCTGTCCACGAACGACCACGATATAGACCCGCTCTGCCTGATCACATAGGTCGCGGGGATCACAAGCGTTCGACCATCGCCACCGTTTCGACGGATGAGATCGTGACCTCGTCGCTCGTAGAGCGCAGCCAGCTCCGTAGGAATGACGAAGGACAGGCCGTAGCTTTGGGAGACAGTGGCCCCCACGTCGCTCAGAACGTCAAAGTGAGGCTGTGTTTCTCAGCGGTCGACAATGACTCGTCAGGCACCTGCGGCGAGATCGCAACGAGCCGCGCGTTGCGCGCCTTGAACTCCATGATGTTCGCTTGAAGCGCCCGCAGCTCGAGATTGCAATACGGGCACCAGCTGCCTCGGTAAAAGCTCAGCACCACGGGGCCATCCTCAAGCAGATCACTCAAGGTCACCGTTTCGCCAGTGGCGCTGGGGAGAGAAAACACCGGCGCCACATCTCCGACGGCCTTCGCGCGGTCTGCCGTACCGGCGTCGAAGAGCTCCGCAGCCGCACGATCCGTCGTCTCGTTCTCCTCGGAGGACCGGTTGGACCGCGCGTCCTCGTAGACACGCAGAAGCTCTTCCCGCAGGTTCATCTCGCTCCCATTCTGCGGCCGTTGACATACACGCTCAGCTGTCCACGCCCTCGGCTTCTGATGTACGGGGTTGCCGTCGTCGGCGCTCGTGCGCACGTGGCACTCACGACGTGTGCCGCGAGAGCGATCAGTCGATGTCGCAACGAATCGGTTGAACGGATTCGTCCATTTCAGGTTACATCGGCGCTGCGATGGCTGGCGCGCTGGCCACACGCGCGCGACCACCTGCAGGTTGTCTACGCGCGGGCAGCCTGGGGAACTTCCCTGGCCAGCATGACGGCGACCGCGGCAAGAAGGCTGCCGGTGATGCGGCGCTGCCACTTGAGCCAGGACGGGCGGGTTCCGATGAATCCTGCGATCGTCCCGGCGGCCAGCACGATTGCTGCGTTGACGATCACGCTGACAGTGATCTGGACTGTGCCGAGCGTGAACCCCTGCGCAATCGGGTTGCCGTGCGATGTGTCGATGAACTGCGGGATGATCGCCAGGTACATCACCGCCGCCTTCGGATTCAGCAGGTTGGTAAACAGCCCCATCCGGAAGAGCTTCCCGTGCGTATCGCGGGTGAGCGGTCCGGGTTCGAACAGTCCTGTCCCTCCTGGGCGGAACGTCTTGAACGCGAGCCAGGCGAGGTACAGCACTCCTGCGGCCTTCAGACCGATGTAGAGCCACGGAACCACAACGAACACGACACTGAGCCCCAGGTTCGCCATCGTCATGTAGGTGAGGAATCCCACGCCCGTCCCCGCCAGCGAGACCAGACCTGCGATTCGCCCCTGAGCGATACTGCGCGACACGAGATAGATCATGTTCGGCCCAGGCGTGAGCACCATCACCAACGCCGCCAACCCCATCCCGCCGACCGCGGCCCACGGGAGTCCAGTACCCAGCACCGTCATAGTCAGTTCCTTCCAACGATTCACGTTCCAGTGTGATGTAATGCCCTTATGCATCTCAACCCTTACGGCGAGTACGCGGTCCTGCTCGCCGCGTCACTGGCAAACGACTGGCCCGAAGATCGAGCGGGCATTGTCGACCGTGCGGAGTCTTATGGGATGCAGACGCCGTTCGCGAATCCGCAAGCGGACGACTACACCGGTGTCCGCAGGGTAATCGACCGATGGCTCGAAGTCGTTGATGAACCTTTGCCGCAACGACGCGCCGACCTCCTCAACCAACACCTCGCAGAGGCGGCCGCCTACCCGCGCCTAACCGACCACCATGATGAAGGCTGGCACCTCCACTATCGAGACCAAGACCAAGCCCTGCCGCATGTGCTGGAGGCCGTCATCAGCGTCGGCACCGCACTCCACCTGACAACGCGGGGAATGCACCGCCTTCACCGATGCGACGCCGGCAAAGTCCCGGGTGACCCGTGCCACAACGTCGTGGTAGACGTCACGCGCAACGGCCGCCAGCGGTACTGCAGCGTCCGCTGCGCCAACCGCGCTGCAGTACGTCGGCACCGCGCGCGACACGCGTGAACATGGAGACCTGACTACGCCCGGCCACCCACATCGCAATGAGCCTCATCGCCAGCAGCACCGGATCCCACACGCCGGTAGCGGCATCGTCGCCTCCCGCTGGCCCGCTCAGAAACGGAACTACGCCTCTCGACCTCCTCGAGGAAGGCGCCGACGCCGGGGAAAGTACGGCACCAACGTCGCATGCCGTGGCTCCACGAGCGGGGCGGCAACGCGGCTGACTCGCCCTCACCGGAGTCGGTCGACGCCCAGGTTCCAGATGGTCACGTTCGGTTCCGCGCCGTCGTGGCGAGCGGCGTACTCATGGAGCGCGTCCGTGCGCACGTGCTCCGGGTCCTCGCCGTCCGCGAGTCGGCGGATGAGCGGAGCCATCCATTCCCATCCCTGATCGACGAGCCGACTGGACCACCGCGACAGGAACCCGTCCGCCGTCCAGACTCCCGCGTGATCGTCGGGACCGTACCTCTCGCCGGTCGCGACGAGGCGCTCCTCGAACGCGACCCAGACGAACACGGAGCGGTAGGGCTGCGGCGTCCACCCAGCGAGCTCGGTGAACCGAACCGGGGACGTCATGCTTCCGTGATGCGCACAGGCGAGCGACTGGTCAGAGTCGGTCGTGGTTCGCCGGACTGTTCTGCACGAGCCACCTCCCCGTGAACGGGTAGACGAGGTCGACCGGATCCACCGTAGAAGCTCCGCACGCCGAGGTTCCAAAGAAGGTTGTGCAGGTTCGTGTTATCGCTGTACCCGAGGAACGGCTTCGGGTTCGCCGCGATCACGGCGGCATCGAAGTGCGGAATGACAGTGATCTGGTCATCACCACCGATGGCGGCCAGCACCGCGCGAATGCTCCGATCCGCGAACACCGCGTTCACGTCTGCCGCACGGGCTTCCGCGCTCGCGCCGAGTTGCCGCGTCGTGGGGTACTCGACCGGGATGAACCCGGTCGCCTCCTTCAGACGCCGCATCGCTTGCTCGTGGAGAACGGGCGAAATCGCTGGGGCGGCGAATGCCGGCGAGATCACGGCGACACGATCACCCGGACGGACTTTGGGAACGGCTTCAACGAAGCTGCGACCATCCACCGATTAGACCAGACTCCCGCACCGCGGCCCCGTTCGTCGGAGAATACGCCCACTTCGAGCGTATCTACACGCGGCCCCTTGGCTGGCGCGCCAGCGGCGGCGGGCGGCGGGCAGCGGCGGCGGCGGCGATTACGTCCCCACGACACTGCAATTCGCAACTCGCTCGAAAGACCTCGTGGAATTGGCATCTCGTATCGAGAACCTTCAACTGCCGGTCGTGTCGGCCCTCAGGCCTCTCCCGGCCTTGAACTGACCACGATTACCTTGGGTTCGACTGGTGCTCCGTGGGAACCCTTCACATACGACGCGATCCAGATCAGTCGGGTGCGCACGTGGCCGTCGTCGTCGAGCCCGAGTGAGGGGTAGGGCTGTCGCCGCCAGTGGCCGCGAACCGACCAGGCCGCACGATCGGGCGGCTCGCCGTCGCTCCCCTCTCGATAGACGGATACGTGATCGCTGCCCGCTTGCACGCGCACGATCGTCAGCTCGCCCTGCGGCTCGCCGCTGGGCACGACGACGCCTGTGACGCGTTCCGACTCAGTTATGCCGCCCTGGGCCATTAACGCCCACACCGCGGCAAGCAGTTTCTGTTCCGGTCGGGTGTCATCCCAGACCGGGACGAATGGCACGCGGCCGGACAGCTGCGGCCCGACCTGTTTGACATTGACCGCGCCGGATCCCGCAACGCCAGCAACGTATGTGCGTATGCGCCACATCGAGCCGCCCTGCCGGTACCAGACCGCGCGGACATGGCGGTCGCTGTCGCCCGCCCGCTGCATCACGATCGGGCGCGCGAAGAACCAGATCGCGTTGATATGCACGGGCAGCGGATCGAGAACGTCCGCGTCGACGAGGCTGTCGACAGCCAGACGCAGAAGCTCTTCGTGAAGGAGGAACGCTTCTTCGGGACGATCCGACCCCTCGCCGACCGCCGCGACGACGGACGGCACTTTGTTGGCGGTGAAGAGCTGTGCGCGAGGGTTGATGCGGGGCGGTTCACCGGCGCTAGGGGGTGGCACCCGCACGAGCGAGTCCGCAGCCAATCGTTCACCAGGATGCCCGATCGTCTTCAGCGACCTTCCTAGCCAGACGTGTTGATGGGCGAGGTCGAAGGCGATGTAGAGATTGGGTGGCGTCCACCCGCGAGCGACATAGTCGCGGTCAACGTCCCGCAACGGCGCCAACAGCCTCCGTGCATCCGAAGCGTTGAGCACAGTGGGTGGCAGCGGCCCGCCCGACAGGGTGCAGAACCCGTACCGCGCGACGGCGTCACGGTTGTGGAATGCGACGATGACTTCGTTACCCTCGGGCAGCCGAGCGGCAACGGTCAAGCCCGCCGCGATGGTGGGGATGACGCGACGGATTGCGTCGTCATGCTGCTCCCGAATGCCTTGAGCAAACCTCGACCGGCGGCGCGCTGGCTCCACACCCCGCCGCCGCTCCGGCACAGCCCCGCCACCATTCAAATGCACTCGCACCTTGCGAGCGAGCGACTCACTCAGCTGCGCCTCAGGGCGCACTTCCGCCTCACCCAGGCTCCGCAGCGCGTCGAGCACGGTGCGCACGTCAACGCCGAGCTCATTTGCAACCTCGAACACTCGGCGTCGGTACACGAAGTCCATGATGACTTGCCGAGCGTCACCGCCGAACCGCGAAGGCCGCCGACATAAAGCGAGGACAGCCGAGTGCCGATCAGATGCACGCCCCACCTGAACAGCGGCGGCCGCGCCGGCGGCCCTCGAGGTAGCTCCTACCCGCCCACTGTCTATGCCGGTGCGTCTCCTTCGATCTATGCCGGTGCGTCTCCTTCGATCTATGCCGGTGCGTCTCCTTCGATGGTGTCGAGACGCAGGGAGGCGACCTCGTCGATGCGGTTCCCTGACGAGTAAGCATTGCCGCTGAGATCCAGGACCCATACGGCGGTGTCCCGATGGGTGGCGTAGTCGCCGGCGTCCTCGTCGAGGATCTCGACGCTCTCGAGCTTCACGAGGCACGTTGCCTGGGCGGTGTAGTTGATCCATAGATCGCGCGACTTTCGCTCGATCTGCACCCCTTCCACGTTCACATCCAGTAACAAGACTTCAAGCACATCAGCAACGTCGAACTCGGTCTTCGCTGCCAGCGAGTGAGTGAAGTCCTTGGGTGTTCCGCCTGCCAGCACCGCATCCTGTACCGCGTCGTGAAGCTGTCGCTCCTGCTCGTAGTCCAATGAGCCCTCGTCATCGAGGAACTGCCCGGGAACCTTGAAATCGGAGATGCTTTCAAGGATCTTCACCTCCCACTCCACATCGAGTTTCTCGATCTCGGCCAAGAGTTCGCGCCGTCGCGCTGGTCCGAACGCACGCTTGTCAGCCGACAGAAGAAACGCGTGCGGATCTTCGGGTTCGCACGTGAGAAGCAGATCGACAAAGACGTACCAGTGCAGCGCGTCACGGTATCCGTTGCCCTCCCTGTCGAACGGTGCCGACCGTGAGATCGCCCGCAACGCGACCTCACGATGCTCTACCTCCGGGTAGCCGACGATCTCTGCACCCATCTGTTCGAGGCGCGCCCGCAGAAGACTCTCGTACTCGGCGGCGAAGGACTCTGAAGCGTTGATGGCTTCCTGGACGAGTTCCCGTGACCTCGGCGGCCATGTCTTGAGAGCCTTCTTCGCCTCGCGTTCACGCAATGCTGCACTGTCGCGGTACCGTGCCACGGCTTCATCGACCGCAAGCTCGGGCACATAAAGATCGAGCGCTTCGGAAGCGACCGCATCCGCGACGGCGTCCCACTGCCGCCCGCGCAGAAGCGGATTGCCGACGATCACGTTGGCGTCAAGCAGCAAGAACACAGCTCGACGGTACCCGGTGGAGTGTCAAGGTGAACGTGGGGCCGCTCCGATGAAGCAGAGCTCGTGATTCGTTACAGGTTCAGCCCGTGAGCACGCGCCAGCAGATCGGCGACATCGTTCAGCCCCTGATGGCGGAGGTAGGGGATGAAGTGGGTCATGGGTGGCTGATTCGAGCGGTACGGGTTCGGGTCTGCACCGTCATACAGCCCACCCCCAGGCAGCGAGGAGAGACCTCCGCCAGGAAGCGTAGACAAGCCGCCCCCGGGAAGCGTCGACAGACCACCGCCAGGAAGCGTCGACATACCGCCACCAGGGAGCGTGGATAAACCGCCACCAGGAAGGGTCGACAGGCCACCACCTGGGAGTGTCGACAGACCACCGCCGGGAAGCGTAGAGGCCCCGTCACCCGGCAGGGTGGACAAGCCGCCACCAGGAAGCGTCGACAGGCCACCGCCAGGAAGCGTCGACCGGTTGCGTGGCCAGGTGTTTCGTTCAGTCATCCGATCAGCGTGCCCCATCTCCCGCACCAACTCCAGCGGCCCGCGCGACGCACAGCTCGGCGTCCTGTCAGGGCGACGATAGAGTCGGCGGTGAGCAGCGCGTTCCATGGACACCGCTGTCGCGACGGAGGTCGGTCGATGACGGACGCGGTGCAAGCGGACACACGGGTGGACCCCCGTCAGCTTCTTGGCGCGTGGGCGAACAGTTCCGACGAATGGGTGCGGTACATCGTGCGCGTCGTACTCACCGGAGCTGGCCCTCTCAACTCCGACGAAGAGGACCACGCGTACACGCTGTTCCGGCAAGAGAAGGCGCTGGACGCCCGGGAACTGTCGACCGAGGATCAGCTCGCGATGATCGACGGGGAGGACGAGGCGCTCGAACCTTTGACCGTGACCTCACTGTCAGAGGTTGCGGGGGTGAACGCTCTGATCGGTGGTGGGGTCATCGAACCGCATCAGGGCCTCACCATTCTGTTCGGTGAGAACGGCACCGGCAAGACCGGGTACTCGAGAATCTTCAAAGCGCTTGCTGCCAGCCGCACCGCGGACGTCATCCTCGGGGATATCGAGGCGACGGCGCCGCAATCCCCGTCCGCGACGATCGGCTACCAACTCGGAGCGGAAGCGAAGACGTACGCCTGGACAGGGCAACGGGGGGTTGCCCCGTTCACGCGCATCTCGATCTTCGACAGCCCATCGGTGAGCTTCCATGTCGACGAAGACCTCGAGTATGTGTACGTCCCCGCCGCGCTTGCCTTGTTCAACCACGTCATCGCCGGAATCAAGGCCGTCCAGGCCCGCATTGATGCGGCAATCAGCGACCTGCGATCCGGCCCCACAGGACTGCTGGGCCGATTCCCGCGAGCGGCGTCGGTGTACCCGCTGATCGAGACGCTCGGCGCCGCGACAGACCTGGACCAGCTCAGGGCGATGGCCGACCACCACACCGACGCTGATACCCGCATCGGGACACTGCGCCGCACCGTGGCCGCGCTGGAGGCCGACACGATCAGCGCCGAGATCACCCTGCAACAACGCGCCGAGCGTGTCCTAGCCGAGGCGAGCACGGCCGCACAGATTCTCGGTCGGTTCAGCCCCGCCACGTACAGCAGCGAGCTCACCGCCCTGGCGTACCTGCAGGAGGAGTATCGAGCCTTCCGCGCGGCGCTGTTCGAAGCGGCGGACCTGCCCGCCGCCCCCGACGACACCTGGACCCGGTTCATCCAGGCCGGTGAGGAGTACGAAGCACACCTGAGCGCACACGACGCGCACGACGCAGACCGGTGCCTCTACTGCCGCCAACCGCTCAGTGACCCGGCACGGGCGCTGATCGGAAAGTATTCCGAGTTCCTCGAGGAAAAGATCGCCGGCGACATCGAAGCCGCCAAGGGGCGGCTCAGCGCCCTGACCTCACCCGTGTTCGGCATCCGGACCAGCGATGTCGACGCCTACGCGCGCGACCACGCCACGAGCAACCCGCAGCCCGTGTTCTTGCCACTGCTGGAACGCACGCTCAGCACTGCCACCGCGCTCCTTGACCACCTCCGCGACAACACCCCCGTCACAGCCGACCTCCTGGCTCACGTGGCCGCCGACGCAGATGGCCTCACCGAAGCACTCGAGACCACCAGCGGCGCCCTGGTGGAACTGCGAGGACAAGCCGCGCGGCGCGCGGAAACACTCGCTGAGAAGAAGAAGGAACTGGTCGAACTCGAAGCTGCCGCCGAACTCGCCCGGTCCTGGGCGATCATCGAACAACAGGTGCGCGACGCGAAACAAGCCGACCGCCTCGCACTGCTCGCCAAGCCCATGCCTGCGCTACTACGCGCGGTCACTGGCCTTGCCAAAACCGCGAGCGACCAGATGATCAACGAAAGCTTCGACGCGCTGTTCGCCGAAGAACGCACCGCGCTCCGTGCACCCGAACTTCAAGTCGAGTTCGTGGGCCGTCAGGGACGAGCGCACCGCCGCAAGGTCCTCACCGGCAAGCACAAGCCGTCGAAGGTCCTCTCCGAGGGCGAGCAGAAGGTTCTCGCGATGGCGGACTTTCTCGCCGAAGCACGCCTCGCCGGCATCACCGCACCGGTGATCTTCGACGACCCGGTCTCCAGTCTCGATCATCGCCGCATCAACGAGGTCGCGCAGCGTGTCGCGGCACTCGCCGACACGACCCAGGTGATCGTGTTCACCCACGACATCTTCTTCGCCACCACACTGCTGAACCTGATGGCAGCGTCCAAACGATGCTCGTACTTCCACATCACCGACGAGGACGGCAAGGGGCAGGTCACCCGAGCTACCGGGCCCCGCTGGGACAGCATCAGCAATCTGAAGAAGAACATCAACGAGACCATCCAGGCCGCCAAGTCCCAGCAGGGTGATGCGCGCGCCGCGCTCGTACGCACCGGCTACGACTGGATCCGGGCCTGGTGCGAGGTGTTCACCGAAACTGAGCTGCTGCAGGGGGTGACGCAGCGTTACCAGCCCAACGTGCGGATGACCGCGCTACCGAACATCAAGACGGCCGCCCTGCCTGCCGCTATCGAGACTGTGAACCGCGTGTTCGAAGAAGCCTGCCGCTACATCGACGGACACTCCCAGCCGCTCCCCACCCTGAACGTCAGCCCCACTCTGGCCGGCCTCGAGGCGCACTGGGCAGAGTTGAGCGAGGCCAGAGCCGCGTACCTCAGCGCCGGCGCGTGATTGGCCGTCGTTCGGGTGGGAGGAGACCCCGGCCTCGACAAGAACGCTACGTACCCCGGGCTGCCGACCCCGACCACATACCGCCGAGGGCATCTGGCGGATGAGGGTGCCCAGGCGCACGCATCCTCGCCCTCCTCGAGCCCCCGTCCGCCCGCCAAAGCGGCACCGTGTCGTCGGTATAGGAGATACTGGCGACACCTGAGGCCGGCAGGGGGGACCCGTTGACAGCAACACCACAGCAGTTGGCTGAAGCCGTCGACACCAACCCGACTCTTCGTCTTCTCGGCGCATACAGTCGCGACTGGGTCCTGCCGCTGTTCGCCACCCACCTGGGGACCATCGATGGTTCCGTCTCCGCGGAGTGGTTCCATGAGCGGGTCGCTGAGACCATCGACGCCTTGCCGAGCATGACGGGAGATCGTACTCCCGCCGAGCACTGTAAAAAGTGGGTCGAGGACCGGTGGCTGGAAACGGAGATGGACGCTGGCCGCCTGCGATACCGGCTCTCCGCCTACTCGCTGCGAGCCCTGCAGTTCGTCCGTGAGATCGTCGACGGTGAAACCACTGTCACCACGGCTCGGTTAGAGAGCATCGCGCATGCCGTCCACACGCTCGCGGATATGACCAACCCCGACCGGCGCGTGCAGGTTCGTCGGATCGATCGGGAGATCTCCCGGCTCAAGAAGCAGCGGGACGACATCAAGTCTGGTCGGACCCGGCTGTCTACCGTGGAGGAGCAGCAACAGCAGCTGCGTGAGATCTTGGCGATGACCCGCACGCTGCCTGCGGACTTCCGGCAACTGCGCACCCTTGTCGAGGACCGTCACCAGCGAGTCGCCCGACGAGCGATGGCCGACGGTCCTACCAAAGCAGAGCTCGTCGAGGACTACCTCCACGAGCACGACCTCCTCGGCGACACCCCCGAGGGCCGCTCCTACCAAGGGTTTTCGAGGCTGTTGACGTCCAAGCAGGCCCAATCCATCCCGGACGACATCGATCAGATCCTCTCCCAGGAGTTCGCCCGCGAGCACATGACTGTGACCGAGCGGGCGCAGCTCGAGACGATGTTCTCGACCCTGCTCGCCGCGCAACTTCGCGTACAGCAGAGCTACGTCAAATGGACCTCGTCACTGCGGCGCTTCCTCACCAGGAGCACACACGAGAAGCACCGGCGCCTCCTCGCCCTCGCTGACCGGGCGCTCAGCGCCGGCGCCGAATGGGTCGAACGGCACCCCGGCCCCGCGGTGATCGACAGCGACGTGCTCGGCATCGGAACGATCGACACCACCGACATCTCCCAGACCCAGTTTTGGATCGACCGGGGACCTCAAGAGGTTCAGGTCCGCGCGATCTCGCCGCACGCAGACCTCCCGACTGCGGATCGTGAGGCGTTGCGGCTGGCGGCTGGGACGAGCCCGAGAGTCGTCGCCCGGACCGTGAACCGGCTGATCCGTGAGCGCGGTGCGGTGACCGGCAGCGAAGTCTTCGACGCGACGCCGCCAGACTTCCGACGGCTGGGAGCACTCGTCTCCCTCCTTGATCTAGCCATCACCTACGGCCAGGTATCAGACCACATCAGAGATCGCGTCGCACTCCAGCCCGCGCAGGAACGTGCACTCCACGTCGCGCTCCCCCATCTACGCTTCGACACACCCATCATGATCGGTGAGCACGAATGAGCGACGGACACGGCACCACCGATACAGGAGAGCTAGCGCCTGACGCCCCCGAGGATTTCCCTGACGGTGCCCGCCGCGCGCTCGTCGTGCTTCTCACGAACCGGTTCATCACCCGGACGAGGAATCGCGCCGTGTGGGACATCCTGCGTGGGTATGAAGAAGAGATCCGCGGCCGCCTCGCAGATCTCTACCTGACACTGGAGATCGACCACGACCACGGCGTCGCATTCAAACGGCAGATCATGGAGGAGGACACTCCCCGCATCCTCCGCAAAGATCGCCCGCTCAGTCGCGACGCCTCGTTCCTGCTCATCTTTCTCTGCCAGGAGTGCGCCCACGCCGACCCCCAGGACGAGCTCGTCGTGGTCACCCGGGCTCAGATCGACGAGTTCCTTAGCGCCTACCGCCAGGATGACGACGGCGACCAGGCGAAGTTCGATCGTCGCGTCACCGCCGCCATCCGGCAGCTGCAGGATCTGCGGCTGCTCAACCAGGACCCTGACGCCGACTACCTCTACACGATCTCGCCAGTCGTGGTACCTCTTGTCGGTGTCGATGAACTGACGCGGCTGGAAGCGGCATACCGGCTCGGGGCAGGCGCCACCGCAAATGACGGGAATGGCACCGAAAACTCAGCCCAGCTCCTTGACGAGGAGTCCTGATGCTAATCAATGGGCAGTTCCGCATCGAGAAGGTCCAGGTCCTGAACTGGGGCGGATACTCCGACCTACAGGTCATGCATGTCGAACGTGCCGGCACCGCGATCCTCGGACCGTCCGGACGCGGCAAGTCCACCCTGCTCGATGCGATGGCCTCGGTCATCCTTCCCAACCCGCAAGAGTTCAACCAGGCCGCACGCGACGACAAAGGCCAGAAGCGCGAGCGCACCGTATACACGTACGCGCGTGGGCTCACTGACCGGCGGCGTGACGAGAACCGACGCTCCGGCACAACCACCTACGTGCGTCCACCCGGCACAAACGGGTTCGCCAGCGGCGCTGCGATCACGTGGGCTCATGACGATGGCCGACGGGTCACGGTGTTTCGACTCGCATGGGTTGCCAGCGACACCACCGGCGCCGACGCGATCAACGCGAATACGATCTACGGGTTCGTCTCCGGCGACTTCGACCTGGACCGCCTGAACGGGCTCACCGGTGTCCGCTCCGGCTCATCGCCCCTGACCAAGACGACGCTCAGCGGCCTGATCGACACCAGCCGCGGTGATCTCGTCGATTCCTCACAGAGCAAGATCCACGCGAAGATGCGCTCCGTGATGGAGATGGGCAAGTCCGACGAATCCCAGCGCCTTGCCATGCACCTGCTGCGCCGCGCCCAGGCCTCCAAAGGCATTTTCAACATCAACGCGCTGTTCAAGGAGTTTGTGCTCACCGAGCCGCTCGCGCTCGACCGGTGGGGAACCGCGCTCGAGGCGTACCGAGAGGCGTCACGTCTGTATGACGAGTACGAAGCCACCCGACGCCAGCTGGAGACCCTCACCCGCCTCCCTCAGCTCGCCGAGAAGTACCAGCACGCGGGCAAAGACCACACACGCAAGACTTCACTCCTCTTGGAGCGGGCCGAAGGGACCCCCGCGCGCCTACGGATCTGGCACGCCCACAAGCTCCTCGACTGGTTGCGCGCACGGATCGATGACAATCGCCTGACGACGGCAGAGACCAACGAAGATCTGCAGGCAGCGAACACGCGAAGGACACACGCGAAGACAACGTTCGACAACCTCCTGCTCAGCCTCACCTCGGCCGGCGGAGACAAAGCACCCCTCCTCAAGGTCCAACTCGACACCGCCCAGCACAACCTGGACCGGATCGGCATTCACCGCGCAGCCGTCTCCCGTCGCCTATCTGAGTTCGACCGCACCCTGCCCGCCTCGCAGGGTGATCTGTTGCTTCTGCAGGACGACCTCAGCGATATGCGCACCCAACTGGAGACCCAACAGATCGCTCTTGACGCCGAGGCCAAGGCTGCGGTGCTCCGCGCGGGCATGATCGCCGGACAACGGAAGTCGGTCGCACACGAGCTGCATCAACTCAGCTCCCGACGATCCAACATCTCTCCCGAGGCGGCTCAGCTGCGCGCCGACATCGCCGCAGCTACCAACGTGCCGCTGGACCGGCTGCATTTCTTCGGTGAACTCATCCAGATCAAGGCCGAGCACCAATCATGGGAGGCTGCCGTCTTCAGTGTTCTGCGCGGCGTCGCCAAGGATCTCGTCGTCGATCAGGAACACTTCATCACCGTTCGGCGATTCATCAATGAGCATGACACCCGGATGCACGTGTCGCTCGTTCCCGTTCGCGAACAGGGCTCTCAGCGCGAGCCGGTACCCGGCACCGTACCGGCGATTGTCGAACTGGCGGACTCACCGTTCGCCCCGTGGGTACTCAACGAGCTCGTCGACCGATTCTCCTACCAGCTCGTGGAACGCGACTCGGATCTGGACACCAAACGTGCGTCACACCTCAACGGCGCCGTCACCCGCGCAGGGATGCGCACCGCAGCATTCGGACGGTTCGCGAAGGACGACTCGGTACAGAGGTACTCGTTCATCGGCTGGGACACCGCCGATCTACGCCGCGACCTTGAGCAGAACCTCGCGTCGCTTACCGCGGAACTGGCACCCGCTGACGCCGCGTCCAACACCGCTCAAGCCACACGCGACGACGCACGCGATCGGGCACAGCGCCTCACGACACTCCTCGAAGAACTCGACTGGTCATCCATCGATACGGCACCTGCAGCCGACCAGGTGCGACAGCTCCAAGAGGAGATCGCCGAGGCCAACACCCCCGAAGTCACCGAACTCCAGAAGCAACTGGACGACGCGCGAACAGAAATGACCGAGTCGGAGCTGCACGCACGCGAGATCGAGACGAAGCTCACGACTCTGAACGCAGCGTGGGGAGTGCTGGTCGACCTGGAAGACGAGTCATCTCTTCTCATCGACGACTCCGCCGTGTTGGACGCCGACGAACGCGAGGCCACCGGCACACTCGGATTCCTCGCACCTCCCGTCGATGTCACGACGGCGACGGGTCGCGCGCTCCGTGCGGCAATCGAAGCCAGCTACGGGCAAGCGGCCACGGATCTGCAGAACCAGCTCGTCTCACTCAGGAAGGAACGCGAAGCACTCGAGACCGCTGTCCTCGCCACCATCCGTGCATTCCGCGGCCTGGAGGATCGAAACCAGAGGGAAATCGACGAGAGCATCGACAGCCTGCCGGCGCTGCTCTCCATTCACGACCAGCTGCTCACCGATGACCTCCCCCGCACCAAGCAACGCTGGCTCGAGCAGGTCGACCAGGACATGAACACACAGCTGCGAGGACTTCTCGTCCAGATCGATGACGATCGCCGCTCAATCGTCCGAGGCCTCGCCCCCATCGATAGGGTTCTCGAGCGTGTGGCGTTCCGCGTCGACTCCACCCTCACGATCGACGTCTCCGACAAACCCAGCGGTGAGCTCAACGAGTTCCGCTCCACGATCTCGGAGTACACCAGCAACACCCTCCACCAATCCATCGAACGCGACGCGGAGAAGATCGAACGCGACTTCAACCGGCTGCGCCGCAAACTGGCCCTCCTCGACGACCTCACCCGAACCGGCGAGAGCTGGCGTCGCCGCGTATTCGACGCGCGCGAACACGTCGAGTTCAAGGCAATCGAGAAGAGAGCCGACGGCGTCGAAATCGTGCACGACGGTGTCTCCGGGATGAGCGGCGGGGAGGGGCAGGAACTCATCGCATTCATCCTCGGCGCAGCCCTGAGATATCGGCTGGGCGAAGGAACGGACGCCCCTCCCACCTACGCGTCGATCGTGCTCGATGAAGGATTTGTCAAAGCCGATAGCGACTACACCGGACGGGCCCTCGCCGCCTTGTCCGCGCTCGGGTTCCAGCTCATCATCGGCGCGCCGCGTGAGAAGGCAACGGCGTTCGAGTCCCACGTGGAAACCGTCGCATACATCAACTCCGACCCAGCCAACCCGCAGGGCGTGCGCATCTTCGAGATGACGATCAGCGAAGCGCTCAGTATCGAGGAAGCCGCGTGAGGAGCCCCGCAGACGTTGAACGTCTTATCACCACCCGCTACAAGTCGTCCTGGCGCGCCTGGCTCACACAATCCTCCCCTGAACAGATCACCTTCCCCCTCCAGCCACCCACCGCGTCAACCATCCCCGCACAAGAAGAGGCCGTCCGGACGTGGCTACATGCGTGGCGTGCCTGGCACGACCTGCACCCCGCTACCAGCCTGCGAACCGCGACCGTCCGCACGGCCGCTGGCGCTCAGGTCGTCTACACACACATCGACATCCCTGGGCCAACAGCGCTCGCTGGACTCGACCCCGCGACCGCTAACCACTGGCAGACCGCGATTTCCCGCTACCCCCAACTGGCAGACCTCGACGTCTCCACCGACCAGCTGCGGCCGATCCTGCCCCGCATTGTCGACCTCGACGATTACGACTTCGAACTGCTCCTGCGCGTCGTGGAATGGTTCCGCAACAACCCCGCATCCGGGCTCACCGCCCGCCAAGTCCCTGTCACAGGTCTCCACACCAAGTGGCTGGGACGGCACAAGGCGATCGTCATCTGCCTGCTTCGAACCGACATCCCCAACCGGGTGGCTGATCTTGGCGCAGAAGCCGTCGACCCTGAACTCGACATCAACGACCTCGATCTACTCGGACTGCGGCGACTGCCGAACCACGTCGACGTCATCCTCGCCGACCCCGCCGACCGCCGACTCGTGGGCGGCATCCGCCAACTCCGAGCACCCGTCGAAGAAGTCGCCGGCCTCCCCCTCACCCCCGATGACGTCCTGATCATCGAGAACAAGGAGGCCGCGACGCCAATAGAGGACCGAGCAGGGCTTGTAGTGATTCATTCGCTTGGCAACTTTCTCGACGTGCTCGACGCGCTCCCATGGCTGCGGTCCGCACGCACCTGGTACTGGGGAGACCTCGATCGAGCCGGGATCACACTGCTGTCGCGTGCCCGGGCTAGGGTGCCCGAGATCGCCTCCCTACTCATGCACGCCGACACTGTCCGGGAGTTCGAACCACTCGCGAACGCCGACCCGAGCGGTCGCGTAGACCCACCCGAACCAGTCCTCACGCAAGATGAACGTGCCGCGCTGGAATATCTCGACGCTGGACAGCCGCCGCTCCGCCTCGAACAAGAACGCATTCCATGGCACACAGCGCAAACCACCATCAACCTGGCGATCGACCAGGCCGCTGTCCTCGATTAGCGCTCGTGTGGCACCATCCCAGACCACCTCGAGGACACCCCGACGTGGACGGGCTCTGATCCCCGATGCCGTGGACACCGCGTCATCGGCATGACAGACTGCTCTGTTCTGCTGGAAGGGGAACCACCGTGCCGCACACAGACGACCACACCGACTGGGAACAGATCATCCGCGACATGATCGCGCGGAGCAGCGAATCCGCACCTACCGAGCCAGGCGTGTACCGGATGCCGTGCGGGAACTGCTACGTCGACTTCTTCCGCACCTCGGACGGCACCGAAAGTTGGCTCGTCCCCGGCGACGAGCGCAGCTACACTCGCGACACTGTCGCCATCGACCGGCACGGCGACCACCCGTGGGAGCGGATGTACACCCTCGGCCACGCCGCCGCCGAGATCCGACGCCGCGCGACCGCCGACGATACGCCCGTCGAGGTGCTGGTCGAGCAGCTGGCGGCGATCGCCGCGGTGGAGGACGCGGCCGAGGCGGAGGAGATCGCCCGCATCGCCCGGGAACGTCCCGCCGACAGCCCGGACGTCCCGCTCGCCGATGTCGCTCGGAAGTTCGGGATCGATCTCGACGAGCTCTAGCGATACCTGTCGTCGCCTACTGGCACGCTAGAGACACCAGATCATGCGAGACACCGATCACCTGCGAGAGGGGCGTCGTCGTGAACCTGTATCCGCGGTTCGACTTCGACCAGGTCGACTTCGTCACCGCGGACACCCACTTCAGCCACGCGCGGATCAGCGAACTCGCGGATCGCCCGTTCGCAACGGTCGACGAGATGAACGCTGAACTCATCCGCCGCTGGAACGAAACGGTCAGTCCGACAGAGGTGGTGCTCCACCTCGGAGATGTCGCGCTCGGCCCGATCGAGGAATCGATCGGTATCACCGCGCAACTGCACGGCCGCCGATTCCTGGTCCCCGGAAACCACGACCGGGTGTCACCGGCGACGCAGTCGAAGAAGGCGATCGAACGGTTCGCGGCGCTCTACGAAGCGGCCGGTTGGACGATTCTGCCGGAGGTCATCGAAGGCACCCGACGCGGGTATCGGATCCTCGCTTCTCACTACCCATACAAGGGCGACTCGCAGGAGTCGGATCGGCACACCACCCATCGACCGCGCTGGGACGACGGGATCCCACTCCTACACGGCTACACCCACGCCCGCGACCACGGACCGAACGGGCACCAGTTCCACGTCGGCGTCGACGCCCACGGCTACACGCCCGTCCCCTTCACCGAAATCGACGCGTGGATCCGCGGCCTCCCAGACGCCGAACCATGGCTCGACA
Organism: Microbacterium sp. NPDC078428; assembly: GCF_044542535.1. Classification (NCBI taxonomy): domain Bacteria; kingdom Bacillati; phylum Actinomycetota; class Actinomycetes; order Micrococcales; family Microbacteriaceae; genus Microbacterium; species Microbacterium sp. NPDC078428. The sequence continues at coordinate 153,903 of NZ_JBITUP010000006.1, forward strand.
TCGCAATCCGTGAGGCCCGCCAGACCATTACCGACCTCGACGGCAGCGAAACCTCAAACTCCGACGCGCTGTTCTACACGATGGGCTACAACGAGCTACGGGTCGCGCTGGAAGAACTCCTCGGCGCGTTCGACTCCGCCCACCCCGACTCGCCCCCGGGGACTGTCTAGGCGCGGGACTTCCGCGTCGGCGTATACCGCGTGGGCCCGAGTGTAAACAGTTCGCCTGCCGCGGGACCTGATCGGAGGGTACGCGGTTCCCGTCGGAAGCGGATCCATCCGCGACGCCGCCAGTGCACCATCGTCAGGTACCGCACCGACGCCGAAGACCACGCCTCCTGACGCTCCGCGGCGTCGGGGTCGTGGGCGGCGAGCTCCGCGAACACCTCACGGAAGGTCGGCGGCTGACCACGCTCGCGGGTGTGGCGGTGGATGAACCTCACGGCGCGGCGCGCCCACACCGGCGCTGTCTCATCAGCGGTGAGTTCAGTGAACAGCGGCACGAGGTGCGGTGCCGACCACGGCTTCTCGTACACTTCACCGTCGTTCGACACCACCCTGCAGCTCCCCTCAGCGGTCATCCCAGATATACCGCCGCCGAGCCCAGCCAGGGGCGCGGGCGTCGTCAGAAGGATGATCCTCGCCAGGGGAGGATGTCAGTGTCTCGCGTGGGGCGGTCGGCGAGGATGTGCTCGGCAACGGCGCCGCATCGATGAGTGCTTGCAGTGCCGTGGTGTACTTCTCTCCGGTCGCCTTCATGCGTTCCCTGGCGGCTTGCTGCAGCCGACGGGAGGTTCGCTTCTCAGTTGTCATGACGTCCCTGCTTTCCCGCGGGGGCGGACGGTGATGCCGGCGGCGTGCAGGTGCCGGTTGATGGTCATCTCGCTGCATCCGGCAAGGTGCGCGATCTGTGCCATAGTCCCCCCTTGCGTCTCATAGTGGTCGCGTAGCCAATCGGAATCGAGGGTGAAGGTGGGGGGTCGTCCGCGACGCGACTTGGTGCCCGTGTCGGCGAGGATGCGGCCCACGGTCTGCCGGGACACGTTCACGTCCGCGGCGATCTCGTACGTCGACGCCCCCGCCGCATACGCCCGCGCTAACACATCGGGAGGCATCACGTCCGCGGCCGTTGATCGTGCTGGGCGGCTCCGCGCCCACGCCGCAGGCGCGTCCGGGACACCGTCCGAAGGCTCGGGTGTCCATGTGACGGGCTCATCGATGCCGTTGACGAGAAGGAAGTCCGCGGCGAGCTGGTCGAGTCCCGTCCGCACCGCTGACGGCAGTCCATCGGCGAAGCGGGCGACGGCCGGCGCGGTCACCCCTGCCTGATCCCACTCCGGCGGGATCGAATGGATCGGATTCCCCGACAGTGTCCGGTGCAGGAGCGCCCGGGCCAAACGCCATCGTCGTCCACCCCCAGCCGATACCCCCGCCACCCGGCACACCTCCTGCCACTGGGATTCGAGGAGGATCCCGCTGTAGTCGAGGGCGCGACGTCGGGCGTAGTCAACGGGCACGTCATGCGTATCGAGGAACGCGGCCAGCCGGAGGATCGCGTGCAGGGTGCCCACGTCATGAGAGCTGCGACCGAGGTCACGCATCACATGGGTCACCTGGCGGGCCGGCGCCTGCGGATCGAGCAATGCAAGAGCGGCGGAGTGTGTGAGCCTCGTGCCCGTGAACACCACCGCCGCCGCCAACGCCGACGCCACCACCTCACTGCCGACCCGTTGCGGCGCGTACCGGGTGATCCACTCGCCCCACAACTGTGCCGGTACCTTTCGCGCTCGTTCGACCGGGCTGACCCCTGACGGTGGTGCGGACTGCAGGAACACCGTCGGCCGGCGACGACGCCCCAGCGCGGCCGCGATCAGGGTCTGCAGTTGCGGCGTGTGCGCCGTGTACGACGAACTCTGAGCCAGCCGCCCCTGCAGCAGCGCGGCGACACTGCCCGGCTTCGCCAGTGCGGTGACGGCGAGGGTGGTGCCGACGGCGGCCCCGACGGCAGAATCCGGTCGTGCCCGTACTGCCGTCGTCCAATCCTCGCTCGCCCTAAACAGCGCCACGAGCTCCTCACCAAGCGGACTGATGTCGAGGCGATCGCCGGCGGCAATCGCGTGCCGGGCGGTACGGGACAGCAACCGAGTGTCTTCCAGCACCGCGACCGCCGGCTGCGGCGCCTCCGCATAGATCCCGAACCCTGCCCCGCCGGTGGAAACGATCCGCATCAACGCCCGCTGCGCATCCAGGACCGCCCGCGACACTGGAGTGCGGGTCGGGTCGGCCGTGAGGTCGGCCCGACACCGGTTCGCTTGCGGGCCCCGTCCCGGCCCTTGGACGGGATTGTGGCACCGGCCAGGAACGGGAACAAGCGCGAGCGGGTGGGCACGGTACCGGGCAGGACGATCACACACGGGGCACCGGTCCACGAGCAGGCGGCGGTGGCGAAAACAGGCGAACCCGAACGGGAACTGCCACGACATCCGCCACCGGCCACCCGAATCGACCAGGCACTCCGGGCAGTAGCGTCCCGCGGTCCCCGCCGCCGGGCATTGCGAACTGATCCGCCCCCGCCGGGTGTACCGGATCGCATGGTGCGCGAACCGCATTCTCGTCATCTCCTGGAACTGATCCGCCGGAATGCCCGTCGACGCCTCGAGCCGCGACGCCTGCTCATCAGTCAGCGCGGTGGCCCAACTGTCCGCCATCCACGCGGTCGCCGACACCGCCACACCCTCCTGCTGCTCGATGAGGCCGAGCGCGCAGGCCATCTCGTTCATCGTCGCCCCATAGGTGGCCGCCATCTTCTCCAGCCAAGAGTCGAACGGCTCATCAGGCAGCGGCCGCACCCGAAACGGCAGCACCCGCACCTCATAGGAAATCGTCGACGTCGTGGTCATGCGGCGGCCGCCTCGCCGTCCTGGTTCTTGCGGCGGCGTGCCTGGTGGTTTCGCAGCTGCTGATCCAGCTTCGCCTCAAGCTCGCGGCGCTCCGTCTCCGCGCCCTCATCGATGCGGATGTCGTCGAGCAGTTCCCGATCGATGACCTCCCGCCCTGTGCGGATCGCGCGGGACGCGCCGCGACGGATCAGGTCCATGAGGGATCCGATGTTGCCGGTGGTGCGGGCGAACAGGTACCGGGACAGGTCGACCAGCATCCCGGGGCGAGCACCGGTGAGGACGAGAGCTTGTTCGACGCCGAATAGCAGCCGGTCCCACTCCTCCCTGCCCCTCTTGTGGGTAAGCGTGAAGGGGCTGAGCCCGAGGACGGTCCATCGGCGGAAGGTCTGCGCCATCGCCGCCTCCCGGCCGGTCTCCCCTTCACCCACCAGGCCGCGGGCGCGGAGGGCGACGCCGGCGAACAAGAACGTCGCGTTGTATTCGTTTGCGAGCCACTTCAGCTGGTTGGCGACTTCGACCCCGTCGCGGGTGCGCATGTTCAAGAAGTGCAGGTCGTCAACGATCACCAGCCGGGTGTCATGCCGTTCGATGCACTCCGCCGCCGCCCGGGCCAGGTCCCGGCCGGCCATGGAGCGGTGCAGGATGCCGGCGGTGGCGGGGTGGGCGTAGAAGCCGAGGATCATCATGTGCAGGCCCTTGATCGTCAGCCGCCCCGTCAGCGTCACATGACACACCGGCAGGTGCCGCACGTCCCTGTCCGCGTCCAGCCATCCCCCGGCCTCCGCGATCCGCTGCTGGTGGAACACGCGGCCGAAGTTGTTCACCACGGTCGACTTCCCGAGCGCCGGCGGGGCGTCGATCGCTGCGGCTGACTTCACCCGGTCGGAGTCCTGCAGGTTGGAGTCGAGGATGTCCGCCAGCTGCAGTTCGATGTCCTCTACCTGCCGTGTGCGCAGCAGGATGTTCGCGTGCCACACCCGCCGCTCCAAGTCGTAGACGACGCGATCGCGAGCAGGCAACGACTCCAGCTGGGCGCGCGAGAGCTCCTCAGGGCGAGCGCGGGGAGGCCGTTCGGCGAAGTCTGTCCAGCCCTCGTAGGTGGAGAGGCTCCGTTGGCGGGGCGGCTGCTGCGGGGCGCTCGTCGGGCTGGTCATCGGAGCATCTCCATCGGTTCGAAGTGGTAGTCGCCGCGGATGGTGGGCTCGTCGATGTCGTCCTCGTCGTCATCATCACCGGTCTCGGGCGTGTCGACGCGTCGGCGCGGGTCGCGGACGGAGCCGGTGAGCTCGGTTCCGAGATCAGACGAGGCGGTCAGTTCCGCGTCGAGCATCCGTTGCACGGTGCGTAGCGACCACACCCCGTCCGGGTCCGGTTCCTTGTCGTTCAGCTGTGCGGCCATCCGGGCGCTCATCCGCCGCTCCGATGGCGTCAGACCACGGCCGGCGCCCCAGTCCTCCAGCAGCTGCGCGGCGACGTCGTCAACCTGGGAGGGGCGACCCTGCCGGATTGCGATCTTCTTCGCGTACTCCAACGCGTCCAGGCTGAACGGGGTGTCGAAGCTGCCCTTGTGCTCCCATTCGAGGGTGTGCCAGGTGTGGTCCTCGGGGTCGTGGAAGTAGATTCTGGTGAGGTCGTCGGGGTTGACGAAGAATGGCCACTCCGTACCCTTGTCGCGGTGGATCGACCGGGCCCGGTTGCGGTACTTCGCGACCGACTCGCCGGTGTAGCGGAGTTTGTGGATCTCCACCCCGTAGTGGTTGAACTGCCGCTTCACCACCGGCAGCAGCTCCAGCAGCACGTTCCGGTCGGTGGGCAGACGCAGCTGTCCCGCGACAGCCAGGCCCTGTTCGTATCGTTGCGCGGGGCTGAGCTTTACCCCGGGCAGGTTTGGATCCTCCAACGAACTGTGGGGACGAAGGTGGTAGACGGTGGCTACCCATTCCCGGATGATCTGCTCCAGCTGCGGCACCGTGTAGACGGCCTCTGCTTCGGGGTCCTCGCCGCGTCCGGCGACGTCCGCGCCCTTGTAGCCGGGCAGCTCTTGCAGCAGGTCGTCGAGGGTGCGGAAGAATCGTTCCACGGGGCTCTTGTCGGTGGGCTGGTAGATCCGGGCGGGTTGGATCGAGATCCCCAACCGGGCGCACCCGCTGGTGAGATGCTCCGACAGGTAGGCGGCGCCGTGGTCGACGACCAGCGTCTCCGGCAGGATGCCGGCGCGGGTGAACCGGGACACCTTCGTACGGGTCGGGTCTACCAGCAGCGTGTCGGGCAGACCGTGGTACGGCCAGCGAGCGGACGTGCCCCAATCCGTGGGCGTATCAAACGGTTGCAGCGCCTCCATCAGCACGCCGGCGACGTCGATCGATTTCGTCGAACCCGGCGTGAGCCGCAGTCCGAGGATGCACCGCGAGTACAGGTCCATCGCGATCGTGAGATCCGCTGACACCCATTTCCCGGTCACCGGGGCGACGGCGAACACGTTCAGCGGCGTGGTGTCCATCAGCACGTACTCGCCCGGCCGGACCGCCGACAACCGCCCGTAGGGTGCGGAGGGTCGGTTCGCGGTCGACCGTTTGCGTTTGGTGGGGCCGGTGAATGTGGCCCGGCCTCGATCCAGCTCAGCCAGCGCGTTGTACGCGCTCGCGCGCGAGGGGCGCTTCACTGTCCCCGGGCCGTGGACGCGCTCGGTGCGTGCATTGATCCGGTCGATGATGATCTTCTTGGAGACCTTCGCTTCGGGGGTCTGCTCATCCAGGACCGTCTGCGCGGTAGCGATCCACCGCGGGTCGAACCCGGTCAGCGCGTTTCCGGCTTGGGAGGACCGGTAGTCCATCAGGCCCGCCTCCCCGGACTCCCGGTACTGCGCCACCCAGCGGCGCACGGTCCGTTCGCCCTTCCCGAGTTCGGTCGCCTTCGCCGCAGTCCGCTGTCGCAGACTGTGCTGCGGGTGGTATTCCAGGCGCGGCTCACCCTCCCGCGGGATCTGCGGAGTGCCGGACTTGTATCCGGTGAGCACCTCGCGGACGTGGTCGGCGCGCTCCATGGTGCGTGCCTTCGCGGAGTCGGTAGCGTCCGCCCACAGCACCCCCAGCGGAGTAGCATCCCTTTCCCGCGTGTGGCCAGGGATGTGGGCCTTGCCGCCCTCGGCGGCGGGGCGCAGCACGTCGACCATCCGGAGTCGGCGGTGCCGGCCCGTGCGGTCGCGGATGATCACCGCCCCGTCAGCGATCTCCGCGACCGTGCACGCCTCCCCGTCGTAGACGAAGTCCATCCCAGGTCGCAGCATCCAGCTATCCATCATCATGCTTCCTCTCAAAGTGAGTAGTCGGGGATCGGGTGCCGGGACTCAGGCCGTGTCACGGAGGGATGAGCCGCTCTCCGCCGTCACGCGAAGATGCCGCGCCGGTGGCTGCACGACGCGCGTACCGAGCACTTGCCGCAGGTACTCCTCAACGGCGCGCAGCAGCTGGGCTGCCGCTTCCTTGTCCGCTCTCGGTGACTGCGGGGGCACCGGCAGGGCCACGGGGATGCCCAGCGCCTCGCATGCTCGCGCCGTGTCGGCCTCGCGGTCGCGCTCCGATCTCGTCGACCGCTCCGGGCCAGCCTCCTCGAAGAGCAGGGAGGGAGTGCCAGGTCGAAGGTCGTCTCGTGCGCTCATGTCAGCTCCAATACGCTCGTCGTGCTCAACAGGTGGGACAGGTCCGTGCGCAAACGCTGTGTCCACAGCAGGTGCAGCACGAGGGAACGGGCGAACCGCTGCTCTCCCGCGATCGGAGTCACGGCACGCACCGCTTCCCCGAACGTCACAGCGGCTCCCAGCACGGTCGCCGCGGCATCGACCTGCCCGGGATCGAACTGGAAGCTGCGCCGGTACCCGGCGAGGAACTGCACATTCGCCAGCAGCACCGGATCGGGCTCGGAGCACACCCGGTACTCCCAGCCATGCGCCTCGACCTCCCGCCGCGTCCAGTCCAGCGAGTCCCGCACCGCCGGGACCTGCAGCTTCGCCGCCGGCTTCACATCGACAACGCACACCAACCGGTCTGTGTGCGAGATCAGATAGTCCGGGATGTGCCTGCGGGTCGTGCCGTGATCGTCGCCCTCCATCAGGAACGGCTGGGACAGGATCCAGTCCACTCGCGGGTCGAAGTCGCACAGCAGCAGGTTCGCGTACTCCAGCCGCGACTCGTACCCCACGGGCGCCTGCATCGTCGCGGACCAGTACGAGCCGGAGAAGTGACGCTGCTTGCGGTACCAGCGGAACTCACGCCACGGCACCGCCGCCGCGAACACCCCCAACCGGGCATCCGGCAGCGAAACGACGTCGACGTGATCCTGCATCATACGGATCCGGATCGTCGACGCCACCGCGATCATCCCCGACCCGGCTCCCCGGCCCGCAGCTCACCATCGCCCGTGTCCCCGGTCGGAACCTGACAGCGGTGCGTGCGCATGAACACATGCTGTTGCCCCGCGACCGCGCAGCGGAACTCACCGACGCCACAGAAAGAAGTGAGCAGCTTTGTACTAAATCACTAAACAGCTAATCACTAGTAAATGTCACATTCACTACCAAGCTCGATGTTGCGCCTGTCAGATACACAACAAACCTCCGCCGACCAGTCGGCGGCGTCCGACGCATATGAGACACTCGGAGCATGACGGCGATCCACCCGATTGCCCCCGAAGACTCCAAAGCGCTCTTCGGGAACAGCTACATGCACACCGTGCTGGTCGAGATCACCCGGCACGGCGATGAACCGTTCTCCCCGAAGCAGATCATCGACGCCACCGGACTGCCCGGCGGGATCATCCACCCGCTCATCAAGAGGCTGAAGTCCAGGCATTTCATCGAGTACCTGGGCCGTGTGCCCGGGGAGAAGACCACGCTGTACCAGGTCCGCGACAACCCCTACATGCGCGCCGCCCGCGAGTACGCCGAAGCTGCGCCCGAGATCCCGCAGCATCGAGCCGCCAGCTAACCCACGGCGCCCCGGATCGACCCACAGCTCGGTCGCGACGACCGGTGAGCGACGTGTTCGACGTGCGTCGCGCCACCACGTGCCACCGCTGCCGAATTCGCAAGGTGCGGCGTCCAGAGCACACACTGGTGCGTTCTCCATGTTTCATGAATCTTGAATTTGATCTAGACTGGGTAGGTGCCAACCCTTGCCCGCGCGGCCGAGCTGTCGAAGGCGGTCTTCGGCAGCGAGCACATGCTTTCCGTGATGTGGCAGATCTCGCAGGCACCGGACGCAACGTTCAACGCTCCCGCCATCGAACGGGCCACGGGCCTGGCCGGGAGCATCGTGCACGGCATGCTCGCACGACTCAAACGCGCCGGCCTCATCGAGGTCGTGGGCCATCTCGAGGGAGAACGCACCCTCGCCTACCAGCGTCGCGACCATCTCGTATGGCAGGCGGCATCTCAACTCACGTCCGAGGTGACTGACACCCTGGGCATCGGAGGCCCCTATGACAGCTAGCCCCTCCACGACCGTCGCCGGGACGTCCGGGGTGAGTTGGCAAACCGGTGCCCATCGCGTCCACGTCGACCTCGAGCTTCACCTCCCGGAGATCCAGCGCCGCCGCGCCACAAACGCGGCGGGGTCTGTACAAGACCTGGACACTCTGCGGTTCCTGCTGACGCTCCCCGTCGATCAGCCCACCGCCCTCGCGGGCCTCGATGCGTACGAGCGGCGCCTGGCTCGGCGAGCCGTCCGCTGCGGGTTCGCCGAAGAGCGCGCCGTCGCCCGCAGCCAGTCCACTCTCATCCGAAGAGCGGAGCCTCCCGTGACGGTGCGGCTGATATCGGTGTTCGGCCCGTTCCGTCGCAGCACCCTGCAGTTGGCGACGACATTCGCCCCCTACGGGCGTCGTCGACTCGTCGTCCCCTCTGGACGGCTCGACGAGATATTGTTGCTCGAAGCAACCTTCTACGGTGTCGGCGTTACGGTGGCCGACGCCAACGGCGAGCGGACCGTCGCCGCGTCGGCGCCCTTCCAGCCCGCCCGGTTCACTGGCGCCTCCTGGCTGTTCGCTGAGCGCATCTACGGCCAGGCGCTCAGCTCAGCGACCGCCACCGGGCAAGTGTCGGCGGCATCGAGATCATGACACCCGTGTGCTGGGCGAGCCGAACATGCTCCGCTTCAGCCTCCGCCAGACGCTGATTCCACCACCGTGCCACTTGAGAGGTCCCCATCGAGGTGACGATACCTGCGATCTCGTCCAGCGCGGCCAGATTGTGCAGGTGAGCCCGGAGCCGATCCTCATCGGAGCCGGTGAACGAGTCCACCGCGCGTCCCTCACAGTGGCGACACGGGCACGGCCACGGAGTCGCGCTGGCGAACCACTTCAGGTGCATCTCGCTGGACCGGGCGAATCGCATCAGCTCCGGCATCAGCACGTGCGGCGTGCGATCACCAGGGCGACTCGAGTACGGTCGGCTGCCCGGCACCGGCAGGCGCCGCAGGCTCGGGATCTGCCCGATCACGGCCGCGCGAGCGCCGGACGCGAACGCATCGATGCCAGCGAAGTCCGCCCGCCACGGCACCGCACCCTTCACCTCGCCGAAGAACCGGCGATACGACTCCGGCGCCCCCTTGAGATTCAGAGGATCACCCGCCTTCGCTCCCAGCGCCAACGCCACCGGATGACGGCTCCGCGCGGCGACCGCGATCAACTGCGAGATGTGATCCGGCGTCGACCACTTCTGATGGACGGCCAACGGGAGGATCACGTCGTCGCGGTCGATATTGTCCGCAGCCGCGAGGACCGCCTTAAGCGCCCCCGGGTCTGCGACGTCCACAAACCCCGCTGGGATCACCGCGACCGCCGCGCCTGCATCGCGCTGCGCCTGGAGAGTCTCCTCCACCGTGGGCGCGATGAGCGCATCCACCGGTTCATCGATAATCAACGGGCGCTCGGCCGTCGCCGGAGCGAGCACCGAAGTCGGCTCGATAAGGAAAACCAAATCCTGATGCCGCGCCCGCAGGCGCCAGGCGGTCTGAAGAGCCGTCGGCCCCGACAACACCATGCCGCCGTGTTCCATGTTCACGTGCGGGGCGGTCTGCATCGTCTCACCGCCAGCCATCGTGAACACTCGCCCGCCCAAAGTGCGCTCGACCAGCGTGGCACCGGCGAGCGACTCACGCGTCGTCCGCGAAACCAGAGAGCTGTCGACCACCTCGATGTTGGCCCGATCGGTCATGCTGCGCTCCTCACGTAAAGGTCTTCGAACTCGTCCTGAACCAGGAACGCGTCGCGCGCGAGCTCTGCGACGCTCTCACCCTCATTCAGCCGCTGCTGCACCACCCGGTCGATCAGACCAGGATGTTCCTCGGCGATCGCTACCGGCTCTACGCTCCGATATCCGGCGCGGGAGAGCTCGATGTTCAACTGCCGGTAACGGCCCTCGCTGATCACATCCAGATCCACCGCACGCCGCAGCAGCGCCGCGATCGACACCCGCCACTTCGACTTCAACCGTGCCAAGCCCGGGATCGTCACCGGTGCCGCCGCCAGATCCATGCGCACATCCTGCGCCGGCATCAAGAACTCCGCCGCGAACCGATCCGCCTCAGACTCCTGCGTCTCCGACGGCACCTGATGCATCACCGCGTGCGCAAGCTCATGCGCCAGCGAGAACCGCTGCCGATCCGGCGGAATGTGATCTCCCAGCAGCACCACTGGTCGCTGTCCTTCCGGCCAGCTCACCATCGCATCGATCCGCTCCGACCCCAACGATCGCTTCACCACCACAACCCCGGCATCCTCCAGCGAGCGCACGAGGTCTTCCAGCGGACCGGACGCGATACCGATCGACGCACGCACCTCCTGCGCGATCTCCTCCGGAGTATCGAAGCCATCGGGCGGAAGCGGGTGCCGCACCAGCCGCACCGGCGTGTCTCCCGCGACGAGCCCCGTCACTTGCAAGTGCAGCAATTCCAGTTCTGCCCGCAACCGGTTCGCCACCGACAGGGGCAACGTGGAGCGCTTGCGATGGAACACATACGGCGCCGCTCCCTCATCCACCGGGACCGTCAGCAGCACCGGTGGAACACGCAGCACACCGCTCAGCTTCTCCAGGCGGTCGGGGTCCAACTCCACCAGCCCGGATTCCGCCTTCGACAGCACCGCTTGCGAGATCCCCGTGGCTTCGGACAACGCACCCTGCGTCCACCCACGCGCAACTCGGACCGTGCCGAGCATCACCCGGCCGGTCCGGCGATCAGAAGCAAACTCTGCCATGACTCCCATCTTAGTCAGCGCCTCCGACAATCGCGCGATCCATGTGCAGAAATATTCTCGCGTGTTGGATGTGAACAGCCCACTCTGACCGCGACCCCACGCCAGACCGGGTCGACGGAGATGAGCCGCCCGATCACGTCGATGCCAAATCCATCCACCGCACTTGGCCGAATGGCCAAGTGCGGGCCAAGTTGACACAGAAACGGCCATCTTCACGTGGAACCTACAACTGGCGTCAGACCGCCGGCGCCATGTCCGTGAAGCGCGAGAAGTGGCCCTGGAACGCCACGGTCACGGTGCGCGTGGGGCCGTTACGGTTCTTGGCCACGATGAGGTCGGCCTCGCCGGCGCGCGGGCTGTCGGCCTCGTAGGCCGCCTCGCGGTGGAGCAGGATGACCATGTCGGCGTCCTGCTCGAGCGAACCCGACTCGCGCAGATCGCTGATCGCGGGCTTCTTGTCCTGCCGCTGCTCCGGCCCGCGGTTCAGCTGTGAGAGCGCGATGACGGGCACCTGCAGCTCCTTCGCGAGCAGCTTGAGCGCGCGGGAGAACTCCGACACCTCTTGCTGGCGGCTCTCCACGCGCTTACCGCTCGTCATGAGCTGCAGGTAGTCGATGACCACCATCTTCAGGCCGGCACGCTGCTTGAGCCGGCGGCACTTGGCGCGGATCTCGACGAGGGTCATGTTCGGGCTGTCGTCGATGTACAGGGGCGCGTCGTTGATGCGGCCGCGGGTGGCGGCGATCGTCGTCCAGTCGCGCGAGTCGAGCGACCCCTTGCGCATCGTGTGCAGCGGCACGGCGCCCTCGGCGCTCATGAGGCGCATGGCGATCTCGCTGCGCCCCATCTCGAGCGAGAAGAAGATCGTCGGCAGGTTGTGACCGATCGCGGCGGCACGCGCGAAGTCGAGCGCGAGCGTCGACTTACCGAGGGCGGGTCGGGCGGCGATGATGATCAGCTGGCCGGGGTGCAGACCGTTGGTGAGGTCGTCCATCTCCTGGAATCCTGTCGGCACGCCCATCATCATGCCGTCGCGGCCGCGGGCCGCCTCGATCTCCTCGACCGCGGCATCCACCGCGACCGTGAGTGGGACGTAGTCCTCGGCGGTCTGCGTGCCGGTGACCTGGTAGATCTCCGACTGGGCGTTGTTGACGAGGTCGGCCGCCTCGCCCTGGCCGTCGTAGCCCATCTGCACGATGCGGGTGCCCGCCTCGACCAGACGCCGCAGCAGTGCCCGCTCGGCGACGATCGACGCGTAGTAGCCCGCGTTGGCGGCGGTGGGCACGATGGACGTGAGCGTGTGGAGGTAGTCGACGCCGCCGGAGCGCTGGAGGTCGCCGTTCTTGATCAGCTCATCCGTGACCGCGACGACGTCGGTGGGCTCTCCGTGCGAGTAGAGCGAGAGCACCGCGTCGAAGATGACCTCGTGCTTGGGCACGTAGAAGTCGACGCCGCGCAGCGTCTCGATGACGTCGGCGACGGCATCCTTCGACAACAGCATGCCGCCGAGAGTGGACTGCTCCGCGAGGATGTCGTGAGGCGGGGTGCGCTCGCTGGAGCGTGGTGCTCCCCCGAGTCGGTCGTCCGAGATGTCCGCGATCGACACCGCACTCCCTTCCGCCTGCCGGCTGTTCGTTGCGCCTGGTCCTGCCACGCTCCGCGGAGCGCTTCGACGCGCACCTCTGCCGTGCGCACATTTTTCGACGCCGGGCGACGACTGCGCCCCGCCGGCGTTCCCGCACCAGCACAGCAGCAGCCTCCGACACCCGCCGGATCGACAGACCCGGTACTCCCCCCGAAAGTGCGCTCCCTCACGTTAGGGGCGCCTTATTCGCACCGCAAGACGGCCTGTGGATAACTGTGTGGAGAAAATCGCCGACACGCCGCCGGTCCTGTGCACAACTCCTGTGGAAAACGCCCGGGAAGTCGCCGGACGGACACTTTTTTATCAAGCTTGATCAGGCTTTATATGTTTCACACCCTGTGGATTCACAGCAGCTTGAACCGGGGATTGAGACTTGCGCTTTTCTCCCCAATGGTTGTGCAAAACGTGTCCCCCATTCGGAGGACAGGTGCGATTCGCCGTGCGACCGGGGGGTTTACATCGCATGCGATCGGGCGTACCTTCTCTCGAATCTGATGCGGTATACGCATTCGACGCAAGGTCCGACCGGGGGGTGAGGACATGGACGTCGCAGAGACGACCGGCGATGGCGGGTGGCGGCGGCTCGCGCTGCTCTGCCTGGGCGGCGCGGCGCTCGGCACCGCCCTCGCCTTCCTCATTCCCGCGGCGGCACAGGCCGACAAGGGCGATGACGGCTCGGGCCTGCTCGGGGTCGTCTCCCAGACCGTGGATGCCGTGGAGCACACCCTGGGCGGGGTCGTCCAGGCGGCGGATCCCGCCGTCACCTCCGTCGTGGAGACGGTCGCGCCCTCCGCACCGGCGCCTCCCGCCCACGATGTCGCTCCCGTGCCCCCGCCTCCGTCGCCCGCGACCACCGTCGGCTCCGTCGCCCACGGCCTCGCCTCCACCGTCGACACCGCGGTGGGCGGCGTCGTCGAGACGGTCGGGGATGCCGCCGCATCCGCCCCCGTCGCCGCCGTCGTGAAGCCCGCGGACGAACTCGTCGCCGCGGCACCCGTTCTCTCGCACCTCAGCTCCGCGCTCGAGTTGCCCACGGCACTCGGCGCGCTGGCCGCCTCGCTCGATGACACTCTGGCTGCGGTCGTAGGGAGTCCCGGCGCGGACGCCGGCCTCGCCATTCCGCTCCCAGAGGCGCTGCACCGCGCTCCGCCCGTGGATGCCGCCCCGTGGGTAAACGCTCCCGTCGGGTCCCTACTGAACGAGCCCGGCCCCGGCGACACCGCGGGCGACGTCGCCCTCGCACCCGCCGCCGCGGTCAGCGTGCTCGTGAGCTCTGCGCCTGCGCCCTCTCTGATCGCCGGCTCAGCCGCGTCGGGCCCTCGGCACGGCGCCGCCGGCCCGACCGACCCGCTGTCGGCCGCCTGGTCGCTCATGACCGCGCCCGCGAGCTCGGGCGCCGGGGTGGGCGGCGCCGGGTTCGCGCTCGTGGGCGCGCTTCTGGGCGCCGTCCTGATCCCCGCGCCGAGGCGCGGCGGTCGGGCACTCCGCGTGCCCCGCCGCGCACCGCTTCCACCGACATTCGCCACCGACGTCACCCCTGACTGAGGGAGCTTCCGCCGCGCCTCCGCGTGCGGCAGAAGCCATCGGCGCGCCGACCGGCGCCCCGACCCCACTCATTCACTCAGGAGAAGACATCATGCGAAGGATCATCACGCGCGCGCTGTACGGCGCGCTTCTCGGGGGCGGCATCGCCCTCGTCGGCACCGGCATCGCTCACGCCGCCGACACCTCCGGCGAGGACGGCCTCGCCTCCGGCACGCAGGGCCTCATCGGCATCACGGCCCCAGTGACGGTGGGCGGCAACGCCGTATCGCTCATCGGCGACAGCGAGACCGCGGATGCCGAGACGACGCCCGCGCCCGCGGAGCCCGCACCGGCGGGATCCACCTCGGGTGCCGACGGGGCCGCGTCGGGGAGCCAGGCCATCATCCAGGTCGACGTCCCCGTCACCGTCTCGGGCAACGGGATCTCCGTCGTCGGGGACAGCTCGAGCGATGGCGCGACCACCGAGTCATCCGTCCCCGCCGAGGCTCCGGCGCCTTCCGAGGCACCGGCCGACACCGCCCCCACGACGGACGGCGAAGACGGGATCGCCTCCGGCACCCAGATCGTCGCGCCCGTGCAGGCGCCGGTGACCGTCGGCGGCAACGCCATCTCCGTCCTCGGCGACAGCGAGAGCGAAGGCACCACCGCGGCACCCGCCCCGGCAGCCGGAGACACCACCGGCGAGCCCGCGACAACCGGCGAAGACGGCATCGCCGGAGGCACCCAGCTGGTTGCGCCCGTGCGGATGCCGATCACCGTCGGCGGCAACGCCATCTCCGTCCTCGGCGACAGCGAATCCTCCGGCACGGCGACCTCGGCTCGGGCCGGCGGCACGACCGGCGGCACGCCGGTCACGACCGGCGGCACGCCGGTCACGACCGGCGAGGAGGGGCTGCTCGGTGGCACCCAACTGGCTCTGCCCGTGTCCCTCCCGGTCACGCTGGGCGGCAACGCCGTCTCCGTCGTCAGGGACAGCACGACGACGGATCCCGTGACGAGTGCACCCGGTGACCCCGGAACCCCCGGGGCTCCCGGCACCCCCGGAACGCCCGGCACCCCGGGAACTCCGGGCACGGCCGGCAGCACCGAGACCGGAGGGTCGGCCATCACAGGCCAGGCATCGGGAGCGATGCTCGCGTCCGTCGGGTCGACGGCCCTCGCGTCGACGGGGTCAACGCCCCTCGGTCAGCTCGCGCTGGCAGCGCTGATCCCGCTCCTGGCGGGACTGGGGCTGTGCGTGGGCGCGGTGTCCCCGCACCGCCTCCGCGCCTGAGCCCAGACGACGGATGCCGCGGGCCCCGAAGGACCCGCGGCATCCGTGCCGGTCGCGCCTACTTGGCCGCGACGACCACCAGCGTGATCACGGCGGTCACGTCGTCGCGAAGACGAACCGTGGCCTCGTGCTCGCCGATCGACCTGATCGGCGACGTGATGTGGATCTTGCGCTTGTCCAGGTCGCCGAGACCCGCGGCCTTGACCGCATCGGCGATGTCGCCGGTCTTGACGGAACCGAACAGGCGACCCTCCTTACCGGCCGTGACGGCCAGGCGGACGGAGGAACCCTCGAGGTTCGACTTGAGGGCGAGGGCCTCTTCGTGATCGTGGATCGCGCGCGACTCGCGGGCTGCGCGGATGGACGCAACCTGCTTCTCGCCACCGCGCGACCACGCAACGGCAAAGCCCTGGGGGATGAGGTAGTTGCGGGCGTACCCGTTCTTGACCTCGATGACGTCACCGGCGCTGCCGAGACCGGCCACCTCGCTCGTGAGAATCAGCTTCGACATGAGAACTCCTTAGCGGCCAGCGCCGGCGTAGGGCAGGAGCGCCATCTCGCGGGCGTTCTTGATCGCGGTCGCGATGAGGCGCTGCTCCTGCACCGAGACACCGGTGATACGACGGGCGCGGATCTTGCCGCGCTCCGAGACGAACTTGCGAAGCGTGGCGACATCCTTGTAGTCGATGACGCCGACGCGGGTCGGCTTCGCGGGAGCGGCGTTCTTCGCGCCCTTCCGCGGCTTGCGGCGGTCGCCGCTTGACTTTCCAGCCATGTGGTTTTCCTTTGGGTGAGGGTCGGATGCCGCAGGTCACGCGCGGGGGCGGCCGGCGCGGCATCCGGAATCGTTCAGAAGGGGGTGTCGTCGCCGTAGGCGCCGGGGGCGCTCCAGCCGTCTGCGCCGCCGCCGGTGTTCGACTGCGCGGGCGTCGCCCACGGCTCGTCGGCCACCTGCCCGCGGTTCTGACCGCCGCCGCCACCGCCGCTGCCGCCCTGCGCGCGGGTGACCTGCGCCGTGGCGTAGCGGAGCGAGGGGCCGATCTCGTCGACCTCGAGCTCGATCGAGGTGCGGTTGTTGCCCTCGCGGTCCTGGTAGTTGCGCTGCTTCAGACGCCCGGTCGCGATGACCCGCGCGCCCTTCGTCAGCGAACCGGCGACGTGCTCGGCGAAGTCACGCCAGACGCTCGCGCGGAGGAACAGCGCATCGCCGTCCTTCCACTCGTTTGCCTGACGGTCGAACGTGCGCGGCGTCGACGCGATCGTGAAGTTCGCGACGGGGAGCCCGTTCTGCGTGTAGCGCAGCTCGGGGTCGGCCGTGAGGTTTCCCACGACGGTGATGATCGTCTCGCCGGCCATCAGACTTACGCCTTCGCTGCCTTGGCGGGAGCGGCGGCCTTGCGGGCGGCCTTCTCCTCGGAGCGCTTCTTCTCGGCGGCGACGAGCGCGATGGCCTCCTCGGCACGCAGCACCTTGGTGCGCATGACGGCTTCGGAGAGCTTGAGCTGGCGGTCCAACTCCTGCGTGGCCTCGCTCGTGGCGGTGAAGTTCACGACGGCGTAGATGCCTTCGTTCTTCTTCTGGATCTCATACGCCAGGCGCCGGCGACCCCAGATGTCGACGTTGTCGATCGTGCCGCCGTCATTCGTGATGACCTTGAGGAACTTGTCAAGGTTCGGGGCGACCGTACGCTCGTCGATCTCGGGCTGCAGGATGACCATGAGCTCGTACTGGTGCGAGTGCGTCACTAACCCACCTCCTTCGGACTAGAACGGCTGCCGGGCATTTCCCGGTAGCAGGAGGGTGTGTGCACGTGTCTCGGGCTTACGTGGACAGGGCCACCGCCAGACAACCTCTCTACTCTAGCCGATCCGCGCGGATGCCGGGGAATCGGGGGTCGAGCGCGCATTCACCCGCTCGGCGCGCGTCCTCTTACATGCGCGTGGCGGGTCGGACGGAGATCCCGAGCGCTCGGGCGCACCCGAGCGTCACGCACGTCAGCGCCATCGTGCCGATGTAGACCACGAGCTGCAGGGGGTCCTGACGCGTCTGTCCGGTCAGCGCGGTCGCGACGGGCAACCACGCGATCGTCAGCATCCACGGCCGTGACCGGCACCCGCTGGCCGCCGCCGACCGCGTCGGCCCGAGCCTCGCCCGCATGATCCCGCTTCTCGGTCACCGCCACGTCCTCCGGTCGCTCCGTCATCGGGGGCGTTCCGCCACCGCCCGCGGCGCCCAGTCTGCCGTGAAACGGCCCCGGCGCTCCGGCGCCCCGCCCGCGTGCGGGGCGCGCGCCGCCGTCAGCCCACGCCGAGGTCGGCGAGCTCCGGCTCGCTCAGCATCCGCGAACGGATGAGGAAGCGCATCCCCGTCGGCCCCTCGACGCTGAACCCGGCCCCTCGCCCCGGCACCACGTCGATGGTGAGGTGCGTGTACTTCCAGTACTCGAACTGCGACTCCGACATGTAGACCTCGATCGGGTCGTCCAGGCCGGCGTCGATCGTGCCGAGCAGCACGTCGGAGGGACCCGTCACGAACATGCCGACGGGGTAGCACATCGGTGCGCTGCCGTCGCAGCAGCCGCCGGACTGGTGGAACATGAGAGGTCCGTGCTGGGTGGTCAACTGCCGCAGAAGGGATGCCGCGGCATCCGTCGCGGCGACGCGTTCGGTCATGTCTGCGCTCCTCTCGAGCCTCGCTGTGGGCCCCTTCGTCCGCGATGACGCTCGGCATCGCGGGGTGTACATTGCGGACGACGGGGTGTGGCGGCGTCGGGGCGGGCACCCGGGGGGAAAGAGGATGCCCGCCCCCCGCTCGGATCAGAAGAAGCCCATGGGACCTTCGGCGTACGACACGAGCAAGTTCTTCGTCTGCTGATAGTGATCGAGCATCTTGAGGTGGTTCTCCCGCCCGATGCCCGACTGCTTGTACCCGCCGAACGCCGCGTGCGCCGGGTACTGGTGGTACGTGTTCGTCCACACGCGCCCGGCCTCGATGCCGCGCCCCGCGCGGTACGCCGTGTCGCCGCTGCGGCTCCACACCCCCGCGCCGAGGCCGTAGAGCGTCTCGTTCGCGATCGACATGGCCTCGTCGAACCCGTCGAAGGAGGTGACCGAAACCACCGGCCCGAAGATCTCCTCCTGGAAGATGCGCATGTCGTTCGTCCCCTCGAACACGGTCGGCGCCACGTAGTAGCCCTCCGCGAGATCGCCCCCGAGGTCCACCCTCTCGCCGCCGGCGAGCAGCTTCGCGCCGCCCTCCTTGCCGATCTGGATGTACGACAGGATCTTCTCGAGCTGGTCGTTGGATGCCTGGGCCCCGATCATCGTCGCGGGGTCGAGCGGGTTGCCCTGAACGATCCTGCCGACCCGCTCGAGCGCGTCCCCGAGGAACCCTTCGTAGATGGAGCGCTGGATGAGCGCCCGCGACGGACACGTGCAGACCTCGCCCTGGTTCAGGGCGAAGAACGTGAAACCCTCGAGGGCCTTGTCGTAGTAGTCGTCCTTGGCCCGGGCGACGTCCTCGAAGAAGACGTTCGCGCTCTTGCCACCGAGCTCGAGGGTCACGGGGATCAGGTTCTGCGACGCGTACTGCATGATCAGGCGCCCCGTCGTCGTCTCACCCGTGAACGCGACCTTGCGGATGCGCTTGTGCTGCGCGAGCGGCGCACCCGCCTCGATCCCGAACCCGTTGACGATGTTCACGACACCCGGCGGCAGCAGGTCGCCGATGATGTCGAAGAGGAAGAGAAGGGATGCCGGGGTCTGCTCCGCCGGCTTGAGCACGACGCAGTTGCCCGCCGCAAGAGCGGGGGCGAGCTTCCACGTCGCCATGAGGATCGGGAAGTTCCAGGGGATGATCTGACCCACGACGCCGAGCGGCTCGTGGAAGTGGTACGCCACGGTGTCCTCGTCGAGCTGGCTGAGCGACCCCTCCTGCGCCCGCAGCACGCCGGCGAAGTAGCGGAAGTGATCGACGGCGAGGGGGATGTCGGCGGCGAGCGTCTCGCGGATCGGCTTGCCGTTCTCCCACGTCTCGGCGACGGCGATCTTCTCCAGGTGCTGCTCGATGCGGTCGGCGATCTTGTTGAGGATGTTCGCGCGCTCGGCAGGGCTCGTCTTCCCCCAGGAGGCGAACGCCTTCCAGGCGACGTCGACGGCTCGGTCGATGTCCTCGACGGTGCCGCGGCCCACCTCGCAGAACGGCTTGCCCGTGACGGGGGAGATGTTCTCGAAGTACTGGCCCTTCACCGGCTCGACGAACTCGCCGCCGATGTAGTGCCCGTAGCGGGAGCGGTACTCGGCGAGCGCCCCGCGCTGGCCGGGAGCGGCGTAGACGCTCGAGACGCCCTCTTCGACGATGGTCATGTCTGTCTCCTTCGACGTGTCATGAGTGCCGGGCGTAAGGCCGCGGCAGGTGGCACGACGCTATGCCGCGCAACGTTGCATTCC
Source organism: Microbacterium sp. NPDC078428 (assembly GCF_044542535.1). Classification (NCBI taxonomy): domain Bacteria; kingdom Bacillati; phylum Actinomycetota; class Actinomycetes; order Micrococcales; family Microbacteriaceae; genus Microbacterium; species Microbacterium sp. NPDC078428. The sequence continues at coordinate 173,963 of NZ_JBITUP010000006.1, forward strand.
GTTGCACGCCCCGGGCGGCGGCCCCGCGCATCGGGCCGTGGGCCGAGCGCCGCCTCCGTGTCAGCCCTCGAGGCGCTCCAGACGCGCCACGAGCCCCGCGCGCCGCGGCGAGCGGGAGGGCAGCAGGCGCAGGCAGAGCTGCAGCACCTCGGCGTCGTCGGCCGCCGTCTCGGTGTCGGCGTACGCCAGCAGGACGTCCACCCGCGCCTCCGCGAGAAGGGCCTCGCGGAGGGCGAGGTGCACCCCCTGGCGGAAGTCCTCCACGCCGGGTCCCACCGACTCCGGCAGCACGGCGCCCCGATAGGCGGCGAGCGCGACGCGGTGGGCGCCCCGGTCCAAGAGCGACAGCACCTGGTGGGCGTCGGTCTCGAGGTCGGCGAGCAGCCGGTACGGGCGCGAGGCCGGCACGAGGTGAGGGGCGACGCGCTCGAGCACCTTCCGCAGCCGCACCATCTCGGGTCGCAGCGTCTCGGGTCCGGCGCCCGCGCCGTAGACCAGGTCCGCGAGAGCCTCCGCCGAGAGCCCCTGGCGGTGGGTGGCGAGCATGACGAGGATCTCGGCGTGACGGGCGCTCAGTTCCGTCACCGTGTCGCCGCCCTCCCGGGCCACCTCCAGCAGCGCGCGCGACCGGCCGAGCACACGCAGCGTCGAGCGCGTGGGCTCGGCGGCGGGCGGACGCGGGCGTCGTCGAGCGGGAGACGCGGCCTGCTCCCGGGCACGCAGGCGCGCGACGAGCAGCTCTCCCTCGACGGCGCGCGCCGTGGCATCCACGAGAAGCTGCGCCTGAGGGGTGACGGCGCTGGCCCCGCCCGTGACATCGATCACCCCGAGGATGCGCCGGGTCTCCGGATCGTGCACGGGGGCCGCCGTGCAGCTCCAGGGCTGCACGAGCCGGTTGTAGTGCTCGGCGCCGTGGATCTGCACGGACCGGTCGAGCGCGAGCGCCGTGCCCGGAGCCGCCGTGCCGACCGCCGCCTCCGACCAGTTGGCGCCGGCCACGAAACCCATCTCTCCCGTGAGGCTGCGCACGTGCCGATCGCCCTCCACCCACAGGAGCCTGCCCGCGGCATCCCCCACGGCGACGGCGACGCCGGCGTCCGCGGCATCACCGGGGAGCAGGAGGGCGCGGATCATCTCGAGGGCCCCCGCGAGCGGATGCGTGCGGCGGTACTCCTCCAACTCCTCGGCCGTCAGGGCGACGGGTGGCAGAGCCTCGGCGCCGACCATGCCCGCGAGCGAGCGTCGCCATGATTCCCGCACGAGCGGCCGGACATCGCGCAGCCGCTCATCGCCGGGATTGCCCAGCACGAGCTCGTCGTGCGCGCGCTCGATCAGCAGACGGGATGTCTGCGGCGAGACCTCCCGGCGCGGCGACCACGGCGACGGCATGCGCCCCCCATCTCCAGTGACGGTTCGCACAGGATACCCGCCATCTCTGTCCCGGCCCAGGGGCCTGACGTCGACGACCCGCGCCACCAGCAAGCTCCACAAGGGCACGGTGCGCGGTCGCGCGGTCGTCGCCCCGTAAAGCCGACGCCGGATCTCCGTCGCGACATCCGAGGGGCGGCCCACCGGATGCCGCGGCTAGCGTTGAGCCCATGAAGGTGACGGTGCTGGCGGGCGGCGTGGGCGGCGCGCGGTTCGTGCGAGGCGTGCGCGAGCACGCGCGGCGCTCCGGCGACATCGAGCGGATCGACGTCGTGGTCAACACCGGCGACGACTGGTGGCTGGCGGGAGTGCGCATCTGGCCCGACCACGACTCCCTCCTCTATACCCTCGCCGGCGAGAACGACGACGAACGCGGGTGGGGCCGCCGCGGCGAGAGCGAGCGCGTCGCCGCCGAGCTGCAGGCGTGGGGCGTCACCCCGCCGTGGTTCACGCTCGGCGACCTCGACCTCGGCACCCACCTCGCGCGCACGGCGTGGCTGCGCGCGGGCGAGACCCCGAGCCAGGTCGCCCGCCGGCTCGGTACGAGGTGGGTCCTCGGCGTCACGCTGCACCCCGCCACCGACGACGAGATCGACACGCACGTCGTCGTCGAGGGCGGCGACCGGATGCACTTCCAGGAGTGGTGGACCCGCCACCGCGCCTCGCTGCCGGCGATCCGTTTCGAGCAGGCGGGGATCCCGAAGGCGAGCCCCGCGCCCGCCGCCCTCGCCGCCATCGCGGCGGCCGACGTCATCCTGGTCGCGCCCTCCAACCCCGTCGTCTCGATCGGTCCGATCCTCGCTATCCCCGGCATGCGCGACGCCCTCCGTCGCGCCCCCGCCCCCGTCGTGGGCGTGTCGGGCATCATCGGCGGAGCCGCCGTGCGGGGCATGGCCGACTCGTGCCTCGTCGCGATCGGCGTGGAGACGGATGCCGCGGCCGTCGCCCGGCACTACGGAGCGCGCTCGCGAGGGGGGCTGCTCGATGGCTGGCTCGTGGCGGAGGAGGACGCGGCATCCGCCCCGGCGCTCACGGCCGACGGCATCCCGAGCGTCGCCGTCCCCCTGTGGATGCGCGACGCCGACACGTCGGCCCGCCTGGCCGCAGACGCGCTCGCGCACGCGTCGACGCTGTGGACGGACGCGCGTCGGGCCTGAAGCGACCGGGTCTCAGCCCTGCTGGGCCCACCACTCCCGCAGGCGCCGCTCCGCCTCGTCCGGACCGAGCACGCCCTCGTCGAGCCGCAGGTCGAGCAGGAACCGGTAGGCGGCACCCACCTGCGGGCCGGGCCGCAGGCCCAGCACCTCCTGGATGCGGTTGCCGTCGAGCTCGGGGCGGATCGCGTCGAGCTCCTCCTGCGCGGCCAGCTCGTCGATCCGGCGCTCGATGTCGTCGTACGCCGAGCGGAGCCGGGCGGCCTTGCGCTTGTTGCGGGTCGTGACATCGGCCCGCGTGAGAATGTGGAGGCGCTCGAGGTTCTCTCCCGCGTCCCGCACATACCGGCGCACGGCAGAGTCGGTCCAGGTGCCCTCCGCGTAGCCGAAGAAGCGCAGGTGCTGCTCGATCAGCTGCGTGACGGCCGCGGTCGTGGCGGTGTCGAACCGCAGCGCGCTCATGCGCTTGCGGGCCAGACGCGCCCCGACGACGTCGTGGTGGTGGAAGCTCACGCCCCCTCCGGGTTCGAGCTTGCGCGTCGCGGGCTTGCCGATGTCGTGCAGCAGCGCCGCCAGGCGCAGCACGAGGTCGGGCGCCGCGCCGGGTCGTCGCACGCGCTCGAGGTCGATCGCCTGGCGCAGCACCGTGAGGGAGTGCTCGTAGACGTCCTTGTGGTGGTGGTGCTCGTCGACCTCGAGGCGGAGGGCGGGGACCTCGGGCAGGAATACCTCGGCGAGCTCCGTGTCTACAAGGATGCGCAGGCCCAGCACGGGGTCGGCCGACTGCAGCAGCCGCACCAGCTCGCCCTGCACGCGCTCGGCGCTGACGATCGAGAGCGATTCGCGCATGCGCGCCATGGCCTCGAGCGCGGCCGCATCGACGGCGAACCCGAGCTGCCCCGCGAAACGGGCGGCCCGCAGCATCCGCAGCGGATCGTCTCCGAAGCTGACGTCGGGGGATGCCGGGGTGCGCAGCACGCGCGCCAGGAGATCCTCAACCCCTCCCGTCGGATCGACGAGGCGGCGCTCCGGGACCCGCAGGGCCATGGCGTTCACGGTGAAGTCGCGGCGGCCGAGGTCGGCCTCGAGCGACTCGCCGAACGCGACGACGGGCTTGCGCGAGGCGCCGTCGTACGCGTCGGCGCGATAGGTCGTGATCTCGACCTGCTCGCCCCGGACCCGCGCGCCGATCGTGCCGAAGTCGCGCCCCATGTCCCACTGCGCCGTGCTGATCGGGGTGACGATGCGGAGGATGTCGTCGGGCCGGGCGTCGGTCGCGAAGTCGAGGTCGTTGGTGGCCCGGCCGAGGAAGGCGTCCCGCACGGGGCCGCCGACGACGGCGAACTCGAACCCGGCGCCGGCGAACGCGTCGGCGAGCGTCGCGACGACGGGCGAGGCCGCCAGGGCCTCGAGTCGCGCGAGGCCCTCGGCCATGCTCACCATGCCTCCCAGCCTACCCAGCGGCGCACCCGCCCCACGGAGCCGCACGCGCCCCGCCGGTGGTTCACCGGGGCCTACAAGCCCGCGAAGCGCAGCAGCCCGTCATCGAGCAGGTCCCGGACGCGCGGCAGCAGGTCTTCGCGCAGCGCCGCGGCATCCACCTCCATCAGCTGGGCGATCGCGTCGATCAGGCGTCCGACCGGCAGCTCGCCGTCGCACGCGCCGACGAGGGCCGCGAGCGCGGGGTCCACGGGGATCGTGCGGGAGAAGCCACCGCCCTGCCGCAGCTCGATGACGCTCGGGTCGGCGGCACCCGGCAGGTGGTGGCGGGCCTCGGTCACGTCGTCGGCGACCTGCAGGACGGATGCCGCGAGCCCGTCGTCGTCGAGCGCGCGCTGCCGGTCGTGCGCCACGAGGCACGCCGCCAGGTGCGCGCCGAGCGCGCGCTCGGCCACCGGCTGCGCCACGCGCTCGTACCGGGCGAGCGTCGGACGTCCCTCCCGAGGGCGGCGCAGCAGGATGTAGCCGAAGCCGATCTCGTCGACCCCCCGCGCCGCGAAGTCGTCCAGCCACGCCGAGAGCAGGGTGTCGTAGCCCGGGCTGCCCGGCACCGTGCCGCCGTCGCGGATCCACAGCTCGGCGTAGGCGACGGGGTCCAGGCGTTCCCGCTCGATGACCCACGCATCCAACGCGACGGGCGAGAGGGCCACCCACTCCCGCACGCGCTCGAGCCCGTCCTCCCCGTCCCGGTACTCCCAGTTGCCGAGCAGCTGCGCCGTCCCCCCGGGTGAGAGGTGGGCTCCCGCGCCCGTGACGACGGCCCGAACGAGATCGTCGCCCTCCAGTCCGCCGTCGCGGTACTCGTAGGCGGGCACCCCCGTGGCCCGCGGAGTGATGACGAAGGGCGGGTTGGAGACGATGCGATCGAAGCTCTCGCCCGCAACGGGCTCGAACAGGCTCCCGTGCCGCGTCTGCACCCCGGCCACGTCGTTGAGCAGGGCGTTCAGCCGGGCGAAGCGCAGCGCCGGCTCGGAGACGTCGGTCGCGACGACCGCCTCGGCGGCCCGGCGGGCCCGCAGCGCCTGGATGCCGCAGCCGGTCCCGAGATCCAGCACACGGTCCGCCGGCACGGGCAGCTGCAGCCCCGCGAGCGTCATCGACGCGCCGCCGACGCCGAGCACGTGGTCGGGCGCGATCGGTCCGCCGAGCGCCACCTCGTCGAGGTCGCTCGCGATCCACCACTCGCCGGCGCCCGCATCGTCGACGAACGCCTGCGGGCGCACCACCGCGAGCGGGACGATCCCCGCGGCATCCTCCCGCGCGAGTCCCAGCGCCACGAGTCCCGCGACACCGCAGCGCGGCAGAGCCCGCTCCAGCTCGCCGGAGGAGACGGGGTCGCCGAGCCAGAACAGGCGTGCCAGCGTCGCCGCGGCGTCATCGACGCGGGCCAGCGCGCGGCGCACCGGCAGCGCGCGGCCCCGGCCGAGCGCCTCGTCGGCCACCACGCCCCACAGGGCCCGCAGCCGCGCGGAGGTGTAGCCCGCGGCATCCAGATCGGCGGCGAGCGCGGCACACAGGGACGGGGAGGGTTCGGGGATCACTCCTCCATTCAATCGCGGCGCGCGCGCCCGCTCAGGGAGCCCGGCTGCCGCCACCGTAGAATCGGGCGGAACGTGCGAGCGCCCTCGCACCCCAGCTGACCCCGGACTGACCGTGACGCACCCCCATTCTGGTTCCGGCGTGCGGACCGGATCCGCGTGCGCGGCATCCGCATCCCGCCCCCGCGCCCGGCTCGCGATCTTCTTCGCGATGCTCGCGCTGGCGCTGCTCGCGCTGTCCGCGGCGACGGCTCCGGGCGCGAGCGCGGCCCCGCTGCCCACGCCGAGCCCGACGGCGACGGCGGATGCCGGGGACGCCCCCCTCGTCACCGTCGCCGCCCTGAACCGGGGTCTCGTGCGCACCGGCGAGCCGCTGTCGGTGTCGGTCGTGGCCGAGAACCCGTCGGATGCCGAGCTGGAGCCGACGACGGCGGGCGTCTCGGTGGGCACGGCGCCGATCACAGACCCGGCGATCCTCGACGGGTGGCTCGCGAACACCACGGATCTCGAAACGGCCGTGCTCGACCGGCAGCCCGTCCCCGCCATCGCCGCGGGCGAGAGCGTCGCGATCACGTCCAGCATCGCCGCCGAGACGCCCGGCTGGGCGGGCCTCGCACCCGGGGTCTACCCCATCGAGGCCGCCGTCGGCGCGAGCGAGCGGGCCCGCGGGGCGATCGTGCTGCTCGACGCGGCCGCCCCGCCGGCCACCGCCCCCGTCGGCATCGTCGTGCCGATCACGGCGGGCCCCCGAACGACGGGCCTGCTGAGCGCGGAAGAGCTCGCCTCCCTGACCGCCGCAGACGGTCGGCTCACACAGCTGGTCGACGGCGTGTCGGGATCCGCGGCCGTCCTCGCGATCGATCCCGCGATCGTCGCCTCCATCCGTGTTCTGGGCACCGCCGCCCCCGCGTCGTCGACGGAATGGCTGGCCCGGCTGGAGGCCCTGCCGAACACCCGATTCGCCCTGCAGTTCGCAGACGCGGATGTCGCGACCCAGGTGCATGCCGGGCTCTCCGGTCTGCTCGAGCCGCGGGGGCTCGCCTACGCCGTGGACCCGGCCGACGTCGCCGAGGACACCGCGACGCCCACCCCCGCCCCCACCGGCGCGCCGGCGTCCCCATCCCCGGCGCCGACGGGGGAACCCGACGACGGAGGTGAGCCCGTCCTCCCCGACCTCGCGGAGCTGACCGAGATCCCCGGCGCCCGCAGCGGTGTCTTCTGGCCCGCCGAGGGACACGCGGACGACGGCGTCGTGCAGACCCTCGCGGCGTGGGCCGAAGCATCCGGAGACACCCCCGATCCGCTGACGCTGCTCGCCTCCGACGCCGCCGAGCGCGACACCGTCACCGCCGCGGGAACCGTGGGCGACGCCGACGTCCTCGTCTACGACTCCGCCGCCTCGGCCGCACTGACCGCCGCTGCCGAGCCCGGCGACACGTCGCGCGCCGAGGCGCTGGCGACCCTCTCCGCTCACCTTGCCCTCGCCACGACGCGGGCCTCCGGTCCCGTCCTGCTCGCCGTGGACCGCCTCGACGAGGCATCCGCATTCGGCCTGCAGACCGCCCTCGGCGGGGTGTCGGGCTACCCGGGTACCGCCCCCCTCGGCTGGGACGAGCTGCGCGCCGCCGAAGCCACTCCCACCAGGGCGCTCGCCCCCGCCCCGGCCGAGCACGTGGATGCGTTGCAGCGGCTGCTCGTCGGCGAAGAGCGGCTGGAGGTCTTCTCGGCCGTCATCGACGAACCCTCGCTGATGCTCGAACCCGAGCGCACCGCGATCCTGCAGCTCATCGGCGCCGGCTGGTTCGACGACGAAGAGTGGCCGGCGGCGATGGCGGACCACGCGGAACAGACGCAGGCGACGCTCACCGCCGTCGAGTTGCAGCCGCCCTCCACGATCCAGCTCATCAGCCCGGAGGCGGGCCTGCAGTTCTTCGTGCGCAACGATCTTCCCTGGGCCGCCAACGTCGTGCTCGTCGCGGTGCCCGACAACCTGCGCCTGGATGTCGAGCGCACGACCGTCGTGCGGGCGGAGCCGGGCGTGAACACGCGTGTGCAGGTGCCCGTGCGGGCCCGAGTCGGCAGCGGCGAGGTCGACATCTCGCTGCGGCTGCTGAGCCCCACGTCGGAGCAGGTGGGCCCGGAGCGCGTCGCCGAGGTGCAGGTGCGCGCCGAATGGGAGGCGATCGGGATCGTCGTGCTCTCGGTGCTCGTGGTCGGCTTCATCGCGACGGGGGTCGTGCGCACGGTCCTGCGTCGCCGGCGCGCGAAGCGGGCGGAGGAGACGAGTGGCTAGCCTCGGCCGCGCGAGCGCCGTCCTCGCCGCCGGCACCCTGATATCCCGGGTGACCGGACTGGTGCGCTCGGTCGTGCTGGTGCTCGCGCTCGGATCCGTCGCTTCGGGAGCGGCCGATGCGTTCGCCATCGCCAACCAGCTTCCGAACAACATCTACGCGATCATCTCCACCGGCATCCTCACGGGCGTGATCGTCCCCCAGATCGTGCGGGCGGCCGCGCACGCCGACGGGGGCGGCGCGTTCGTCTCCAAGCTGCTGACGCTCGGGACGGTCGTACTCGTCGTCACGACGGGCCTCGCGACGCTCGCGGCACCCTGGCTCGTGCAGCTGTTCGCCACGTTCACGGGTGCGCAGTACGCGCTGACGGTCGCGCTCGCGTACTGGTGCCTGCCGCAGCTGTTCTTCTACGGGTTGTACGCGCTCGTGGGCGAGACCCTCAACGCGCGCCGCGTGTTCGGGCCGTACACGTGGGCCCCGATCGTCAACAACGTCGTGTCGATCGCCGGGTTCGGCATCTTCATCGCCCTCTTCGGGCCGCACCGCTCCGACGTGCTCGACTGGTCGGCGGACATGATCACGGTTCTCGCCGGAACCGCGACGCTCGGGATCGCCGCACAGGCGCTGCTGCTCGTCGCCTTCTGGCGTCGCGCCGGCCTGCGCGTCCGGCCCGACTTCGCGTGGCGGGGCATGGGCCTTCGCCACATGGGAACGCTCGCATGGTGGACGTTCCTCATGGTGATCGTCGGCCAGATCGCGGGCCTCGTGCAGACGCGCATCGCCAGCCAGGCCTCGGAGATCGCCCCGTCGATCGCGACCATGAACTACGCGTGGTTCATCTTCATCCTCCCGTACTCGGTCATCGCCGTCTCGATCGGCACCCCCTACTTCACGCAGCTGAGCGAACACGCCGCCGCCGGCCGCCACGACGAGGTGCGTACCGATCTCGCGGCGAGCATCCGCAGCGTCTGCTTCTTCATGGTCGGAGCCCTCGCCGCCGTCGCCGCGGCGTCGGTCGCCGTCTCGCGCATCTTCTCGGAATCGGCGCCGGATGCCGCGGAGTTCGCCCTCGTGCTGGGTGCGTACCTCGTCGGGCTCGTCCCGCTCTCGATCCTCTACATCGTGCAGCGCACCTTCTACGCCTACGGCGACACCGTGCGCCCCTTCGTCTTCACCCTCGTGCAGGCGGTGCTCGTCGTCGTGACGGCCGTCGCCGCCTCCGCCGTGCTGCCGATCGAGCGGCTCGCGGCCGGCATCGCGCTCGGCCAGTCGCTCGCGGGTCTCGTGCAGCTCGCCCTCGCCATCTGGCTGCTCCGGCGCAAGCTCGGTCGCCTCGAGCTCACCGCGACGCTCGGATCGCTCGCGCGCTTCTTCGCGGCGGGCCTGCCCGCGGGAGCGGCCGGGTGGGGCCTCTTCCTCGCGTTCGGGGGCGTCGGAGGCTGGGCCGCGGCATCCGTGCCCCTGGCCGTCGTCGGCACGATCGTCATCGGCGCGGTCGTCGCTGCCGTGTACGTCGCCGTCCTCGCGGCCTTCCGTGCGCCCGAGCTGGCGGTGCTCGGAAGCGTCGTGCGCCGCTTCCGCCGGTGATCCGGCGGGTGAACGCGTTATGACGGGCGTGCCAACCCTTCCGGTCTCCGAAACCGCGCCGGGGGCCTGGAATGGGCGCGGGCTACGATGTGTTGCACGCTGCTGAACGTCACGACAGCGCTGAGGAAGGAACACACGTGCGTCAGGTCATCATCATCGGCTCCGGTCCGGCGGGGTACACCGCTGCCATCTACGCCGCGCGCGCCAACCTCGAGCCGCTCGTGGTCGCCAGCTCCGTCGAGGCCGGCGGGGAGCTGATGAACACCACCGAGGTGGAGAACTTCCCCGGGTTCCCCGAAGGCATCCAGGGCCCTGAGCTCATGGACAAGATGCGCGAGCAGGCCGAGAAGTTCGGCGCCGAGGTGCTCTACGACGATGTCGTGGAGCTCGATCTCGACGGCCCCGCGAAGAAGGTCACGCTCGGCAGCGGTGCGGTGCACGAGGCATCCGCGGTGATCTTCGCGACCGGGTCCGCCTACCGCAAGCTGGGCCTGGAGGGCGAGGAGCGCCTGTCGGGTCGGGGCGTGTCGTGGTGCGCCACGTGCGACGGCTTCTTCTTCCGGGAGCGCACGATCGCCGTCGTCGGCGGCGGCGACTCGGCCATGGAGGAGGCGACCTTCCTCACGCGGTTCGCCTCGAAGGTGTACATCATCCACCGCAAGGACACCCTGCGTGCGTCGAAGATCATGCAGGAGCGGGCATTCGCCGACCCGAAGATCGAGTTCATCTGGAACGCCGAGATCGCCGACATCCTGGGCGAGGACGCCGTGAGCGGCGTCGTGCTGCGCTCCACCGAGGACGGCACGACTCGCGAGCTGCCCCTCGACGGTCTCTTCGTCGCGATCGGGAACGACCCCCGCACCCACCTCGTGCACGGCAAGCTCGAGCTCGCCCCCGAGGGCACGATCAAGGTCGACGGCCGTTCTTCGCGCACGACCGTCCCCGGTGTCTTCGCCGCGGGCGACGTCATCGACCCCACCTACCGTCAGGCCGTCACGGCGGCCGGCAGCGGAACGGTCGCGGCGCTGGATGCCGAGCACTTCCTGGCCGCGCTCGCTCAGGCGGAGCAGAAGGCCGACACCGCCGTCGCATAGGCGGAACAATTCCCGGCCGACGCGCGTTGGCCCCCGTGAACCCCGAACAAGGAGACATCATGACCGCCAAGGCCACCACCTCGGGCACCTGGGAGCAGGACGTGCTCCAGGCCGAGGGTCCCGTGCTCGTCGACTTCTGGGCCGAATGGTGCGGACCCTGCCGCATGGTTGCGCCCGTTCTCGATCAGATCCAGTCGGAGAACCCCGACAAGATCACGATCCTCAAGCTCAACGTCGATGAGAACCCCGATCTGGCCATGAAGTACCAGATCACGTCGATCCCCGCCATGAAGGTTTTCGAGGGCGGCGAGGTCAAGACGACGATCATCGGCGCGAAGCCCAAGTTCGCGCTCGAGCAGGACCTCAAGCCGTTCATCGGCTGACGACCTCCGAGTCACGAGAGCCCCGTCGACGCGTTGTCGGCGGGGCTCTCGTCGTTCTCGAGACGCGAGGTCAGACGGCGCCGTAGGCGTCCACGCCCATCTCTCCGATGATGCGATTGAGGTCCTGGATGGAAGCGAAATCGATCACGATCTGGCCTTTTTTTGCCGACAGAGAGATGCGCACGCGGGTGTCGAGCCGGTCGCCCACCCGTTCCGCCACCTCGTCGAGGTGACCACGGCGCGTGCCCGCCTGCGGCCGTGCGCGCTTGGAGTCGACGCCGCTTCTCGCGGCCGCCTCCGTGGCACGCACGGAGAGATCCTCGTTGACGACCTTGTCGGCCAGGCGCTGCATCGCGTCGCCGTCCTCGAGCGACAGGATCGCCCGTGCGTGGCCCGCCGACAGCACCCCGGCCGCGACCCGCTGCTGCACGGGAACGGGAAGGCGGAGAAGGCGGATGGTGTTGGAGATCTGCGGGCGCGATCGTCCGATGCGCGTGGCGAGCTCCTCCTGGGTGATGCCGAAGTCCTCCAGAAGCTGCTGGTAGGCGGATGCCTCTTCGAGCGGGTTCAGCTGAGAGCGGTGGAGGTTCTCCAGCAGTGCGTCACGGAGCAGGTGCTCCTCGGCCGTATCGCGGATGACGGCGGGAATGGACTCAAGCCCGGCTTCGCGCGCCGCGCGGGTGCGGCGCTCTCCCATGATCAGCTCGTACGTATCGGGCTGGTCGTCGCTCGGACGGACGACGACGGGCTGCAGCACGCCGAACTCCCGCACGCTGTGGATCAGCTCGGCGAGATCGTCGGCGTCGAAGTGCGTGCGGGGCTGGCGGGGGTTCGGGACGATCGAGTGCGGGTCGAGGTGGACGAGCCGCGCGCCGGGCACATCGACGAGCTCCTCCCCTCCCGCGGCGGCCGCGGCATCCGCGGTCCCGGATGCCGGGGCGTGGCCGTCGAGCGTCGGCGGGGCGATCACGTCGGTCGCGACCTCGTCGGCCGAGACGGCCGCTGTGCGCGATGCGCCGGGGAAGAACACATCCACGGGGCGCGACTCCGACTCGCTCGTGGGGATGAGCGCGCCGATACCCCGGCCGAGTCCTGTTCTTTTCGCGGGCATCAGCTCGCTCCTTCCTGCTGAGCGGTGCGTGCCGGGGCGGGCACACCTCGACGTGTGATCTCGACCGCGGCCTCGCGGTAGGCGATGGCGCCGGCCGACTGGCCGTCGTACGCGATGACGGTCTGGCCGAAGCTCGGCGCCTCCGACACCCGCACCGAACGCGGAATGACGGTGCGCAGCACCTGGTCGGCGAAGTGCGAGCGAACCTCCTCCGCCACCTGCTGGGCGAGCTTGGTGCGCCCGTCGTACATCGTCAGCAGGATGGTCGAGACGTGAAGAGGGGGATTCAGGTGCTTCTGGATCATGCGCACACTGCCGAGGAGCTGGCTGAGGCCCTCCAGCGCGTAGTACTCGCACTGGATGGGGATGAAGACCTCATCTGCGGCCGCGAACGCGTTGATCGTCAGCAACCCGAGCGACGGGGGGCAATCGATGATGACGAAGTGGAACGGCTCCTCCTGCGACGCCAGGAAGTCATCGAGGGCCGATCGCAGACGGTGCTCGCGCGCCACCTGCGACACCAGCTCGATCTCCGCGCCTGCGAGATGGATCGTGCTGGGGGCGCACAGGAGACGTGGCGATTCCGGGCTCTGCTGCACGATGTCGGCGAGAGGGAATTCGTCGATAAGCACGTCGTACACACTGGGCGTCTCCGCGGTGTGCACGACGCCGAGTGCCGTCGAGGCGTTTCCCTGCGGGTCGAGGTCGACGACGAGCACCTTCGCACCCAGTGATGCGAGCGCTGCCGCGATGTTCACCGTCGTCGTCGTCTTGCCGACCCCGCCCTTCTGATTGGACACGGTCATGATGCGCGTGTCGACGGGCAGATCGACGTCGACCCCCTCGAGGGCGCGGCGCCGGGCACTGAGGTCGGCCAGCTCCCGAGCGAGCGGGGTGTCATCGAGAGACGCGGATGCGGTGTGCTGCGCGCGCTCGGAATGTTCCACGTGAAACGCTCCACTACATGTTCGGGGACCTGAACCACTCTAAGCGCTCGCGCCGACGCCGCCCGCCAACCCGGAGCGTGCCGCACAGAACGCTCGGTGTTTCACGTGAAACGCGTGCGTCCCGGGTCGATCGGAGAGGTGAAGTGTCGCACCTCCGGATGTTTCACGTGAAACCTCGAGCGCGTTCCTCGTAGAGACGAACGCGCCGCGAGCAAGACCACATCCATCGCTGTTCGGCGATGTCGTCCCGCCGTGAAGCTTCCCGTGGTCCGCGGAACGCCGCCGCGAGCCGGATGTTTCACGTGAAACCGCCCCAATCACCCACGAGCAGCCGCCCGCATCGGCCCTCCGCCGCGCAGTGACGTTGCACGTGCAACACCCTCGTACTCGCGGGGCATCGTATTCACCGTCCGCGGGCTCGTCAGACTCCTGTGACGGTCGATCATGCCGGAAACCACCCGTTCCTCGCCGAGGCCCGTCAGCCGGCCGACCGCCACACTGGCCGATCTGCGGGCAGGCGGCGCGCACCGACGCAACGACCTCGAGGTGAACGCCGCCTCACTCGCCCCGTCACTGCACGCCGTCTTCCGTCGATGACGATGCTCATCCTGAGCCGGCGGACCTCCGGGTGAGTCCCACCCAACCCGGCGCGGCCACCCCGGTTTCACGTGAAACAACGGGACCGCGTGCCGGGGGGCGACCACCTCAGACACACCGGGGGTCTTTGTTCTCATCGCGGCTCAGAGCGGCAGTGTCGCCCTCACCACGCGCGTCGGCTCGGAGATGACACCCTCGCCGACGACCTCGACGCGGACATCCGTGAGCCGGAAGCGACGGATCTGCTTCTCCGCGGCACCGATCTCCGCCGCCGCCGCCGCGCCCTTGAGCAGCACGAGTTCACCGCCCGGGCGGGCGAGCGGCGCCGTCAGCGGAATGAGCGTGCGCAGGGCCGAGACGGCGCGGGCGGTCACCTGGTCGACCGAGGGCGCGGGGCGGAAGTCCTCCGCGCGACTGCGGACGACCTCGACGTTCTGCAGGCCCAGGTCGGCGGCCTGCTCCGTGAGCCAGGCGACGCGGCGCTCCATCGGCTCGATCAAGACCCACGAGATGTCGGGGCGAGCGATCGCGAGCACGAGCCCGGGCAGTCCGGCGCCCGACCCGACATCGCCTACTCGGCCCCCGGCCACGAACAGCGGTGCGATCACCGCGCTGTTCAGCACGTGCCGCGTCCACAGCCGAGGCAACTCGAGTGGTCCGATCAGGCCCCGCTCTTCGCCGTGCTGCGCGAGATTGGCCACGAAAGCACGAGCGACGTCGACGCGGTCGCCGAAAAACGCCGCGGCGGCGTCGGGTTCGATCTCGAGGTCGCTCATGGATGTTTCACGTGGAACGCGTCAAGCGCGGCGGATCACCGTGTGACGATCGGCGCCCTCACCGTACGACTCGGAGACGTATCCCCGCTCTGCGACGATGTCGTGGACCAACTTTCGCTCGTAGCTCGACATCGCCGGCAGCGACGCCTGTCCCGCTCCGTCGCCGAGGCGCTCGATGGCGCGGGCAACGAGCTGCTCGAGCTCGCTCTGGCGCGTGTCGCGCGATCCGCCGATGTCGAGGATCAGGCGCGAGAAGCGACCCGTCTTGCTCTGCACCGCGATGCGCGTCAGCTCCTGGAGCGCCCGCACCGTCTCGGGGTCTGAAAGCACACGAAGGGCGCCGGATCCCTCCTCGCTCGCCTCCACCGAGACGTATGCGCGGCCATCGCGTACGTCCAGCTCGATGTCGCCATCGAGGTCGGCGATGTCGAGCAGCTCCTCGATGTAGTCCGCCGCGACGTCACCCTCCTGCTCCAGGTGGGCCACCGTGGGCTCGTCGGCACCGGACTCCATGGTCTCGGCTCCAGATGTCGTCGTCATGATCGTCCTCTCACACTTCCGCTCTCGGGCAGGCTGTACTCGCGTCAGCGGGCCGCGGGGGCACTCGCGCCGCCGTCGGGGTCACCCGATGACGACGGTCCGCCGGCCCCACCCGCCGATGGCTTCGAGGGCGCCCCGCCCGCGGGCTTTCCGCCCTGCTTCTTGGCGCGCTGCTTGCTGACGGGCTGCTGCCGCTTGGGGGCTGCCGCCTTCGCCTTCTCGGCCTCGATACGCAGGCGCTCCTGCTCCTCGAGGTACTTGGACATGGGCACGACTTTGCCCTCGGCGTTGATCGCCTTGCCCTTGCGCGCGAGTCTCTCCTCGCGCGCCTTCGCGGCATCCGATCCCGGCGTCGGCATCTCGCGGATGACGATGAACTGCTGCACCATCGTCCAGATGTTGGAGGTGAACCAGTAGATGACGACACCGAGCGGGAAGAAGACGCCCGAGAAGATGAACGCCAGCGGCAGGATGTACAGCATGATCTTCTGCATCTGATACGCCTGGCCCGTCTTGGCCTCCGGCGACAGATTCTTCGAGATGATCTGCAGCTGAGTGAAGAACTGCGACACGATCATGAGGGCGACGAGGATCACCAGGATGACGATCGCCACCGTGTTGCTGCTCTCGACCGCGTTGATGAGGGTCTCGTGCAGCGACGCGACGCCGAACAGTCGCGCGTCGTAGAACTCCCGGGTCAGCTCGTTGTCGAGGAGCCCCACACCGCTGAAGTCCGGATTGGCCCCGATCTTCTGCACATCGTTCAGCACGGAGAAGAGGGCGAAGAAGATCGGCATCTGCACGAGCAGCGGCAGACAGCTCGAGACGGGTGTCGTGCCGTGCTTCTTGTACAGCGCCATCGTCTCGCGGCTCATGGCCTCCCGAGAGAGCTGGTCCCGCTTGCCTCGGTATTTCTCCTGAACTTTTCGCAGTTCAGGAGCGATTTCCATCATCTTCCGCTGGCTCTTGATCTGCCGGACGAAGAGGGGAATCAGCGCGGCGCGCACCACGATGACGAGGCCCACGATCGAGAGCACCCACGTGATGCCCTCCGCGGCCGGCAGACCCATGGTGGTGAACAGCCAGTGCCACGCGACGAGCACGAGCTCTACCGCCCATTTGAGCGGCCAGAGGATGATTCCGAAAAGATCCGGCACGGATCAGTCCTTTCTCGGGGGAGCGGGCACGACGAACCCGCGAGGGGTCAGCTCATGCCGGAAGCGCGGGTGGGCGGGCACGTCGTCGATTCCGCCGTGCGCCCAGGGGTGGCAGCCGGCCAGGCGGCGGGCTGCTCTGGCCGCACCGATGACGAGCCCGTGCTGCTGCACCGCACCCACGGCGTATGCGGAGCACGTCGGGTAGTACTTGCAGACATCGCCGTAGATCGGGGAGATCACGGCCCTGTAGGCCAGAAGGGCGGCGATGCCGAGGTTGCGCGGAGCGAGCGCGAGGGCCGTCAACCCGCGCGCGGGATCGAGGTGCGCATGACCCGTCATCGCGACGGGAAGCGGATCGCCCATCATGCCGCCCGCTCCAGGCATCGCCGCACCTCGGCGTGCAACGTGGCGTAGTCGGCGAGCGACGACGTCGGCAGGGCGCGGATGACGACATCCTTGCCCTCTCCGATCGCGGGAAGAAGAGCCCGACAGGCGGCCTTCAGCCGCCGCCGGACGGTGTTGCGCGTGACGGCGGACCCGACGTTCTTGGCGACGATGAAACCGAAGCGCACGCCGCCCCCCGCATGGGAGACGACGTGCGTCACGGTGTGGGCTCCCGCACAGCGTCTTCCCCGTCGTACCACATGGCGGTAGTCGAGTCCGCGGGTGAGGCGGTTCGCTCTGGAGAGCACCGGA
This sequence comes from Microbacterium sp. NPDC078428, assembly GCF_044542535.1. NCBI lineage: Bacteria > Bacillati > Actinomycetota > Actinomycetes > Micrococcales > Microbacteriaceae > Microbacterium > Microbacterium sp. NPDC078428. The sequence goes on from NZ_JBITUP010000006.1 coordinate 190,762, forward strand.
GAAGTCAGGCCGAAATGGTGTCGCGCCCCTTGGCCCGGCGGGCCGAGAGGATGGCGCGGCCGGCGCGCGTGCGCATGCGGGCGCGGAAGCCGTGCTTCTTGGCGCGGCGGCGGTTGTTGGGCTGGAAGGTGCGCTTGCTCATAGTGTCACTCCGGGAGTCGTGTCACCGGGACGTGGGCGACCGGAGACGATATCTGGCGGGAGAAATGCCGCGAAGGCATAAGTCAACTTCGTAAGGATACGCCCTCGCTCGTTGCCGCCACAAACCGAGAGGGACGAACGGATCATTATCCCGAGCGGATCCACAGGATCGTGGAAGTGACACGCCTCGCCGTCCTATGGTGGATTTTGCGCCGCGGGGGTGCGTGGCTAGCGTGACCCGCGGCAGTTATCCACAGGTTCCGACGGTGTGCACGTCCCTGTGAGCCGATTCGCGATCCGACCCCGGGGGGCCCATGTCTCAGCACGATGTTCCAGATGTCTCCGTCTGGTCGGCTGTGCTGGATGTGCTGGCCTCGGACGAGCGCATCACCCCGCAGCTGCAAGGATTCCTCAATCTGGCCGTGCCGCAGGGAGTCATGGGCGGAACCCTCTATCTCGACGTCCCGAACGACCTGACCGCGGCGCAGTTCAACAAGCGAATGCGCACCTCCATCATGGAGGCCCTCGCGCACGTGGATCACAACACGGGCGCCGCGAGCTTCCGCGTCGTCGTCAACCCGGAGCTCGCGGACATCCACGTCTCGACGCGCGACAGCGACCCGGAACCGGAGCCCGCACCGGCGCCGGCCACGGCACCCCCCGCGGTCGGCGGTCTGCGCGCCTACGTCGACGCTCCGAGCGAACCCGCCTCGACATCGCGCAACGACACCCGCCTCAATCCGAAGTACACCTTCGACAATTTCGTCATCGGCCAGTCCAACCGATTCGCCCACGCCGCGGCCGTCGCGGTCGCCGAGGCACCGGCGAAGGCGTACAACCCGCTGTTCATCTACGGCGACTCGGGCCTCGGCAAGACCCACCTGCTGCACGCGATCGGCGACTACGCCATCAACCTCTACACCGGCATCAAGGTGCGGTACGTCTCGAGCGAAGAGTTCACGAACGACTTCATCAACTCCATCGCCAACAACCGAGGGTCCGCCTTCCAGGCGCGCTACCGCGATGTCGACATCCTGCTCATCGACGACATCCAGTTCCTGCAGGGTCGCGCTGAGACCCAGGAGGCGTTCTTCCACACCTTCAACACGCTCCACGACCATGACAAGCAGGTCGTGATCACGAGCGACGTGCCCCCCAAGCACCTCACCGGCTTCGAGGACCGCATGCGGAGCCGGTTCGAATGGGGGCTCATCACAGACGTGCAGGCGCCCGACCTCGAGACCCGCGAGGCCATCCTCCGCAAGAAGGCGCAGAGCGAGCGGCTCCACGTCCCCGACGACGTGCTCGAATACATCGCCACGAAGGTCTCGACCAACATCCGGGAGCTGGAGGGCGCACTCATCCGCGTCTCCGCCTTCGCCAACCTCAACCGCTCGCCCCTCGACGTGCAGCTCGCGCAGACCGTGCTCCGGGACATCGTCGACCAGGATGACGCGAACGTCGTCTCCCCGACCGACATCATCACCGCGACCGCGCAGTACTTCCAGCTGACCGTCGACGACCTGTACGGATCGAGCCGTTCGCAGGCGGTCGCCACCGCACGCCAGATCGCCATGTACCTGTGCCGCGAGCGCACGAACCTCTCGCTCCCCAAGATCGGGCAGCTCTTCGGCAACCGCGATCACACGACGGTCATGTACGCGTACAAGAAGATCAGCGACCTGATGAAGGAGCGACGCTCCCTCTACAACCAGGTCACCGAGATCACAACGCAGCTCGGCCGCAACGCCCGCTGAGAGCCATCGCCCTCGCGGCATCCGGAAGCCTCGCGCTTCGTCCCTCGGTGGTGCGTCCGCACCCTCCCGGGCCGCTATGATCGCGCGACTCGGTGGTGTGGATAACTTGTGGATAGATTCCCGGAACGCCGGAATCAGTGTGCACATCGGGGTGTGCCCTGTGGATAAACCGGCACGGCGACCGATCGTCCACAGGTCGTCCCACCACAGATATGCGAACCCGCTCCACATGTCACACGCGTGTAGTTCCCTACTCGCTCCGGCACTGGCGACGGTTGTCCACAGTTTCCACAGCTGTTAACACCGTTAACGAGAGAAGTCTTTAGGTAAGGGATTCCCATGACCTCCAGTCGGAGGGGCTCGAGCCTCGCGTCCCGCGTAACAGCACTCGCAACACGGCACTAGCATGGGTAAGCCCACCCCCAGGACGACAAGGGAGCGCCCCGTGAAGTTCCACGTCAACCGCGATGTCTTCAGCGAAGCGGTCTCCTTCGTCGTGAAGCTGCTTCCCCAGCGCAACCCCCAGCCGATCCTGGCCGGTGTGCTGATCGAGGCATCCAGCGACGGACTCTCGCTCGCCGCGTTCGACTACGAGGCATCCGCTCGCACCGTCATCGAGGCGACGGTCGATGAGCCGGGCACGATCCTCGTGCACGGGCGCCTGCTCTCCGAGATCGCCAATCGCCTTCCCAACGCGCCGATCCAGATCTCTCTCGACGACGAGGGCGGAATCCTCGTCACGTGCGGCTCCGCACGGTTCACCCTCCCCGCGATGCCGGTGCAGGAATACCCCGCCATCCCCGAGGTCTCGGCCGAGCCCGGGCTCGTGCCGTCGGAGGACTTCGCGACCGCGATCGCCCAGGTGGCCTTCGCGGCGTCGCGCGACGACGTGACCCCGGTCCTGACGGGTGTGCAGCTCGAGGTCACCGGAACGACCCTCAGCCTCGTCGCGACCGACCGCTACCGCGTCGCGCTGCGCGAGATCCCCTGGGACGGCGGCTCGGCGGTCGCCGAGGACGCCGCAGCCCTGGTGCCCGCACGTACCCTGCAGGAGGTCGGCAAGACCTTCGCCCACGGCAGCGACATCCGCATCGCCTTCTCCGGCTCGGGCGACCGGGAGATCATCGCCTTCTCCTCGGGGGAGCGCACCGTGACCTCGCTGCTCATCAAGGGCAACTTCCCGCCCGTGCGGCGGCTCTTCCCCGAGCAGAACGACCACTACGCCGTCGTGAACACGGCCGAGTTGGCCGAAGCCGTGCGCCGCATGCAGATCGTGCTCGACCGCTCCGCCCCGCTGCGCTTCACCTTCGGGCCCGACGGCGTGACGATGGATGCGTCGGGCGGCGACCAGGCACGGGCCTCCGAATCGGTGGACTCGCACCTGCAGGGCGAGGAGGTCGTGCTCGGCCTGAACCCGCAGTACCTGCTCGAAGCCCTCGCCGCCGTGCGCAGCGAGTTCGTGCGGATCACGTTCACGGCATCCGAGAACGCGAACAAGCTCTCGCCCGTGCTCATCACGAGCCAGACGTCGGTCGACCAGGCCGGCGGCGACACCTTCAAGTACCTGCTCCAGCCGAACCTGCTGCTGCGCTGACCGCGGGCGCAGGCCGGTGCGGCGTCGTCGCACGTCGTTAGGGTTGATCCGTGATCGTGGAGCATGTCAGCCTCGTCGACTTCCGCAACTATGCGGTCGCCGACGTCGCACTCTCCCCGGGCGCGAACCTCTTCGTCGGAAGCAACGGCCAGGGCAAGACGAACCTCGCCGAGGCGATCGCGTTCGTCGCCACCCTCGGCTCGCATCGCGTGTCGAGCGACCAGCCGCTCGTGCGCGCCGGCTCGGACGCCGCGATCCTTCGGGTGAGGGTGGCCCACGCGGGCAGGAGTGTCCAGCTCGAGGCGCAGATCAACCGGCAGGGAGCCAATCGGGCCCGCATCAACGGGTCCGATGTGAAGCCGTCCGAGCTGCCGAGGTATGCGCACGTGGTGGTGTTCGCGCCCGAAGACCTCGGCATCGTCCGGGGCGACCCCTCGGCGCGCCGCCGCTTCGCCGATCAGCTGCTCATCCAGCGCGCCCCGCGGATGTCGGCGGTCATCGCCGACTACGAGCGCGTGCTCCGGCAGCGGGGTGCGCTGCTCAAGTCCGCGCGTGCGCGGGGCATCCGGGGCGACGCGCTGTCGACGCTCGACGTCTGGGACGACAAGCTCGTCGCCCTCGGCTCCCAGCTGATCGACGCCCGGATCTCGCTCGCCGCCGACCTCGCGGGCCCGCTCGCCGCGGCCTACCGGCAGATCGCCGGCGAAGACCACGGTGCGGCGGCGGCGTGGGCGCTCTCCATCCGGGGGGGTGACCCGGAGGAGGGGGACGATGCGTCGGCCGATTCCGGCGAGGGCGCCACCCCCGACCTGTTCCGCCGAGCCCTCGCCGCCAAGCGCTCCTCGGAGCTCGAGCGCGGCGTGAATCTCGTGGGACCCCACCGCGACGACCTGCTCCTGCAGATCCGGGGTCTTCCGGTCAAGGGCTACGCCTCCCACGGCGAATCCTGGTCGGTCGCCCTCGCCCTCCGGCTGGCGTCAGCCCAGCTGCTGCGTGCCGAGTCGCGGGCCGGCGATCCCGTGCTGATCCTCGACGACGTCTTCGCCGAGCTGGATGCCGGGCGCCGGGCGCGGCTCTCGGAGGTGACCGCCGACTACGAGCAGGTGATCGTCACGGCCGCCGTGCTGGATGACGTGCCTGCCGATCTCCGGCGGCGTACCGTTCGCATCGAGGCCGGGACGATCCACGAAGACGCGGGATCCGGTGCCCCCGATGCCTGAGCACGACGACGAGGCCCCCCTCACGATCGCGACGTATCTCAGGCTGCGGGGGATCGCGGTGCCCAAGCGGCGCCGTCGTCGCCGGTTCGATCCAGACGACGAGAACGCACCCTTCACACCGGGCCGCGATCCACGAGGGCTCGCCGACGTCGTCGCCGACCTCACACGCGACGCGGGATGGAACACCCAGCTGGCCCGGGAGGACCTCGTGCTCCGGTGGGAGGAGGTCGCCGGCGCGCAGACGGCGGCGCACGCACACCCCGTGGCCCTCGTCGACGGCTTGCTGACGGTGCAGTGCGACTCCACGGCATGGGCCAGGCAGCTCTCCCTGCTGCGCGCGGAGATCGTCACCCGGCTCGTGCGCGCCCACCCCGAGGCGGGCATCGAAGCGGTGCGCTTCGTAGGCCCGGACGTCCCCTCCTGGAAATGGGGTCCCAGGACCATTCCTGGGCGCGGCCCGCGCGATACCTACGGTTGAGTGGGCATTTGGGGTGCCTCGTGCGATTCCATCGCGTCAGAGGGGCGATTCGGCGGCGTGAGCGGACTCCGCTCCGATAGGATGGGAAGGTCGCCTTCCCCCTACCTGGAGCGCCATCACCTATGACTTCCGATTCGCCCGACAGCGCCCCTGACAGCGGCCCCGCAGACGGCGCATCGGTGCCGAACGAGTACGGTGCGGATGCCATCCAGGTTCTGGAAGGGCTCGAGGCCGTCCGCAAGCGCCCCGGCATGTACATCGGCTCGACCGGGCCGCGGGGGCTCCACCACCTCGTGTACGAGATCGTCGACAACTCCGTCGACGAGGCGCTTGCCGGCTACTGCGACACGATCGATGTGACGATCCTCCCCGACGGCGCCGTCCGCGTGATCGACAACGGCCGCGGCATCCCCGTCGACATGCACCGCACCGAGGGCAAGTCCACGGTGGAGGTGGTGTTGACGGTCCTGCACGCCGGCGGGAAGTTCGGCGGCGGCGGATACGCGGTCTCGGGCGGCCTCCACGGCGTGGGCTCCTCGGTCGTGAACGCCCTCTCCACCCGCCTCGACGTGGAGGTGCGCCGGCAGGGCTATGTCTGGCGGCAGTCGTTCCGCGACGGCGGGGTCCCGCAGGCTCCGCTCGAGCGCGGCGAGGATTCCGAGGAGACCGGCACGACGATCACGTTCTGGCCCGATCCCGAGATCTTCGAGACCGTCGACTTCGACTACGACACGCTCCGCACGCGGTTCCAGCAGATGGCGTTCCTGAACAAGGGGCTTCGCATCGCGCTGCGCGACGAGCGCGAGGGCAGCGCCTTCGAAGACGACGTCGAGGGTCAGCTCGTCTCGCACCAGCCCTCCGACGAGTTCCTGTACGAGCGCGGCCTCGTCGACTACGTCGAGTACCTCAACCGGGTGCGCAAGGCGGAGCCGGTCAACGAGGAGATCGTGTCGTTCGAGTCCGAGGCATCCGATAACAAGATCGCGATGGAGATCGCGATGCAGTGGACGACGAGCTACACCGAGAACGTCTTCACGTACGCGAACACGATCAACACGCATGAGGGCGGCACGCACGAGGAGGGCTTCCGCGCGGCGCTCACGACCCTCGTCAACAAGTACGCGCGCGCCAACAACCTCCTGAAGGAGAAGGACGACAACCTCTCGGGCGACGACGTGCGCGAAGGCCTCACCGCCGTCATCTCCGTCAAGCTCTCCGAGCCGCAGTTCGAGGGCCAGACGAAGACCAAGCTCGGCAACACCGAGGCGAAGGCGTTCGTGCAGAAGGTCGTGGGCGATCAGCTCGGCGACTGGTTCGACCGACACCCCGCACAGGCGAAGAACATCATCCGCAAGTCGATCGATGCCGCCACGGCGCGCCTTGCCGCGCGGAAGGCGCGCGAGACGGCGCGCCGCAAGAGCGTCTTCGAGTCGGCGTCGATGCCCGACAAGCTCAAGGACTGCACGAGCAAGGACCCCTCGATCAGCGAGATCTTCCTCGTTGAGGGCGACTCGGCCGGCGGATCGGCCGTGCAGGGCCGCGACCCGCACACGCAGGCGATCCTCGCCCTGCGCGGCAAGATCCTGAACGTCGAGCGCGCCCGGCTCGACCGCGCCCTCGGCAACAACGAGATCCAGGCGATGATCCAGGCCTTCGGCACGGGCATCGGCGAGGAATTCGACATCGCCAAGGCGCGGTATCACAAGATCGTCCTCATGGCGGATGCCGATGTCGACGGTCAGCACATCACGACGCTGCTGCTGACCCTGCTGTTCCGGTACATGCGCGGACTCATCGAGGCCGGCTTCGTCTACCTGGCCCAGCCGCCGCTCTACCGTCTGAAGTGGTCGAACGCGCCGCACGAGTACGTCTACTCCGACCGTGAGCGCGACGCGCTGCTCGAGGCGGGCATCGCGGAGGGCAAGCGCATCCCGAAGGACAACGCCATCCAGCGGTACAAGGGCCTCGGCGAGATGAACGACAAGGAGCTGTGGGAGACCACGATGAACCCCGAGTCGCGCACCCTCCTCCAGGTGACCATCGACGACGCCGCGGCGGCCGACGAGATCTTCTCGACGCTCATGGGAGAGGATGTCGAATCCCGCCGTCACTTCATCCAGCGCAACGCCAAAGACGTCCGCTTTCTCGATATCTGATCGCCGCCATGCGTCCCGACCATCGCTTCGCCCCCGGTCCCGCGGCCGCGCCCCGCGGTCCGATTCGCGCCGAGCGATGACCGAGCGACACGAGACGACACGACACCGCCTCCCGGCTCCACGAAAGTGACACGATGACTGACGAAGAACGCCCCGACGTGACGCCGGAGCACGACCACGGCAGGATCGACCAGGTCGATCTGCAGTCGGAGATGCAGCGCAGCTATCTCGACTACGCGATGAGCGTCATCGTCGGGCGCGCCCTCCCCGACGTGCGCGACGGGCTCAAGCCCGTGCACCGGCGCGTGCTGTACGGCATGTACGACGGCGGGTTCCGCCCCGACAAGTCGTTCAGCAAGTGCGCCCGTGTCGTCGGCGAGGTGATGGGTCAGTACCACCCTCACGGCGACTCGGCGATCTACGACGCACTCGTGCGGCTCGTGCAGCCGTGGTCGATGAGATACCCGCTCGCGCTCGGCCAGGGCAACTTCGGCTCGCCCGGCAACCAGGGCGCCGCCGCCCAGCGATACACGGAGACGAAGATGTCGCCGCTCGCTCTGGAGATGGTGCGCGACATCGAAGAGGAGACCGTCGACTTCCAGGACAACTACGACGGCCAGACGCAGGAGCCCGTCGTCCTGCCCTCGCGGTTCCCCAACCTGCTCGTCAACGGCTCGGTCGGCATCGCGGTGGGAATGGCGACCAACATCCCCCCTCACAACCTCCGCGAAGTAGCCGACGGCGCGCTGTGGGCGCTCGATCATCCCGAGGCGGAGCACGAGGAGCTGCTCGAGGCGCTCATGCAGCGCATCAAGGGACCGGACTTCCCCACGTCGGCGCAGATCCTCGGAACCCGCGGCATCCACGACGCCTACCGCACGGGTCGCGGATCGATCACGATGCGCGCGGTCGTGAACGTCGAGGAGATCCAGGGCCGCACGTGCCTGGTCATCACCGAGCTGCCGTATCAGGTCAACCCCGACAACGTCGCCATCAAGATCCGTGATCTCGCCCGCGACGGCAAGATCACGGGCATCGCCGACATCCGCGACGAGACCTCGGGCCGCACGGGTCAGCGCCTCGTCATCGTGCTCAAGCGCGACGCCGTCGCGAAGGTCGTGCTGAACAACCTCTACAAGCACACCCAGCTGCAGGAGAACTTCGGCGCAAACATGCTGGCGATCGTCGACGGCGTGCCCCGCACCCTCGCGCTCGACGGCTTCATCACGCTGTGGATCGCCCACCAGATCGAAGTGATCGTGCGTCGCACGACCTTCCGGCTGCGGCGTGCCGAGAACCGGATGCACATCCTGCGCGGCTACCTCAAGGCGCTCGACGCGCTCGACGAGGTCATCGCGCTGATCCGCGCCTCGGCCTCGGCCGACGACGCCCGCGAGGGGCTCAAGGGCCTGCTCGACATCGACGACCTCCAGGCGCGGGCGATCCTCGAGCTCCAGCTGCGGCGCCTGGCGGCGCTCGAGCGCCAGGCGATCATCGACGAGGCCACCGCGCTCGAGGCGCAGATCGAGGACTTCCGCGACATCCTGGCCCGCCCCGAGCGCCAGCGAGCGATCGTGCGCGACGAGCTGAGCGAGATCGTCGCCAAGTACGGCGATGAGCGTCGCACCGAGATCCTGCTCGGCTTCGACGGCGACATGTCGATGGAGGACCTCATCCCCGAGGAGGAGATGGTCATCTCCGTCACGCGGGACGGGTACATCAAGCGCACGCGCAGCGACAACTACCGTTCGCAGCACCGCGGCGGCAAGGGGGTCAAGGGCGCCCAGCTGCGGGCGGATGACGTGGTCGAGCACTTCTTCGTCACGACGACGCACCACTGGCTGCTGTTCTTCACGACCAAGGGCCGTGTCTACCGCGCGAAGGCCTACGAGGTGCCGGAGGCCGGGCGCGACGCCAAGGGCCAGCACGTCGCGAACCTGCTCGCGCTGCAGCCGGGCGAGGAGATCGCGCAGGTGCTCGACATCCGCGACTACGGCGTCGCGACCTACCTCGTGCTGGCCACCCGCGGCGGCCTGGTGAAGAAGACGCGTCTCACCGAGTACGACACCAACCGCCAGGGCGGCATCATCGCGATCAGCCTTCGCGAGGGCGACGAGCTCGTCTCGGCCCTCCTCGTCGAGGCCGACGACGACATCCTCCTCGTCTCGCGGCACGGGATGTCGCTGAGGTTCACCGCCGACGACGACGCCCTGCGACCGATGGGGCGTTCGACCGCCGGCGTGAAGGGCATGTCGTTCCGCGGATCCGACAGCCTGCTGGCGGCGCGCGTCGCGCGCGAGAGCGTGGACGGCGGTCGCGGCTACGTCTTCGTCGTGACGGAGGGCGGCTACGCCAAGCGCACGTCCGTCGACGAGTACCGGGGACAGTCGCGCGGCGGGCTCGGCATCAAGGTCGCCAAGCTGAGCGAGGATCGGGGCGACCTCGCCGGTGCGCTCATCGTCGGCGACGACGACGAGGTCCTTGTGGTTCTTGCCAGCGGCAAGGTGGTACGCTCCTCCGTGGCCGAGGTGCCCGCGAAGGGTCGCAACACGATGGGTGTCGTCTTCGCCAGGCTCGGCGACGAGGATCGCATCATCGCGATCGCTCGCAATGGCGAACGGGGCATCGACGCGCAAGAGGCCGTCGCGCCCGTTGCGGAAGTGATTCCCGCAGACCTCGCCCCCGAGACGTCCCCCGAGGAGAGCTGACGTATGAGTAGTGTCGCCGACAAGCTGGCCAAGAAGTCCAGCCGGCAGACCAGTGCCAAGCAGGTGCGCCTGCGGCTGGTCTACATCGACTTCTGGTCGGCCGTGAAGCTGTCGTTCCTCGCGTCGGTCGCGCTGGCGATCGTGACCGTCGTGTCGTTCTTCCTGATCTACATGGTCGTGCAGACGACCGGACTGATCGCGCGGGTCGACGAGTTCTTCCGCAGCTTCTCGGAGAACGGCGTCTCGATCACCGAGTTCGTGGGCCTGCCCCAGGTGATGGCCTTCGCCGCGGTCGTCGCGATCCTCAACCTCATCGTCGTGACGGTGCTCGGTGCCGTCGTCGCGGGCATCTACAACCTCGCCGTCAAGGTGACGGGCGGACTGCTCGTCGGCTTCACGTCCAACTGATCACACGCCCGACTGGTCACACCATCACGGTCGTTCCCAGCAGGGAGCCGATCAGGAAGGTCGTGGCGAGGGCCAGCGCCCCGCCGATCACCAGCCGGATCGACGCCCGCAGCGGCCCCGTGCCCCCGAGTCGTGCCGACACGACGCCCGTCAGGGCGAGCGCGATGAGCACCGCGGCGAACGTCACGGGTACCCGCCAGTCCGGCGGGGGCACCAGGATCGCGAGCAGCGGCAGAAGAGCGCCGACGGTGAACGCGATCGCGGACGAGAAGGCCGCCTGCCACGGGCTGACCAGATCGCCCTGGTCGATTCCGAGCTCCACTTCCAGGTGGGCCGACAGCGCGTCGTGGGCGGTCAGCTCCCGTGCCACCCGCTCGGCGGTGTCGTCGGAGAGGCCTCGCGCGCGATAAAGGCCGGCGAGTTCCTCGAGCTCCTCCTCCGGCATGTCCCGCAGCTCCCGGCTCTCCTTGGCGATGAGCGCGCGCTCGCTGTCGCGCTGACTGCTCACCGACACGTACTCGCCGAGAGCCATCGAGGTCGCCCCGCCGACCAGGCCGGCCGCACCCGCCGTCAGCAACGCCGCGCTGTCGGTCGTTGCGCCCGCCACGCCGACGACGAGAGCGGCAACCGAGACGATGCCGTCGTTGGCGCCGAGCACGCCGGCTCGCAGCCAGTTGAGGCGGCGCCCGATCGCGCCGTCGTGCGCTTCGCCGGGATGCGCGCGTGGGGGGCCTGTCATGGGGGCCAGTCAACACCCACGCGGGGGCGGTTGTCCGCCGGCGGACCGGGAGAATCCGTGGCCACTCGATTCGAGAAATCGGCGGGGGTCCGGTAAAGTCTTGGAGGTTGCGGGGCTATAGCTCAGGCGGTTAGAGCGCTTCACTGATAATGAAGAGGTCCCAGGTTCAAGTCCTGGTAGCCCCACCATACAACGGCGGAAAGTCAAGGTTGCCCGTGATCATCACGGCAGGCAGACTTGATATACCCTCCAAAAACTCTCCACTTACTCCGACGCAACCGCCCGGATCCGACCACTTCGGTCGGTGAGCTCGACACAGCTCGGCACACCTCGAGTGGACGGTCTCGCGCACCTGTTCAGCATGGACGAGCAGGAAACCATCGACGGCCTCGAGCCACTCATCACCGTGCATCAACTGGCCCGCTACCTGGATGTGCCGGTGCAGCGGATCTACGACTGGCGGATAGCCGGCATCGGACCCCGCGGATACCGCTTCGGCCGAGAACTGCGCTTCACGCTTCCCGAAGTGCAACGCTGGATGGACGAACGAGCCGAGCCGACCGATGCGAGGTGAGCGACCATGGGTAGGCCACGCACAGCCATCGGCACATTCGGAGAGATCAGCACACGAACCGTCGGCGACGTGGTCATCGCCTCCGCCCGATTCCGAGACTGGGATGGAAAGGTGCGGCGGGTCGAGGCGCGCGGCTCATCGAAGAACGCAGCACGAGCAGAACTGAAGAAGCGCATGGCGAACCGCAGTGACCGGAGCATAGGTTCGGACGTGCTGACCGGGGACACGACCTTCCCAGAGCTTGTCGAGTTCTGGATCGAGGACATGGAGGGTGACAATCGACTGGCGCCCTCGACGAAGGACACCTATATCCGCAACATGCGCACCCTCGTCATGGGAGCATTCGAACACTACACGCTCCGAGAGATCAGCGTCAGCCGCGTCGACCAGTTCCTCAAACGCGAAGCGATGAAGAGCTACAGTCGGGCCAAGCACGCGAAGGTCGTGCTCGGGCTCGCCCTCGGTCTGGCGACCCGCTACGACGCAATGGTTCGCAACCCGGTGCCGCAAACGCGCCGACTGTACAAGCCCAAGGCCCAGCCGACGTCTCTCACGATCGAACAGGTGCAGAGCATCCGCTTCGCAGTGGCGAACTGGCGCCGCGGCGAAGGCCGCATGGGCCCTCGACCAGATGGACAGCTGGAAGTCATCATCGAAACGATGCTCGGCACCTCCGCACGGATCGGAGAGGTACTGGCCATCCGAATGTGCGACCTCGACCTTGAAGATGAAGTGCCGACGGTGAAGCTCTGCGGCACCATCGTGCACTTCAAAGGCCAAGGCCCCGTCCGCCAGGACTACCCCAAAACCGACTCCTCGCGACGGAGCATCGCGCTCCCACAATTCACCGTCTCCGCGATCCGTGAACTCTTGAAAACGCACCCGAGAACGACTGACGACGAGCTACTCTTCCAGACCAGAAATGGCACGCCGCACACAACGAACAACATCCGACGACGGCTGAGTACCATCCTGGAGGAGGCCGGGATCGAAGGAGTCACCCCGCACGCATTCCGCCGAACCGTCGCCACGACGATCCATCGCTCAGACGGGATTGCCCTCGCCTCAGAGACTTTAGGCCACAGCTCTCACGAGATCACGCGCACGCACTACATCGAACCCGAAACGAAGGTCAATCCGCGCAGCGCACAAATTCTCGACGAGTTCCTCTCCCCCGATTCCACTCAGAATGCAATCGACAAGTCAGAGGGAAAGGAACGGGAAGCAGCCTGACACCACACAGGCCAATGGTGCGGCACCGGCATCAGCTGTGATGCTGCGCTGCGCGCGCGGCTTCCTTCGCTGCCTCGGCGGCTGCGCGCTGTTGCACGTCGTCGACGACAAAGTTGACGAAGTCCTCGTCACGATCCACGATCATCTCTTCGTCGCCGTCGTCGACGGGGTCTTCACCCGGCCAGGTGGTCTGCCGTGTCGGACGGTCCCGGTCGAGCTTACTGCCGTTGATCGTGACCCAGTTCCGGAGCCGGGCGCACGCTGCGGCGAAGTCAGCGTGCCACAGCAGCGGTGCCGAACCATCCCGGGTCGGGTGGTAGCAGGTGAGCCAATGCGTGTGGAGAGCGGAGAGCTCCCAGATGAGTTCCCAGTGCCGGTGCCACATTGGCGGGATCGTCGCCGCGGGGAGCCCGTAGGTGGCTCGGAGCCAGTTCACCCAACCGTTCAGGAGCATCCATTCTTCTTCGGCCTGGTGCGCGGTGATGAGGTTCCAGTTCACGGGTGATGGCGGAGGAGCTGGCGGCTGAAATGTCGGTTCTGCGACGGGCGTCTCCGCTCGCTTGAATGGTTCGGGTTCGGGCTGGTCAAGCTCCGGGATGTCGTCTGGGTCGAACGCGTCGTCGGCCATGTCGGTCCTCCTCGCACACAAGCGGATGCGCAGGAAGGTGCCCCGTCGTTCCCAACGACTCGGCCGACAATGCTCAGCACGTCGTGACAGGCCGCAGCGAAGTGCGTCCCGTGCGTCAGGGGGTGTGAAGCGATGCTCCGCGTGATGCGCGTCGGAGCAGGAACCCGCCGAGCGTGAGAAGCATGAGGGCGGTGAAGGCATCTGCGGAGAGCAGCGCGTACCCTGGGAGAGAGAGCCGGTTCAGCGAAGGCGCAACAGGCGATGAGGAGGTGCGCGGTTGGTTGAGTTTGTGCGGCACGCTGGGCTCCCGCATATCGAAGCGCGGCGGTCTTGTCAGGAGAACTCTTGCTATCGACCGCATGCGCACGATGCGTTCTCAGTCGGGATCATCGAAGCGGGAACTTCGGTGTTCGCGGGGTCGCTCGGCGGCAGTGTCAGGCTCGAACCTGGCGATGTCATCGTCATCGCGGCCGGTCAGGTGCATCAGTGCAATCCCAACGACGGTTCCTGGCGGTACCAGATGATCCACATGGATCAAGAATGGGCAACCGCTCTGGCCACGACCGAGCGTGCGACGGCGTTGTTCTCTGGGATCACTGTGCTGCGCCGCTCGGACCTGCATCACGATTCCCGCGCGTGGAGCGACCTCATCTTCGCAGGCGCGTCTGCCGAGCGTATCGAGAGCAGTTTCCGGGAGCTCGTGGGCGAGCTCGGCGATGCCGCGCCGGAGCATACGGTCGTGAGCGACACCGACGTGCAGTTACTCGAACGGCTGCGTCCCGTGCTTGATCGGCTCCGGGATGATGAATCGAACCCGAGTCTCGATGAGTTGGCTGTGCTTGCTGGGTTCACGAAGTACCAGCTGGTTCGCGCGGTCAAGCGCGCCACGGGGCTCGCGCCGTTGGCGTGGCGGCAGAACGCCCGCATCGCGCAGGCGCGTCACATGCTGCGCGCGGGGCACCCTATCGCCGACACCGCGCACGAGTTGGGTTTCACCGATCAGAGCCACTTCCACCGCGTGTTCCGCGCCCATGTCGCCGCGTCGCCCGGCGCGTACCGGGCGTGAGCGCAAGAACGTACAAGACCCGCCCGCTCCCTCATTCCGATACTTGACGAGTCCGCCGTCACGGAGTCGCAGGGAGTGGTGTGGAGCAGTTTGTCGCGGTTGCCGTCGCGCACTTCCTGGCCCTGCTGATCCCCGGCGTCGATTTCTTCCTCATCGCCCGCACGGCGATGACCAGCGGATGGCGGGCCGCGACTGGCGCCTGCCTGGGGATCGCGACCGCGAACGGTATCTTCATCGCCGCCGCGTTCTCCGGTCTCTCCCTGATCTCCCACCCGACTGTGCTCGCCGTGATCCAGCTCGCGGGAGGCGTGTTCCTGCTGCACATCGGTGTCGCGTTCATCCGCTCGAAAGCCCGCTTCGATCCCGACCAGAAACCGGGAATCGCGCAGGCGACCTGGATGAAGAACTTCGGCCTCGGCATCGCCTCGGGGCTGCTGAATCCGAAGAACGCGCTCTTCTACCTCAGCCTCGCCGCCGCACTTGCCGGTGCACCGCCGTTGACGCTTATCGTCTACGGAGCGTGGATGTTCACTATCGTGCTCGCCTGGGATGTGTTCGTCGCGATCGCACTCGGCTCCCAGCGCGCCCTGACCCGGCTGGGACGGATCGTTCCCTGGCTCACCAGGGCCGCTGGAGGTTTCCTCGTGCTCTTCGGACTCGGCATGATCGCCACCATCTCCCTGCAACTCCTGACGTAAACGCGCGGCGTGCTTCCCGGGAACATGCGCAACATGCCGTTTACGTCGACAGGTGCAGAGACACCCCATGAGGCTCTGGCGGCTCCATACTCCGCGTCTCTGTTCCCAACGAGTCCGGAGGCAAGCAGCATCACCACTTCAAAGCCAGCAATTCGGCAGCACGTTGAGCGCAAGAGCCTCAGACTGGATCGGCCGTGCTCGTGCTTACAGAGGGGAATCGATGTGCCAGCCTCGTTGCGGCGGAGCGTCGTGAGCGAGGATGTCGCCGATGAGTCTGAGAGCAGTCGGGATCGTCACGGTGTCGCGGTCGGGGTATTCGTCCTCTTGCCCGTTCTCGAGCGCATATCCGCGGCTCAGCCCCTCGGCCTCGGCGTCGATCGCATGACCCGCCGTGTCTCCGGGGCCGGTGAGCATGACCATGACCCGCTGCCGGTTCGTCACCAGATGCAGCACCATCCCGGTGTCGGATTCGAGGATCATGGTGAGCTGCCCGGCCGCCATCCGGTTGATGAACAGCGTCTGGATCTCGGAGATCGTGAGCGGTCGGTCCTCGGCACCGTCCAGCCGCCATGTCGACACGCGACGATCCTGCGCACTCGCGCCTGCGGTTCGTTCTTCGTCGGGAATGCGGATCGAGGGGAAGCTGCGGGCGAAGCGCGTCCGGAGCGTATCGGACTCGTGAAGCGCCGCGCTCGCCGCGCCGCGGCGGATGGTGTCGTGGCGGAATCTCTCGAACCGGGCGTAGGCGATCCCGACAACCGCCTTCTCCTCTCGGGATGAGAGCGGTGATGCTGGCAAGAACCCGACCAGGTCGCGCCAGCCCCTGAGCAGTTCGTGCTTGTGCTCGACATCGGTGAGGTCGATGAGGTAGCCGGGGAACTCGTCGGACTGCTCGAGGACCAGGTAGATCCAGCCCGTGAACTCGTCCAGGGTGACCGCGCCCGCGGTGAGGCAGGACAGTGCGAAACCGAGATCCTCGGAATCGTCACGCGTCACGCGCCAGGAATGCTCATCGACCATGACTCAACGCTATCGAAAGGGGATCTCTAGAATGGGTGGCATGGATACGGCGAGGGTCGACGGCTGATGGCTGCGCCCGCGTCGCTCAAGCCACGCAACACCGAGAACTGGGTGCGTTACTCTGCGTAGCACCTCGTCAACGTAACGGTATTGACAGCCGTCGGTCACGGCGTTCGCACGTCTGAGCGGAGTAGTTCCGCGCCGCGTTCGCCCCTCGAAGATGATTTTTGGCTATGGTGGATGTGTAGACACGGGGTGCCCGACGCGGGCTGAGATCACACCCGGGAACCTGATCGAGTTCGGACTCGCGGAGGGATGTCGATGAGCGACGCTATGCAGGCACACTTACAGGTGCTGGCGGGCACTCCCGTTTCCAGGCTCGACACGAGCGAGAGATGGAGACGGGACTTTGATTCCGAACGTATTGACCATCGCGGGCACTGACCCCACCGGGGGCGCGGGGATCCAAGCCGATCTAAAGGCCTTTTCCGCGCAGGGCGCTTACGGGATGAGCGTGATCACGGCCGTCGTTGCTCAGAATACACAGGGTGTGCAGGGCTTCGTCGCTCTGGAGCCGGGATTCGTTGCCGATCAGATCGCCGCGGTGTTCGAGGACGTGCGCGTAGACGCGGTGAAGATCGGGATGGTCGCCAACGCCGCTATCGCCGAGGCGATCGCCGAGAGTCTGGACCGCTACGCGAGGTGCCCGGTGGTGCTCGACCCGGTGATGGTCGCCAAGAGCGGCGATCATCTCCTCGAGCAGGACGCCGTCGATACGATCCGCGAGCGACTGGTGCCGCGATCCACCGTGATCACCCCGAATCTCCCCGAGGCCTCGGTGCTGCTCGGACGCGACACCGAGATCGGCGACCTCGCAGGGATGCGGGAGGCCCTGGATGAGCTGCGCGGTCTCGGGGCCGAATGGGTGCTGCTGAAGGGCGGGCACCTAGGCCGTGGCGAGAGCGTCGACATCCTCACCGGTGCCGAGACAATCGAGCTGACCGCACCGCGCGTCGACACCGTGAACGACCACGGCACCGGCTGCACCCTGTCGGCTGCGATCACCGCACTCCTCCCGGGCCACGCCGTGCCCGTGGCGGTTCAACATGCGAAGGAGTACCTCACCGAAGCGCTGCGCCGAGCCGACGAGCTCGAGGTCGGCTCCGGCCACGGCCCCGTCCACCACTTCCACGCCCTCTGGGGCGACGCACCCGACCGAGGAGGAGAACGATGACCGAGAGATTCACCGACGCGCTGCGCGAGCAGAACCGAGACACCTGGGAGCGGACGGTCTCGCACCGCTTCGTGCGCGAACTGTTCGACGGCAGCATCGACGACGCCGTCATGGCTGGCTACCTCGTGCAGGACTACCGCTTCCTCGACGACTTCCTGGTACTGCTCGGCTCCGCGGTCGCGAGCGCCGACGCGCTCGAGCCGCGGCTGCGGCTGGCCCGCTTCATCGGCGAAGTCGCGGGCGATGAGAACACCTACTTCCTACGTGCCTTCGACGCACTCGGCGTGACCGAGGAACAGCGCGAGCAGATCCCGGACACGGAACCGACGGCGGCGTTCACGGCGCTGTTCCGCGAGGCGGCCGAGGCCCGCGAGTATGCGGCGATCCTGGCGGTGCTGCTCGTGGCCGAATGGCTGTACCTCGACTGGGCCACGAAGGCTCCTGAAGCGCTGCCGGAGAGCTTTGTGCACGCCGACTGGATCACGCTCCACGACTACCCCGAGTTCCATGAGCTCGTCGGCTTCCTCCGCGCCGAGCTCGACCGGGTCGGCCCCTCGCAGCAGGCGCTCGCTGAAGACTTCTTCGCGCGCGCCACCGCCATCGAACTCGCGTTCTTCGATGCCAGCTACGCACACCCGTTGGAAGGAGCAGCCCGATGACCCTGTTCAAAGATCTGAAGGCCGCGATCGGCCCCGAGTGGCAGGCCTACACCGAGCATGAGTTCGTGCAGAAGCTCAGCGAGGGCACCCTGCCGCTGCCGGTGTTCCAGGACTACCTGGTGCAGGATTACCTGTTTCTCGTGCAGTTCGCCCGCGCGAACGCGCTGGCCGCGTACAAGAGCCGCAGCCTCGCCGACATCACGGACGCGAGCGGAGCGCTGCGCGCGATCCTGCACGAGACCGAGCTGCACCGTCGCCTCACCGCGAGGTGGGGCATCCCGGAAGACGAGCTCGATGCGGCGCCTGAGAAGCAGGCGACGGTCGCCTACACCCGCTACGTGCTGGACACCGGCATGTCCGGCGACCTGCTGGACCTGCACGTCGCGCTCTCCCCTTGCACGATCGGCTACGGCGAGATCGGAGTCGCTCTCGACTCGGGGCGCCGGGCCCGCGAGGATCACCCGTACGCGGAGTGGATCGCCGAGTACGCCGGCGACGAGTTCCAGGGGGCCGCAACGGCCGCAATCGAACGCCTTGACGCGTTGACGGGCGGGGAGGTCACGCCGCAGCGGTTCGATGCGCTGGTACGCGTGTTCCGCGCCGCCACCCGTCTCGAAGCCGATTTCTGGCAGCAGGCGCTCGACTCGTTCAACTGATCAGTCGC
Organism: Microbacterium sp. NPDC078428; assembly: GCF_044542535.1. Lineage (NCBI taxonomy): Bacteria > Bacillati > Actinomycetota > Actinomycetes > Micrococcales > Microbacteriaceae > Microbacterium > Microbacterium sp. NPDC078428. The sequence continues at coordinate 209,739 of NZ_JBITUP010000006.1, forward strand.
TCAGGGCTTCAAGCAGTGTGCGTTCGAGCCGCGCGAACTCAGGATGCGCGATGGTCTCGATGCCACGCGGCCTGGGAAGTGCGACATCGATCACCAGACGCACGGACGCCGGGCGCGGGGTGAGCACGACGACACGGTCGGAGAGCAGGATCGCCTCGCGCACATCGTGCGTGATGAGCAGGGCTGTCCAGTCGTACTCGATCCAAACCTGCTGCAGCCAGGCCTGCAGCTCCTGCTTGGTGAGCGCATCGAGAGCACCGAAGGGTTCGTCGAGCAGCAGGGTCTGCCGCTGCTGCACCACGGTGCGCAGCAGCGCCGCGCGCTGCCGCATCCCGCCGGACAGCTCGAACGGCAGGGCATCCTCGAACCCTTCCAGACCGAAGCGAGGGAACCACTCGCGCACCTGTTGCTGAGCAGCACGGCGCTTGATCCCTTGCACTTCGAGCCCGAGTGCGGCGTTCTCGGCGATGCTCCGCCAGGGAAAGAGGAGATCCTTCTGGGGCATGTAGGCGGCGTGGTTGCGGGATCCCGCCGCTTCTCGTCCGTCGACTCGGATACTCCCCGAAGTGGCCTGGTCGAGGCCGGCGATGATGTTGAACAGGGTGCTCTTGCCGCACCCGGACGGCCCGACGATCGAGACGAACTCGCCCGGCGACACCTGGAGCGAGACATCGTCGAGCACACGACGGGTCTGACCGCGTCGCAGTTGGAACTCCCGGGTGATCCCATCGAGTTCGAGGCGGGGCGCGGCTTCAGCGCTCATTCGCCGCCCTCCTTTCCTTCAGATGCCACGGGATGACGAGCCGTTCGATGACGTAGGTGGAAAGGTAGAGGGTGATGCTGACGAGCGCGGTGACGGCGACTGCGGCGAGCACGAGATCGGTGCGGAACGCGTTCTTCTGCACGCTCATGTAAATCCCGAGCCCCTCTTTCGCGCCGACGTACTCGGCGAAGATCGCCCCAATCACCGCGTAGGTGATCCCGATTCTGAGCGAGGTGAAGAACAACGGCAGCGCCGAGGGGAGCCGCACGAGCAGGAACTCGCGGAGCCTCCCCGCCCCCATACTGCGTAGCAGCGCGGAGGCCTCCCGATCCGTGCGGGCAAAACCCTCGACGAGACCGATCGCGATCGGGAAGAACGTGACAAGGGCGACCACGAGAATCTTCGGCAGCAGCCCGAACCCGAACCAGATGATCATGAGCGGCGCGATCGCGATGACAGGGATGGTCTGCGAGGCGACCAGCAGCGGGATGAGGCCCCGACGCATGAACGGCGAGAAATCGATGGCGATCGCGATCACCCACGCGCACACCAGAGAGACGCCGAAACCGACCGCCGTCACACCGAGCGTCGCCGCGGCGTGATCCACGATGGCCGCGCGGTGCTCCCACCCCGACTCCGCGACACGGGACGGGGCGGGCAGCACCTGCGGGCGCACCCCGGTCAGGCGCACGGCCGCCTCCCACACCGCGACAAGCACGGCGAGGAAGACAACCGGCACCCACAGATTCGCCCAGGAGCGCGCCCGCATGATCAGTCCTGCAGGTACTCGTTCGTGAAGAACTCCGACCAGTCCGGCTGCTCGGTCAGCGGTGTCCCGTCGCGGTCGGTGAGCAGACCGGTATCGAAGAGGAACTCACCGAGCTCGCTCCAGTGCTCCTGGGTCTGCAAGCCGAAGTCACCGTTCTCATCGAGCATGTAGCCTTCGGAGAGCATCTGCTGACCCTCGACCAGCAGGTCGAGCTCGGTGAGCAGACCGGAGTTCTCCTCCTGCAGTATCTCAGCCGTCGCCTCCGGGTCGGCAATCGAGTCCTCGTAACCTCGGGCCAGCGCCTGCACGAAGTCGCGCGCCACGTCGGGGTTCTCCTCGAGCCAGGCACCGTTGCCGACGACGATCACCTGATAGGCGTCCGGGAACCCGTAGTCGGTGTAGGCGAAGGTCTTCAGATCGATCCCGCGCTGCTCTGCCTCGACGCCCTCCACCGCGACGAACGGAACGGTGAAGTCGACATCCCCCGAGTAGAGCGCCTCATAGGCCGACGTGCCGAGCACGACAGTCTCGAAGTCGCCCTCACCGCCCGCGGCCTGCACGACGCCCTGCATGGTGATGGTTTCGGCGGGGTTGTCGAACCCTCCGAAGACGAGACCGTCGAGGTCTGCGGGGCTAGTGATGTCGTTGCGGTCACCGAGCACAGCCACCTCGGTCGCCCACGTCTGCTGCACGGCGAGCACCGATGTGAGGTCGGCGCCGGAGGCGATCGACAAGGAGGAGGTGTCCTGGAAGCTGATACCGAACTCCGCCTGACCAGCGTCGACGAGCACCTCGGGGTTGCTGTTGTTGAACGGCAGGATCTCGACATCGATGCCGGCGTCTTCGAAGTACCCCTCGTGCAGGGCCACGTACAGGCCGGTGTGGTTCACGTTCGGGGTCCAGTCCAGTGCGAAACGCACGGTCGTGCGCTGATCATCGGCCGGGGCATCGTTGTCGGTGCCGGCGCAGCCGGTGAGGACGACGGTGGTGAGTGCAATTGCGCTGGCTGCTGTCAAAGCGCGTCGGAATCTGGGTGAAATGGTCACGGTTCTCCTTGTTCTGTTCAGGGAATGAGGTTTGTGAGGTTCAGGGGGCGGTTCGTGCTCGGCTCCAGGCCCGCACGAAGCGGCGCGCGGTCGCCTTGGGGTCGTCGGCGGCGCAGATCGCGGAGACGATGGCAACCCCTGCGGCGCCGTCGTCGCGCAGCCGGGTGATATCGTCCAGGCCGATGCCTCCGATCGCGACCGAGGGCACCGGTGCCGCGGCCGCTAGGCGCTGAAAACCGTCGAACCCGAGTGCCGGTGGGTGGTCCGGCTTGGTGGCCGTGGGGCGGATCACGCCGATGCCGAGGTAGTCCACGGTGCCGTCGGGTAGACGTGCTACCGCTGCGAGGTGCTCGTCGCTGTTCGCTGTCAGGCCGATCACGGCGTCGGGGCCGAGCTCGGCGCGGGCCGATAGCACGGCGGGGTCACCCTGCCCGAGATGCACCCCGTCGAGCGGGATCCCGCGTTCTCTGGCCGCTGCCGCGACATCGAGCCGGTCGTTGACCAGCAGCAGCGCGCGGCCTTGGATCGTTTCTGCCAGACGTTCGAGCTCACGCAGATGTGCACTGAAGCCGGCATGCTTGTCGCGCAGCTGCACCGCGGCCACCCCGCCATCGACGGCTGCCCGTACCGTCTCCACCACGCCCCGTGCACCGCAGATCGCACGATCGGTCACCAGGTAGATGCCGAGGTTCATGCCTCGCCGCCCGGCGCCGTCTCGGCGCGCACTTGCTCGGACGCGCTCACCTCCGCCGCACTGATCGCGTGCAATGCGTCGAGCAGACCGGCAGCGAACGACCCGGGTCCTGCCGTCTCTGCAGCGGCACGCTCAGCGGCGATCCCGTACACCACATGCGCAGCAGCCACCGCCTCGACCGGTGAGAACTCACCACGGATGGCAGCGAATGCCGCGATCAGCGCACCCAGCACGCACCCGCCGCCGGTGATCTTCGTCAGCAGAGGGTCACCGTTCGAAACCCGGAGCGTGCGGTCGCCGTCGGTGATCAGATCCACCGGTCCGGACACCGCGACGACTGTGCGCAGGTCTCTCGCCAGCCGCAACGCGATCGGTGCGGCCGCCTCGGTCTCATCCGTAGCCTCGACGCCCTTGCCACCCGATCCGGCCCCTGCGAGCGCGAGGATCTCGGAGGCGTTGCCCCGGATCGCGAACGGAGCCCGTGCGGCGAGCTTCTCGGCCAGAGCTGTGCGGATGGGCAGCGACCCGATCGCGACCGGATCGAGCACCCACGGCGTGCCCGCATCGTTCGCCGCGGCGACCGCTTCCTCGGACGCTGCGCGCTGCTCCGGGATCGGCGTTCCCAGATTTACCAACAGGCCGCCGGTGAGACGGGCGAACGGTCCGGCCTCGCCAACGATGTCGACCATCGCCGGTGCCGCGCCGATGGCCAGCAGGGTGTTCGCGGTGAAGTTCGTGACCACCGAGTTGGTGATGCACTGCACCAGCGGGGTCTGCGCCCTCAGCTCACCGAGCAGAACCGCGGAGGATGAGACAGACATGAGCTCTCGCTTTTTTCCACGGCGAAAGAAAGTCGAGCATCATGACGGCACGCCGAAAGCGGACACCTGGATCGGTATCTCGAACGCGCTGAAGTCATCCGGACATTCCCTTCGCCAGTACGAACTGGATCAGGTTCGACGGGTGTGATCTCAGCCGCTGGGTGCGGCACCCCGTGTCACTGCCCACTAGCCTAACGCATTCGGTCACAACTGGGAGCACTCCCGTGGAACGCTAGGGCCGCCGATGGTCAGGAGCACGGCAGATCCTGGCGAGGGCTGTCGACGGTGATTCGCCGACACTGAACCAGATCGGTGCAGCCCACGGCGCCAGGGACCATATAGAAAGATCGGATACCAACACGGGCAGCCGGCCACGGCCCTATCCTGGTACGAAACTATGCGGTCGGCAGGAGCACGGAGACGCTGAGGACTACCAGCCTCTGTGGGACCCCGGGTGAGATTGGCCGGCGGCATCGGTGCCCTCCACTCTTGCTGCACGGAATCCGCACCTCCGCCAGTACACCGAAAAAGCGGCGAGAGTGAACGCAAGACCTCGGATAAACGTTCCCTCGCAAAGAGCCACTGACCGATGAGCAGCACAAATCCTCGGTAGACGGGTGTGACGTGACACGGGGTGCTGCACGGGATCTGCGGCTGAGATCACACTCGTCGAACCTGCTCTAGTTCGAACTATCGAAGGAATGTCCAAGTGAGTGCTTCCACTTCTCCGCCCCGCCCGATTGTCGCGACGATCGCAGCAGTCATCCGTGACGGCCAGGTGCTGCTGGTGCGTCGCGCGAACCCGCCAGATGTCGGGCGGTGGGGCTTCCCTGGCGGGAAGATCGAAACCGCCGAAACGATTCAGCAAGCCGCCCTACGCGAGTTGCATGAGGAAACCGGCGTGCACGGTGAAGCACGCGAGGTGTTCACCGCTGTCGATGCCTTCCATCACGACGACTCCGGCACCCTCCTCCAGCACTTCGTCCTCGTCGCGGTGCGGTGCGACTGGCGAACCGGGGTACCCGTGGCAGCTGATGACGCGCTGGAAGCACGCTGGTTTTCAATCGAAGAACTCGAACACGGAGACCTTGCACTCAGTCTTGATGTGCGCGAAGTTGCCGAGACTGCTTTCCGGCTCGCGCAAAGCTCTTGAACTATCTCAATACGCTTGAATGATGCCGAACGACGGAAAGAGGACGCAGCTACTTTTGCGACCCTACGGGGTGCAGACGTACCTGCAGCCGCGATACCCCGAACTGGTCGAGGACTACCGTACGACCGTCGAGGCTTTCAACACCGTGGTGCGCAACGAAGCGCTTGACGCAGAGAGCCTGGCTCTCCTGCTCACCCATGCACAGCATCGCAGCAGCATCGTCCGGGGCGAGAGCGCAGACCTGCTCGGCCGGCTCGCTGATGTGTTCGCGTCTGCGCGGGAGGCCATCACCTCGATGCTGGCCGCACGCGCCGTCACCGTCCGCGCGTCCGCGATGACGGCCCTGGCGAGGCATCAGCTGTCGCCGCTCCATGCTGTGCTGCTGCCGCGCGCCCTGAACGACCGCAGCCACCGGATACGCGCCACGGCTGCGCAGAACGTGTGCGGGCGCGGCCTCGTCGACCTTCTGCCGGCGCTCGAACGAGCCACCCAGGCGGAGTCGCACGAGCAGACACGCGAGTTCATGACGACGCAGCTCGCACTTGCCACCCACGGCTACATCGTCACTCCCAGCGACGACGGCACCAGTGTGTGGGTCACCTGCCGCGCAGGTTCGGGCACCACCTCGTCGAGCTTCGAGGCGGGGGAGGACTGGGAAACACGCGGTCAAGCATTTCTCTCACGGAACGCGCAGGCCGCCGACACCCGGATCCCGGAGTCGTTCCCCGACTGACGGTGGGGCTTGAGCGTGGGCGCGAAACGATCGGTGGCCTCGCCCTTGCGTGCCATCGGCCTGAGTGGGGCGGGTTCTCTAGAATGGTCGGCATGGATGTGGCGAGGTCTGACGGCTGATGAGTCCGACGATCGTCTATGGGGGCGGCTGGATCACCGGCGTCGAGCCCGCACCTCCCCGCACGTCGATCACCGCGTCGCTCGTCGCGATCCGTGAGTCGCCGTGGCAGACGCGATATGAACTCGAATCGGGAGAGTTGCGGTGCGGGCCTTCAGGGTCGCCGCCCGCGCAGCTGATCGCTCTGGACGGTGAGACACGCATTCCACTCAGCCCGCAACTCGTCGAGTTCTACTCGTACGCCCGATCCTGGCGGCACAGCGTGCTGCTGAACAACGTGATCGATCCCGACGACTACCTCGACCATCTCACCGACCCCCGACTCGATCTCCCCGGCATTCTGCGGTACGAGTTCGATGCGCCGGCGGTGCTCGTGGATGCACACGGCACAGGTCTCGACCCGTCACGGTGCGCCCTGTTCTGGCTCGACACGCTCTCGGGCGCCGTCTACAACCGCGCCTACTTCGTCTTCGATCCGCCCACGCACTCCCGCACGAGCGGAGCCACCGCGGGAGAACCAGAGGTGTGGGGGTTCGAGAACGAGCACTTCCACGCCCCCGACCTGCGCTCCTACCTCGCCGGCCTCGTCGCCGACCTCACCGACACGACGACAGGGGAAGATCCCCAGTGAATGCTCTCTCGTCTCCGCAGCTCCAGGTGCTCATCGACGGCACGACAGCACCCGCACGCGTGCTGGTCGAGTTGAAAGACTTTTCGGCTCGGGGGCTCGCTGAGCTGCGGGGCTTGATCGCTTCGGGGGCTCCGGTGCTCGATGTCGAGATGTTCACCAACGATTGGTTCGACGCTGGTGCGGCGCGCATGCTCGATCTGCTCTCGGGCTGGGAGGCCCAGGGCGTCGGCTACGTCCTCCGTGAGACGTTCACCGAACCCGACGGTGGTGGGGGCAGGGGTGGCGCGTCGCGGATCACCCTGGATGAGCTGCGCAGCATCGTCAGTTCTGGTCAGGAGGAACGAGCGCGCCTGGAAGCGCTCGACGATCTCAGATACGGAGACGCCCCGTGAACGCGCATGAGAACGCGTCAGAGAACGTTGCGGCAGCATCATCTCGTCCGTTGCGTGTGACGATGTACGGGGTCGCAGGGCTGCTGCTGCTCGGTGCCTGCGCGGTGCTGCTCATCGCACCGGAAGGCGCGACCGTGGAAATACCGACCCGCAGATACGGGCGCGGGCAGAGCGAGGTCGGACTGTGGGTTCTGTGCCTTCCCTTCGCGTTGGCGGTGCTTGCAGCCTGGTACGCCACCGTCAAGCTTCCGCGTGCGCGACTGGGGAAGCGACGCATCTGGTGGACCATTCTGCTGGTCACAGGCCCGGCCGTGCTCTTCGCGATCGTCGCCTACGGCGCTCTTACCTGAGCAGCCCCGCGAACCGGACTCCCAAGACAGGCGTACCGCCTGGATGGGGAAAGGACGCATTCTGCGTGACGATATCGCCGCGATCATCACGCACGATGGTGCCGAACATGCGCAGATGCCGGGCCCGTATCGCCCCGTCAGGGTCTGATCACAGCGACGGCGTGGGAGGTTCGGTGCTCGGCGCCCTCGATGCTTCTCGCAGCAGTGATGTCACCGTGACGTTCGCCGAGGCGGGTGGCGTGTGAGGTGTGGCGGGAGGGCCGAAGGAGGGCTGGAAGTCCCGAACTGCCTGTTTGGTGAGCACGCGGGGTGACTCGCTTCCGCTCTGCGCAGCTTGAGGAGGGTCGGGCTGGGGGGTGTCCGCGTCCGCTTCCGGGGTCTCGCTCTGTGCTTCGGCACTCAGCTCAACGAGTTCGGCTTCGACTCGGTCGAGTCGCGCTTTCGCGGCCTCGAGTGCGGCCGTGTGCTTGAAGGGCTGATCGATGCGCTGCTCGGCTTCGTCGAGCACTTCCCGCTCTTGACGGATCTCCTCATAGAGGCCTTCGATGATGCTGGGGAGCTGCGAGACCCGGTTCTCGAGTCGTTGCACGAGTCCGACGGTGGCGGAGAGGACTTGGTCGCGGGGCAGGGAGAAGCTGGTGCGGGGGAGCTGTTCGAGCGTGAACTGCACTTGCACGTGCCCGAGTGATGAAACGGCGCGGGCATTAACCTGGAACCCGGAGATGCTGCCGAGCGTTCCGAGGCTCCGTTCAGCGTAGTTCGACAGATACTGCAGGTTGTGCTCGCGCGCCCAGTACGCGATCGCTTCTGCCGCGTCAACGCGCGATGTGTGGGTGCGGTCTTTCACGGTCATGCGGAATCGGTCGCCGCTGGTGTCTTGGACGCCGGGGAGCGCACGTTCGAGTTCCGAAGCGTCGCTTTCGGCGCTGATCATGAGCTCCTTACTGCGAGAGCGGGTGTGGAGCAGCATCGACTGGTTCCGGGAGTGGGCGCGTTCGAGGCGTTGCAGCTTCGTGTAGTCATTCTGCGCGATCGACTTCTCCAGCATGAGCGGGTTTCCCGACGCGATCGCTTTCGCCTCAGCGGCAGAGAGTGCTGCGGAGTCGATCTCCTCGATCTCGCGCACGTCGAGACTGCCGCGCATGATCTGCCCGATGAATCGTGCTTTGCGTTCGATGCCCTGCCACATGTACGAGTCGAAGGAGCCCTCGGTGACGATCCGGGTGATGAGCACCTCAGCGTTCTGATTGCCCTGCCGGATCACTCGCCCTTCGCGTTGCGCGATATCGCTCGGCCGCCAGGGGCAGTCGAGGTGATGCAGGGCGACCGCCCTCGCCTGTACGTTGGTGCCGACGCCCATCTTCTCGGTGGAGCCAACGAGCACCGCGATATGCCCGGAGCGGGCGGCCGCGAACAGACGAGCCTTATCGGTGTCGCTCTTCGCTTCGTGCATGAACCGGACCGCCCCATCAGGCAGCCCCCGCACACCGAGCTGGGCGCGGAGTTCGTCGTACACGTTCCAGCGGTCCTTGTTCGGGGTTCCGAGGTCGCAGAACACCAGCTGCAGCCCGCCTTGAACCGGGGAGGTCTCACCGGAGGCGGGGTCGAGGAACTCCCGGCCGCGGTGCTGCTCCCAGACGCGGTGGATCATGTCGGCGGCGACATCGACCTTGGACGGCCCGGAGGGGGTATCGGGGATGACGAGGCGCACATCGAGGGCGGCTTTGCGGCCGTCGGTGGAGACCTTGAGCATGTTGTCCTCATCCGGGCGCACCTGCTTGTGCTGGATGCGTTCGGCGCGTTCGGCGATGTCGTCGATGTACGCCTGCAGCTCCCGGGTGGGGGCGAGCACCACCGTGTCGGCGGCGCGCTTCCCGTCGGCGCGGGCCTGAATGTCCGGCACGGGCAGTTGGAGGTCTTCGGCGGTCTTCACGTCCGCGAACACCGACCACAGGCGCAGCATCTCCGGCACGTTCTGGAAACGGGCGAACCGGGTCTTGAGCCGGAACGAGGAGCCGGTGGGAGACATCTCCATTTCGGTGACGGTTTCCCCGAACGTCGCCGCCCAGGCATCGAAGTGTCCGAGGCCCGCTTCCTCCAGCAGGTCAGGGCGCAGGTAGCGCTGCATCACATACGCTTCGGTCACACTGTTCGCGATCGGGGTCGCCGTCGCCCCGGTCACAACCCGGTCGCGGCCGCGCCCCCGGAGCGATTCGAGCTTCAAGTGTAGGTCGCTGGCACGCTCGGAACCATCGATCGCGGCATCACGGATGTTCGACTCGGTGGCGAGGTTCTTGTACATGTGCATCTCGTCGACGACGACATAGTCCACCCCGGTCGCCTCGAACGTGATCCCGGGATCACGGGCTCGATCTACGAGCCCCTTGAGCTTGTTCTCGGCCTGCAAGAGCCGCTTCTGGATGCGCTTCACGCTCATCCGATCCTCACCCTTCGCCGAGTCGTAGGCGGCCTTCAGGGTGATGACCTGTTGCTCGATGTAGTCGCGTTCGGTGGCGGGGTCGACGCGGATGCGCGCGAACGCGCCCTGGGTGAGGATGATGCCGTCCCAGTCGCTCGCGGCCGCCCTCGCGACGAACAAGCGGCGCCGGTCGGCGGTGAGATCCTGACTGGACGCGGCGAGCACTCTGGCCCGCGGGTAGATCTGCAACCATTCGCGGGAGAACTGCTCGAGCATGTGATTCGGGACGACCAGCATGGGCTTCTGGATGAGCCCCATACGCCGCATCTCCATGACGCCGGCGACCATCTCTGCGGTCTTCCCTGCTCCGACTTCGTGGAACAGGCCGCAGGCGGGCTCGGCGATCATGCGGGCGACCGCAGCCCGCTGATGCGGGCGCGGGGTGAAGCTGCGAGCCATACCGGGGAAGGTAAGGTACTCGCCGGCGCTGCTGTAGTCGCGCAGCACGATCGAGTTGAATCGACGGTTGTACTCGTCGGCGAGGAGGCGGGCGCGTTCGGGGTTCTCCCACACCCATTCCGAGAACCGTTCCTGCAACTGGTCGGCCTTCTCCTGCGCCGCGGTTGTCTCGACGGGGTTGAAGATCCGCACCGTGGTGCCGTCGGGGTCGCGGTGCTCGTCGTACACCTGGATGCGTTTCTGCTCCATCACCGACTGCACCAGATCCGGTGCGGGGCGCCGCTGGGTGCCCCATTCGCTGGTCGCGAGGATGCCCTGTCTGCCGCCGCGCACCTCCCACATGCCCGGCAGCGGGTTTTCCACTTTCACGTCCGGGGCTTTCAGGATCTCGCGCAGGAACTCCTCATGCGTGGCGGCGCTGATCCATACCGCGCCGAGCCGCGCCGCGATCTCATCTACCCCCAACGGATCGGGAAGCACCGCTTTCAGCGCGTCGACGTTGCCCTGGAACTCGGGGCGGTCCTTGACTGCGGCCTCTGCGGCGTCGAGCTTGATGCGCACGTTCCCCGACAGGTACTCGGGGGCGTGAATGAGGTCCCCGGTACTGGGGTCTTCGAACACATGCCCGGCAAGGGCGGCCCGCGCGTCGGGCCCGTCGGTGCCGAGGAGTTCGGCAATGAGTTCCAGATCGACTCGGCCAGTGCGGTCGAGGCTCACCGAGAGCGCATCCGCCGGGCTCTCGACACCGCGCACGGGCGGGGTCGGGGCAACGACCCGGCCAGAGAGGATCGATGCGCCGGCCGCGGTCTGCTCCTGCTCATCGAACACCTCGAGCGCGACGACGAGCGGCCCGAACGGGTCGCCGCGCAGAATCCGTAACGGCGTCGGCACGATCCTCGCGTGCGTGTCCTCCCCGGTGTCGGGGTCGGTGCGGCCGGTGCGGCGCAGCGTGTACCGGTTCAGCGGACCATACCGGGCCACGTACCTGTCGTACTGGTCACGCAACCGGGCGCGGGCGGTCTCGATCTCGTCGGTGTCATCCCGGGTGGCCGCCTCCATCTCGAGCAGCCCGATCGCGCCGTCCCGCAACGTCAACAGCGCCCGCAGCTCGACAGCGGCGGACTTGGGCACTTTCAGTGGCAGCAGCTCCCCACCGGACACGACCCGGAATGTGCCGTCAGGGGTGGCCTGGATGGAGCCGTCGAACAGGGCCGGGTCGGCGGCGACTCTCGCCGCGCGTTCCTGCTCCTGCGCCGCCGTGGGCGGGGTGAAGGTCAGCCCGCGCTCGGTCGCAGAGGTGATGATCTCAGTGAGTGTGTCGCGCAGCAGCCGCGACACGCCGGTCAGGTCGGCGGTGACGCGGAGCGTCTGGTTCCCGTACATGCCCTGCCCGACCCGAAGCTCGCCGAGCACATGATCGGGCCGGTAGTCCGCGAAGTAGGTGTTGATCTTCACCCGCTCCCCATCGATCGTCACGGGCGTGACCATCTCCCACACGTCACTCGCGGGCTCCTCGCCGGGGTCGCGACGACGGAACATCAGCAGATCAGTGAGCGCCTCGGTGCCGGCCGCGCGCCGGTGCGCACCGGTGGGGAGTCGCACCGCGCCGAGCAGGTCTGCGAGCTCGTTCATCTCCCGCCTGGCTGCCGGGTTCTGCGCGTCCATCGTCCAATGCGAGGTGAGCACCGCCACCACACCGCCAGGCCGCGTCAGATGCAGGGCTTTGACGATGAAGTGGTTGTGCATCGAGTGCCCCGACGCATTATGTACTGGGTCGTGCAAGGTGACGTCCGCGAACGGCACGTTCCCCACCGCAGCATCAAACGATGCCGCCGAAGCTTTGGTGTCCGCGAACGATTCGGCACGGATATCCGCGCCAGGGTAGAGGCCCTGGGCGATCGCGGCCGTGAGCGGGTCGAGTTCCACCCCGACCATGCGGGCAGAGGCCGGGGCCAGCCCGATGAACGTGCCCGCCCCCGACCCGGGCTCGAGCACCGTGCCGCCCTGGAACCCGAGCCGAGCGACGGCATCCCAGATTTCCCGGACATAGGCGGGATCGGTGTAGTGGGCGTTGATCGTGGTGCGCGCCGCAGCCCGCCACTCCTGCTCGTCCAACATCCCACGCAGCAGGGCACGCTCGGTCACCCAGTCCGTGTTCTCCTCATCGAACACCTGCGGGATCGCACCCCAGCTCGACCAGCGCGCCAGCCGCTGCTGTTCACCTGCGGTCGCCGGGCGCTCCTCAGCGGTGAGAGCGCGGACGATGCCGATCGCCTCGATGTTCGCCTCGAACCTGGCCTTCGCGCCCGACGGCGCCAGATCCTCCTGCGTACCCGGCAGAAACGCCACCGCGGACCCCGCCACCCCGGCAGGTGTATTGGGGGTGGCGGGTTCCGCGGTGTCGCTTAGGAGCGGTGGTAGCGGCGCTCCGCCGCTTGGGCGAGGGTCTCCTGGTGCTCGCGGAGGAACTGGGCCGGGAACTCCGCCTCCAGGAGCGCCTGCAGGAACGTCACCGGCAGCATCCACTCCGCTGCCAGGTCGACCAGTTCCTCGGTCGCGGGCATCTGATCCTCCGGGGAGTCCTGAATCCGCTCCGCCCAGGAGACCAGCCAGGAGTCCGAGGTCCGATCCAGCTCCCACGCTTCCCGCGCCTCGGCCGGGCTCGTCTCCGGGGAACTGATCCACACCAGCTCCGTCAACACGATCTCCTCCGCCCGCAGCCGCGCCGCGCCCAACCGTCCGACCTTCTCCAGGTAGCTCTCCCCGGCCCGATCCTGCCCCGCCAACTGGACGGTCAGCTCGGTCACCTGCTCGTGAACCTGCTGGCCCAGCATCTGGAAGAACTCGTCCGGGTTCGGGATCGCTTCGACCCTCGTCGGGGCGTAGCGGCTCCAATGGTTCCGGGCGAGCGTCTGATAGTGCGTCATCATCTGCTCCTTCCTCAATCTGCCCCGGCAACTCCGCCGTATCCGATACGGACGGAACAGGGTCGGGGGTGGCTGCGCCAACCGTGACGGTCTCCTGCGCAGTGGTGTCGTCCAGCCCCCAAAGATCGAGTTCGACCTGACCGTACAAGGCCGGATCGAGACGCTTACGACGCGCCATCAGCAGCTGCTCCCGGTATGCGAGAGCGGACTAGACACTTCCAGTGTACGCGGGCGCCCCGACACGCAGAAAGGGGCACCCGTCAGGGGAAAAGCATCAAGAGCGCGCATGGTCACCTCGCATATCACAGAACCGGCAGGAAAGCAGCTAGTGACGGTGCGGCCCGGGGGTGCGGGGAGGAGCAGCACCGCCACCAGCAGTCGAAGAAGCCGTGGACGCGTACGGTCAGAGGCCGACCGCGGCCGCAGAGGCAGGCTCCCGCGGCCCCGTCACGGTCGCTGTCGTCGCCGTGGGCGCTACCGCCGGCCCGGAGTCGGTGTGGCCGACAACCTGATCCGTGGAATCCTGCGCGGCCTGCAACGCGGCCGCGATCGTGGTCGCCTTCTCCGCACTGGTGGGCTCCTTGCGGACGACCTCGTAGTCGGTGCGGGCGGTGTCATGGCCGAGCTTCTTCGCCACGAACTCCTCCTTCTCCGTACCCAGCTTGTCCCGGTAGGTCTTCACATAACCCTCGGCGATGAACCAGTCATTCTTGCGGAACCTCGCGTACGCCTCTTCGGCGGCCTTGCGATACTGGACCATGTCGTGGAACGTGGTCTCCAGCTTCGTGAACGACCCGTCTGTCTCAGCACGGAAGTGCTCCTGCCCGATCTTCGCGTAGAAACGGGCGTCGCCTTTTCGGGTGTACGTGCGTATCGGGTCGGACGCGATGAACCCGGACAAGGACTGCTGGGTATGAAGATCAGACATCAGGGAACTCCTCACAAGATCAAACGGCACCACCTGCCGTCACCCACAGGTGCACCGCTCCTCCCACCCCGCACAGCGGAGACAGGAGAGAGGTCAGGCGCCTTTCTGCAGTTGCTTTTCGAGGCGCGCGCGATCCGCCTTCAGCTCTGCCGCATCCGGCCGTGCGGTCCAGGGGCGGAGGTCTGCGACGATGGGGCGGGCCGCGCGCAGCAAGATCACCCCGGTCCCGAACGGGAGAGTGCGCAGCACATCCGGGGGCAGGACCGGCACACGCCGGATCGACCGCTGCGAGGAATGCCCGCCATAGGCGTCCTGGGTGACCGAATCGGTCTCCTCGTCACGTTCCCCGACCAGCTGCGACAGGTCGTGCAGGTCGCGACTGTTCGAGGCGCCGCCGAGCACGATCTTCACGATCGACGCATCCCAGATCGCATTCGCCGCGTTCTCCGACCACTTCTCCCGCGCCTGCGCGAGCGACTGCAGCACCGGCATCGGCGTGATCCCCGTACCACCACCCTCCGCCATCAGCGTCGGCAGTGAGGGCAAAGGGGAGAGGTTCCCGATCTCGTCCAGCGCCATCAACATCGGCGGATCCAGGCGCGCACCGGGGGAGCGGGCAGCGATACGCCGCGCCGTCTCCACCAGGTCCTCGATGAACGCGGCGACCAGCGCAGCCGACGCGCCTGCTCCGGCGCCAGTGGCGAGGAGATAGAGGGTGCCTTTGGCGAGGAGGAACCTCTCCGGGTCGAACTGCTCGTCCTCTCCCGGGGTGACCGCTTCCAGCACCCGCGGGTCAGCGAGCGCACCGAACGCGAGGGAGACGCCCTGCCAGATCGAGTCCCTGGTGCGGGGGTCGGACTGGATCATCGAATCCAGGGAGTCCGCCCACCCATCCGCCGCCCCGGAATGGGATTGCAGGATCCGCACCGCATCCCCGGCCGTGGTCGGAGACTGCGCCCACTGGGCGACCGTGCGCGCGTCTCGGCCGTCGAGGGCGGCGGCGTGCAGGAGTGCCTGGATCGCCATGCGTGCCTTGCCCTCCCAGAAGCCGCCGTTGTCGACCCCGCCGAACCCGATCGCCGATGCCAGCCCGGTTGCCCGGATCATGGCCGTCAATGGGTCCTGGCAGCCCCGCACCGGCGACCAGCGCAACCCCGACGGGATACCGGGTGCGAGGCGCTGCGGATCAAACACCGCCACCGGGCCCTTCTCCTTCCTGGCTGTGAGCGTCGCGGTGAGGTTGTCTGGGCGGGTGCTCGTCGTGATCACCGCGCCAGGCGCATCGAGGATGGCATTCAGGACCAGATGCATGCCTTTCCCGGATCTCGGTGGCCCGATCACGAGCATCGAGTCCTCCACCGTCGCCCACACCTGCCGCCCCCGCGACGTGCCCAGCAGGTAGCCGACATCCGCCGCGGTCGCCTCTTTCAGTGACGGGCGGAACGTGGATGCCCGCTTCACCAGCGACTTCGCCGACGCCGCCTGCGCGACCTCGGCCCCGGTCGCGGTTCCCTTGAGGCGGCGCGGGTCGGTGTGCTCAGCTCTCGCCCGCCACCGCAGCCACCCCCACACCGTCGGCCAGATCACCGCGGTCAGGATGACGGCAGCGACGAGCCAGAACACCACCGGATGCAGCTCTTCCACACCGAACGCCAGGCCTGGATGCAGGGGGTCGGTGAAGACGCCCAAGCCCGCCGCCAAACCTACCTCGGGGAGCGGCAGACCGGAGAGCCAAGCCGCGACGGTGCCTGCCGCGCGGAGGATCAACGCGAACACGAACCCCTCCACCATCAGTCCGATCCCGATGTTCAGGAGATGATCGTTGGCCGGTCTCGCCTGAGCCCGGTTCATGGCCGCACTCCCTGCCGGACGATCGTTCCCGACACCTCCCCGAACAACAGCACATCCCGCACATCGTCGGGGAGCCGCTCCTGTTCCAGGATCGCCCGCGCGAGCCCCGTCCCCGCTGCAGAGGTATGCGCGACGATCACCAGCACCGCAACATCCTCACCAGGCACGAATCCCTGCCCGGACACCTCCACCAGTGCCGGGCGCCGCACCGCAGGCACCGGAGGCGGCACCGGAGACGTGGCGGGCGGTGGCGCGAACCGCGACCTGGGCGGCGGCGGTGTGATGATGTCCGCGAACACGTGACCGTCCGCCTCGTGCACCTCCGCGCGGATCGGAGACCGTTTGTCTTCCGCGATCGCCGACAGTACCCGCCCGAGCGCATCTCTCTCGATCGGGCCCTGCATGAGCATCACCCCGTCGACAGTGACTGTGATGCTCCCGTCTTCCTGGACAGCAGCGGCCACCAGGGGTAGAGTCACAGGTACTGGCAGAGGCCCGGATTTCTGCGGATTTCTCAGCTTCCTCGGCATCGCGGTCAGCCCATCCTGGCGCGGGTATCGAACATCTCCAGTTCCGCTGGATGCAGTTGATGCTGAACGACGAAAGATCTCTCCTTGATCTTCCAGAGGCCCTGCCCGGTGCCCAGCCCCGGCAGGAGTGAACGCTCTGTTCCGGTCATCCCGAGCAGCCGCCCGGTCGCCTCGATCTGATCCGACTCCTGCCGGTACACGATCCTAGTCTCGGAGTTCGCCAGCAAGCTCGACGCGAGCGCCCGCAGCATCGACCCCTGATCCCCGCCGGTCTCGAGATCGGTGACCTTGTGTACGATCAGCAGGTTCGCGATCCCGAAATGCCGCGCCAGCCGCCACTGCGCATCCATCCGCCGCAGCAGCGCGGCGTGCCCGATCAGACGCCACGCCTCGTCGTACACCACCCACCGCTGCCCGCCCGCGGGATCCTGCAACGCGGACTCCATCCACGCCGAACAGCACGTCATCAGCACCGACATCAACGTGTTCGACTCCGACACCCGCGACAAATCCAACGACAGCATCGGCAGAGACGGATCGAACACCACCGTCGACGGCGCATCGAACATGCCCTTCAGGTCCCCGTACACGAGACGCCGGAGCGCATGGGCGACCATCCGCCCGTCCTCTTCGAGCCGCGTATCTTCTCTCGTGTCGGGGGCGAGCATGCGCTCGACGACCATCGGCAGGATCGGCACCTCGGATGACGCCACCGCAGCTCGCAGTGCGATATCGATCGCCGTGTGCTCCACCGGCGACAACGGACGATCTAGCACCGTCTCTGCGAGTGCGCCGACGAGATCCCGACGGCGGGCCGAGACCTGGGTCGACCACTCGGCGTCCGAGAGGCCTGCCGCCCGGTATCCCGCATCCAGCGGGTTCAGCCGTGCTGGGAGTCCATGCCCGAGCCGGATCGCCCGGCCCCCGACGGCCTCAGCAACGCTCGTGTGCTCACCTTTCGGATCAGCGACCACATACACGCGCCGCCCGAACGCGATCGAGCGCGTGTACAGGCTTTTCGCCAGCGCCGACTTCCCCGACCCGACGATCCCCGCCAGCACCGCGTTCGGGGCGGTGATCAGCCCCTGCTGGTACAGCCGCCACGGATCGAACACGAACGACGCCGCCGAGTACAAATCCTGACCGACGAACACCCCCTCACTGCCTAGACCACCCTCCGCGAGGAACGGGTACGCACCCGCGAGCGCCGCGGAGGTGTCTTGGTGCGTCGGAACACGGAAACGGCCCCAAGACCGCAACGCGGCCGACCCCGCCTCCCCGGCACGCGGAAGGTAATGAGTCGACCGAGCTTCTTTGCGTTCGGCCTCGGCCTGAGCGCGCGCCGCAGCTCGGCGCGAGGTGTCGGCCTGCAAGCGTATCTGAGTTGCAGCCCGTCGACGAGCCGAACGAGCTCGGCGCCGCTCCTTCGGGGGAGACACCAAGGGTGCCGCGTGGAGCGAACCGGAATCGGGGAGTGGCATACGGGCGCCTTCCGTGAGAACAACAAGTGCTCACACGAGGTGCCCGCGGCCTCCCTCTACAGTGGCCAGCTCACGTATGCGTAGAAGCGGGCACCATCCGAACACACCTTCGCGCTGTGGGGGAGGCCAAACCGCCACGAACCCCCAGCGCACTACCCGAATGGGCTGAACAGGTCGCAGAATGGCGAGCAGCGGTCGATCCCCGCGTGAGCGACGCCGGCCACGCTGTCGAATCCACGCACACCGAACGAACCACAACCGGTGAACGTCACAGCTCCGAGCGCCTGGCGCTCTTGGCCCGCGAGTACGGGCCTAAGAACGCTCGCGCACACCAGTACGGGATGCGCGCCCACAGCCTGCACCGTAACGTCCGCGCACGCGCAACGCTGCTCCGCGCCGAGAGTGAGGAAATCCGTGGCAAGGCCCGGATTTGCAACCTGAACGCGGGATCGGACTGTGAACCGCCCTACTTCGGTGCGTGCGCTCGTGACCCCTGGCTGTGGCGTGTTCAGGGTGAGATCCTGTGACCGTTCCTATGCTTCGGCCGGGGCGAGGTCGGTATCGGTGTGGATGCGTAGCGCGGTGATGAACTCCTGGTAGAGGGTGTCGCGGGTGAGGAGTTCGCGGTGGGTTCCTGCATCTCGCACACCACCGTTTTCGAGCACGATGATCTGGTCGGCATCGAGTACGGTGGATAGGCGGTGGGCGATAGTGACGACCGCGTCCTCTCGCGAAGCGGTGGCGATGACGTTTTGGATGGCCGCTTCGGTGGTCGCGTCGAGCTGGGCGGTTGCCTCGTCCAGCAGCAGCACATTCGGGCGGCGAACCAGCGCTCGTGCGACGGCGAGGCGTTGACGCTCCCCACCAGAGAGACTGGTCTCAGCAATGTTCGCGTCCAGCCCGCCATTGAGGGATCGAATCTTCTGATCCAGGCGCACCGACACGAGCGCCTCCCATGCTTCGTCATCGGTGGCGTCGGGAGCGCGGAAGAGCACGTTCTCACGAACCGTGCCGGGGATCACAGGAGTCTCTTGTTCGACGTAGGCGATGTGGGACCTGACATCATCAATGCTCAACTGGTCGTAGGGGATGCCGTGCAGTTCGAGCCGCCCCGCGGTGGGGGCGATGAAGCGGAGCAGTAGGGAGAAGACGGTGGTCTTTCCGGCACCTGACGGGCCCACGAGTGCGACGTGCCCCTTGCGCGGGATCGCGAGCGTCACGTCGCGCAGCGCGAGCGCTTCTGCGTCGGCGTAGCCTGCTGTGACCGCACGGAGCGCGAGTACTGGAGCATCGGGGTTGCTCCGGTGAGCGGCTGAGTCACCCGGGCGAGCATGCGTGTCTTCGAGTTCGAGGTGTTCGGTCTCGCGGATGCGCGCGGCGGCGGCGAGGCCGCTCTGGAGGGTAGCGAATGCCCCGGCCAGTGCGGTGATCGGGTCAACGATGTTGAAGGCGTACAGCAGGAACGCGACGAGAGTGGACACGGCAAGCTCGCCGAGCGCGACTCGTCCCGCGCCGAGGCCGAGGATGACGATGATCGCCAGTTGCATCCCGCCGCCCGCGACCGTCCAGGCCAGTGCCGAGAACCAGACCGAACGGATAGCGTGCCGGGCAGATTCTTCGGCTTTCGTGTTCACCCGTGCGATCTCGCGGTGCTCCGCGCGGCTGGATTTCACCGTACGCAGGGCCCGCACCCCGCCCTCCAATGTCGCGCCGAGGTCTCCGATGGCATCCTGGGCACCCTTATCGGCTTTACCGATCTGCGGGACGAGTACACCGAACAATGCGCCGACCACGACCAGAGCGAGGAGCGTGGTCAACAGGAGAGGCCAGTCGAGGATCGCCATCAACACGATGGTTCCGACCAGGGACACCAGGCCGTTGATGAGTTGCACGAGACTGTTCGTCGTCGCCTCCCGCAAGAGCAGCGTGTCGCTGGTCACGCGGGTGACGAGTTCACCGGTCCGGAATCGCTGAATCTGTTCCAGCTTAGCCAAGAAGAACCGGCTGACCAGGCCACGGCGAGCATCCAGCACGATGCGCTCTGAGAGCCTGCCTAGCAGCACGCTCTGCGCGAGGTTCGCGATGATCCCGACGATCAGGATCAGCACCAGCACCGTGACCGGACCGACAAGATCGAGATCAGTGCCGAGCGAGTCGAGCACCCACTTGGTGACCATCGGCGTCGCAAGCGTGATCGCCGTCGCAAACAACCCCAGCAGCACGCCGATAATGAGAGTTCGCAGATGCGGACGCGAGTACGACCACAACAGCGCGATACCTTCCCGGAACGGGACCGCCGGGCTGCCCGACTTCGCGTCGTCGATATCGTCACTCGGAGATTCAGAGGTGTTCATCGTGTCTTTCGTGATCGTCTTCGGTGCGTGTTAGCGGAAGGCCCGGCTGATGGCGCTGCCGGTCTGGAACAGGTGAAGCCAGACCATGAGTTTCTGCAACGGACGTAACGGCACACCGACCAAGCGCCGCCACCCCGTGGGCCTGGCCCATGAGCTGGTGATGGTGAGCTGCGTGCCACCGGTCGTCGGTGCAAGCGTGAACTCGGTGAGGATCGGGCGGCTCTGCGGCGCATCGGGATAGACGAAGCTCCACGCCGCCCGGTGAGGGCCCTCTGCGGTCACGAGTTCGATCAGGCGACGACGGAAACGCGGCTTGATCTTCAGGAGCTTCCCGTCAGGGCGCGCCTCAGGTGCTCGGCCTTCCCATACCGCGCCAGGGCGCGCCTCCTGGCCCGAGAGCTCGATCGAGCCGACGCTGACCTCCCACTCGGGCACGCGCAAAGGATCGGCAAGGAAGTCCCAGACCTGTGCGGCTGAGGCGGGGACGAATGTCTCCTGCGTGCCGGTAGTCCGACCCTTCGACACGCTCGGCCCAGGCGCTGTCGCCACACCACCTGCGACGCTCCGGTCGAGGCGTTCCATGACTTCCTGCGGCGTCGCGTCGAGTCGGTGCAAGATATCCGCGATCAGACCGCTGGGCTCGGCAAGGAGTTCACAGAGCACTGCCGCCGCGCTGCCATCCCGACTCTTCCCGCTCGCACGCCCGATCAGGTCAGCGGTGCGCTGCTTCAACTCGTACCCATCGGTCTCGTGGAACACGATCCGTCCAGGATCGGGCAGCACCGAGTGCACGCCCAGTGACGCCAGCTGCGCGTCATGCTGCTCGCGCACCGCCCGGCGCGCATCATCGATGCCGATACCCATCTCCCGGAGCACGCGGCCCGCGACCTGATCTGACAGTACGAGCGCGAGGAAGAGGTGCTCGATGTCTGCCTCCCGGAGCCCCTGCCGCGACGCCTCTTCCAAAGCCGTCAAGGACAGCACCTGACTCGTCTGCGCGGTCTGAACGAACTTACTCATGACTTCCTCCTGGCCATAGGGATCGAGGGATCGACCCTCTTGGAATGCTTCTTGTGCGCGGCCTGGCGGCTCACCCCAAGCGCATCGGCGATCTCCTGCCACGTCATCCCCGCCCGCAATGCTGCCTCGACCTGCCGCAACTCCAACGTGTCCGCAAGCACCCGCAACGACGCGACAGCCCGCAGCCCCGCCCTCGGATCAGTGATGTCCGCCGCGACCTCGGCAACCTGTGAAGACTCCATGCTGTCAACCTACGTTGCACGCGCACATCTGTCAACCTAAGTTGCACGATGTGGGTGAAGGAGATCGCCAGTGCGAAAGGAGCGGCCGCGCAGAATCGACTCATCCTTCCTGGACGGCTCGTGCCGCAACTTCGGCGAGCACAGCCAACCGAACAGCCATCGCCGGGTCAGGGCCAACGCAAAGTGGCGCACCACGCGCCCAGCCATATCGGAGGCAGCACGTCTACCCAAGCGGCGCAGCAACAAGGGAGGCTCACTGGAACGGGAGCACTTCTATAGACCGATACCGCGCATACGCGCACGAACACAGGTGAGTGCGTTTGAGGCACCTCGGCTAGCCTTGTTGCATGACGATCAGAATCGCGACGGAGGCCGACGCCCCGGCCACCGCGCGCGTGCATGAACGGTCAATCCGCCAGTTGTGCTCCGCTCACTACTCCGCCGCTCA
>NZ_JBITUP010000007.1:0-210499 GCF_044542535.1 Microbacterium sp. NPDC078428
CGTCAAACTCCGCCGCGCCAGCTAACCCGTTTCGCGGGCATTCTCAGATGAGGCACCGAACAACTTTCGCGGGCACCTTGACTTGAGGCACTCCG
The DNA here is from genome assembly GCF_044542535.1 of Microbacterium sp. NPDC078428. NCBI lineage: Bacteria > Bacillati > Actinomycetota > Actinomycetes > Micrococcales > Microbacteriaceae > Microbacterium > Microbacterium sp. NPDC078428. The sequence goes on from NZ_JBITUP010000007.1 coordinate 96, forward strand.
ACGGATGCCGCGTCGACGGGCACACTCACGGCATCCGGTCAGCGAGGCGCGCGCCGCCACGCGCCCGCCGCGGCGAGCAGCAGCCCCGCCCCGGCCAGAAGCGCGCCCAGCGACAGCAGGCCGGGGGCCGTGCCCTCGCCGCCCGAGCTCGCCAGCGACGCCGGCCCCGCGGGAGCCGGAGACCCCGCGACTTCGAAGGCCACCCACGCCCGCACCGTCCCGTCCGCGTTCGTCAGCGCGAGCCGGTGCGCCCCGGGCGCGAGCGACGTCGGCACGCGTACCGATGCTCCGCCCTCGGCGTTCGTCCAGAGCCAGCCGCCCCACACCGGCTCGGAGAAGAACCAGGCCCCGAGCCACGTGTGCGCGGGCAGCCCCGACAGGGTCAGCGTGCCACCGGCCTCCGCGACGGCGGGCGTCGCGACGAGGCCGCCCTCGGTGGCGGACGTGAGCGCGTCCGCCGCAGGGCCGACAGACGGCGTCTGCGGAGCGGCGGGCCGACCCGTGGCGACCGAGAGGGATGCCGCGGGGCCGGCGATCCCGTCGGCGTTGCGAGCGGCCACCTCGACCGCGAACGTCGACTCGGCGGGGAGCCCCTCGATCCGCAGAGAGGTCTCGTCGCCCTCCAGTGTCCAGTCCTCGGCCACGTCGGGATCGGTCCCGCGCAGCGTGACGACGATGTCCGTCGCGCCGGGCACCGGCTCCCACTCGAGGTCGACGGCATCCGACCCGGCCTGCGCCGTGAGCCCGTCGACGGCGCCGGCGGGCAGGTACGACAGGATGGCCGCCGCATCCAGCAGCCCCGCACCGACGATGTCCTCGTACGCCACGCCGGCATCCTCGAGCGGGTTCTCCATCTCGCGCGCCGTCCGTGCGGCGAGCTCATCCAGGTCGGCGGCCGAGGCGCCCGGGGCGTACTCCCGCGCGAGCGCGAAGACGGCGGCCGCGGCAGGAGCGGCGGCGGAGGTGCCGAAGAAGCGGTACTCGGGGCCGTCGGGGCCGACGTCCGGCGATCCGAAGAAGCTCGTGCGCGCGCCGTCCACCGCCGTGAACACCGGTCCGGGCACCATCGCCGGTTCGGGAAGAGGAGCCGACGGGGCGACCACCATGGGGTCGACGAGCTCGAACAGGAGGCGCCCGGGGCCGAGGGAGCTGAACACCTCGGGTCGCTGCGGCGTCTCCCAGTACGCCGCGCCGACCGCGGTCGCGTAGCCGTCGGCCTCATGCCCGTAGGCCACAGGCCCCACGGTGTCGGGGCCATCGCTGCGGTCGTACTCCCGCTCCAGCATGCGCTCCGCCCCGCCGATCACGCCGAACCACACCTCCGGCGTCGCGCCGTCCGCGCGCGTGCGGGCCAGGACGAACTGGTACGAACCGCCCTCCAGCGGAGCGGAGACCGAGAGCCACGACGTGGGCACGAAGGTGTTCAGGAGCGTCGACTCCGCCACGAACTCCGGCTCGGCGTCGTCGGTGTAGAGCTGCAGCACGAGATCGTTCTCGACCTCGTAGATGACCTCGCCCCACCCGAGCACGACCGAGGGGCTGGCCCCGTCAGAGAAGACGACCCTGTCGCCGGCGTCCTCTCCCATCCCGGGGTCGAAGTCCAGGCAGTCGACGACCTCCGCATCCTCGACCTCCACCCAGTCGGGGCACTCCATGCCGCGATAGGCCTCGGTGCGTCAGCCGCTGATCGGCAGACCCTCGCTCGCGGTCCCCTCGGCGCCGACGGCGGTGGCGTTGCCGACGGAGGTGAGATAGTGCACGCCCTGCTGCTGGACCCGGTCGATGGCCCACGACAGTGTGCCCGGCTGGAAGACCGGCTCGCCGTAGAACGAGATGTCGTCGACGATGATGTCGGCGCCCGCGTCCGCGAGGTCGAGGATCGCCTGGGCCATCGTCAGCTCGCTCGTGCCGGCCGCGGCGAACATGAGCCGCGCCCCCGGCGCGATCCCGTGGACGAGCTGCGCCATGGCCCGCCCCTCGTCACTGCCCTCGGCGTCGCCGAGCACCTCGACGTCTTCCTCGTAGCCGCACGGATTTCCCGCGCCGGGCAGCATGCCGAGGAGCACATCGTCCTCGGGCGACGTCGGCTCGTCCCTGGCTCCGTACGAATCGGAGATGATGCCGACGGTCACTCCCGACCCGTCGACCTCGAAGAGCGATCGGGCGAGGTCGGCGGAGAGCGGGGCATCGGACTCGCTCGGGATCGCCCGGCAGGAGTCCGGATCGACCTCGGGCGCCGCGGGACGCGGGCCCTGGCCGAGGACGGATCCCGCGAGGGGGCGCAGATCGACGGTGATCCCCCGCACCCCGGATTGGGCGGCGATGGCCTCGAGGGCTTCGGGCGCGGCATACGCCGCAATGGATGCCGCGAAGGCGAAGGTGCGCTCTATCCGCGCCACGGCGGCGAGGGCATCACGCTGGGCTGCGGTGGGAACAGCGTCGTACTGGACGGTGATGGCGAGACGGCCTTCCTCGTCCCACTGCATGCTCCCGGGTCCGGACGCGGGCATTCCCAGTCCCGCGGCAAGCAGCTGCGGGTCGCTCCCGACCTCGCGCGCCTCCCGCACGATCTGCTCCGCGAGCGTGAGCGTCTGCGGCACGGATGCGGCGTCCTCCTCAGCGGCAGCTGGAGCCACGACACCGACCCCCACGACGGCGGGAACCGCCACCGCCGCGATCGCCAACATCGACCATCCCGCCCACCGGCGCCCAATCATGCGTGCACCCACGCCAACACACGCTAGGGCGCCGGCTCCGGCCTCCGCCCACTCAGGGGGTGACGCTCACCCTTTCTTCACCCTCCGACCAGGACCAGCGCGAGAAGGCCCGCGCTCACCAGGACGATGCCCGACATGCCGAGCCCCAGCCGCACGAGTCGCCGGCGACCGCGCACCCGCACGGCGCGGGCGATGGCGATCGCATCCACCGGCTCCTGCCGTGCGCGACCGGTGGGCCACCGCCCCGTCATCCCCTCCGGGCGCCCCTCGAACGCCGCAGCGGCGGGGGAACGAGGGAGGTCGGCGACCGGCTCGACGGCCCCCGCCACCGGTACGCGTGCGCGACGGCCGTCCCCCGCGCCGTCGGCGCGGGGGCGGACACCGCCCCCCGGGATGCCCCGCGCCCGCGAACGGATCGTGTCCGACATCGACTCGGCCTCGTCCGCCTCGTCCGCCTCGTCCGCCTCGTCCGCATCAGGCTCGCCGGGCGCCCGCACGCGCGTCACAATCCTTCGCGTCGGAGCCCGAACTCGGCATCGCCGAGCAGGAAGCGGTGGGTGACCTCCTGCGACTCACCCGGAGGGACCTCGACCTCGTCCCCGTCCTGAGCGAGGAGGATCACTCCGTTCGTCGAGTAGAGGTCCGTGATCGACCAGACCTCGCCGTGCAGTTCGAGGCGCGCGTGCGTCTTCGACACGGTCCGGGTCTCGTCTGCCAGCGGAACCAGCTGTGCGCCGGGATGATCGGGGTCCTCCTGGGGGCGGCGGCCGAGGACGACCAGCTCGGACGTGAGGCGGACCGGGGCGCCCTGCGGCGTGAGGAGGCTCCACACCGCGCGGCGCCGCGACGCGACGACCGTCTCGTCGAAGACGGACTCGTCGGGGATCTCGGGCGCCGCGTGCTGCGCCGAGACGGATGCGCGCGCGGCGCGCGGCCCGCTCAGGACGGGCGCGCCCTGCACGGCCGACACCTCGGCGGAGCTGTGGGAATCGGTGTCGGAGGACGCGCCGAACTCCGCCGCGTCCGGGCCCCGCCTCGCGTCGATGGGCGCCGCGAGGGGCGACCACGGGTCACCGCTCGTCGACGGAGGGGGCTGTGGCACCTCCCGCACGGGCGGTGCCTGCGGTGCCGCGACGGCGGGGCGCGCGTCGCCGTCGCCGCCGGGGACGGCGCGGATCGGGGCGGCGGGCGGAAGCGCCGGCGGCACGGCCGGACCCTGAGCGGGGAACGTCTGCGTGAACGGTGCTCGCCCGGTGAATCCGGAGCCCGTCTGCTCGGCCGCCGCGGCGGCGTCGGCCTGCGCGCGGCGCATGGTCGAGCGGAAGGCGTGGGCGGGCTCCGACGGCTCGAGCGGTGGCGCCCGGTCGGGAAGCGGCGGAACCGGGGGAACGACCGAAGGATAGCCCGATACGGTCGGCGCCGGCGGCCGGGGAGGCAGTTCGGGGCCCCCGGCCGGTCCGTGACGACCGAAGACGGAAGCGCTGCTCGCGGATGCGGGACCCGTGTACGCGGGCGCCACCCTCCCCTCGAGGTCCAGGCCGGGGTTGGCGTGCCGCAGGGGACCGCTCCCGACGCCGGGCTCGTCCCCCAGCCACCGCGCCGGGCCCCATCCGACGACGGTCGCCCAGACCGGGAAGGCGAGGACGCCGAGCACGGTCATGCCGGCGCCGAACCCGAACGACCGGTTCACCCGCCAGAGAGCCATCGCGAGGACGACCAGGAACGGAACCTGGCCGAGGACGGGCACGAGGGCGAGCAGGGCGAACCATCCCGAGAAGCCGCCGACCTGCAGAACGACGGCGACATTGAGCAGAGGCACCCACGCCGTCCAGGGGTCCTCGCCCACCTTTGCGAACACCGCCTGCAGCGCGAGGCTCGACCACACGTAGACGAGGATGCCGGCGCCCAGCCAGCCGAGGATCAGCAGGAGTGCTGCGGAATCGTTCATGATGTGCGCGAGCCCCCGTGAGGGTGCCGCGTCCTCCTCCCCTGTCGGCGGCCGTCGCGGGAACGCGCGACCGGTTCCACCGGAGCGACCGCGCGAGCGAACGACCTCAACGATACGACTGCACGGAGCCTTCGCCACAGAGTGGCTTCGGCGGCGAAGGCGTGACGCTCGGCATCCACGATGTCCCAGAAGCGCGCCGCCTCGTCGGGCGTGGTCCGCTCACCCGAGAACACCGCGCGATCGGCCCGCTCCGCGAGGGTGGGGGAACCCGCCGTCGCGTAGAGCTCCGCCGTCTCGGCCCGGGTGCGGCGCCCCGGCGCGGGAAGTCCCGCGTCTACGGCGGAATCGACGAACTCGTCCCAGCCCGCCACGATCGCCGCGCCGGGCGGCGCCCGCCGTCGTCCCCGTCTCCTCAGGACCTTCGCGAGTGCGACGAGGAGGAACGGCCCGGCGACGAGCAGCACGACCAGCAGCCCGATCGCAGCGGTCCGCACGACGCCCCACAGCGGCGTCAGATCGACCCCCGCATCGTCGGCGTCGGGGTCGCGGACCACGGTGTCGGTCAGCCCCGCGTCGGGGGGTGCGACCTCTTCGGGCGTCTCCGGCAGCACCACCGTCGGGTTCTCGGGGTCGCGCTGTCTGCTCAGATCGGCGGTCGGCTCGACCCGGTGCTGCGGCGTGACATCGACCGGGATCCACGTCGCATCGGACGCTTGCACCTCGACCCACGCCCTCAGGTCAGACCCGCGGCAGACGCCGCCTTCGCAGAAGGGCGTCCCGTCGCCGGGATCGCTCAGGTGCGTCCCCACGACGATCCGGGCGGGGAACCCCAGTTCTCCGGCCATGAGCGCCACGGCGACCGCGAACTGCTCGTCGTCGCCGACGGCGGCCACCAGGGACTCCCCGGGCCGCGAGGCGGCGCCCTCCCTCTGCAGCAGGGCCCGGAAGAGCGCGTCGATCCTGCTCAGGGAGTGGCCCGCCGCGCTGGGGAGGAACGAGGCTCCGCCCAGCTCGGAGAGCCACGCGGGGGGCACCGCGGCGTCGATCGCGACGGAGTGGCTGAGGTAGCCGCGCTCGCGCAACAGATCGACGAGGGCGACCAGAGCGGCCCCGCCCTCCCCCTCGACGTGCTGCTGCATCCACCTGATCAGGGATTCCGGCGCCGCCACCGAGGGCGCCAGGCCCGGGGAGACCACGTGCGCGAGCGGGGGCGTCGCGGGAACGACGGAGTCGATCCGGTAGGCGTCTCCCGGCTCGAGCGAGCCGCCCGCCACCTGCACGGCGGATGAGGCGCCGGGGCTGTAGTAGAAGCCGTCGCCGAGCGCCGTGGCGCGCGGGCCGTCGAACGCCACGGCGGAGGTCCGTCCGATCGTCGGCAGCCAGATCCCCTCGAGGCCGTCGATCCGCACCTGCGCGGCGACGGCCTCCCCGGCGCCGGCGTCCACGCGGTCGGGGACCCGCACGAAGGCCGCGGACGCCTCCGTCCCTGCGCTCGTGTACTGCACGCCGTCGTAGTGGGAGAGGGTCGCGATGCGCACCCTCTCCGGCTCCCCCCGCAGAGCGGCGACCGTGAACAGCTCCTCGTCGTATGCGGAGTCCGCGAAGAACGCCCGATACTCCGCGAGCGGGCTGATCGCCCGGGACAGCGCCAGGTCGGGCCCGACGCCGGAGCGGAGGACCGTCCGCTCCGCCCCCGCGGCGAGCGCGGGCGTGACCGCGGCCGCGACGATCACGGAGCCCACGATCATCACGGCGCCGAGCCCCATCCGCCGGGTGTCGGAGGCCGATCGCGACCGAGTGAGGCGCACCCCGCTGCCCGCTGCCGCACGACGCAGCGCGCGCGCCCGCTCGTCGTAGTGCTGCCACGCCAGCCACAACAGGCTGGCGATGAGGCCCGCCGCCCCCACCACCGTCTCGCGCGGCGCGGCCAGGGTGATCGGCCCCCACTCCCACGGCGCGCTCGAGACCGTGCGCCCGAACAGCAGACCGAAGGAGACCATCGCCAACCCGATGACGACGGCGAAGGCGGATGCCGGGGCGTGGCGCCAGGCGAAGAGCAGCGCGGCGCAGACGCCCACGAGGAAGACGATCAGGGCGGGCACGAGCAGGTTGCGGTACTGCCCCGCCGGCAGCTCGACCGTCAGCAGGTCCTTCCAGGCCGTGACCGTCCCCGTCACGACGTCCCGCAGGCCCAGGCCCCAGTCCGCCGGAGAGCCCAGGCGGGACGGCACGGCCAGCGGAACGCCGAGCACGAGGACCGCAGTGCCCGTCGCGAGCGTCGTGAGCCACCCGGGCCATCGCGCGGCCCATGCGCCGATGGCGATCGCGGCGCCCGTGGCGGATGCCACCCCGACGAGCAGGAGGAACGCGGGGCTGCGGTACACGGGCCATGCGGCGACCGCCGCGAGTACGGTGAGCACCGCGACGTAGAGCGACCCCGCGACGATCCGCGGGCGTGCGACGGTCCGGTTCATGCCGCACCCCTCAGCATCAGGCTCGCGAGGTCGTCGAGCACCCCGATGGTGAGGACGCCCATGCCGCCGGGTGTCTGCACGCGCGGATGCGCCCGCTCGTCGCATCGGATCACGAGCACCGCCGTGTCGGCGGGGAAGGCCAGCGCCGCGCGCCGCAGACGCGACGGGGTCACCTGCGAACCGCACACGATGATCGCGATCGACAGCGTCGTCTTCGTCTCGGCCGTCAGCCGGCACACGCCTTCTACGGGCATCGTCTCCTCGAGCGTGCGCACGGCGCAGAAGCCGTCGAGGAGCGCGCGGGGGGATGCCGCAGTCAGGTCCCTCACCGCCTGAAGCCTTCCGCGCACGGCGCGCGGGATCTCGGCACCGATCACGACGTCGAGGTCGCGGCCGTCGCGGATGGCACGCGTGCCCAGCGACGCCGCCGCGCTGACGGCGAGCTCGAACTCGTCCGCGTCGGCGAACTCGGCGGCGGCCAGGCCGAGCACGATAGCCATCCGCGAGCGTCGGGACTCCTCGAACTGGCGGACCATGAGCTGTCCGGTCTTCGCGGTGGACTTCCAGTGGATCTGGCGTCGCGTGTCACCCGGGGCGTACTCGCGGATCGCGTGGAACGACATGTCGGCCTCGACCAAGCGCCGCGTCGGATTGCCTTCGAGATCTCGGATGAGCCCCGCGCTCGTCGAGGGCACCGAGACCGTGCGGGGGTGGACGTAGAGGCGGTGCACGTCGTCCCAGGCGTGCTCCCGCCGGACCAGCCCGATGGGGTCGCTGCGCACCGTGGTCGGCGGGCCGACCGTGATGATCCCGCGGCGCTCGGCCGGGAGGGTCAACGGCTGCGCGACGACGTGGTCGGCGCGCAGGAGGGGCACCCCCAGCTCGACGAGACCGTCGCCGACCGGAAGGTCCAGGCGTCCCGGCAGCTGTGTCGACCGGCCGCGGTTCCGGATGCGGATCTCGCCCCCGACGACCCCTCCCGCGACGACGCGTTCGTGATCGAGGAAGACCTCCACGTCGTAGGCCCGCGCGCCGAAGAGGAACGGAAGCGCGAGGGCCAGCATGACCGCCGAGGCGATCCCGGCCACGATCCATTCCACCCACCCGAGGATCGCGCCGGTCACGAGGCCGGCGCTGCCGGCGGCGATCACGAGCCAGCCGGCGGGAGTCACGGATTCCGCCGCGCGCTCGGCCAGCGTCATCCCCCGCTCCCGCGCGGCACGCCATACCCGGGCCGCCCCCGCGACGAGCGCGACGGTGCGCCCGCTCCGCGCCGCGGTGGTCAGGCGGGTATGCGACGCCGACGCGGTCCCCGTGCGCCCCGGCTCGGTGCTGCTCATATCGGTTCCCGCTGCGTGGGGGGCGGCACGTCGAGCAGTACCTGCCCGACGATCGCCTCGGGGGTTACCCCGTCGAACTCGGCCTCGGGATGGAGGATGAGTCGGTGGGAGAGCACCGCGACCGCGAGCGCCTTGACGTCGTCGGGGGTCGCGTACGTGCGTCCGCGCGAGGCCGCACGGGCCTTCGAGGCATGGGTGAGGGCCAATGCACCGCGGATGCTCACCCCGAGCCGCACCTGGTCCGCGTTGCGCGTGGCGTCCACGAGCCGCGCGACGTAGTCGAGGACGAGCGCGCTGACGTAGACCTCCCGCGCGAGATCCTGCATGCCCACGAGCGCCTGGGGCGCGATGACGGGTGAGAGCTCGGCGGTCGGCACGGCCGCTCCGTCGAGGATCCGGACCGTCGCGGCGTGGTCGGGATAGCCGAGGGACGTGCGGAGGAGGAAGCGGTCGAGCTGCGCCTCGGGGAGGCGGTAGGTGCCCGCCTGCTCCACCGGGTTCTGGGTCGCGATCACGAGGAACGGCACGCCCACGGGCCGGCTGACCCCGTCGACGGTCACCCTCCCCTCCTCCATGACCTCGAGCAGGGCGGACTGCGTCTTCGGGCTGGCCCGGTTGATCTCGTCGGCGAGGACGATGTTCGCGAAGACGGGGCCCGCGTGGAACTCGAACGATCCGTTCTTCTGGTCGTAGACGGTGATGCCCGTGATGTCGCCCGGGAGGAGGTCCGGCGTGAACTGGATGCGCGTGTTCGTGCCCTGCACCGTCTGCGCCAGCGCCCGCGCCAGCGAGGTCTTCCCCGTTCCCGGAACGTCTTCGAGCAGCACATGACCGTCGCTGAGCATCGCGGTCAGGACGAGCTCGATCACGTGGCGCTTGCCGAGCACCGCACGCTCGACGTTGTCGGTGAGCTGGTCGAAGGTCTGGGCGAACCAGGTCGCCTGCTCCTGTGCGAGGGTCATCGTGGAGTGTCCTTCGGGTCGTCGGATCGAAGTCGTGCGGGCCGGCGCGGCTGCGGCGAGGTCATCACGGGGCCTCCCCGTCGGCCGGCGGCACGGGGTCCGGCGGGGGCAGATTCGGCGAGCAGGCCGATCCGAACGCACCCGTGGCCGGCTGCAGCCCCCATCCCTGAGCGGCCCAGTCTGCCGTGACCCGGATGCCCTCGACGGAGACGGCCCCCACGGGCACGATCCCCGTGCCCGCATCGAACGGGAGGACGGCGCCGGAGGCGTCCCGGAACACCGCCCCGCCGCGGTCGAAGACGATCGACGCGCGGCCGCCTGCGGGATCGTTGGACGAATCACCCCGGAGGGCGAGGGGCTGTCCGCCCTCGCACACGTCCACGCGCCATCGGGCCCAGACCTGGTAGGGGGCGCTCCCCTCGCGGGGCAGCGCGAGCGCCCAGTCGGTCGCGGTGCCCCACTGCCGGTGCACGTAGCGCACGCGGATGCCGGGGTTGCGGTCGAAGACGCTCGAGGGCGGCCCGCCCTGGATCTCGACGGAGTTGTTGCGCGGGGGCTGCTCGGCGGATGCCGGCGCGTCGCGGATGATCCACGACGCGCCCTCCTGCGACACCTCGGGGGTGGGCGAGACGACGTACGTCCATCCCTCGGGCGGCCGCCCGCTCTGCAGCGCGCGCACCGTCGCGGAGGCGTTCGCCTCTCCGAACACGCGTTCACCCACCCGGGACTGCACGCACACCGTGTAGCCGTACTCCTCGCCGTCGGCCACGGGCCCGAACTCGGCCACGGACCCCTGCGCCTGCGGCACGCATCGCTGGCCGGCGGCGACGATCCCGTAGACCAGGCGCGACCCGTCGCCCCCGCTGCCGGCGGATGCCTCGGCGCGGATCCGCGAGGTCCCGTCCCCGAGGGAGGTCGCCGCGAGAGTCAGCGCGACATCCCTCGGGGCGCCGACGCCGTTGCCGAAGATCGTCAGGGACGGCCCCGTGGTCTCCCCTGGCAGACCCGGGGGCACCGCGAACCGGGAGTGCGGTGTCACGACGACCGGGGAGGCGGTGTTGGAGCCCACGCGGTAGGAGGCGACATCGATGGTCTCCCGGCCGCGCGGGACGTCGACCCGCAGCGTCTCGCCGGACTCGCTGGCGATCTCCAGCCACCCCGTGTCGGCAGAGTCGACCCCCTCGATTCCGAGCGCGACGACGCCGCCCTCGCCCCCGGTCACGACCGGCTGCGCCGTGACGCGCCCGGGAGGCCCGGGCGGATCGTACGCCCAGGCCACCGTGCGTACGACACCGCGAGACTCGCCGACCGCGTTGGTCGAGGTCACCTCGTATCCGCGCTCCTCGCCGTTGGGAGCGGGGATCGGACCGCATACACCGAGCGGATCGCACGTCGCCACGACGGATCCGCCCGTGCGCACCGTGAACCCGGTCAGCGCGGGGTAGGCGGAGCGGGCCTCCCCCGGGTCGACCCGGAGGGTGAGGGTGCCGTCGCCGTAGCCGGTCTGCACGACCCCGCCGGGCGCACGGGGGAACCCCTGCAGATCCAGCAGCAGCGAGCCGTCCCGCTCGCCCGCCGTGACGCGACCCTGCGCGTCGCGCAGGGAGAAGACGGCCGGGCAGGTCGCGCCGGCCGCATCCGCCGTCCAGCGCGCGATGACGGCGCGCGGCGAGGCGACCTCGAAGGTGACGCCGGTGCACGCGCCCGCGGCACGGACCCCGACCAGCTCCATCGGGGTGCGCGGCAGCGGGTTCACCTCGCCGGCGGCCGCGACGACGTCGATCGTGCAGGACGTTCCCGCCGCCTGCGAGCACACCTGCGCGACGGCGCCGGCGCGCGGCAGCAGACTCGGCGCGGGCCCCACCCGCAGCAGCAGCCGGGCGGGGGCCACGCCCGCGTGGCTCGTGATCGAGATCTCGACGGCCTCCTGGACACCGGGAACCGCGTCGTCGCGGCCCGTCACGGTCAGGACGCCCCCCTCGTCCATGACCTCGAAGGCGGCGCCCGCATAGGCGACGCCGTACGCGACGCCGTCCCAGTCCTCGGTACCCTGCCAGGTGGTCAGCGAACGCAGGTCGAACGTCGTGCTCTCGCCCGGTGCGAGCGTCAGCGAGCCCGTGCGCAGCGCCGGCTGCGGCGCCGCCGCGCGGATCGTCACGGGCAGGGAGAGATAGGTCCACTCCTGCGCCCCGCCGACCCGCACCGGCACCTCGCACGCGTCCATCCACGGCGCGCCGTACCCGGCGTCGTAGCGCAGCCGCGTCCCCGACTCGAGTGCGCACGCGCTGCCCGGCCGGGCTCCGGACGCGCTCACCGCCTCCGAGACCTCCAGCCCGGCACCGCGTGGCACCGCGATCACCCTCGTGAGGTCGACCGCGCCCGACTCCCCCTCCATGACCTCCCATGCCGGGGCGGAGCTGCGCACGGCCGGAACGAGGTCGGCTTCGCCGGGGATGCGCAGGAATCCGAAGGTCGAGACGGGCCCGTCTGCGGCGTCGCCCGACAGCTCGAAGGCGACGACGCGGCTCTCTTCGGGGAGAGCTCCCGCGAGGCGGTTCCCGGTGACCCGCACCCCTTCGGGGTCGCCCCACAGACTCAGGGAGAGATCGGCGACGTCGCCGCCGATCCAGGAGGCCTTGCCGGAGACGACGTCGACCCCGCTCGGGAAGTCGTCACGGCTCTCGACGGTCAGGGTGGTGTCGGCGACGGTGGGGTAGTTCGGCACCGCCTCCCGAACGACCCGCACCACGATGCGCCCGCGCGCCGTGTTCCCGGAGTCGCTCTCGACGTCGTAGAGGAAGGACAGCGTTCCCCGGGCGTCTCCCGCCGCCACGAGCACCGACGTGTCGTCGAGCTCGTGGATCAGCTCCCGCTGCCGCGCATACTCCGGATTCGCGCTTCCGTCGTCGAGGGTCGCCGACACGTCCGGCTGGATCCCGGTGAGGCGGAGGATGCCGCGCGAGGGATCGACGTCGTTGTCGAGAGGGCTGATCCGCACCGTGTTGCCCTCGCCCGCCTGCACGTGCACATAGTCGGTGAACGTGACGGGTGCGGGGTCGGTCTGCGCATCGAGCACACCGATGCGCACCGTACCCGTGCCGGTGGATCCGAGGCCGTCGACGACGCGGTAGCGGAAGGACACCTGGCCGCGATGGCCGGGGACCGAGGAGTAGACGATCGATGTGCCATCCGGCGACACCGTCGCAGACCCGGATGCCGGCTGCGAGACGACCTGATCGAGGAGCACGGCATCGCCGTCCGGATCGACGCCGAACCCGTCGAAGGCGATCGTCGTCGTCTGACCGGACACGACGCGTCCCTCCAGCGTCGCGGGGACGGGGGCGCGGTTGGCGTCCTCCGGCATCACACGGACGCGCACGCTCGCCGTGTCGGCCAGCGCCGGCGACGCGGCCGAGTACACCCCGTACTCGACCGTGTACTCTCCCGGGTCCGGGGGCGCGAGGTATCGCAGGGTCGAGCCCGAACCGAACGCGAGCGCGTCGGGGGTGCTCGAGACCACCTGCGCGGGGTTCAGGTTCACGGCCGATCCGGAGGGCGCGACATCGTTGTCGAGCACGGGGATGTCGACCTGGGCACCCGCGCGCACGACCACCGTGTCATCGACCGCGATCGGGGCGAGCTCCGGCGCCGGCGGAAGGAGGTACACGGTCGCCTCGCCCGCCACCTGGGCCCCGTCATCCGCCGTGCCGTCGCCGACGGTGTACGAGACCGTGCCCAGCAGGCCCGCCTCGCCCGATGCCGTGGCACCCGAGACGCGAAGGAAGTTCTGCCCCACCGCGTCCACGCTCAGGCTCGAGCCCGGCGCCGCGCGGGCGCGTACGTCACTGAGCAGCAGCACGCGGCGGGTGGGGTTGGACACGGCGGCGAAGACGTCGACGGTCGCGTCCTCGCGGGGATGCACGAACGCGACGACGGGAGCGGTCGTCAGCTGCGCCGGGGCGTCCTCGGCGACGAGGGTGATGCGCACCGTCGCGGTGGCCTCCCGCGCACCGTCGCTCACGGTGTAGGCGAGTCGGTAGGTGCCCGGCCCGGCGGCGGAGAAGTCGAAGACGGTGCCGCCCGGCGAGACCACGGCGGTCGCCGCCGCGTCATCGAGCACGCGCACGGCCGTCAGCTCGACCCGGCCCGCGGTTCCGACGACGTGGGGGCCGACGTCCACGGTCACCGCGTTCGCGCCGCTGTCGACGAGCGCGAACGAGTCGGCGGCGAGACCCGGCTGCTCCGACACGCGCATGCTCAGCGGCCGACTGCTCACGGCGCCGAGCGCATCCGCCACCGTCACGACGAGATCGACCGTCCCCGCCGCGCCCGTGCCGTCGTCGGCGTGCTGGTACACGACCTCGCCCGCCGGGGTCGACGCGACGACCCCGACGCCCGAGGGGTTGGTCACGGAGAGCAGGAGGAGGGGATCGCCCTCGGGGTCGACCCATCCCGTCAGGACCGGGACGGACACGGTGCCGCCGGCGGCCACCTCGGGTGCGGGCCACTCGTGCAGGCACTCGGGGACGCCGCACCACTGCGGCGCGGAGTTGGCCCCCGCCGGGACGATCGTGAGCGTCACCGTCGCGGGCTCCGAGAACATGCCCTCGGATGCCGTGCCGTCGGTGACCCGGTAGGCGAGCGTCGCCGTGCCGCTCGCCCCGGGCGCGGCACGCACGGCCAGTCGCTGACCGTTGTCGGTGATCGTCACCTCCCCGAACCCGGGGTCCAGGCCCGTGACCGACGCGGGATCGATGCTCAGCACGTCCTCGTTGGGATCGTGGTCGTTCAGCAGAACCGGCACGGCGGAGAGCGCCCCTTGCCGCAGACCGAACGCGTCGGCCTCGGCGACGGGGGGCCGGGGGTCCAGCACAACGGCGGCCTGTTCGAGGCTGTCGTCCGCGGTCGGGTCCTGCCGATCGTCGAGAGTCCAGTCCTGGCTGGTCGGCACGAGCCGGCCGCCGGGAACCTCCCACACCCAGCCCGAGCGCGTCTCGTTGAGGGCGGCGGTGCCCCCCGAGACGAGGAAGACGGGACGACGCTGATCGCCGAGGTCCCGCCCCGCGAAGTCGAGGGCGTTCTCCCCGGCCGCCGACGACCACAGCGTGCCGCCGCCCGTCTCCGGCAGCCACGCGGCGTAGGTCACGCCGGCCACGGTGACGGGCCGGGCGGGCGTGCCCCGCACCTCGTCCACCCCGCCGGCGACGATCTCCGGCTGCGCTGCGCCCACCTCCCACCGAAGCAGCCTGCTCTGGTCGGCGATGTAGACCGCGTCGTCGACGGACGACGGAACGCTCACGACCGCGGTGGCGTCCACATCGGTCGTGGCGCCCGCATCCGCGCCCCGCTGCCACGCGCCGCCGCTGGAGCGGTCGAGCAGGAACCACGCACCGGATGCCGCGGTGAGCGCCGGGTCCTCCGCGTCCGCATCGAGCGGATCCCGCCCTCGGGCCTGCCCCGCCGCGATGTCGTACCGCAGCACCTCCCCCCGCTCCGCCGAGTACGCGTAGAGCATCCCCCCGTCGTCCACGGCGATGGCGGCTGCCGTGTAGTCGGGGGCGTCTCCGCCGTCGGGGGCGACCTGGGCGGGCGAGGGATCGCCGAGGGCGCCGGTCCACACCGCGCCGGTATCGGTGCGGTACGCGACGAAATCGCCGGCCACCGCGACATCCGTCGTTCCCGCCGGCGTGGCCGGAGACTCCCGCAGGACGTCGTCGACGACATCGGCGGGCTGCGCTTCGTCGAGCCGGGTCACCCGGCCGAAGCTCTCGGAGAACAGGAAGGCACCGGCGGGCGATTGCGCGAGCGCGCTCGGATTGCCCACGTTGCGCACGGTGTCGAGCTCACCCACCGCCGTGTTGACGCGGGCGTAGCGGCGCCCGTCGCCCGTCTGCAGCGCCCACAGCGACGTCTCGGCCGGCGGGACCTCGCGGGCATCCAGACCCGGCCAGACCACCGACACCCCCACGACCACCCCGAGCACGGCGATCACCGACAGCCCGGTGATCAGCGCCCGCCGCCCGCGCGGCACGGGCGTCACCAGGCCCCCGATCCCACGAGCGCGCCGACGATCCCCGCCAGCACCCCGAAGGCGAGCACCGCGAGTCCGCCGACCAGCCACGGCCACATCGGCCGCCGCGGCTCGATCGAGCGGGAGATGTCCTCGTCCTCGTCACGTGCCAGGGCGGCGATGCCCACGCGGGCGGGAGCGCGCCGCGTGCTCTCCTGGGCCACCTGCGAGCGCACCGGACCGCGCAGCGCCACGTCGGCGAAGTCGATCTGGGGGGCCGGCGGGGTCCAGTCCTCCGCCACGATCTCGAGCGGTGTCGCGGCCAGGCCCAGCTCCGTCTGCACGGCGCGCAGCGCCTCGGCCATGTCGAGCGCATGCGGGTAGCGGCGACGGGGATCCCGGCTCATCGCCGTGGCCAGCACCTGCTGCAGCGACTCGGGCACGTCACGACGCCCGAGCGTGCGATACGTGCCGCGCGTGATACGGCGACGCAGATGCTCCCTCGTGTTCTGGCCGCGCTCGAGGCGTTCGAAGGGGCTGTGGCCGGCCAGCAGGGAGTACACCGTCGCCCCGAGGCCCCACACCTCGCTCGCGACCGTGCCCGAGGTCTGTTCCGTGACGACCTCCGGAGCGCTCCACGGCACGCTCATCGCGAGAACCTGCTCGGCCCGGCCCCGCGCGAGCGAGGACGAGATGCCGAAGTCGGCCAGCACGGGCGCGCCGAAGCTCGTCACCAGGATGTTGCTCGGTTTCACGTCGCGGTGGATGAGGCCGGCGCGGTGGGCCGATTCGAGGGCGCTGGCCATCTTGACGCCGATGGTGAGGACCTCCGCCACCGGCATCCTCTCGACGCGATAGCGCTGCGCCAGCGAGTCGGGGCAGTACTCCATGACGATGTACGGTCTACCCTCGGCCGAGATGCCGGCCTGATAGACGGTGACGATCGAGGGATGCGCCGACAGGTGCGCCAGCACGTCGGCCTCGGCGTTGAACATCCGCAGCAGGTCGGAGTCCTGCACGTCGCTCGGCAGCACCTTGACGGCGACGAACCGTCGCGGCATGTCCTGCGCATAGAGGAAGACGTCGGCGAAACCGCCCGACCCGAGAGGGCGGACGTAGGTCAGCCCGGGCAGCAGCGGAGGCGACGACGGCAGACGCTTGCCCATGTCGATCCCCCCAGAACGCGCCCGCGGCGGCGCATGACATGCCCTCAGGCGCCGCCGCCCCCCTGACAGCAATCGGCGCGTCCCCCGCCGACGGCGAGGAGTGCAGTCATGGTAACAAAGCCGGATGCGAGGCGGGCGTCGCCGCGGAAGACCGTGGATGCGTGGGCTCAGCGCTCCGCGTCCAGGCCGCCCAGGCGCGGCTCGCCCGGGTCGAAGGGGGCGTCGAGCGACTGCGAGAGCTCGGACAGGAGGGCGTCCACCTGCGGTTCGACGAACTCCGTCACGGCGCTCTGCACCCGGAGCCGGTGATGGAGCAGGATCGCGCACACCTCTCGTCCGACGAGGTTCGCGTAGTCGTCGGCGAGACCGACCTCCTGCCGGAGGGCGGCCTTCGCCTCCGCGCTGAGGGGCGGCAGGGCGGGCACCGCGGCATCCATCTCCTGGGCCAGACCCGAGATCGTGAAGAGGAACGGCGCGCCGGGGGTCGGGTCGGGATCCAGCGGCAGGCCCTCGTACTCGGGCTCGAGGCCCTCCATGGGGCGGTAGCTGCGTGCGCGGTTGCGGGCCGCCTGCTGGTCGAGCTCCGCCTGCAGCATCGGCAGATTCTGCGCCGTGTACGTGGCCACGGCGTGGTCGACGATCGTCTTGATGCGGGTCGACAGTCCGTGCTGCACGCCGTGCGGGACGTCGGCGCCGAGACCGGCCGCCGACAGGATGGGCGAGCCGAAACAGCGACGACAGGGCGCCGTGCGTCCGCGGTGGGTCGCCGGCTCCCACCGGGGAAGCCAACGCAGCCAGGCATCCACCGCCTGGCCGACCTGCGTCTCGAGGGAGCGCTCCACCCCTCTACGGTAGCCCGCACGCGTGCGTGCTCGAGGGATCCGCGCGGAATCCTATTCGTCGCGCTCCCATGGCCATCGCGGCACACCGGGTCCGGAGCGGGCGGCGACCGCGGCTCCGGCCCCCGCGAGCGCGCCCGCGATGACGATGACCGCCGCCACCCATGACACCGCCAGGCTCGCCCCGATGCCCAGGGCACGGAGCGGATCGGTCCCCGTCACGGTGGCACCGACGGCTACGCCCACGCAATAGGAGGCGGCCGCCACGAGACCCGTCAGCACGGCGGACCCGGCTCCCGCCCTGCCGCGCGGGAGCGCCCACGCGGTCACCGCCGCGAACCCGGCCACGGCGAGGATGGCGCCCAGGATGCCGGGGGCCTGGCCGAGCCCCGGTTCGGCGATGACGGCCTCACCCGTCAGCAGCGAGACCATGCCCAGCGCGAAGACGAGGAGCGCGAAGAACCCGGCCGTCGCGAAGGCGAGGATCGCGCGTTCCCGACCGCGACGACCGGGGTCCGCTCCTGCGGGGCCCCGGTCGTCGTCGGTCATGGGCTTGTACCGAACCCTAGGAGCGGACCAGCTGCGGGCCGGCTTCGAGCGTGCGCTCGTACTCCCGCTGGGCCGTCTCGTTGAGCTCGCGAACGCGGCGACCGCGGGCGGCGATCCATGCGCCGTACCAGATCGTGAGCTCACGCCCGATGACGAAGGCGGCGAAGGCGAGCGGCGCGACCACCTGGGCCTCGATGAGCTCGGCCCCCTCCGTGCGCGTGAGCTGCCAGAACGGAGCCTGGAACAGCTGACCGACCAGGTGAGCACCGTACGCGACGAAGCCCAGGAGAAGGCCCCAGATCACCCAGTGACCCCACCGGCCCGTGTTGATGATCGCGCCCAGCAGCCAGAAGCCGAGGAAGAACACCACGGTGGCGGTCCACAGCCACCACGACTGGAGCGCCGAGAGGGCGCCGTCGACGAGGGTGAAGAGCGTGTAAGTGCCATCCAGCAGCCCGAAGGCGAGCGCGCACGCGAGGTACAGCGCCGCGAAGCTGAGGGCGGCCAGCAGACCGATGAGACCGGCCGCGGCACGGTTGCCGCGGGCTCGGGGCGGCTCGGGGGCCTGCACGAAGATGTGCTGCGGCCCGCCGAAAGCGGCGCCCGCGACGGGCTCGGCCCCGGACGCGGGTTCGGAGGCGGTGACGGGGGCGTGCTCGGAGGAGCGCGCCGGTGCGTCGGAGGCGAGCGCGTCGGTCGGCGCGTCGGACCGCGCGGACGCGGCCTCGATGTAGGAGAGGTCGCCCGATCGCCCCGTGTCGCCCGCGTCGGAGGGGCGGTCGGCGGCGGGCGGCGTGTAGCTCGAACCGGGGACGCCGGCGGAGCGGTGCTCGGATGCCGCGGCATCCGTCCCGTCGGCGCGCGCGGCGCGCGCGTCGGTCGTCGAGCCCTCGTCGGAAGAGGAGCCCCGCTGCGCGGCTTCGGCGTCGGCGAGGCCCTGATTGGCGCGGACCACCACGTCGTCATCGGTGGGTCGCGGCTCCTCGACGGGGTCGCCGGGAGCTCTGCCTGCGTCGCTCATGGGTGCACTCCTCACACGGGGGCTGTCCCCGCTCGCGTCAGGCTACCCCGGGGGCGCGCCGGCGTCCGTCAGGCATGCCGGGTGCGTGTCACAGCCGATCACGGCCAGATGCGGGACTCGATGGCATCCTGCGGCACCGGCGGCCCGGGAAGGGTGCGCACCGTCGCAAGCCAGAGGTCGCCGCGCACGACGTGCTCCTCCGCTCGGTCATCCTCTCCGGCGGGCTTGGCGCACGCCACCCCGTCGGTGACCTGCTGGCACTCGAAGCCCGCCCCGCCGAGCACCCCCGCCACCGTCGTGGCGGCCACCGGGGCGACGCGCGACAGCGTCACCGTGGCGGCCCCCGACGCATCCGTCCATGCGCACGAGACGAGCACGCTCGCGCCCAGCGCGTCGGCGAGGTCGGTCACCGCCGTCTGCGGCGCAGTCGCCCCCTCTTGGAGGGCGAGGCCGGCCGAAGAGGTCAGCTGCTGCCAGTTCGAGGGCGGGTAGAGCTCTTCGCACGTGCCGGGAGGGCCGGCGCGCCCGACCTCGATCGCCTCTCCCGCACCGCCCGATTCCTCTCCTGCGGCGGGGGACTCCGGAGGCACCGACACGGTGGGGGCGGGACCCGGCCCGAGCGTCCCCGCGACCGCGCTCTGCGCCCACGCGACCACGACGGGCGTCATCGGATACGCCAGCCAGGCCAGGCCCGCGACGACCGCGAAGGCGATGAGCCCGATGGGCCAGGCCAGCCACAGGCTCCGCCCACCGATCCGCGCCATTCCTCCACCTCCGACAAGCCCGTCCGCGCAGAACCATATCCCGCGTCGCGCCGGCCGCCGCGAGCCATGCCGTGCAACGCCGAAGGGCCCCGCACGGATGCGGGGCCCTTCGGGTGAAGCGGGTGGATCAGTTGTAGGTGCCGGGCGTGAAGTCGTCCGTCGAGAAGCTGTCGAAATCGACGAACCCGAGGTCGGCCTCGGAGTACACGCCGTCCGACGCGAACACCCGGTTAGGGTACCGCTCCGACTTCGCCTCCTCCGTGGCCTCGACCACGACGTTGCGATACTTCGCCAGACCCGTACCGGCCGGGATCAGCTTTCCGATGATCACGTTCTCCTTCAGGCCGACCAGCGGATCGCTCCTGCCCTCCATGGCGGCCTGCGTGAGCACGCGGGTCGTCTCCTGGAAGGACGCGGCCGACAGCCACGACTCGGTCGCGAGCGACGCCTTCGTGATGCCCATCAGCTCCGGGCGACCGGACGCGGGGCGCTTGCCCTCGGCGACCGCCTGGCGGTTGATGTCGATGAAGCGACGCGAGTCGACCAGCTCACCGGGCAGCAGGGTCGTGTCGCCGTGGTCGACGACCGTGACCTTGCGCAGCATCTGGCGCACGATGACCTCGATGTGCTTGTCGTGGATCGGCACACCCTGCGAGCGGTACACGCCCTGCACGCCGCCGACGAGGAACTTCTGCACCTCGCGGGCACCCTGCACGCGCATGATGTCCTTCGGGTCGAGCGTTCCGACCTGCACCGGGTCGCCCACCTCGACGTGCTGACCGTCCTCGACGAGGAGGGTCGCACGCTTGAGGACCGGGTACACCCTGGGCTCGTCGCCGTCGTCGGGAGTGATGATGACCTTGCGGGTCTTCTCCGTCTCGTCGATCGTGACGCGACCGGCGACCTCTGCGATGGGCGACGCACCCTTGGGGGTACGGGCCTCGAAGAGCTCCTGCACGCGGGGCAGACCCTGCGTGATGTCGTCGGCCGAGGCCGAGCCACCGGTGTGGAAGGTGCGCATCGTCAGCTGCGTGCCGGGCTCACCGATCGACTGGGCCGCGATGATGCCGACGGCCTCGCCGATGTCGACGAGCTTTCCGGTCGCGAGCGAGCGTCCGTAGCACTTGGCGCAGACGCCGACCGCCGAGTCGCAGGTGAGCACGGAGCGCACCTTGATCGAGGTCACTCCGGCGCCCACGAGGCGGTCGATCAGCACGTCGCCGACGTCGGAGCCGGCATCCGCGAGAACCTCACCCTTGGCGTCGACCACGTCGGCCGCCAGGGTACGGGCGAACACCGAGTTCTCGACGTTCTTGTCCTTGATCAGCTCGCCGTCGGCACCCTCGGCCGCGATGACGTACTCGAGGCCCTTGCCGGTGCCGCAGTCCGTCTCGCGGATGATGACGTCCTGCGAGACGTCCACCAGGCGACGGGTCAGGTAGCCCGAGTCGGCGGTACGCAAGGCGGTGTCGGCGAGACCCTTGCGGGTACCGTGCGTGGCGATGAAGTACTCCGCCACCGACAGCCCCTCGCGGTACGAGGAGATGATCGGACGCGGGATGATCTCGCCCTTGGGGTTGTTCACCAGGCCTCGCATACCCGCGATGTTCCGGATCTGCAGCCAGTTGCCACGAGCGCCCGAGGACACCATGCGGTTGATGGTGTTGTCGACCGGGAAGTTCTCGCGCATCGCGACCTGCACCTCGTCGGTGGCCTTGGTCCAGATGTCGATGAGCTCCTTGCGGCGCGCACCGTCGTCGATGAAGCCCATCTCGAAGTCGTCCTGGACCTTCGCGGCGGCGGCCTCGTACTTCGAGACGATCTCGGCCTTGTTCGGAGGCGTCAGGATGTCGGACAGCGCCACGGTGACACCCGAACGGGTGGCCCAGTAGAAGCCGGCGTCCTTGATGCGGTCGAGCGTGGCCGCGACCTCGCCGGGGTACTCCTCGGCGAGCTTGTTGACGATCTGCGACAGCTTGCCCTTGTCGGCCTGCTCCCGCACGAAGGGGTAACCCTTGGGCAGCGCGTCGTTGAAGATCGCCTGACCGAGGGATGCCTCGACGAGACCGTGGCGGTCGTAGTCCTCGGGGGCCTCGCCCTCCAGGAACGACAGCCCCTGGATGCGGATGCGCGCCTTGGCCTGCAGGTCGAGGGTTCCCTCCTCGCGAGCCATGATCGCCTCGGAGACCGAGCCGAACACACGACCCTCGCCCGCGGCGCCCTCCTTGATCGTCGTGAGGTGGTGCAGACCGATGATCATGTCCTGCGAGGGCAGGGTCACCGGGCGGCCGTCCGACGGCTTCAGGATGTTGTTCGACGCCAGCATGAGCAGGCGGGCCTCGGCCTGAGCCTCGACCGACAGCGGAAGGTGCACAGCCATCTGGTCGCCGTCGAAGTCCGCGTTGAAGGCGGCGCAGACCAGCGGGTGGAGCTGGATGGCCTTGCCCTCGACGAGCTGCGGCTCGAACGCCTGGATGCCCAGGCGGTGCAGGGTGGGTGCACGGTTGAGCAGCACGGGGCGCTCGCGGATGATCTCCTCGAGCACGTCCCAGACCTCGGGACGCGTGCGCTCGACGGCGCGCTTGGCGGCCTTGATGTTCTGCGAGTGACCGAGGTCGATGAGGCGCTTGATCACGAACGGCTTGAACAGCTCGAGCGCCATCTGCTTGGGCAGACCGCACTGGTGCAGCTGCAGCTGCGGACCGACGACGATGACCGAACGGCCCGAGTAGTCGACGCGCTTGCCGAGCAGGTTCTGGCGGAACCGTCCCTGCTTGCCCTTGAGCATGTCGGAGAGCGACTTCAGCGCGCGGTTTCCGGTGCCCGTCACGGGGCGGCCGCGGCGGCCGTTGTCGAACAGCGCGTCGACGGCCTCCTGCAGCATCCGCTTCTCGTTGTTGACGATGATCTCGGGAGCACCGAGGTCGATCAGGCGACGGAGGCGGTTGTTGCGGTTGATCACGCGGCGGTACAGGTCGTTCAGGTCGCTCGTGGCGAACCGGCCGCCGTCGAGCTGGACCATCGGGCGCAGCTCGGGCGGGATGACCGGAACGACGTCGAGCACCATCGCGGCGGGGCTCATGCCCGTCGAGAGGAACGAGTTGACGACCTTGAGGCGCTTGATCGCACGGATCTTGCGTTGCCCGCGGCCCTCGGCGATCTGCAGGTGCAGCGCCTCGGCCTCGGCGGCCAGGTCGAAGTCCTGCAGGCGCTTCTGGATCGCCTCGGCGCCCATGTGCGCCTCGAAGTAGAGGCTGAAGCGGTCCTGCAGCTCCTGGAAGACGTCGTCCTCGGGCTTGAGGTCGCCGACCTTGAGGCCCCGGAAGTCCTCCCACACGCGCTCCAGGCGAGCGATCTGCTCGTCGAAGCCCTTGCGGGTCTGCGCCATCTCCTTCTCGGCGGCGTCCTTGACCTTCTTCTTCTGGTCGGCCTTGGCGCCCTCTGCCTCGAGCGAGGCGAGCTCCTCCTCCAGCGTGCGGAGGCGGGCGGCGATGCGCGAGTCGCGCTGGTCGCCGAGCGTCTTCAGCTCGAGACGCAGCTCGTTCTCCAGCTGTGGCATGTCGGCGTGACGAGCATCCTCGTCGACCGAGATGACCATGTACGCGGCGAAGTAGATGACCTTCTCGAGGTCCTTCGGAGCCATGTCGAGCAGGTACCCGAGGCGCGAGGGCACGCCCTTGAAGTACCAGATGTGGGTAACGGGCGCGGCGAGCTCGATGTGGCCCATGCGCTCGCGGCGGACGGAGGACTTGGTGACCTCCACGCCGCAGCGCTCGCAGACGATGCCCTTGAAGCGCACGCGCTTGTACTTGCCGCACGAGCACTCCCAGTCACGGCTGGGTCCGAAGATCTGCTCGCCGAAGAGGCCGTCCTTCTCGGGCTTGAGCGTGCGGTAGTTGATGGTCTCGGGCTTCTTGACCTCGCCGTAAGACCAACGACGGATGTCGTCGGCGGTGGCCAGGCCGATGCGAAGCTCATCGAATGTTGTTGCGTCGAGCACTAGTTCTCCTGTGCGTCTGAAGAGTCGAATTCGTTATCGGGCCTGGCTCAGATCTCGTCGATCGACGAGGACTCGAACCGGGAGGAGATGTTGATGCCGAGCTCCTCGGCGGCGCGGAAGGCGTCGTCGTCGGTGTCTCGGAGGTTGACCGCCGTGCCGTCGGCCGAGAGCACCTCGACGTTCAGGCAGAGCGACTGCATCTCCTTGATGAGCACCTTGAAGGACTCGGGGATGCCGGGCTCCTGGATGTTCTCGCCCTTGACGATCGCCTCGTACACCTTGACGCGGCCGAGGATGTCGTCGGACTTGATCGTGAGGAGCTCCTGCAGCGCGTACGCGGCACCGTAGGCCTCGAGCGCCCACACCTCCATCTCACCGAAGCGCTGGCCGCCGAACTGCGCCTTACCACCCAGCGGCTGCTGCGTGATCATCGAGTACGGGCCCGTCGAGCGTGCGTGGATCTTGTCGTCGACGAGGTGGTGCAGCTTCAGGATGTACATGTAGCCGACCGAGACGGGGTCGGGGAACGGCTCGCCCGAGCGCCCGTCGAACAAGCGCGTCTTGCCGGAGGAGTCGATGAGGCGGTCGCCGTCGCGGGTGGGGAGGGTCGAGTCGAGCAGACCCCGGATCTCCTCCTCGCGCGCGCCGTCGAAGACGGGCGTGGCGACCTTGGTGCCGGGGGCTGCCTCACGGGCCTCCTCGGGCAGCAGCTGCGCCCACTCCGGGTTCCCCTCGACCTTCCAGCCCTGCTTCGCGATCCACCCGAGGTGGGTCTCGAGCACCTGGCCGAAGTTCATCCGGCCCGGGATGCCGAGCGGGTTGAGCACGACATCGACCGGCGTGCCGTCGGGGAGGAAGGGCATGTCCTCGACCGGGAGGATCTTCGCGATGACACCCTTGTTGCCGTGGCGGCCGGCGAGCTTGTCGCCCTCGGTGATCTTGCGCTTCTGGGCGATGTAGACCACGACGCGGCGGTTGACGCCCGAGCCGAGCTCGTCGTCGCCGTCCTCGGCGTTGAACTCCTTGACCGCGATGATCGTGCCCTGCTCACCGTGGGGCACCTTCAGCGACGTGTCGCGGACCTCGCGGCTCTTCTCGTTGAAGATCGCGCGCAGCAGTCGCTCCTCGGCCGAGAGCTCGGTCTCGCCCTTGGGCGTGACCTTGCCGACCAGGATGTCGCCGGGGCGGACCTCGGCGCCGATGCGGATGATGCCGCGCTCGTCGAGGTCCTTCAGCAGGTCGGGGCTGACGTTGGGGAGGTCACGGGTGATCTCCTCCTTGCCGAGCTTGGTGTCGCGCGCGTCGACCTCGTACTCCTCGATGTGGATCGAGGAGAGGGTGTCGTCCTTCACCAGGTCCTGGTTGAGGATGATCGCGTCCTCGAAGTTGTGACCCTCCCACGGCATGAACGCCACGAGGAGGTTCTTGCCGAGGGCCAGCTCGCCGTTCTCGGTGGCGGGACCGTCGGCGATGACCTCGCCGACCTCGACCCGCTCGCCGGCGCTCACGACGACGCGCTGGTTGTAGGAGGTGCCCTGGTTGGAGCGGTCGAACTTGCGCAGGTAGTAGTCCTGCGTCCCGCCCTCGTCGAGCTGCACGGTCACGACGTCGGCGGAGACCTCCATCACGACGCCGGCCTTCTGCGCCGTGATGACGTCGCCGGCGTCGACGGCCGCGTAGCCCTCCATACCGGTGCCCACGAACGGCGAGTCGCTGCGCAGCAGCGGCACGGCCTGACGCTGCATGTTGGCGCCCATGAGCGCGCGCTGCGCGTCGTCGTGCTCGAGGAAGGGCACGAGCGAGGTCGCGACCGACACCATCTGGCGCGGCGAGACATCCATGTACCCGATCTCCTCGGGGTGGAAGAGGTCGACCTCGCCGCCCTTGCCGCGGCGGGCGAGGACGCGCTCCTCGACGAAGTGGCCGTCGGCCTTCAGGGGCGCGTTGGCCTGGGCGACGATGAAGTCGTTCTCCTCGCTGGCGGTGAGGTAGTCGATGTCGTCGGTGACGCGGCCGTCGACCACGCGACGGTACGGCGTCTCGATGAAGCCGAACGCGTTGATCCGGGCGAACGAGGCGAGCGAGCCGATCAGACCGATGTTCGGGCCTTCCGGCGTCTCGATCGGGCACATGCGGCCGTAGTGCGACGGGTGGACGTCGCGGACCTCGACGCCGGCGCGCTCACGGGACAGACCGCCGGGCCCGAGCGCCGAGAGGCGGCGCTTGTGGGTCAGGCCCGCGAGCGGGTTGTTCTGGTCCATGAACTGCGACAGCTGGCTCGTTCCGAAGAACTCCTTGATCGCGGCGACGACGGGGCGCACGTTGATCAGGGTCTGGGGCGTGATGGCCTCGATGTCCTGCGTCGTCATGCGCTCGCGCACGACGCGCTCCATGCGCGAGAGACCCGTGCGGACCTGGTTCTGGATGAGCTCTCCGACGGCGCGGATGCGGCGGTTGCCGAAGTTGTCGATGTCGTCGACGTCGAGGCGGATCTCGGCGGTCTTGCCGCTGCGGATCCCCTCGAAGGTCGCGTCTCCGCGGTGCAGACGGACGAGGTACTTGATCGTCGCGACGATGTCGTCGACGGTGAGCACCGAGTCCGACAGGGCCGTGTCGAGACCGAGCTTCTGGTTGATCTTGTACCGACCGACCTTGGCCAGGTCGTAGCGCTTCGGGTTGAAGTAGAAGTTGTCCAGCAGCGCGCGGGCGGCCTCGGCGGCGACCTGCTCGCCCGGACGGAGCTTGCGGTAGATGTCGCGGAGCGCGTCTTCCTTCGTCAGGATCGTGTCCTTCGACAGCGTCTCCTCGATCGAGTCGAAGCCGGCGAACTCGTTCAGGATGTCTTCGCTGGTCAGGCCCAGCGCCTTGAGGAAGACGGTCACCGACTGCTTGCGCTTGCGGTCGATGCGCACGCCGACCTGGTCGCGCTTGTCGACCTCGAACTCGAGCCACGCGCCGCGGCTCGGGATGATGCGCGCCGAGACGATGTCCTTGTCACTCGTCTTGTCGGGCGTCTTGTCGAAGTACACACCGGGCGAGCGCACGAGCTGCGAGACGACGACGCGCTCGGTGCCGTTGATGATGAACGTGCCCTTGTCGGTCTGGAGCGGGAAGTCGCCCATGAAGACCGTCTGCGTCTTGATCTCACCGGTCTGGTGGTTCATGAACTCGGCCTCGACGTACAGCGGCGCGGCGTAGGTCTTGCCCCGCTCCTTGCACTCCTCGATCGAGTACTTCTCGGGCTCGAGGTAGGGGTTCGTGAACGACAGCTGCATCGTCTCCGAGAGGTCCTCGATCGGCGAGATCTCCTCGAAGATCTCCTCGAGTCCGCTCTTGAGTGCGATGTCGGTGCGACCGGCGGCCTGCGCCTCGGCCAGGCGCGTCTGCCACGCCTCGTTGCCGACGAGCCAGTCGAACGACTCGGTCTGCAGTGCCAGAAGGTCGGGGACCGTCAGCGTGTCGGAGATCTTGGCGAACGAGAGACGCGAAGCTCCGCGTCCGTTCTTGGTGGGGGTGGTGGATGCGTTGCGCGCAGCAGCCAAGGGGATAACCTCCATGGGCCCGGTGAGGGGCCGCTAGATTCCTTGTCGTGGGTGGATTGCTCGTCTTTCCCCGATATCCTGTCGCCGCACGCCGCTCACGCGGGGGGCGCACAGAACCAGCCGACCACCATATGAAGGCAGGGGGAACCTAGGAGCGCAAACAGCCACTATACGTCGATTGCCGCGCTGTGTCCAGCGTGATCCTTGACGGGTTTTCGTTCCTACGGTATAAACGCGCCCGGGCTCGCCCACCCCCGAGTCCTCCGTCTCTGGACGCGAGGGCCCCTCGGGGCCACAATGAACCGCATGACCGCGGGGAACGGTGCACCGACGCGTGCGATCCGCACACCGGACCAGCGGCTTCGGATCTTCGTCTCCTCGACGCTGCGCGAACTCGAAGCCGAGCGCCGGGCTGCGCGCGCGGCCATCGAGGGGCTGCGCCTGGCCCCCGTGATGTTCGAGCTCGGGGCGCGTCCGCATCCGCCGCGCGACCTCTACCGCGCCTATCTCGAGCAGAGCGACGTCTTCGTCGGCGTCTACGGCGACCGGTACGGCTGGGTCGCGCCGGGTGAGGAGATCTCCGGCCTCGAGGACGAATACCGGCTGACCCCCCGTTCCATGCCGAAGCTCATATACATCCGCGAGAGCGACAGCCGCGAGGCCCGACTGGTCGAGCTCATCGACCGCATCCGCGACGACGACACCGCCTCCTACAAGTCCTTCTCCCATCCCGACGAGCTGGCGGAGCTGATCGAGGCCGATCTCGCGACGCTGCTGGCCGAGCGCTTCGACGCCTCGCGCATCGCGCCCGCCGCCTCCGAGGACGGCGCGATGGCGCGCGTCCCCGCGCCCTACACCCGGCTCATCGGTCGAGACCGCGCGGTGTCCGAGGTGCTGGATCTGCTGACGTCGGGCGAGTGCCGCCTCGTCACGCTGCTCGGCCCGGGCGGCATCGGCAAGAGCCGCCTCGCCATCGCCGTCGCGGATGCCGCGGCCGAGCGGTTCCCGGACGGCACCGTCTTCGTGATGCTCGAGAACGTCCTGGAGCCGGACCTGCTCCTGCCCACGATCGGCTATGCCCTCGGCATCCGGGACACCGCCGAGGTGCCACTGGAGTCCCGGCTCCGCCTCGCCCTCGAGGGGCGCCGGCTCCTGCTGGTGCTCGACAACTTCGAGCAGCTCGTCAGCGCCGCGCCCCTGCTCGTCACGCTGTACTCGATCGCGCCCGACGCGGTGTTCCTCGTCACCAGCCGCACGATCTTGCGCATCCGCGGCGAGCGCGTCTACGACGTCCCTCCCCTGCCCACCCACGACGCCGCGTCGCCGGGGTCGGTGAGCCGTGCGCTCGCCTCCCCCGCCGTGGAGCTGTTCACCGAGCGGGCGCGCGCCGTGAAGCCCGACTTCGAGGTGACGGCCGCCAACGGCGCCGCGGTGGCCGGCATCTGCCGCATCCTGCAGGGCCTGCCGCTCGCTATCGAGCTCGCGGCGGCCCGCATGCGGCTGCTCACCCCCGCATCGATCCTCACGCGGCTCGACGCACAGCTTCCCGTGCTGGTGGGGGCCTCGCGCGACCTCCCCGAACGGCACCGGACGCTGCGCTCGACCATCGAGTGGTCGACCAGCCTCCTGCGCGACCCGGAGCGCGACCTGCTGCACGACCTCGGGGTGTTCTCCTACGGGTTCACCCTCGACTCCGTCGAGACCCTCGGAGCCGGGCGCGCGTGGGCCGGGGCCGAGATGGACGCCCTGGCCGCGCTGGTGGACTCCTCGCTGGTCGACCAGCAGGACATCGACGGCGTCGCGGTCTTCTCCCTGCTCTCGACCGTCCGGGAGTACGCCGTGGGGCGACTGCGCGCCCGGGGCGAGGAGGACCTCATGAGGGCCGCCCACGCCCGCCTGTACGCCGATCTCGCCCTGCGCGAGGCCCCGCGGCTCGGCGGGCCCGAGCAGCGCAGCGCCGTGGCCCGGCTGAACCTCGAGCGGAGCAACCTGCGCAGCGGCGTCCGGCACCTGATCGTCATGGGCGACACCGCCACCGCGGCCGAGGTCGCGTGGCGCCTGTATCTGTACTGGTGGATCGGCGGCTACCTCTCCGAGCTGTCGGTGTGGATGCAAGAGCTGCTGGAGCACGACGGCGACCTCTCGCCCTACACCCGTGCGGTCGCCCGCTTCTACGTGCTGTGGAAGCAGATGTTCGGCACCCAGACGCCCGCCGCGATCGACGGGTTCTGCGAGGTGTCGGAACTCTTCGCGCAGGCGGGCGAGGCGATGGGGTCGTCGATGGCGCTCGCCGCCGCGGGGCTGGCCCAGGTCACGGCCGGCGACGACGATCTCGACCTCGCCGCGGAGCGCCTGTGGCGGGGCGCCGAGGGCTTCCGGACCGCGGGGGCGCGATGGGGCGAGGTCCTCATCCTCGTCGCGCTGGGACGCCTCGAGTGGGGCCGCAAGCGCGACTCCGACGCGCTCGCGATGTTCCGGCGTGCACTCGATGCCTCGGTCGCAGGCGGGGACGAGTTCACCGCGACGATCGCGACGCACCACCTCGCCCGTGCGCTGCTTCGCGCTGGCAACGTGGCCGAGGCACGCCGCGTGTACGTCGCGGGGATGTCCGTCTCCGTCGCGCTATCGCACGACGAGGGCATCGCCTACGCGCTGGAGGGGCTCTGCAGCATCGCCGCGCTGTCGGGTGACGTCGAGCGGGCCGGCGTGCTCGCGGGAGCCGCGGCGGCGATCCGCAAGCGGACGGGGCAGTACGACGCTCCCGCCTTCGTCTTCCACACCCACGATCTCGCCGCGATCGAGCACGGCCCCCACGCCGCGGCGCTGCAGGCGGCGATCGACCGCGGACGCGAGTACGGCGCCCTCGAGGCGGCCGAGTACGCCCTGGCCGGCGTGCCGGACACGGAAGCCGCGGCGACGATCAGCGCGTGGCGTGCCGAGGCACGCACCTGACGCCGGTCAGGGCGCCCGCCGCGCGTGCCGGAAGCGCAGGAGCGTGCCCGGCCGCGCCTGCCCGACGGCGTCGAGGGATGCCGCGGCGACGACCGTGATGACCGGGTATCCGCCCGTGACCGGTCCGTCGGCGAGGAGGACGGTGGGCTGTCCCGACGGCGGCACCTGGATGGCGCCGGGCACCATCGGCTCGCTCGGCAGCTCCCCGCGGCGGAGGCGCTCGATCGGAGGACCCTCGAGCCGGATGCCGACACGATCGGCCTCGGCGCCCACGCGCCAGGATGCGTCGAAGAGCACTCGCAGCGCGTCGGGGGAGAACCAGTCGGCGCGCGGCCCCTCCGCGAGCTCGATCTCGAGGATGTCGGGCGGCACGCTCCACGGCACCACGTCGACAGGCGGCACGGGGCCCGCGGCATCCTCGCCCGCCTCGAGCGCATCGCCCGCCGCGAGGGGCGGCAGCCCGATCCCCGCGAGTCGATCGGTCGCCCGCGACCCCGCGACGACGGGCGCCCGGATGCCGCCCCGCACCGCCGCGTACGCGCGGGCGCCGTGCTGCGCCCAGCCCAGGCGCAGCTCGGTCCCCGCCGGCCAGAGCAGGGCGCGCTGCGCGTCGACGGCCACCCCGTCGATCGTGACGGCGGGCGCCGCGCCGGTGATCGCGATCCACTGGTCCGAGCGGGCGCGGGCCCGGAATCCGCCGAGGGTGATCTCGATGCCCGCGGCGGTTTCGCGATTGCCGACCAGCCGGTTCCCCAGGCGCAGCGCCGCGCGGTCGAGCGCACCGGAGACGGCCACGCCGACCGCCGCGTGGCCGGGACGCCCCAGATCCTGCACGGTCGCCAGCAGCCCCGGTTCGAGGACCTCGATGCCCCCCGCGCCCCGGTCCGCGGGGGGCATCGAGGCCGCGGCCGTGGCCGAGCGCGCGCGACCGGGTCGCCACGTGACCCGCGTGCCGGGAGCGAGCAGTGCGGGCCTTTCCCGGGCGGGGTCGAACAGCACCGCGCCGGTCGTGCCGATCAGGCGCCAGCCGCCGGGGGTGGCCCGGGGGTAGGCGCCGGTGAACTCGCCCGCGAGACCCACGGCGCCCGGCGGCACACGGGTGCGCGGCGCCTCGAGGCGGGGCACGTCGAAGGACCAGTCGGGCGCGACGAGGTAGGCGAAGCCCGGCGCGAAGCCGCCGAAGGCGACGGTCCACGCGGCGCCCGCGTGCCGCGCGGCGAGCGCCTCGGCGCCCATCCCCAGCATCCGCGCGGTCTCGTCGAGGTCGGGCCCGTCGTACACGATGGGAAGCTCGACGCCGACGGCCGGTCCCGGTGACGCGGAGCCCCCTTCGTCGTGCGCGGCGCGGATCCATGCCCGCGCCGAGGCGACGGGGAGCACCCCGGGGTCGAACTGCACCAGCACGGTGCGCGCCGCGGGCACGACGTCGACGACGCCGTGGGGCGCCGACCCCGCGAGCGCCTCGCGCAGCGCCGTCGCCTCCGCAAGCCCGGCGACCTCGGCGAGCACGGCGCGGTCCCCCATCGGCAGCAGCCGGAGCACGGGCGCCCCGCCGGCGGCGCCCGCCGCACCGCGACCGGCGGCGGGGCTCACCACGGCGCGCGCACCTCGACCCCCGCGGCATCCAGCGCCGCCCTCACGGCACGGGCCATCTCGACCGCGGCGGGCGTGTCGCCATGAAGGCACAGGGATGCCGCGCCGGCGACGACCTCGCCGCCGTCCTCCGCCTCGACGACGCCGTCGAGGGCGAGCCTGACGGCGCGCCGCGCGACGAGGGCGGGGTCGTGCAGAAGGTCGCCCCGCTGTCCGCGCGGCACGAGGGTGCCGTCGGGGCGATAGCCGCGATCCAGGAACGCCTCGCGGACGAAGGGGAGCCCGGCACGCTCGGCCGCCCGCGCGATGGCGCCGTCGAGCCCGAGGATCGGCAGCGGGCGGCCCACGCTGTCCGAGAGCTCGGCGACGACCGCCGCGACGGCATCCGCCTGGCCCGCATCGACCGTGACGGCGTGGTAGAGCGCGCCGTGCGGCTTGACGTAGCGGATGTCGGCGCCCGCGCTCCGCAGCGCCGCGAGCTGACCCGCGACGCTCGCACGCAGCTCTCCGGGCGGCAGGGACACGGGCCGCCGGCCGAAGCCGGGCCGGTCGGGGTAGGACGGGTGCGCACCGACGGCGACACCGCGCTCGCAGGCGCGCCGCGCGGCATCCGCCATCGAGCGGTCGTCGCCCGCGTGTCCGCCGCACGCGATGCTCGCGCTCGAGACGACCTCGAACATCGCCGCGTCGTCGGCCGTGGCGACGCCGTCGACGGTCTCGCCCAGGTCGGCGTTGAGATCGATGACGGCCACGCCCCCACGCTAGCCCCGGGGCTGTCGGTACGGTGGTGCACATGGCCAGAACCCGCCGGGGCGATGCCGCCGAGCCGCCCCAGGCGCGCCTGGGCGACGGGACCCTGGCGCGCATCGTGCCCTCGCCGTACACCTCGGGGCACGAACTCGAGGTCGACGGCACACCCCAGTCGCACGTCGATCTCGACGACCCCACCCACCTGCACTTCGAGTACATCGGGCGGATGGCCGCCGTGATCGACCGGCTGCGGATGCCGGGGCAGCCGCTCACCGCGGTGCACCTGGGCGCGGGCGCCATGACGCTGCCGCGCTACATCGCACACACCCGCCCCGGGTCCCGGCAGCAGGTGATCGAGCTGGAGCAGCCCCTCATCGACCTCGTGCGGGAGCACCTCCCCCTTCCCGCGGGGGCCTCGATCCGCACCCGCATCGGCGACGCGCGCACCGTGCTGGGCAACCTGCCCGCGGGCCTTCGCGGCCAGGTGGACCTCCTCGTCTCCGACGTGTTCGCGGGATCGCAGACCCCCGCCCACCTGACCTCGGCGGAGTTCTACGACGCCGCGCTGGCGCTCCTCGCCGACGACGGCGTGCTCCTGGTCAACGTCGCCGACGGCGCCGGGCTGCGCTTCGCCCGAGGACAGGTGGCGACCGTGCGGGGCGCCCTCCCGCACGTCATCGTGCTCGCGGAGGTGCAGGTGCTGAAGGGGCGCCGTTTCGGGAACCTCGTGATCGCGGCGTCGTCGTCGCCGCTGCCCACCGAGTGGCTGCCGCGACTCATGGCGGCGGGACCCCACCCCGCCAAGGTGGCCGCGGGGGCGGAGCTCGACGCGTTCGTCGCGGGGGCGCGCGTCGTGCACGATGCGGATGCCGAGGCATCCCCGCGCCCGTCCTCGTCGCTGTTCCGATGATCGCGGCGCGCCAGGCACGGGGACGCACGGTCCTCGTTGCAGACTGTCAGGGCACGCCGGCCGGTTCGGGTCCGGGGCGAGTGAGGAGGTCACGGTGAGCTACATCCACGGGTACGATCCCGAGACCCTTCGCGAGATCATCGATCCCGCCGAATGCCTGGCACGCCTCGACGAGCTCGGAGACAAGCGCAGTCTGCCCTCCCTCCTGGAGCGGGTCTGGCTGCTGAAGGTGCTCGAGCGGCTCGACGACGCGCTCGTCGTCTCGGAGGAGTCCGTCCGCGTGGCCCGCATGGCCGGCACCCGCAAGGACCTCCTGCGAGCGCGCATCCTCCACGCGACGGTGCTGCAGCGCCGCGGCGCGTTCGCCGCCGCGGCTCACGAGCTCGACACGTGCGCCGAGGAGGCCGAGGGCCAGGGATGGGCCTCGATCGCCGCCTTCGCGGCCCAGCACCGGGGCAAGGTCCACTACGAGGCCGGCGCGTTCGATCTCGCCCGCCGCGACTTCAAACGGGCTCTCTTCCTGCGGCAGGAGTCGGGAGCCTCCGACGCAGAGCTGGAATCGACGCTGCTCGCGGTGGATGCCGCCGACCGACGCCGCACCCGCGACGTCGTCGCCAGCTGACCCGCGTGTCGTAGGCACGCTCTACCCTCACGCCATGTCCGATCTGCAGCGCGTGCGCGTGTGGGCCGAAGCCCTCATCGCGCTCCACCTCGACGAGACGTGGTCGTTCGCTTTCGACAACGCCAAGCGCCGCGCCGGCCTGTGCGACTACACGCGACACCGCATCAGCGTGTCCCGGTACCTCACGGCGCGGTACGACGACGAGACGAACCACCAGACGCTGCTGCACGAGGTGGCGCACGCCCTCGCGGGCCCCGCCGCGGGGCACGGTCGCACGTGGAAGCGCATCGCGCGCGAACTGGGCTACACCGGGGGCACGACGCATCACGGCGAGACGGCCACCGAGCTCGCTCCGTGGGTGGGCACCTGTCCGGCGGGCCACCTCGCCTACCGGCACCGGCGCCCGACGCGACCCGCCTCCTGCGCGCAGTGCGCGCGCCGCTTCGACGAGCGCCACCTCTTCGTCTGGCAGCGCCGCGAGATCACCCCCGCCGAGAGGCTCGCCGCCCTGACGCCCCGCTGACCGGCGCCGTCTCGCCGTCGCGGCGGCCCCGCCGGCTCAGAGCGGCCGGAATCCGCCGTCGCGGAGCACGGGCACGACGCCGGCGCTGTCGTGGACGGCGGCGCCCGCGACCGCGTCGCGCTCGCCTCGTGCGGCCATTGCGCGACCCGATCCGCTCGCCGTGAGCAGGTGCCGCACGGCTCCGCGCAGCGCCCGGAAGCCCTCCGCCGCGACGGCCGCGTCGGGAGAGGTGTGGTCGATACCGAGGTCGCCGAGCGCCGCCACGACGGCCCCGGCCCCGAGCTGGTCCTCGACCGCCGGGTGCACGAGGCCCGCGGCATCCGGCGCGACGAGCTCGCCCGCGACGATGATCGCGACGCTCGTGCGGCCCGCGCGGCGGGTCTGCTCGGCGAGGACGGCCTCCGCGACCGCCCGGGCGTTCACCAGGCCGGCCGCGAGGACGATCGCGTCGGGCCCTGCGACGCGCGCGATCTCGCCGACGACGGGGTCGAGGCGATCGAGCAGGATCTCCTCGCCGGCCGCGGCGGCCTCGACCGCCCTCGTCGAGGAGTCGAGCACGTCGACGACGACGACGACGTCGGACGGCGCGAGGCGGGCCAGGCCCGCGGGGCCCCACTCGAGACGCACCTGGTACGTCGACTGGTCGTGTGGGCGGGGCGCGAGGCTCGAGGTCACCCCGAGAGCCTACGGCGAC
This sequence comes from Microbacterium sp. NPDC078428, assembly GCF_044542535.1. Taxonomy (NCBI): domain Bacteria; kingdom Bacillati; phylum Actinomycetota; class Actinomycetes; order Micrococcales; family Microbacteriaceae; genus Microbacterium; species Microbacterium sp. NPDC078428. Next base: position 35,472 of record NZ_JBITUP010000007.1, read on the forward strand.
GCCACGGAGGCGGACAATCCGAGCCGACGCGGATGAGAGACTGCGGGCATGCGCATTCTGCTCAAGCACGTGATCGACTGCGATGCGGATGCCGCGTGGCGCGCCCTGCACTCGCCCGCCGCCGTGGCGGAGCTGTACGGTCCGCTCCTCACGATGCGCCCCCTGGCTCCGACCCCGCTGCCGACGCGGTGGGAACCGGGCACCGACGCCGCCGTCCAGCTGGAGGTGGCGGGACTACCCGCCGGCCGGCAGTTCCTCCACCTCAGCGACCGGACGGCGACCGAGCGGGACGGGCATGTGCGCATCCTCCGCGACAGCGGCATCCCGCTGACGGGGCCTCTCGCCGCGCTGGATGTGTGGGACCACCAGATGGCGGTCTCCCCCGCGCCCGGCGACCCCGCACGCACCCTCTGGCGCGAGCGTCTCGTGATCGGAGGGGCCGCGGCGCCCGTCCTGTGGCCCGGGCTGTGGGCCCTCTGGCAGTGGCGTGCGGCCCGCATCCGCGGGCTCGCCCCCTCGTGGGCCTACGACCCGCCCGAGCCCGACGCCGGCTGAGCGGACGCAGCCCCGCAGGTCCGGCATCCGGCGCCTCCCGAGCATGACGTCTCCCGCTCAGCGGTAGACCTCGAGCGACCCCGGCAGCATCTCCACGCGCACGGAGAGCCGGGGCCCCTCGCCGCCCGTCCGGGCCGTCGCGACGGTCTCGACCTCGCCGTCGTGCACGAAGGGCGGGATGCCGCGGGCGGCGCCCGCGCGGAGCGCGATCTCGATGCGCGGGGTCAGGATGCGCTCGATGTCGGTGGCGCGCGGCATGAGCCGCAGCGCCCGGAGCACCGACACCGTGCGGCGCCCGAAGGCGAGCGACGCCATCGCCCGCACGCGCGGGCCCCGGGCGTGCACGATCCGCACATCGAGCACGTCATCGTCGACGAGCCAGCGCTGCATCGTCGCGATGCGCTCGGGCGAGTTGCGGCCCACCCCCACGAACACCGACCACACCCGCATCCGCCGCCCGTCGATCTCGACCTCCAGCGGGTCGGCGCGGCGCAGCACCCGCACGGCCGCGACGACGCCGGCGACCCACTTCCCGAGGCGACCGCGCAGCCGGTCGCGCTGCGCGACGAAGTCGGGATAGATGCCGAGGGCGCCCGTGTTGAGCACCGTCATCTCGCCCTCACCCGCGTCGAGGACCGCGACGCCGACCCGCACACCGCGCCCGGCGACGAACGCGTCGAGCGCCGCGTCGGGGGTGTCGATGCCGAGGGCCCGCGCGAAGTGGTTGAAGGTGCCGCCAGGCAGCACGAGCAGGGGCAGCCCGGCATCGCGGGCCGCCTGCGCCGTCGAGGCCACCGACCCGTCGCCGCCGAGGACGCCAAGCACGCGGGGCGGCTCGGCTCCGGCGAGCGCGGCCGCGAGCACGCCGCCGGGGGTGTCGTCGCCGGTGAGCGCGTGGATGCGCGCGGCGGGCAGGCGCTCGCGGATGCCCGGAAGCGGGTCGGCGCGCACGACGGCGGTTCCGGCCGATCGGTTGGTGAGCAAGAGCACGCCCGCACCGTCGGGGGACGTGGGAAGGTCGATGCTCATTGCAGCGACCATACCCTCACGAGACGGAGCCCATGGTGGGCGGGCGGGAATCCACCGCGCGATGTATTCCGGCGGAGGCGGTCGTACGCTGATGCCATCGCGCCCGCCGGCGGGGTGGGCGCCCGAGCCTCGACGAAAAGGAGGTTCCCATGTCCGTCAGCCCGACGCACCCCACCCCCGGTGCCCTGAAGGCGATCGTCGGCGAACCCGAGGTCGTCGAGGACTCCGCGCCGGATGCCGCGGCCGTCGCCCTCGCGGCGGGCGTCGAGCGCTCGGAGAGCTGGCTCGGACTGCGGGAGGCCGTCTCGGCCCTGCAGGGCCTGCAGGCGCCGGACGGGTCGGTACCGGACCCCCGCGATCACGATGTCGCGCGCGCCCACGCGACGCGCATCCGCGCCGCGATCGCCGAGCTCGCTCCCCGGTTCCCGCATGACGCGTCCTATCTCGCGGCATGCGGAGCGGATCTGCGACGCTGGGCCGAGGGGGGCTTCGGGGTGCCCGACTTCCTGGACGCCCTCGTCGCCTTCCACCCCGAGCGGCACCGCATCGACGGGCTCCGCCACCTCGTGGTCTTCCCGATGTACACCCAGAACGGCTCGCGCGAGCGGCTGCTGGAGGCCGTGCTCGTCGAGACGATCTGGCCCGAGGCGATCGCCGCGCTCGAGGCCGGGGACTACGGCAACCGGCTGTTCGTCTCGCTGCGGCTCGTGGACTTCACGGCGGGGTACGACACCGACTCCGCCGTGCTGTTCCCCGAGACGGTGGCTGTGCGCGAGGTGCCGGAGTTCACGTCGGGGGCGATCTTCCAGGACAGGGAGGCCGCCCGGTACCGGCGGGTGGTCGCGGCGGCGGCCGAGGTGACGAAGCTGGCGATGCCGGCCGATGCGCAACGGATGCTGGATGACCAGCACCTCGCCGAGCAGACCTTCGTGATGTGGGACCTCATCCACGACCGCACCCACATGCGGGGCGACCTGCCCTTCGACCCGTTCATGATCAAGCAGCGGATGCCGTACTTCCTCTACTCGCTCGAGGAGCTGCGGTGCGACCTGACGGCGTATCGTGAGTGCGTGGGCATCGAGCGGCGCCTGAGCGCTCACGCGGAGCGCTCGGACCTCGAGGAGAAGACGCGGGAGAAAGCGCGGCTCGTGCAGTACGCCGTCGTGTTCGACCGCATCTTCCGCTTCGCCCTCACGGGGTCCCGCGTGCGCAACTACGACGGGCTCGGCGGCCAGCTGCTGTTCGCGTGGCTGCACCAGCGTGGCGTGCTGCACTGGACGGATACGGCCCTCCGCGTCGACTGGGACGAGGCGCCCGCCGCGGTCGTCGCCCTCGGCGACGCGATCGACGAGCTCTACTGGCGCTCGATCGACCGACCGAAGGTCGCTCACTGGCTCGCGGCGTACGAGCTCATCCGGAGCGTTCTCGCCCCTCATCCGGCGTCGGCGTGGGCCCCGGGCCTGCCGCCCGCGGTGCTCGCAGGCCCGCCGAGGGGCTACACCGACGCCGTGCTCGACGACGAGTTCCCACTGTCGATGTTCTACGAGGCCCTCGAGCACAAGCTGCGCCCCGTGATCGCCTCGACGCGCGGCATCCGGGCCTGAAACCCGCCCCGCGATCCGCGCGCGGCTGCCTCGTAGGCTGTGGGGGTGACCCCCCTCCACGACGGCGCCGTGCGCGGATTCGCCTCCGACAACTACTCCGGCATCCACCCCGAGGTGCTCGCCGCCATCGCCGCGGCCAACGACGGGCACGAGGTCGCCTACGGCGAGGACGCCTACTCCCGGCGGCTGCAGGAGGTGTTGCGGGGGCACTTCGGCGACGACGCCCTGGCGTTCCCCGTCTTCAACGGCACGGGCGCGAACGTCGTCGGGCTGCAGTCGATGCTGCCGCGGTGGGGTGCCGTCGTCACCGCTTCCACGGCGCACATCAACGTCGACGAGGGCGGGGCGCCCGAGCGGGTCGCGGGGATCAAGCTGCTGGCGGTACCGACGGATGACGGGAAGCTCACCCCCGAGCTGATCGATCGCGAGGCGTGGGGGTGGGGCGACGAGCACCGCGCCCAGCCGCTGGTCGTGTCGATCACGCAGTCGACCGAGCTCGGCACGGTCTACACCCCCGCGGAGGTGCGCGCGATCGCCGACCACGCTCACGAGCGGGGCATGCGCCTGCACATGGACGGCGCACGGCTGTCGAACGCCGCGGCATCCCTCGGCGTTCCGCTGCGCGCGCTCACCACCGACGCCGGCGTCGACGTGCTGAGCTACGGCGGCACGAAGAACGGCGCGATGATCGCCGAGGCGATCGTCGTGCTCGACCGGGCGGCGTCGGAGGGGCTGCGCTACCTGCGCAAGCTCGACATGCAGCTGTCGTCGAAGATGCGGTTCGTCTCGGCCCAGCTGCTGGCCCTCATGGAAGGCGACCTGTGGCTGCGCAATGCGACGCACTCGAACACGATGGCGGCGAGACTTCGCGCGGCGGTCGAGGCGGGCACCGCCGACGGCTCGATACGCGGGGTCGTCTTCACCCAGCCGACACAGGCGAACGCGCTCTTCGCGACGCTGCCCCCGGGGGTCGCCGACCGGCTTCGCGAAAGCTTCCGCTTCTACGACTGGGACAGGCGGACGAACGAGGTGCGCTGGGTGTGCTCGTTCGACACCACCGAAGGCGACGTCGACGCCTTCGCCGCGGAGCTCGCCCGCGAGACCACGTCTTAGCACACGAGTCATCCCGGAACGAGACGCTCTGTGTGCGGCTCGATCCTGATCACCACCGACTTCGACACCGGGGTGTTGCTGCCCTCGGCGGTGCTCTCCAGCGGAACCAGAACATTCGCCTCGGGGAAGTAGGCGGCAGCACACCCCGGTGCCGTGGGATATGCGACGGCGCGGAGTCCACGGAGCTCGCGGTCCGCATCGCCGGGGAATTCGCTGAACACATCCACCTGCTGGCCGTCGACCAACCCCAGCGCGCTCAGGTCATCACGGTTGACGAGAATCACGGCGCGACCGTTCTCGATCCCTCGGTAGCGATCATTCAAGCCATAGATCGTGGTGTTGAACTGGTCATGGGACCGGATCGTCTGCAAGAGCAGACGACCAGGCGGACATTCCACGTGTTCGAGTTCATTGACCGTGATCATCGCCTTGCGGGTCGCCGTCGGGAAGGTCCGGGAGTCGCGCGGCCCATGGGCGAGGACGAAACCGCCCGGCTGCCGGACTCGCTGGTTATAGCCCTCGCAGCCTGGTACGACTCGAGCGATGTGTTCCCGGATGGTGTCATAGTCTCGCTCGAATGCCGCCCAGTCGACGGGGATCGTATCGCCGAGAACCTCGCGTGCCAGCCGCGAGACGATGGCGACCTCTGAGAGAAGGCCGGGAGCGATCGGTTCGACTTGGCCGCGTGAGGGACGGACTGCGCAGACGGTGTCCTCGACCGATACGAACTGTTCGCCGCTGTCCTGTCGGTCGATTTCGCTACGCCCCAACGTCGGCAGAATGAGCGCCTCCTCGCCGACGACCGTGTGTGATCGATTGAGCTTGGTCGACACCTGCACCGTCAGCGCCGTGCGGGTCATCGCTTCCTCGGCCGTCGCCGAATCCGAGACCGCAGCAGCCAGGTTGCCGCCCATCGCGAACCAGACCTTGACCCGCCCGTCGCGCATCGCCCGGATCGCCTGCACGCTGTCGCACCCGTGCTCGCGCGGAGGGGAGAAACCGAACTCGGCTTCGAGTGCGTCGAGGAACGCGTCGGGCATCTTCTCCCAGACGCCCATCGTGCGATCACCCTGCACGTTGCTGTGACCGCGGATCGGCGATGCGCCGGCGCCCGGTCTGCCGATGTTGCCGCGCAGCAGCAACAGGTTCATGATCTCCTTGATCGTGGAAACTGCCTTCTTGTGCTGGGTGAGGCCCATCGCCCAGGTGATGATCACGTTGTCCGCGGCCATGTACCTGGCCGCAAGCTCATCGATCTCGGCAGCGGTCAGTCCGGTTGCCTCCAGGACGGCCGACTCATCGAGGTCGTCGAGGTGGCGTTCGAACTCATCGAGCCCTTGACAGTGGCGGTCCAGGAAAGCGCGGTCGAGTACCGTTCCCGGCGCCGCCTTCTCTGCGGCGAAGACACGCCTCGACACCGCCTGCATCAGCGCCATGTCACCGCCGAGGCGGATCTGCAGGTACTGGTCGGCAAGGTGCGTGCCCTTGCCGACGATCCCCCGCACGGTCTGCGGGTTCTTGTAGCGCAGGAGCCCGGCCTCCCGCAGCGGATTGATGGCCACGATCGAGGCGCCGGCTCGCTTGGCATCCTCCAGTGCGGTCAGCATGCGCGGATGATTCGTACCCGGGTTCTGCCCCATGATGATGATCAGGTCGGCCTTCTCGAAGTCGTCGTAGCCGATCGTCGCTTTCCCGACCCCGATCGCCTCCTCCATGGCCAGTCCGCTCGACTCGTGGCACATGTTCGAACAGTCCGGAAGGTTGTTGGTGCCGAAGGCGCGCGCGAACAGCTGGTACACGAATGCGGTCTCGTTCGAGGCGCGTCCGCTGGTGTAGAACGCCGCTTCGTTCGGCGATGACAGGGCGTTCAGCCGATCGGCGATCACCGTGAACGCGGCATCCCAGCTGATCGGCCGATAGTGTGCGTCACCTTTCGCCTTGTAGACCGGCTCAACCAGCCGGCCTTGCTGACCCAGCCAGTACTCGCTCTCGGCACGCAGCTGAAGAATCGAATGCGATGCCCAGAACTGGGTCGGCACGGCGAGCGGCGTCGCCTCCCAGGTGACCGCTTTGGCGCCGTTCTCGCAGAATTCAGCGACCTTGCGGTGGTCGGGATCCGGCCACGCGCAGCTCATGCAGTCGAAGCCATCCTTCTGGTTCATCTTGGTGAGGAGCTTGACCGTCCGTCCCACGCCCATGCCGGTGAGCGCCGGAACGACCGAGTGGGTGACACCAGGGATGCCCGCCGCCCATTTCATCGGAGCGGTCACGCGGATGCGGTCGCCGGTGTCCTCGCCACCTCGTGTCGTGCCTGCCATGTTGTCCGTCCTCCCCCGCCTACGAACACCAGAGTTTCGCTTCCGCGAGCGGCGCGTCAGCCGAAGAGTGACGCGCCGCTCGCGTGCGCGGTGGTGACAGGAGCGCTCCCCGTGCGCGCCTGTCGGTGTGTGTCAGGTTCTGTTCGCCGAGCGCGGGGCCCCGATCCCCGGGTCGATCTGCGTCGGTCCCGCGGACGAGGGCCGAACGTCGAAGTCGAAGATCGAGGTCGGCAGGTACACCGTCGAGCACGAGTTGGGAATATCCACCACGCCCGAGAGCCTGCCTTCGATGGGTGCGGCGCCCAGGAGCAGATAGGCCTGTTCGGGGCTGTATCCGAACTTCGTGAGGTAGTCGATCGCGTGCAGGCACGCGCGCTGGTAAGACAGGTGAGAGTCGAGGTACCGCTGCTCGCCGTCCAGGGTCACCGAGGTCCCCGAGAATGCGAGCCATTCGCTGAACCGCGGGTCGACGTTGCCGGGCATGAAGATGGCGTTCTCCTGCACCCCGTAGGTATCCATTCCTCCCCGGATGATGTCGACTCGCAGGTCGATGAACCCGCCCATCTCGATTGCGCCACAGAAGGTGATCTCCCCGTCGCCCTGCGAGAAGTGGAGGTCGCCGAGAGACAGGTTCGCGCCATCGACGAACACCGGGTAGAAGATCCGCGTGCCCTTGGACAGGTTCTTGATGTCTTGGTTGCCGCCGTTCTCGCGCGGCGGCGCGGTACGGGCAGCCTCACCGGCGACGCGATCGAAGTCGGATGCGGGCACTCCACCGAGTACCGCTTCTCGGGGTTCCGGAGGCAGCGCCAGCGGAGGCACGCGGTCCGGGTCGGTGGCGATCAGGTCCCGCTCACGCTTGTTCCACTTCGCAAGCAGCTCGGCGGAGGGCGCGGTTCCCATGAGCCCTGGGTGGATGAGTCCGGTGAAAGAGACGCCCGGGATGTGCCGCGAGGTCGCCGTCTGACCGGAGAAGTCCCAGATCGCCTTGTACGCGTCGGGGAACTGATCGACCAGGAAGCCCCCACCGTTGTTCCGGGAGAAGATCCCCGTGTATCCCCACCCCTGTCCCGCGAGCGGGCCGGAATCCTCCTGCGGGATGGGGCCGACGTCGAGGATGTCGACGACGAGCAGGTCGCCCGGTTTCGCGCCCTCCACGGCGAACGGTCCGCTCAACTTGTGCACGGTCAGCAGCGGAGCATTGAGGATGTCGTCCGCTGAGTCGTCGTTGACGATGGCGCCGTCGAACCACTCTCGGCAGTCGACGCGGAACGAGTCCCCCGGCTTGACCGTGGCCACCGGCGGGATCTCCGGATGCCACCTGTTGTGGCCGATTTTCTCCTGGTCCTCGAACTTCTTCGTCGAGTCCAGCGGGAAGATGACGTCAGGCATTGCTTTCTCCTTGTCTGGTGATCCGCCGGGGTCGCCTACGGCCTCGGAAGCTTGCGATGCAGCGGGTTGGAGGTGTATCCACCTCCCGAACGACGGGGGGCGCCGGGGAGACCGCCGCGGACCACCTCCGGCTCGTGCGCGCTGCGCGCGCTGCGGTCGATGAGACCGTATGCGGAGCTGCCTGCGGCGCTCAGGTGCGGTGCACTCGGAAGCCGCACCGCAGGCTGCGCGCACTGCGGGCACACGGCGTTCGCCGGGACGTCGGCCATGCTGTGTCGCTCTTCGAAGACGTCGCCCTCACGACAGCGAAAGGTGTACGTGGGCATGTGGCTCCTTCATCCGGGAGATGATCTATCTGGTCGCGTCGCCCGCGCGGACACTGTCGGCGTCTGCGCTGGATCTGCTCCGCCCGAGGATGAGCGCGACGATCAGGGCGAGCACGCCGAGCGCTGCCACCACGCCCCCGAGGAGCGCGTCGGTCTGGAAGTAGCCCGAGAGAATGAACAATGCCGGAATGGTGCCCGTGAGGAACGACACGAAGATCGTGAACCACCCGGTGGCCTTCTGGATGTCCGATCTGCCGAGTGCGAGGAGGAGGAAGAACATGAACCACAGCACGGCCCAGACCAGCCAGATGGCGCCGAAGACCGGGTCTCCGACCGCTACGAACTGCAGGATCCCCACGACGACCGCGACGATCACGACGAACAGCGAGAACCATCCCAGTCCTTCTCCGCTCACGCCTGTCCATTGGATGATCCCGACGTACAGATAGGTGAACCCGAAGAGATAGAGGCCGAAGGCACCGAAGACGACGGCGGGATTACCGGCCCCCTGCAGCAGGATCAGCGTCGGGAAGACCACCTGCATGCCGCCCACGAAGAAGTTCAGGATCGCCGCAGACCTGCCGGGAATGACCCCGATGAGCATGAGCCCGTTGATGAACAGCACGGCGCCGACATAGAGAAGTCCGACGTTCGCCATGGGCTCCACCTCGCGATCGAGAGCACATCAGCGACGACGAAAACGCAGCAGCAGACGCCCATCGTGCGCGCACGCTGCGTACGGTCAGCCCCAGACCAATTCGTTCGACTCTGAACAGCTCGGCAATGGATTTTCACGTTATGGGGCCGTTGGTGCCCAAGCTAGTGGGCGCCCGAGTGCGCGTCAATAGACCGAGGTGGCGGCCGGAGAACCGAGCTGTAGTGCCCAGCCAGGTTGTTTGAGATCCGGCTAGCGCGAAGCCGGTGCCAGCCGGCCGGACGTCGACAAGCGTGCGCCGTCAGCGAAGGGCGCCGGCGCTGGCGAGGGCGAGGCGCACGAGGGCGCCGCGTGGAAGGCGCTGAGGCCCGGCATGGGGAAGTACTCCGCGACAGTGAAGGGCGTGGGCGGGCTGCGGGACGGCGCGCGGCTGTCGAGACGGGCACCGCCGACGGCTCGACCGGCTGCGCGAGAGCTTCCGCTTCTACGACTGGGACAGGCGGACGAACGAGGTGCGCTGGGTGTGCTCGTTCGACGGCGTTCAGCCCGCGCGGGGCCGCCCCGTCAGCACGCTCGAGAGCGTCGGCCGCCAGTGTCTCGAGACGTACTCGACGGCCTCGTCCACGCCGAGCGAGCGGGTGGAGTTGCCCACGCGCACCCACAGGTCGGTGGAGCCGCCGTCCCTGGACTGCACGAGGAAGACGGGCTTCGGCGAGGGCGGGCAGTTGACGGCGCAGACGACGGTGCCGTCAACTGCGGCGAACTGGATGTGCGGGAGCGTCGCGGCGTTTCGCCCGAGCAGGGTGGAGAGCAGGTCGCGCAGCCACAGCTCGAACCGGTCGTGGTCGGGAGTGCGCAGCGTCGCGAGATCGCGCTCGAGCCCGACCGGCTGGCCGGCATCGTCCGCCCCGATCACGAGAACTCCGCCGCGCGAGTTGAGGAACGCCGCGATCGTCTTGGCGATCGCGAGCTCCATACGCGGGTCCTTCTTGTCCTCGCGCACGTTCCAGCGCGCGGTCTCCTTGAACTCGACGACGTCGGACTCGCCCGCCGCGATCACGGCGGAGACGTCGACATCGCCGTGCGCGGGGCGCACCGCGGCCGCGATCGCGGCGGTGGCGAACGCGATCGCGACGGTCGAACCGAGGGTGACCAGGATCGTCGTCGGCATCCACAGGCGCTGCCCGTACAGCAGCCATCCGGAGAGGAACAGCCCCACGCTCACGCCCAGCAGCGCCACGATCGTCATGGTCGTCAGGCTCAGCCGCAGGCGGCGCCCGAAGATGCGCCGCATCGCCCACGCGACGAGGTACGACACCGCGAGAACGATCGGCAGCGCGACCGCGAAGTCCACCAGGAGGGGGCTCTGCGCCATCCTCATCACCTCCGCCGCGGTCAGCGAAGGGCGCCGACGCTGGCGAGGGCGAGGCGCACGAGGGTGCCGCGACCGCCCTCCATCTCCCCCGCGAGCGTGTCGGAGCAGGCCTCCTCGGGCGACATCCACGTGACCTCGAGGGCGTCCTGCCGCGGCTCGCACGTGCCGGTCACGGGCACGACGAAGGCGAGCGAGACGGCGTGCTGCCGGTCGTCGTGGAAGGCGCCGAGGCCCGGCATGGGGAAGTACTCCGCGACCGTGAAAGGCGTGGGCTGCGGGGGCAGCAGGGGGAAGGCCATCGGCCCGAGGTCGTTCTCGAGGTGACGGAACAGCGCGTCCCGCACCGTCTCGCCGTACCGCACGCGGCCGCTCACGATCGTGCGGGTGATCTCACCCACGGGCGTCGCGCGCAGCAGGATCCCGACCTCGGTCACGGCGCCCACCCCGTCGGTGCGGACGGGTACGGCCTCGACGTAGAGCATCGGCATCCGCCGCCGGGCCTCGGCCAGCTCGACGTCGCTCAGCCAGCCGGGGTTGCTCGCGCTGTCCGCGGCCGGTGAGCCGAAGCCCGCGCCCATGCCGCCGAGCGGGTCGCGCGGCGTGCCGGGACGGTCGTTCTCGTCGTCGCGCTCGTTCGGATCGGGGTCGGGGGTGCGGACCGGCATGCCTCCTGTATACCGCAGGGCGGGCCCCGATCCGGGTGCGGTGATCGGCTCGCCCGCGATCGCCGACGCGACGCGCCGGGTTGTCGGCGGGGTTTGCGAGGATGAGGGGCATGCCGCCGGAAATCCCCCTCCCCCTCGATGCCGACGCCGTGCTGTGGTCCTCGACCGATCCCGCCGCGCCGGTGCTCGTGCTGCTGCACGGATACGGATCCGACGAGAACGACCTCTTCGGGCTCGTGCCGCATCTGCCCGACGGGTACCGCGTCGCCGCCGTGCGGGCGCCGCTGAGCCCGCCCTGGCCAGCCCCCGGCCACTCGTGGTACCCCATCGAGGGCCTCGGCGGACGCGACCCGGAGGGGATCACCCGCGGCGCGGCCGCCTTCCTCGCGTGGCTCGACGCGCACGTGGATGCCGGGGCATCCGTGGGCCTGCTCGGCTTCTCCCAGGGGGCCGCCGTCTCCCTCCAGGCGATGCGACTCCGGCCCGAGCGCTTCGCCTTCGTCGTCGCGCTCTCGGGTTACGCGGCGCCGGGCGCGCTGCCCGGCGACGAGGCGCTCGCAGAGCGGCGTCCGCCCGTCTTCTGGGGCCGCGGCACCCACGACGACGTCATCCCGGAGGCGCTCATCGTGCACACGACGGACTGGCTCCCGGGTCACAGCGAGCTCTCGGGGCGCGTGTACACCGGTTTGACCCACAGCGTCTCGGAGCAGGAGCTCGCCGACGTGCACGCGTTCCTCGTCGCGCAGCGGCCCGCCGAGCCCGCGGGTTAGCGGGTTCCCCCTCCTCCCGCGCTCCCCGCTACGCCCCGGTCCACCGCTCACCTGTCACATCCGGCTCCTCGGGGGGCCGGCGGGGAGCCGTTCTCGACGGGCGAGCGGGGGGTCACCTCCGGTGACGCGCTGCACACCCGCGCCGGGAGCGCGATCGGGCAACCCCCGGCCCGATGTCGCAGACCGGGTCCATGATGGAGTCGATGAGCGACGTGCTCGAGCGATTCGGCCCCGCCACCCAGGAGTGGTTCCGCGGGGCCTTCGCCGCGCCCACCTCCGCGCAGGCCGGCGCCTGGGATGCGATCTCCGCCGGCAGGCACGCCCTCGTCGTCGCCCCGACCGGTTCGGGCAAGACGCTCTCGGCGTTCCTGTGGGCGATCGACCGCGTCTTCCGCGAGAAACCGCTGAGCGCCCCCGCCAAGGAGCCCGTGCGCGGGCGGCGCGCGCCCCGCGGCGAGACCCCGCGGACGAGCATCCTCTACATCTCGCCGCTCAAGGCACTCGGCGTCGATGTCGAGCGCAACCTCCGCTCCCCGCTCGTGGGGATCGGCCAGGCCGCGCGACGGCTCGGCATCGCACTCCCCGACGTCACCGTCGGGGTGCGCTCGGGAGACACCCCCTCGAACGAGCGTCGCCGGCTCGTGCAGGATCCCCCCGACATCCTCATCACGACCCCGGAGTCGCTCTACCTCATGCTCACGAGCCAGGCGGGGCAGACGCTCGAGAGCGTCCACACCGTCATCGTCGACGAGGTGCACGCCGTCGCCGCGACCAAGCGCGGCGCCCACCTCGCCGTGAGTCTCGAGCGGCTCGACGCCACGCTCGAGCGCCCGGCCCAGCGCATCGGCCTCTCGGCCACGGTGCGGCCCATCGACGAGGTCGCGCGGTTCCTCGGCGGCTCCGCTCCCGTGGACATCGTGGCACCGCCGGCGAGCAAGGCGTTCGACCTCCGGGTCGTCGTCCCGGTCGAAGACATGCTCAACCCGCCACCGCCCCCCTCACGCGCGGGGGATGGGGCGGGCGCCGAGGCGGGCGAGGACGACGCATCATCCGCCGACGACGAATCCGGCACGTGGTACACCGCCGACAGCCGACTGCGGCCCGAGAGCACGGAGATGACGGGGTCGGTGTGGCCCCATGTCGAGGAGGCGATCGTCGACCGCATCCTCGAGAACAGGTCGACGATCGTGTTCTCCAACTCCCGCCGGCTCGCGGAGCGGCTCACGGGCAGGCTCAACGAGATCTACGCCGAACGCCTCGGCATCGAGCCGTCCGAGAGCACCGGAGGGGGGCACACGGCCGCGGATGCCGAGGCCCCGCCCGTCCTCGCGCGCGCTCACCACGGTTCGGTGTCGAAGGAGCAGCGTGCGCAGGTGGAGGAGGAGCTCAAAGCCGGACGCCTGCGCTGCGTCGTCGCGACGAGCAGTCTCGAGCTCGGCATCGACATGGGTGCCGTCGACCTCGTCATCCAGGTGGAGGCCCCGCCGTCGGCGGCGAGCGGCCTGCAACGGGTCGGACGCGCCGGGCACCAGGTGGGCGAGGTCAGCCGCGCCTTCCTCTTCCCCAAGCACCGCGCCGACGTGCTGCACACCGCCATCACGACGGAGCGCATGCTCGCCGGTCGCATCGAGGCCATCACGATCCCCCAGAACCCGCTCGACATCCTCGCCCAGCAGACCGTCGCGGCGGTGGCGCTCGGCGAGCTGCCCGTCGAGGACTGGTACGAGCAGGTTCGCCGCAGCGCGCCGTTCCGTACCCTGCCGCGATCGGCGTTCGAGGCGACGCTGGATCTGCTGGCGGGGCGCTACCCGTCCGACGAGTTCGCCGAGCTGCGCCCGCGCATCGTGTGGGACCGGGACGCCGGCACCATCACGGGCCGGCCCGGAGCGCAGCGGCTCGCGGTCACCAGCGGCGGCACGATCCCCGACCGGGGCCTGTTCGGCGTCTTCGTGGCGGGCGAGACGCGCAACGCCCGCGTGGGCGAGCTCGACGAGGAGATGGTCTACGAGTCCCGCGTGAACGACGTCTTCACACTCGGCACGACGAGCTGGCGGATCGTGGAGATCACCCACGATCGCGTCAACGTCGTCCCCGCCTTCGGACAGCCGGGGAAGCTGCCGTTCTGGCACGGCGACGGCCTCGGACGCCCCGCGGAGCTCGGCGAGGCGCTCGGCCGGCTCTCCCGCGAGCTGACGGCGTCGGACCCGGCGAAGGCGCGGGCGAGGCTGCGCGACGCGGGTCTCGACGATCTCGCCGTCGGCAACCTGCTGTCCTACCTGAGCGAGCAGAAGGAGGCCACGGGCAGCGTCCCGACCGATCGCACCCTCACGGTCGAGCGCTCCCGCGACGAGGTGGGCGACTGGCGGATCATCCTTCATTCCCCGTACGGCATGAGCGTGCACTCGCCGTGGGCGCTCGCCGTGAACGCGCGCATCCGCGAGCGGCTGGGCGTCGAGGGCTCGGCCGTCGCGAGCGACGACGGCGTCATCGCTCGCATCCCCGACGCCGCATCCGATCCGCCGGGGGCCGAGCTGTTCGTCTTCGATCCCGACGAGCTGGAGCAGGTCGTCACCGACGAGGTGGGCGGCTCGGCGCTCTTCGCGTCGAGGTTCCGCGAGTGCGCCGCGCGGGCATTGCTGATGCCCCGGGTGAACCCGAATAGGCGCAGCCCGCTCTGGCAGCAGCGTCAGCGCTCCGCCCAGTTGCTCGAGGTCGCCAAGCGCCACCCCACCTTCCCGATCATCCTCGAGACGCTCCGGGAGGTGCTGCAGGACGTCTACGACGTCCCGGCCCTGCTGCGTCTGCTCCGGGGCATCGGCGAGCGGCGGATCCGACTCGTGGAGACGACGACGACGCAGCCGTCGCCGTTCGCCCGCGACCTGCTCTTCGGATACGTCGGCGCGTTCATGTACGAGGGGGATTCCCCGCTCGCCGAACGCCGCGCGGCCGCGCTCTCGGTCGACCCGGCGCTGCTGTCCGAGCTGCTCGGCAAGGTCGAGATGCGGGAGCTGCTCGATCCCGATGTCATCGCCCAGTTCGAACGGGAGGCGCAGCGCCTCGATCCCGACCGCCGGGTGCGGGGCGTCGAGGGCGTCGCCGACCTCCTGCGCCTCCTCGGCCCCCTGGACGCCGCCGAGGTCGCGCAGCGGCTGCAGGCGGGCGACGCTCCCACGGCCCCCGCCGACGACGACCCCGCCACCCCCGCAGCGCCCGCGCCCGCCGCGACCGTGGCCGAGGCAGCCGCCCACCTCGACGCGCTCGTCCAGGCGCGCCGGGCGATCCCCGTCAGCATCGCGGGCTCGACGCGCACCGCCGCGATCGAGGACGCGGGGCGCCTGCGCGACGCCCTCGGCGCGGCGCTGCCCGTGGGGCTTCCGCTCGCATTCCTCGAGCCCGTCGCCGATCCGCTCGCCGATCTCGTCGCGCGGTACGCCCGCACGCACGGCCCCTTCACGGCGGATGCCGTCGCCGGGCGGCTCGGCGTGGGGGTCGCGGTCGCGCGGCAGACGCTCCAGCGTCTCGAGTCGCAGGGGCGCGTCGCCGGCGGCTTCTTCCTGCCGGCCACCGCCGACACGCGCGACGAGACGGAATGGTGCGATGCGGAGGTGCTGCGGCGGCTGCGCATGCGCTCGCTCGCGGCGATCCGCGGCTCGGTCGAGCCCGTGCCGCCCGAGTCGTTCGCGAGGTTCCTGCCGTCCTGGCAGCACGTCACCCGCCCCCTCGAGGGCATCGACGGCGTGGCCGCGGTGATCGAGCAGCTCGCGGGCGTCCCCGCTCCCGCGAGCGCCTGGGAGACGCTCATCCTCCCCTCGCGGGTCTCCGACTACACCCCGGCCATGCTCGACGAGCTGACGGCGACGGGCGAGGTCGTGTGGTCGGGGCACGGGTCGCTCCCGGGCCGCGACGGGTGGATCGCGCTGCACCCCGCGGACGCCGCGCCGTTCACGCTCCCCGACCCCGACGCCGAGGTCGCGCCCGACTCCCTCGAGCACGCCCTGCGCGAGGCGCTCTCCAACGGCGGCGCATGGTTCGCCGCCCAGCTGCGTCAGGCCGTCGACGCCCCGAACGATCAGTCCGTCATCGAGGCGCTGTGGAACCTCACGTGGGCGGGTATCGTCACCAACGACACCTTCGCGCCGGTCCGCTCGCTGCTCGGCGGGGGGTCGCAGGCGCACCGCTCGGCGCGTCGCACGCCCCGCTCGCGCATGTTCCGGGGCACGAGCATGCCGCGACCGGCGGCGCCCCCGCGCCCCACGGCCGTCGGCGGGCGCTGGTCGCTGCTCCCCGAGCGCGAGACGGATGCCGCCGCCCGGGCGACCGCGACGGCATCCCTCCTGCTCGACCGCTACGGAGTCGTGACCCGCGGATCGGTGCAGACGGAGGGCGTCTCCGGTGGCTTCGCGCAGGTGTACCGCATCCTCGCCGGCTTCGAGCAGGCCGGGCACTGCCGCCGCGGATACCTGATCGAGAAGCTCGGGGCGGCGCAGTTCGCGTCGTCGCCGACGATCGACCGGCTGCGCGAGTTCGCCTCGCTGCCCGACCCCGCACCGCGACGCGCGGTCACGCTGGCCGCGACAGACCCCGCCAATCCCTACGGCGCCGCGCTGTCGTGGCCGACGATCGAAGGCGTCACGCATCGCCCGGGCCGCAAGGCGGGGGGACTCGTCGTGATCGTCGACGGGAGCATCGTCCTCTATCTGGAGCGCGGCGGGAAGAGCGCGCTCGTCTTCGACGACGACGACGATGCGCTCGCGTCGGCCGCCGCCGACCTCGCGCGCACCGCCCGCGCGCGGCGACTCGACACGCTCACGATCGAGCAGGTCAACGGCGACTTCGTCTACGGCACGGGCCTCGGCGTCGCGCTGCGCGCCGCCGGGTTCGTCGAGTCCCCGCGCGGGCTGACCCTGCGCAAGGTCACGGCCGGCGAGGCCGCGCGGGAGGCGGAACGTGCCTGAGGGCGACACCGTCTACCGCACCGCCCACCACCTCCACTCCGTTCTGGCGGGCAGCGAGATCGTGCGCTTCGACATCCGCGTGCCCGGCAGCGCGACCGCCGACCTCAGCGGACAGCGGGTGCGGGAGGTCGTGCCCCGGGGCAAGCACATCCTGCACCGGATCGGAGATCACACGCTGCACTCGCATCTGAAGATGGAGGGGGCGTGGCACATCTACCGGCCCGGTACTCGTTGGCGCGCCCCCGCCCATGCCGCCCGCGCGATCGTCGCGACCGCCCAGTGGGAGACCGTCGGCTTCGACCTCGCCATGGTCGAGGTCCTCCCCACGCGCGACGAGGCGCGGCTCGTCGGCCACCTGGGCCCCGACCCGCTCTCGGATGACTGGGACGCGCGGGAGGCGGCGCGGCGACTGAACGTCGACACCCGCCCGGTGCACGTCGCCCTCCTGGACCAGCGCAACGTCGCGGGCTTCGGGAACGAGTACGCCAACGAGCTGCTGTTCGTGCGCGGCATCCACCCCGAGACGCCCGCCACGGCGGTGGACGCCCTCGCCCTGGTCGAGCTGGGTGCGCGGATGATCCGGCAGAACCTGCCGGGCCCGGGGCGCACGTTCACCGGCGATTCCCGCGCGGGACGCGGCACGTGGGTGTACGGGCGGGAGCGGCGGGCCTGCCGCCGGTGCGGCACGACGGTGCGGGCCACGACCCTCGGCGCATCGCCCACGAGCCAGCGCAACGTCTTCTGGTGCCCGCGCTGCCAGCCCGCGGTCCGGGACGACCCGGCCACGGCCGCGCGATCATAGGCGCCGCCCGCCACCGGCGCAACGGGAGGATGCAGCGCCAGACGCCCGAGAAGAATGGGCAATCCGGGAGGCAGGCGGCGACGAATGCCTCGTGAAAGCCGATGCGGGGAATGAGGCGGACCCTCCGTCCGTTGTCTCCAGTACTCGACTCCGACCGGAGCCGCGGGAGGAAGAATTGGGCAAGAACTACGTCGACATCGAACGCGACAACGGCGAGACCCTGCGCTACCGCAAGCACGTGAACGGGCGCGGGCTGATCGCCCACGGCGCGAAAGTGCACGCGAGCGCATTCGTCGAAACCGGGTCGTACGTCGAACCGGGAGCGCAGGTCGCCGCGGGCGCGCGGATCCTGCGCGGCGCGTGGGTAGAATCCGACGCATTCGTCGGGCACGACGCGCTCGTGGAGGAGCACGCCCACATCGGGCGCGGCGCCGCCATCGGCCCCGGAGCGCGCATCGGCGTCCGCACCCACGTGGGCGACCACGCGCGCGTGGCGAGCGGCGCCCTCATCGGAGACGACGAGACGATCGCCGACGGACAGGCCGTCGCCACGGATCGCCGCGGCCTCTGGCTCGCTGCCTGAAGGGCCGATCGCGCGGCATGAGCCGCACGTGCGACGGTAGCCTGGGCGGATGACGAGGGGTTCCGGCCGAAGGGCGCGCCGACCCGCGCGGCCGATCGAGCGCGGCAGCCGGAAGCCTCCGCCGAAGGCGCCTTCACCCTCGCGACCGGCCACCGCTCGGGAGCCGGGGTCGGTCGGCGACCGCACGGGCGTCTTCCGCCTGGGGGTCGTGCCCGGCACGACGCCGGGGACCTGGATCTCCCGCTGGCGCGAACGCCTGCCGGGCGTCGAGCTGCAGCTCGTGCCCGTCGAGGCGCGCGAGGCGCGCGAGATCCTCGACGCACGATCCGCCGACGCCGTCCTGGCGCGCCTGCCTCTGCAGGCGGACGGACTCCACGTCATCAGGCTCTACGACGAGGTGCCCGTCGTCGTGTTCGACAAGGCTTCGCATCTCGCGGCCGCCGACGAGCTTCGAGCGATCGACCTCGAGGGTCAGGTGCGTATCGTGCCGGCCGACGACGTCCTTCCGGGACTGGAGCTGCCCGGCACGGTGGCCCCGTCGTTCCCCTCCCTCGCGACCACCGCCGACGCGATCGAAACGGTGGCGGCGGGGGTGGGCATCGTCGTCGTTCCGCAGTCGCTGGCCCGTCTGCACCACCGCCGGGACACCGATTACCGCCCCCTGGCCGACGGACCGGTCTCCACTGTCGCGCTCGCCTGGATCGCGGAGCAGACGACCCCGGATGTCGAGGCTTTCGTCGGCATCGTGCGCGGGCGCACCGCCCGATCCTCGCGCGCGTGAGGACATGCACCCGGGGAGTCCGCCCGCGCCCCGCTCGACGGTCGGCCCCGAATCCGATCGTCCTAGAATCGAGCGCATGACCACCACCGACGCGGGCGGGCGGCCCCTTCTCTACGTGTGCGTGCGCCCGCAGTCCGGCGCCGCCGAGGCCGAATACCGCTCCTTCCGCGAGGCCACGCACCGGGACGAGACGGTCCTCCACGCGCACGACCTGGTGCGGCATCCGCTTCCCCCAGACGCCTTCGACCGCTACGCCGGCTTCCTCATCGGCGGCAGCCCGTTCAACGTGGCGGACCCGGAGTCGACCAAGACCGATGTGCAGCGGCGACTCGAGGCGGACCTGGAGGGGATCGCGCGGCGCGCGGCGGGCGCGGAGACGCACGCGATCTTCACGTGCTACGGGATCGGGATCGTCTCCCGCGTGCTGGGCGGAGAGGTCACTCGCGGGTTCCCCGAGGACACCGGACCCGCGACCGTCGAACTCACCGACGCCGGCGCGTCCGACCCCGTGCTGGGCGGCCTGCCCCGGCGCTTCACGGCGCTGACTGCCCACAAGGAGGGCACCGGCCAGGCACCCCCCGGGGCCTCGCTCCTGGCGCGCAACGAGGCGTGCCCCGTGCAGGCCTACCGCGTGGGTCGCACGCTCTACGCGACCCAGTTCCATCCCGAGCCGACGGCGGCGGCGTTCATCGAGCGGATGGGCGTCTACCGCAACGACGGCTACTTCGACGCCGCCCGCTTCGACGAGATCGCGGGGCGCGTGCGGGCTGCTGCCCTGAGCGAGCCGCCCCGCATCCTGCGCGCCTTCGCCGACCTCGTCGGTTGACGGGCGCCCCGCTCAATCTCCCTGCGGCTTGAGCAGACGCAGACCCGCGACAGCCACCGGAATCACGACCACGACCGCGGCGACGATGATCGCGGCGATGCCGATCGGCTCGCTGCGCGGCTGATCGAGCAGCCGCCCCGCGGCGAGCCACACGGCTCCCCATCCGATGGCGAGACCGGGCGTCACGCGCCACCCGCTCGCCCATGCGATCCCGAGGCCGAGGGTGCCGAGGACGACGAGGACCGCGACCCCCCACGCGTGGGCGTGGTCCTCCCACGAGGTCGGCCCCACCTCGGTCAGCCACGCCGCGACGTTGGCGGCCGACGCCACGGTGACCCACCCGAGATGCAGGCCGGTCACGCCGTCCAGCAGCACGGCGTCGGCGGCGCCGTCGCCCGGCACTCGGGTCGCGACCGCCCGCTGGAAGGTGACGCACAGCGCCGCGAGCAGCAGGAAGATCACGATCACCGTCGCCCAGATCGGCAACAGCTGCGCCGCCACGAGCCAGAGACCGTTGAGGACGATCGTCAGGGCGACCCACCAGCCCAGGGCGCGCTGGCGCTCGGATGCGCGCTGCGACGGGAGCGCCTGCCAGACCACGTACGCCACGAGCCCTGCGTAGATGATCGACCAGATCGAGAACGCCGGGCCGGCCGGCGCGAGGTATGTCGCATCGGAATCCAGCGCGCCCCCCTGGGAGTTCTCGACCGCGGTCCCGCCGAGCCCGCCCACCCCCACGAGGACGGCGACGAGCGTGAAAACCAGCGACGAGATCACGGCGATCTGGCGCAGCAGATCGCGGGCACGCAGGGCCTGGTCGTGCGATCGGACGCTCATGCCCACACGATACGGGGCACGGGCGTCCGATCGCGCGGGCTTGACAGCCTCCCGGCTAGGCCCGCTGGCTGGCGAGAACGCGCGCCGACTCGCGTGCCGCGTTCTCGTTCTTCTTCCCCGCTCGCGATCCGGCCAGCTTGGCGGAGATGTGCTCGCCGACGGTGATCGGCTCGTACAGGTCGGGGTGATCGGCGTCGACGCAGGAGGGCAGCGTACGGATCATCGCGTCGGTGTTGCCGTCGTGGAAGAAGGCTGCCGACCGCCGGCGCTTGATCGTGCCGTCGATGACCGGCGGCTTCACGCGGTGCAGCGTCGACATCCACCGCTCGTTCGTCCAGCGCGCCGTGACGTCGCCGAGGTTGATGAGCAGTGCGTCATCCGCCGGTTCCACGTCGTTCCACGATCCGTCGGCCCCGAGCACCTGGAGACCCCGCACCTGGTCCGCCCACAGGATCGTGACGATCCCGTAGTCGGTGTGCTCGCCCATGCCCATGAGCTCCCCGTCGAGGCGCACGTCGGTGCCGGGCGGCAGCGCGTAGTTGTTCATGCGCATGACATCGAGCGAGTGATCGGTGACCCGCTCGAAGAAGTCGGCGGGAAGACCGAGCGCGTCGGCGAAGATGCGGGTCATCGTGCGCGCGACCCGCCCCGCCTCGGCGAAGTAGGCCTGCACCTGTCCCTCGAAGCCGTCGACGTCGGGCCAGAGGTTGTCGGCGTAATCCGGCTGGGGCAGCTCGGCGACGTGCGGATAGTCGGCGGCGCCCGCCCCGACGTTGAAGGCTTCGAAGAAGTCGTTCATGCGGGTGGCCGATTCCACTCCGAGCGAGAGCGACAGCGACTCCGACTTGGGCGGGCTGTAGCCGCGGTTGACCCGCGGCGGCGTGCGGTACGACTTCTTCTGCTCCAGTTCGAGCGCGAAGAACCGGTCCATCGCGTCGGTGAGCCCGTCGATCACGGCGGCGGGGATGCCGTGGCCCGTGATCTGGATGAATCCGACCGTGCGGCATGCGTCGTCGATCTGCCGGGCGACCTCCGCCCGCTCCGCAGGCGTGCCGTTCGTCACATAGGGAGTGATGTCGACCAGGGGAACATGGAATGTCATTGCGACTCCTTGGATCGGGAGCCGCCCGAGAGGGCAGCCCGCGCTGAGGTGGGGTAGCCGCTTCACGTCTTTCCAGTCACCCGCGGCGGGAGTCCCGCGTCGGGCTTTCGCGTACGGTGAGCGTCGCCGGAGACGTTACCCCGCCGACGTTTCGCCCGGGTTACGCGAGGCGGGGCCCGACGATCGCCGCCGACTCCGGCGCGATCGTCGCGGTGTCCGCCTCGCGCGAGACGCCCGCGGCATCCGTCGCCAGCAGCACGACGGCGTCCTCGCGAACCGGCTGAACGGCCGGCCGGTCGCTCAGGTTCACGAGCACCGACAGCGCGCCGCGGTCGAGGCGGAAGACCCCCTCGGCGGGCGTCGACGCGGCCACCGAGGCGAAGGACGGGTCCGTCGCCTCCGGACGGGCCCGGCGCAGCGCCGCCAGGTCGCGGTGCAGGGCCAGCATGCGGGCGTGATCCCCGCGGCCCGGCTCGCTCCAGTCCAGCTTGGAGCGCTCGAACGTCTGGGGATCCTGCGGGTCGGGCACGGCCGATTCGTCCCAGCCCATCTTGGCGAACTCGGCGATGCGCCCCTTCGCGGTCGCCTCGCCGAGCTCGGGCTCGGGGTGCGAGGTGAAGAACTGCCACGGCGTGCCGGCCCCCCACTCCTCCCCCATGAACAGCATGGGCGTGAAGGGGGAGAAGAGGTTCAGCACGGCTGCGCAGGCGAGCCGCCCGTAGGACAGGGTCTGCGACAGACGGTCGCCCGCCGCACGGTTGCCGATCTGGTCGTGGTCCTGCGCGAAGGTCACGAGGCGCCAGGTGGGCACGTCGGCGGGGATGGGATGTCCGTGGTCGCGCTCCCGGAAGGAGGAGTAGGTGCCGTCGTGGAAGAAGCCCCGGGTCGACGTCTTGACCAGCGCCTCCGGCGTGGCGAAGTCCTCGTAGTACCCCGCCTTCTCCCCCGACACGGCGACATGCACCGAGTGGTGATAGTCGTCGCTCCACTGCGCGGTCAGGCCGTACCCTCCGGCCTCCCGGGGGAGGATCAGGGTCGGGTCGTTCATGTCCGACTCGGCGATGAGCGTCAGGGGTCGGCCGAGGTGCGCCGACAGGGCGTCGGTGGCCTCGGCCAGCTCCTTCAGGATGTGGCGGTCGCCGTCGTCGAGGAGGGCGTGCACGGCATCCAGGCGCAGGCCGTCGACGTGGTAGTCGCGCATCCACATGAGGGCGTTCTCGACGATGAACGCGCGCACCGCGGGCTCATCGAGGTTGACCGAGTCGCCCCACGTGTTGCGGCTCCCCTCGCGGAGGTACGGGCCGAACTCGGGCAGGTAGTTGCCGCTCGGCCCGAGGTGGTTGTACACGACGTCCTGGATGACGGCGAGGCCCGCCTGGTGGGCCGCGTCCACGAAGCGCTGGTAGGCGGCCGGCCCGCCGTACTCCTCCTGCACGGCGTACCAGAGGACGCCGTCGTACCCCCAGTTGTGCACGCCGTTGAAGCCGTTCACGGGGAGCAGCTCGATGTGGGTCACGCCGATCTCGAGGAGATGGTCGAACCGGTCGATCGCGGCGTCGAGCGTCCCCTCCGGGGTGAAGGTGCCCACGTGCAGCTCGTAGATGAGGCCGCCCGCCAGCTGCCGTCCGGTCCAGGAGTGATCGAGCCACGTGTGGGCGGCGGGATCGAAGAACGCCGACGCGGCGTGCACGCCCGACGGCTGGCGGCGGGATCGCGGGTCGGGCCGCAGATCGTCGCCGTCGTCGAGGACGAACCCGTACTCCTCGGCGTCCCCGAGAGCCAGCTCGGCGCTCCACCAGCCGTCGGCGCGCGCGGTCATCTCCGTGTCGCCCGCCCCGGGTCGGCGCAGCCGCACTCGGGACGCCTTGGGCGCCCATACGTCCACCGTCATGTCGTCTCCTCGTGTCGCTGGTCGCCCGTCGGCACGAGAACCGCCACGGGGTAGACCGCCAACAGGTCGCCGAGCGCCACCGCACCGCCGTCGACGCGGCGGCCCGTGAGTGCATCCGTCCACGATCCGACGGGGCACAGCACGGCCGTCTCGCCCCACCCGCCGCGCGCCGCGAGTCCCACCGGCAGCCGCGTCGCGACGGTGATCGCGCCGCCCCGGTCGAACGCGATCGCGTGCGCCGCGGCATCCCCGACCACCGTCATGGGCGTATATCGCGTGAACAGCTCGGGGCGATCGCGCCGCAGCCGCAGGGCCCGCGAGGTCACGCGCAGCTTGGCGCGGGCGCTGTCGTCGATCGGCGGGTGCTCTCCGCGGTCGAACGCCTCGTCCACCTCGCTCAGGAGGCGGGCGCGTTCGCCGAAGTCCACCGCGCGCCGGTTGTCGGGATCGACCAGGCTGTCCTCCCACAGCTCGGAGCCCTGGTAGACGTCCGGCACCCCGGGCCCGGTCAGCTGCAGAACCTTCGCCGAGAGGGAGTTCACCCAGCCCGGGGCCGCGATCTCGTCCACGAACGACGACAGCGCGGCCGCCGCCCGCTCGTCGTCGAAGGCCGCATCGACGACGGCGTGCATCCGGTCCTCGAAGTCCGCGTCCGGATCCCACCACGAGGTCATCTCCCCCGCCTCGCGAGCCGCCTTCTCCGCGTAGGCGTGGAGACGCTCGCGCGATGCGGGCCAGGCCCCGACGATCGCCTGCCACAGCAGGCTGTCGAACGGGCCGTGGCCGCTGGATGCCGCAGACCGAAGATCCTCGAGCACTTCCGCCCACCGCTCGGGCATCTCGGCCAGCACCGCGAGGCGAGCGCGTACATCCTCGCCGCGCTTGGTGTCGTGCGTGGAGCGCGCCGTCATCGCCTGCGGCCAGGACGCCTGCCTGGCAGCCTGCGCGGCGTGGAAGCCGGCGGCATCCAGCGAGAACACCGACGGGTCTCCGCCGACCTCGGTGAGCGGGCCCAGCCGGGTGGCACGGTAGAAGGCGGTGTCCTCGACCCCCTTCGCCATGACGGGGCCCGTGGTCTGCTCGAACCGGCGGGAGACCTCCCTCTCCGGGTCGGCGAGCTGCGGCCCGATGACATCGATCGCACCGGCGAGATCGGGTCGGCGGCGCAGCGCCTCCGCGATCGCGGCGTCGAGGTGCTCCCGGCCGGCGGGGAGGTACGACCGGTACACGGCGAAGCACGCGAGCAGTTCGGCGAGCGCGTCGGCGGCCCCCGTCACGGGCTCGTCGAGCAGGCGCACGAGCCGGGCGACCTCGGCCGCCTGGATCGTCTCGGCGATGGTGCGCTTGGTGTCGTGGATCAGGTCGTGCCACGACGTGCCGGCGGGAAGGCCGGTTTCCGTGCGCAGCGCGGCGTCGAGGGCGTCCAGCCGCGACTCGCCGGCGGGATCGATCAGCACCCGATCGATCTCGGCCATCGCGTCGTACCCCGTCGTGCCGGCGCTCTTCCACCACGCGGGCAGTGCCTCGCCGTGCTCGAGGATCTTCTCGACGAGCACGTAGACGCCGCCCGTCGCCTCCGCGAGCCGGTCGAGGTACCCGCCCGGGTCGGCGAGGCCGTCGGGGTGGTCGATGCGCAGGCCGTCGACCAGCCCCTCGCGCACCCATCGCAGGATCTCCGCGTGGGACTCGTCGAACACCCAGGGCACCTCGACCCGCACGCCCGCGAGCGTCGTCACGGCGAAGAACCGCCGGTAGTTCAGCTCGGCGGCCTCGCGTCGCCAGAACATCAGCTCGTAGTGCTGACGGTCGTGCACGGCGCGCACGATCTCCGGCATCCCGAGCCGGTCGCGCTCATCGTCGGCGATCGAGCCCTCCGCGAGCGGGTAGGCGTTGTCGTAGTAGCGGAGCAGGCCGTCGGGTGCGTCGTCGGCGGGCTCCGGATCCACGACGACCTCGCCGTTCGCGATCGCCTCCTCGAGCTCCGCACCGAGGATCGGCACGCGCACCCTGGGGCCGCCGAACTCCCCGTCGATGTCGAACGCCTCGGCGTAGCGCGAAGAGCGTCCCTGCCGCAGCAGGTCCCACCACCACGGGTTCGCCCTCGGCTGCGACACGCCCATGTGGTTGGGGACGGTGTCCACGAGGATGCCGAGGCCCACCTCGCGCGCGGCGGCCGCGAACCGATCGAGCCCCTCCTCCCCGCCCCGCGCGGGGTCGACCCGCGTCGGGTCGACGACGTCGTAGCCGTGGTCCGACCCCGGCGTCGCCATCAGCAGCGGCGAGAGGTAGGCCCACGAGACGCCGAGGTCACGGAGGTAGGCGGTGACGGATGCCGCGGCATCCAGATCGAACGTCTCCCGGATCTGCAGTCGGTACGTGGAGGACGGGTGGCGTTTCATGAGGGCTCCCGCGGACTCAGCGGTGGACTTCGGACGAGGGCGCCTGCGACGGGGTCTCCTCGCCCTGGCTGCTCGCCAGCGCCGCGAGCGACGCCGCCACGGAGTGGTCCACCTCCGGCTCGGGCACCGAGTGCTCACGCAGCACGATGAGGGATCTCTTCTGCAGATCGACGTGCTCACCCGGCAGGATGGGGCGCGTGTCGGCCAGTTCTCCCGCGGTGTCGATGATCACGTCCCACTTCGGAGAGAAGTCCAGATCGGGCAGATGGAACTCGATCGTCTCGTCGCTCGCGTTGAAGAGGATGACGAAGTGCTTGTCGACGATCGGCTCGCCGCGGCGATCGCGCTCGCGGATCCCGTTGCCGTTGAGGAACACCCCCACCGCGCGCCCGAAGCCGGAATCCCAGTCCTCGGGCTGCATCTCGGTGCCGTCGGGCCGCAGCCACACGATGTCGGGGAGGCCCTGCCCCTTCTCGCGCCGCACGGGACGGCCGTCGAAGAACCGCCGACGGCGGAAGGTCGGGTGCTCCTTGCGCAGCCGCGCCACGGCGGCGGTGAACTCCACGAGCGGGTGGTCGGCCTCGTCCCAGTGCATCCAGGTCAGCTCGTTGTCCTGGGCGTAGCCGTTGTTGTTGCCCTGCTGGGTGCGGCCGAGCTCGTCGCCGTGCAGCAGCATGGGGACGCCCTGCGAGAGCAGCAGAGTCGCGATGAAGTTGCGCTGCTGACGGGCGCGCAGGGTGAGCACCTCGGGGTCATCCGTCGGCCCCTCCACCCCGAAGTTGGACGAGCGGTTGTGCGATTCGCCGTCGTTGTTGTCTTCGCCGTTGGCCTCGTTGTGCTTCTCGTTGTAGCTCACGAGATCGCGAAGGGTGAACCCGTCGTGCGCCGTGACGAAGTTGATGGAGGCCACGGGGCGGCGCCCGGAGTGCTCGTACAGGTCGGCCGACCCGGTCAGTCGCGAAGCGAACTCGCCGAGGGCCTGCGGCTCGCCGCGCCAGAAGTCGCGCACGGTGTCGCGGTACTTGCCGTTCCACTCCGTCCACTGCGGGGGGAAGTTGCCCACCTGGTAGCCCCCGGGCCCGATGTCCCACGGCTCGGCGATGAGCTTGACCTGCGAGACCACCGGATCCTGCTGGACGAGCTCGAAGAAGGTCGCGAGACGGTCGACGTCGTAGAACTCGCGCGCGAGCGTCGCCGCGAGGTCGAAGCGGAAACCGTCGACGTGCATCTCGAGCACCCAGTAGCGCAGCGAGTCCATGATGAGCTGCAGCGTGTGGGGGTGACCCACGTTGAGGCTGTTCCCCGTGCCCGTGTAGTCGGTGTAGTACCGCTTGTCGTCGTCCTCGAGCCGGTAGTACGCCGCGTTGTCGATGCCCCGCATCGACAACGTCGGGCCCATGTGGTTGCCCTCCGCGGTGTGGTTGTACACGACGTCGAGGATGACTTCGATGCCCGCCGCGTGGAGCGACTTGACCATCGCCTTGAACTCCTGCACCTGGTTGCCGAGGTCATCCGTCGACGCGTAGGTGTTCTGCGGAGCGAAGAAGGCGATCGTGTTGTAGCCCCAGTAGTTCGACAGGCCCTTCTCCTGAAGGGTGCTGTCGTTGACGAACTGGTGCACCGGCATGAGCTCGATCGCCGTGACACCGAGGCGTTGGAGGTGGTCGATCATCGCCGGGTGGCCGATGCCGCTGTAGGTGCCGCGGATCTCCTCGGGGATGTCGGGGTGCAGCTGCGTGAGCCCCTTGACGTGCCCCTCGTAGATGAACGACGACGCGTACGGGGTCTTCGGCTGCCGGTCGCCCGCCCAGTCGAAGAACGGGTTCACGACGACCCCCATCATCTGGTGGGGGGCGGAGTCCTCGTCGTTGCGCGTGTCGGGGTCGCCGAACTCGTAGCCGAAGACGGGCTGGCCCCACTCGACCTCCCCCGAGACCGCCTTCGCGTAGGGGTCGAGGAGCAGCTTGTTGGGGTTGAAGCGCAGCCCGTTGGCCGGGTCGTGCGGGCCGTGCACGCGATAGCCGTACCGCTGGCCGGGACCGATCTGCGGCAGGTACGCGTGCCACACGAAGGCGTCGACCTCCATGATCTCGACGCGGGTCTCCTCACCGTCCTCGCTGAACAGGCACAGCTCGACGCGTTCGGCGCCTTCGCTGAAAAGGGCGAAGTTCGTTCCGTTTCCATCGAACGTCGCACCGAGCGGATAGGTGGATCCAGGCCAGGTCTGCACGGGGCTCCTCGGGTAGGGGGTACTCACCATATCCAAGCGGTGCGGGCGACCCGGTGTCATGGCATTCTCTTTGGACAGTCGCTGTGCTATGACCGGAGCGGCCTCGGCACATACCCCCCTCGGGCATTAGGCTGGCGGCGTGGGCACGATCTATTACGGGGGCGGAGCCACCCCCATCGATATCGAGGACCGCGCCCTTGCGCACCTCAAGGTGGTCATCGCGACCAAGCTTCGCCGAGGGGAGAGCTTCACCGTCTCCTGGCGGCACCCCGATGACCAGCCGCGCGGGCGCAGCACGATCTGGCTGCACCCCTCCATCCCCCTGCGTTTCGTCTTCGACGACCCCGAACCCGCGGAACTCAGCCGCGAGTGGATGGAAGAGCTGGCGCAGTCGGCGAACTCCTCGGGCGGGATCATGCTCATCGCCGAGCATTTCGCCGGCGAGGAGTCGGCGGACGGAGAACGCGCAGACGCCACGGCGCACGCCAACTAGAGGGTCCGGCTATCCGGACTGCTCCGCGTCGGCTGCCGACATCTCCTGGGGCTCCGGCACGACGAACAATCCGTTGGGGCTCGACGCCGACGTCATGAGCTCCTCCACCCATGCCCGGTTCAGGCGCGGCTCGCGGCTGCCGTGGAACGCGAACTGCATGGGCACGGAGGGGTGCATCCAGAAGCTGCGGCGACTGATGCCCTCGCTGTCGAGATCGACGGTGAACATGAACGACTCGCTGCGGCGGAGCTTGTTCATGATGACCACCCGGAGATGGGCCAGGGTGCGGTCCTCGATGTCGACGGAGGTGTTTATCGTGTCGTAGATGAATCGACCCATGGCCCGAGCATAGCCCCGCGCTCACGCGCCCTGCGGCGGACGCAGCAGCAGGGCGATGCGCTCGTCGAGGTACTCCGCCAGCGGCATCCGTCCCGCCCCTCGGCTCCATCGCACGGAGGGCACTGCGCCGACCAGCGTCACCGGGCCGGATGCCTCCCCGCGCGCGACCGCGTCGAGGTCGACGACATGCCAGCCCACGTGCACGGTCTCGCCCTCCGCGAATCCGCCGCGCAGCGCCGCGAGGGCCAGTTCGGCGCGCTCCCGGGATGCCTGTGCGGTGAATCCGCGCCGCCCGGGGTCGTGAGCACGGACGATCTCGCCCGTCGCGAGCAGTGCGTCGTCGGCGATCAACAGCACGCCGAGATGCCAGGCCTCCCCGCGCGGCACGACGCGGGGCCCCCGCGCCGCGGCGAACAGGCGCGGGGTGACGAGTTCGCCGAGGCGCGCCCGCGGAGCGCCCGCAAGACGCTGCCGGGCGGAGGCGACGACACCCGCGGCATCCGTCATGCGTGCGCGCTCAGCCCAGCCCGTGGCGCGTCTCGTGCGAGGAGTCGGCTCCCTCGACGGGTTTGCGCGAGAGCCCGACCGAACCGGCATCCGCGCCCGTGGACAGCGCCGCCGTCACCGCCACCTGCTCGTCGACATCGCTGTAGCGGGGGCGCAGCTTGACGGCCTCGGTGCGGGCCTTGGCACGCTTGGCCTTGCGGCCCGCGTAGGAGAGGTTCAGCACCTCGACGAAGATGGCGAACGCCATCGGCCCGTAGATGAACGCCTTGTCGATGTGGATCTCGAACCCCTCGGCGATGAGGAACACGCCGATCAGCAGCAGGAACGACAGCGCGAGCATCTTCACCGTGGGGTGCCTGTTGACGAACTCGAAGATGAAGCGCGCCGCGAAGAGCATGATGCCGAAGGACAGCACGACGACGGTGATGATGACGAGCAGGTTGTCGGTCATGCCCACCGCGGTGATGACCGAGTCGAGCGAGAACACCAAGTCGAGCACGAGGATCTGCGCGATCACCGAGCCGAAGGTGACGGCCTTGCGCTTGTCGCCGTGACCCTCCTCCTCGCCCTCGAGCTTGTGATGGATCTCGGTGACGGCCTTGTAGACCAGGAAGAGACCGCCCGCGATGAGGATGAAGTCCTTCCACGAGAAGCCCATGCCGATCAGCTCGACGACGTCGTCCTTCAGCGTGATGATCCAGCCGGCGAAGAGCACGAGCAGCACGCGCATGAGCATCGCCAGGGTGAGGCCGAGATTGCGTGCCTTCGCCTGCTGCTCCCTGGGCAGCTTCGACGCGAGGATCGAGATGAAGATGACGTTGTCGACCCCGAGCACGACCTCCAGCACGAACAGCGTGAGGAAGACCGCGATGAGATCCGGCGTGAAGGCGAAGGAGAAGTCCACGGGCTCAGGGTAGCCGCGCGAGCGCGCCGCGTCTCACACCTGGTCGTCGGCGGCGGGATCGCGGACGACGTCGCTCCTGCGCGCGCCTTGCAGCGCCATGCCCACGAGCGGATACAGCAGCACCGACAGCATCCCGGCACCGACCAGTGCCGCGGCGAGGCCCGGCCGGAGGATCCCCTCCGCGACCCCGATCGACGTGACGGCGACGATGATCGGCAGCCCCGTGGCGCCGAGGAAGACCATCGCGACGCGTTCCCGGCCCGACGATCCGGGCGGTGCCGAGAGCATCGAGGGGAGCCCCCGCACGACGAGCAGCAGGATGAGGAAGACGGGGACGAGCAGGGCGTCGCGCGGATCGCCGAGGAGCGACGCGAGATCGAATGTCACCCCCGTGTAGACGAAGAAGACCGGGACGAACACCCCGAAGGCGAGGCCCTCGACCTTCGACTCCACCTGCTGACGATCCGGCTCGGGCGCGTTGCGCATGATCAGCTGCCAGACGACGCCCGCCACGAACGCGCCGAGCAGCATGTCGAGGTCGAGCACCAGACTGAGCGCGACGAGGCCGGCGAGGATCAGGATGATGACGCGGACGGCGAACTGGCCCGAGGTGTGCAGCGTCGACGTCACCACGGCGTGGAGTCGTCCGTGCGGTACCCGCGCCGCCGCGAAGACGGCGAGCCCCGCGATCCCCACGAAGACCGCGAGGACGATGCTCGCCAGGCCGATGTCGCGGCCGCCGAGGAACAGGGAGATCGCCACCAGCGGCCCGAACTCCCCCAGGGCCCCCACGGCCATGACGGCGCGGCCGAAGGGGGTGGGCAGCAGGTCCGCGTCGCGCAGGATCGGCAGCAGCGCACCGAGGGCCGTCGAGCAGAGCGCGACGCCGATGACGACCGCGGCCTCCCCCGGCGCGATGAGCAGACCGACGGCCACGCCGGCGGCGAGGCTGACGATCCACCCGGTCGCGGCGCGGCGCCCCGAGCGACCCCGCACGACGGCGAAGTCGATCTCGTTGCCCGCGACGAAGAAGAGCAGCGCGAGGCCGAAGTCCGCGAGGCGCTCGCTGACGACGCCGGGCTGCACCCAGCCGAGCAGGCTCGGGCCGATCAGGATGCCGAGGGCGAGCTCGAAGACGACGATCGGCACGCGCACCCACCGGGAGAGCCCGCGGGCGAGCAGCGGCGCCGAGACCGCGACGAGCGCGATCACGAGGACGTCGATCTCGCTCAGGGCCACGGGCCCAGGTTAGCGAGCGGCGCGCTCAGCGCCAGACGTCGTCGGCGATCGCGACGACCTCACGGATCTTCGCCCACTGCTCGTCCTCGGTGAGGACGTTGCCCTCCTCCGTCGAGGCGAAGCCGCACTGCGGGCTGATCGCGAGCTGCTCGAGGGGGGCGAACCGCGAGGCCTCGTCGATGCGGTTCTTCACGGCATCCACGTCTTCGAGCTCTCCGCTCTTGGACGTGATGAGCCCCAGCACCACTGTCTGGTCGCCCTCCGGAAGGAAGCGCAGCGGCTCGAAGCCGCCGGCCCGGTCGCTGTCGTACTCCAGGAAGAACCCGTCGTAGGCGACCCGGCCGAGCAGCTGTTCGGCGACCGGCTCGTACCCGCCCGAGGAGATCCATGTGGAGCGGAAGTTGCCCCGGCAGACGTGCGTCGTCACGACCAGGTCGTCCGGCTTGCCGTCGAGGATGCGGCCCAGCATGTCGGCGTACCGCTCTGCCAGGCCCTCGGTGCGGATGCCGCGGTCCCGAGCCTTGGCGAGCTCCTCGTCGCTGCAGAGGTAGGCCCAGGCGGTGTCGTCGAACTGCAGGTAGCGGCATCCGGCGTCGTAGAACGCGGCGACCGCGTCGCGGTAGGCCTGGATCAGGTCGTCGACGAACGCGTCGCGACCGTCGTAGACGCGGGGGTCGATGTGGTCGGGCTCGAGCCGGAAGTCGAGCACCGTCGGGGCGGGGATGCTGAACTTCGGCTGCGCCCCGGTGGTCTCCGCGAGCACCGACTGCAGGGAGCGGTAGTGCTCCAGCATGGGGTGGGTGTCGCTGAAGCCGACCTTGCCGCCCAGGTGGACCCCGCGGGGCTTCGTCTGCACGCCCTGGAACTGGATGCCGTGGTCGAGCTCGACCACCTCGACGCCGTCGAGCATGCCGAAGAAGTCGAAGTGCCACCACGACCGGCGGAACTCGCCGTCGGTCGCCAGCCGGAGGCCGTTGGCGGCCTGCTTCTGCACGAGGTCGCGGATCTGGGCGTCCTCGACCTCGCGCAGCGCGGCGTCGTCGATGACGCCCGCGGCGCGGTCGGCACGGGCGGCCTTGAGGGCCTCGGGGCGCAGGAACGAGCCGACGATGTCGGCGCGGTACGGGGGATTCACACTCACCCTGTCACTGTAGCCGCGGCATCCGCGGGGCACGATGGATGTGTCGGCGGATGGCGAACACACCGGCACCGCTCACCGCCGGGGCGCGGGCGGCGCCTCCCGCGGCACGCGGATGAGCGCGCCCGCGGTGAGGAAGAGGGCGGCGCCGACGACGTGCGCGACGATCCACGCGATCCCCTCGGCAGGAACGGGGAAGATCGGATTCCACGCCACCGCGACGGCGAAGAAGACGATCGCCCACCACCACTGCTGCGCCTGCACCCCGAACCACGCGACGATGAGGGCGAGGATCGCGACGACGAAGCGGATGAGCAGGTACCAGTCGGCCCCCAGCAGGGGCACACCCGCCAGCAGGGCCGCGGCGGCGATGATGCCCGGCACGAATGCGGGGCGGCTGGTCTCTGGCTTCGCGGGCGTCTGCGGCATGCCCCCATCCTGCCCCGCCGCGCGAGACACCACATCCGCGCCCAGACACCGGACGGGCGATGGTGCCTCGGCACGAATGCGGGGTTTCGGGTCGTGCTCGTCAGACCGCGAGCGGGCGGGGCGGCGGGGCCGGGGGCGTCTCGGCGGCGCCGTGCACCTGGTGGTGAAGGCGCTCCATGCGCGCGTCGAGCTCGGCGGCGGTATCGGCGGCGTCCTTGAGCGAGGCCAGCAGGCCCGCGGGCACCTGACGGTCGTACTTGTAGTAGATCTTGTGCTCGAGGCTGGCCCAGAAGTCCATCGCGATGGTGCGGAACTGCACCTCGACCGGCACGTCCACGCGGCCCGTCGAGAGGAACACGGGAACCTCCACGATCGCGTGCAGGCTCTTGTACCCGTTCGCCTTCGGCCGGGCGATGTAGTCCTTCACCGCGCGGACGGAGATGTCGTCCTGGGCCGTGAGCAGGTCGAACAGGCGGTAGGCGTCGGCGACGAAGCTGACGGTGACGCGGATGCCCGCGACATCCGTGATGTGCCGTCGGATGGCGGCGAAGTCGGGTTCGATCCCCTTGCGCGACACCTTCTCGGTGAGGCTGTCGGGCGACTTGACCCGGCTCGTCACATGCTCGATCGGGTTGTAGTCGTGCATGTGCTGGAACTCGTCGCGCAGGATCGCGATCTTCGTCTCCACCTCCTGCAGACCGAACCGGTACTCCAGCAGGAACCGCTGGAACTCGTCGCGCAGGGCCCTCATCTCTCGGAGGGTGGCGGAGAACGAGGCGTCATCGAGCGAGACCGACATGGGCAGAACGCTAGGCGCCCCGGTTACGAGGTCACTGGGAATCGGATGCCGCAGCCAGCGCGGCACGAGCGCGCTCCGCCCGCGTCGCCGCCTCCCGCGCGCGCGCAGCGGCGGCATCCCTCTCCTGCGCATGCCGGCCGGCTTCGGCAGCCGCCTCGTCCGCCTGCGCAGCGACGCGCGCGAGCTCCTGCTCGAGGGCGGACACCCGCTCGCTCAGCAGCGCGGACCGCTCGCGGGCCTTCTCCTCGCGCGCCCGCGCCGCGGCCAGATCGCGGTCCGCGTCGGTGGCTCCGCGCTCCGCCTCCCGGACGGCCTTCTCGGCGGCGCGGCGCGCCCGGAGCTCCGCAAGATCGTCGCGCGGCGCGGCGACGACGGGCGCTCCGCCCCCGGGAGTCCCGCCCCCGACGGCGCCGGAGAG
The DNA here is from genome assembly GCF_044542535.1 of Microbacterium sp. NPDC078428. Lineage (NCBI taxonomy): Bacteria > Bacillati > Actinomycetota > Actinomycetes > Micrococcales > Microbacteriaceae > Microbacterium > Microbacterium sp. NPDC078428. Next base: position 69,946 of record NZ_JBITUP010000007.1, read on the forward strand.
GTCGACGGGGTCGAGCCCCGAGGCATCCAGCGCCCGCACGAGGCGTCCCGTTTGCACCGCGACCGCCGCCCCGGCGTCTCGCAGTGCGGCGTTCAGCGTGCGCGCGATGTCGTCGCGGGCCGCCGCGCTGACCGATACCCCGGCCTCCCCGGCGAGGGAGACGGCGTCGCGGGTGAGGGCCGCGACGAGGTCGCGCCGCTGCCGGTTGAGCGCGGTCAGGGCCATCGCATCGAGGTCGTCCTGCGCCTCGCGCAGCTCCGCGGCGAGCGCCAGCACCTCCTCCAGCCCGCCGGGGTCGGCGCGGACGAGGACGTTGACGGCCCATGCCGCCACGGAGGGACGGCGCAGGGCCTTGATCGCGCGAGACGCGGAACGCTCGCCCGCCTCGGACGCCGCGGCATCCCGCGCCGCGGTGAACTCGTCGGGGCGCAGTCCGTACAGACGCGCGGCCGCCTCATCGACTTCCGAGTCCGCCACGACGCCATTCTCCCGCGGTTCGCGCCTCCGCGTCGGAGCCGCTCACTCCCGGCCGGTCCGAGCGGCCTCTTCGGGGAGCGAGGGAACCACGACGATCACGACGTCCTGCACTTTCCAGTCAAGCGCGGCGACCGCCTCCCGCGCCTGCTCGATCCGATGCGCCCGCAGTGTGCCGCGGCGCGGGACGACGAACGCCTCGACGTGGAAGACCTGCCCCATGTCTCGTACGCGGACGGCCGCCTCCCGCACCCACGGCAGCCGCTCGAGCTCCTGGACGATGAGCGCATTGAGCGGGTCGGGCTGACCACCGTCGTACGTGCGGGCTCGCTGGTCCATCAGATCGACCAGCGCGGCCCGGGAGTTCTTCACGCCGTCCCAGACGATTCCCGCCGAGATGAAGAGGGCAGACGCACCGTCGAGCCACCACAGGCCCAGCCCGATCCCGAGCACGCCGACGATGGATGCCGCGTTCGTGGTCCAGTCCGCCTTGGCCATGTCGGCATCCGCGTACAGCACCTTGTTGTGCAGCTTGGGCGCGACCTTCATCTTCGCGGGGCCGTAGAAGAAGGGCCCTATGACGATGAGCGCCATGACCCCGATCATGAGCCACCCGAGCCACACGGTCACGCCGAATAGCCGCACCGTGCCGATCGTCGGATGCTCCGCGGTCACCAGCCCGATGACCGATTCGACGGCGAGGCTCCCGCCAATGGACAGGAGGGCGACTCCGGCCACGAGATGCCCCACGCCCATCGCCCTGTGCAGGCCGTAGGGGAAGCGCCGGGTGGGCGGCTTCCGGATCAGCAGCAGAGCCATGAGGAACGAGATCTGGGGGACCAGAGAGAGCATGTCTTCGATCCAGGCGGTCTTCATCGCCTGCGAGTTGCCCACCACGAGGGCGACGAGCACGATCGTGACGCTCGTGTATGCGATCGTGAACCATTCCAGCCTGATCGCCCGATGGAGGACCTCCTGCTGCGCGGTGGGAAGGTCGGTGCGGCCCATCGACCTCATCCGCCGACCTCCGCGTCGAGGAACCGCTCGATCGCCGTAAGGAAGGCGTTCTCCCCCTGCGGCACGAGGAAGCAGATCGCCCGTCCGTCGGAGCCGGGGATCTGGGGATAGCCCCGACTCACACCCACCCGGTCCGCCCACGGCGTCCGATCGGTGATCCCGCCGACGACGAGGTCGAGTGCGCCCTTCTCGAGCCCACTGACGAGCTCCTCCTCGCTCCCGCTCGACCACCGCACCTCGGCTCCGCGGTCGGACGCGAAGCGCTCCACCAGGCGTGCGAGCGGGCCCGTCACCCGCTCTGCCGTCTCGATCAGCCCCGGGCTCGACACGGCGCCCGCGCGAAGCGTCCCTCCCGTCACCCGTTCGAGCGTGCCACCGGGGTCGGCCGGCACCGGCCCGCACGCCGCCAACGCGAACGCGAGGAGTGCGGCGACCACGCCGGTCGCCGCTCTCCTCGCGCGTGAGCCCGCTCCTCGCATGATCTCTAGAGCGGCTTGCCGCCCGTCACCGGCAGCACGGCACCCGACACGTAGGATGCCGCTTCGGACGCGAGGTAGACGTAGGCGCCGGCCAGCTCGGCAGGCTGCCCGGCCCGACCGAGCGGCGTGTCCTGCCCGAAGGTCGCCAGCCGCTCCTCGTCCCAGCCCGTGCCGGGGATGAGGGGGGTCCACACCGGTCCGGGGGCGACGGCGTTCACGCGGATGCCCTTTTCGCCGAGCTCGCCCGCGAGGGCCTTCACGAACGCCACCTGGGCGGCCTTGGTCATCGCGTAGTCGATCAGTCCGGGCGAAGGGTTGAACGCCTGCACCGACGAGGTGACGATGATCGAGGCCCCTGCCTCCAGGTGCGGGACGGCCGCCCGGGCGCTCCAGATGAGGCCGTAGAGGTTCGTTCGGAAGACGCGGTCGAACTCCTCGGTCGGGAGCGATGCGAGGCTTTCCCGGTCCTTCTGGTACGCGGCGTTCAGCACGACGACGTCGAGGCCGCCGAGCTGAGCGACGGTGTCCTCCACGATCGACGTGGCGAACGCCTCGTCGCGCACGTCGCCGGCGAAGGCGACGGCGCGCCGACCCGCCGCCTCGACGAGCGAGACCGTGGATGCCGCGTCCTGCTCCTCCTCGGGCATGTGCGCGATCGCGACATCCGCCCCCTCCCTGGCGAAGGCGATCGCGACGGCGCGTCCGATGCCGGAGTCGCCGCCGGTGATCAGCGCGCGGCGGCCCTCGAGCAGGCCGTGACCGACGTAGCTGTCCTCGCCATGGTCGGGCTGCGGCGTCATCCGGCCGGTCGTGGCCGGCTGATCCTGCTCCTGGCCCGGGAATCCCTCGTCGTGGTGTTTGGTCGTGGGGTCGGTCTGCTCGTTCGCCATCGCTGGCTCCTCTCGTTCGACGTCTCCGACGCTAGGGACGCGCTCCGACCCCACGCAGGCCCTTGACATCCGGGCCACCGGCCGCATAGGGGCGAAAGGGCATAGCAGCACGACGCGCGACGGGCAATCCCCCGTGCCGCGTCGGCGCCTCCTCCTACCGTGAGATCGACCGAGTGCGGTCGCCCGTGCGACCGCGGAAGGAGATCAGCAATGGCCGAGACGAAGAAGAGTGACACCACCTCGACGACGAAGGGCCGCCGTCGCCCCAGCCGGGGTGCGGGGCTGACGAAGGAGCAGAACGCCGAGACGGGTTTCCGCGCCTCTGCGGAGCTCAGCGAGAACATGCAGCGCGTGCTCGTCGACCTCATCGAGCTCTCGCTGCAGGGCAAGCAGGCGCACTGGAACGTCGTGGGCGCCAACTTCCGCGACATGCACCTGCAGCTCGACGAGATCATCGAGGCCGCCCGCGGATACAGCGACCAGGTCGCGGAGCGCATGCGAGCCCTGCATGCCCTGCCCGACGGGCGTTCCGACACCGTCGCGGAGATGACGACGCTGCCCGAGTTCCCGCACGGCGAGGTGTCCACCGCCGAGACGATCGATCTGGTGACCGAACGACTCGACGCCGTCATCGCCACGGTGCGCGAGGTGCACGACCCCGTCGACGACGAAGACCCCACGACCGCGGACATCCTGCACGGCGTGCTCGAGGGGCTCGAGCAGTTCTCGTGGATGGTCAGCGCCGAGAAGCGCACCCCCACGGGACGGTGACGCTCCCCGCCGCGCCAGGGGACGTTGCGGGAGCGCTTGTGGAACCGGCGACGCTCGGAGACCGCCCCACCCCCGGTGCGGTGGCGGCGGCATCGTCGATGGGCGACGTCGTCGGCTTCGGCGTCCACGTGGATGCGACGATCGACTGGGCCGTCGAGGTCGGCAGGTCCGCGCCCGCGCCCGGCACGGGCCGTACCCGCGAGCTCTGGGAGATCCTGGCCACCAGCGCCCGGCGCGATGTCGCCGCCGCCCGCATCCTCGAGCCCCACCTCGACGCCCTCGCGATCCTCCATCAGGCGGCCGGGGCGGGGCGCCCGGTGGATGCCGTGCGTCGCGCCGTGAACGCGACGGGCGATTCGTCGTGGGGGGTGTTCGCCGCGGAGGCGCGGGGGACGCGGCTCACGGCGACCCGCACGGGCGACGGATGGGTGCTGGAGGGCACCAAGCCGTGGTGCTCCCTCGCGAGCCGGCTCTCGCACGCCCTCGTCACGGCGTGGGTGAGCGACGACGAGCGGGCCCTGTTCGCCGTCGATCTGCGCAGCGACGCCGTGGCGGCCCACCGCGGCCCGTGGGTCTCGCGGGGACTATCCCAGATCTCCAGCACGCCCGTCGATTTCACCGCGACGCCCGCTACGCCCGTCGGAGCGCCGGGGTGGTATCTGAGCCGACCGGGATTCCGCTGGGGAGGCGCCGGTGTCGCCGCGTGCTGGTGGGGCGGCGCCCTCCCGTTGCTCGACGCCCTCCGCGCGGCGTCGGCGCGGTCCGGCGCGGACCAGCTCTCGCGTGCGTGGCTCGGCGAGGCCGACAGCCGCCTGTGGGCCGCGGGCCTCGCGCTCGCGGAGGCGGCGCGCCAGGCGGACGCCGGGGCGAACGCCGACGAGGCCCGGGTGATCGCCGAGCGCGTGCGAGCGGTCGTCTCCGACGCCGTGGAGCGGGTGCTCGCGATCGCGGACACCGCGCTCGGGCCCGCACCGCTGACCGCCGACGAGGATCATGCCCGCCGCGTGGCCGACCTCCGGGTGTACCTGAGGCAGCATCACGGCGGGCGCGATCTGGCGCGGCTCGGCACCGCGCTGACCGCCGAGCCCGGCGCGGGTGCACGGTGACGACCTTCTTCGACCACCGGGAGGCGGGCACCGGGGAGTCCGAATGGCGCGAGCATGCGCCGTGGCGGTCTTCTCCCGAGCTGCGGATCGACGCCGCGACGCTCGACGCGCTCGTCGTCTGCGCGGCGCACCCCGACGACGAAACGCTCGGCGCGGGCGGACTGCTCGCGACGGCGGCCGCCCACGGCATCCCGTGCACCGTCATCATCGCCACCGACGGCGAGGCGTCGCACCCCGGCTCCCCGACGTGGACGGCGCCCGCGCTGGCCCGCGCGCGGCGCACCGAGGCGACCCGGGCGCTCGACGTGCTGGCTCCGGGTTCCGCGGTGCATTTCCTGGGCCTCGGCGACGGCATGCTCCGCGAGCGCCGATCCCGCCTGGCGCGCGGTGTCGATGCGATCGTCGGCGCCACCGAGGGACCGAGGGTGCTGGTCGTCGCCCCGTGGGACGGCGACGGGCATCGCGATCACCGGGTGATGGGCGAGGTCGCCGCCAGTGCGGCGCGCCGCGCGGGCGCACGCTACGCCGGCTACCCGGTGTGGCTCTGGCACTGGGGCGACCCCGCGGCGGTGCGCACCGACGGATGGATGCGCCTCGAGCTTTCACCCGACGTGCGCGCGGCGAAGGCCCGGGCCCTCCGCCTGCACGCGAGCCAGACGCAGCCCCTCTCGCCCGCCGAGGGCGATGAGGCGATCCTCTCCCCGGAGATGCTGGCCCACTTCGAACGCGACACGGAGGTGTTCGTGACACCCGCCCCGCCCACGCCCGCCCCGCCGACCGGGTCGCTCGACGCAGCGTTCTTCGACGGGTTCTATGCCCGTCACACCGATCCGTGGGGGTTCGAATCGCGCTGGTACGAGCGGCGCAAGCGCGATCTCCTCCTCGCCGCCCTCCCCCGCCCGCGCTACGGCAGCGCGCTCGAGCTCGGGTGCGCGACCGGCCTGCTCACCGAGCGCCTCGCCGAGCGCTGCGACAGCGTCGTCGCGCTCGACATCGCCCAGAGCGCCCTCGATCGGGCGTCCGCCCGGATCGGAGCGGACGCCCGCGTGACGCTCGTACGCGCGCGGCTGCCCGAGGAGTGGCCGTCCGGTCGATTCGAGCTGATCGTGCTGTCGGAGATCGCGTACTACTGGGATGCCGACGACCGGGCGCGCGCCCTCGCCCGCCTGCGGGAGTCGCTCGCCCCCGACGGCGCGCTCGTGGCGTGCCACTGGCGCCATCCCGTCGCCGACCACCCCGCGTCCGGTGACGAGGTCCACGCCGCGCTGCGGCGGATACCGGGGCTGCACGGGGCGGTGCGCCACGAGGAGGAGGACTTCCTGCTCGATGTGCTCGTCCCCGACTCGACGCCGTCCGTCGCCCGAGCGGAGGGGCTGGCACCGTGACCGCCGACCACGTCACCAACCTCGCCGTCGTCGTCCCGGCGCACAACGAGGAGGCGCTGCTTCCCGACTGCCTCGCCGCGCTCCGGGCGGCGGTCGAGCGCGTGCGTCGCCGCGTCGCGCTCGTGACGGTGCATCTCGTGCTGGATGCCTGCACCGACGCGTCGGCGGCGATCGCCGCGGCATCCACGCTCGGCGTCTCCGTCGTCAACGCGCGGGCCGTCGGCGTGGCCCGCACGGTGGGGGTCGCGGCCGCGCTTCGCGCACACCCGAGAGTCGCATCCTCGCGGCTGTGGACGGCGCACACCGACGCGGACTCCGTCGTGCCCGCGCACTGGCTGGAGCACCAGATCGAGCTGGCCGCGGCGGGCGCGGACGTCATCGTCGGCACGGTCAGACCCGACTTCCGCGACCTCACCCGCGCGCAGACTGACGCCTGGTGGGCGACGCACACGCCGGGGGTGGCGAACGGGCACGTGCACGGCGCGAACCTCGGCATCCGGGCCTCGACGCTGCTGGCCGCGGGGGGCTTCGACCCCGTGCCCGAGCACGAGGACGTGCGCCTCGTCGACCGCGCGGCGGGCATCGGCGCCCGGATCACGGCATCCGACGACGCCTGGGTGCAGACGTCGGGTCGCCCCGTGGGCCGCACCGCGGGCGGCTACGCGGCCTACCTGCGGGAGAAACTGGTGCCGCTGGCGGCGCGCGACGTCGGCGACACCACGGAAGGGCCCACGGCGCAGCCGGACGACGCGAGCGTCCAGGCGGTGGCAGGATGACGCGCCTGGAGCGGCTGGCTCGGCGCGCACGGAGAGGGATCAGCCGGTCAGATCGTCGCGACGGAGCCGGAGTCCACACGGTAGTTCGAACCGTTCACGAACGAGGCGAGATCAGAGCAGAGGAAGGCGATGACGTTGGCCACCTCGTCCGGCTCCCCCCGCCGGCCGAGCTCCATGTAGGGGCGCTCCTCGACGAGGAACGACTCGATCGCCTCTTCGGTGCTGACACCGAGCTCGTCGGCGCGCTTGTCCATCATGGCGTCGGTCATCGGCGTGCGGATGAACGCGGGCGAGACGGCGTTGACGAGCAGCCCCTCGGAGGCGTACGAGCGGGACAGGCCCTTCGCCAGCGCGAGGATGCCTGCCTTCGCCGCGCAGTAGGGCAGCTCGTCGTCGTACGGCTGCATGGCATCCTCCGAGGCCAGCAGCACGAGGCGGCCCCAGCCGCCCCTCCGCAGCGAGGGGAGGAACTGGCGGATCAGGCGCACGGGACCGATGAGGTCGGTCTCGATGGTCTTGGTCCATCCCTCGTCGCTGATCTCGTGGAAGAGGCCCTGCGCTCCGGTGACTCCGGCGGACTGCACGAGGATGTCGATGTCGCCGACGGCGTCGGCGACCTTCGTGTGCAGGTCGGCGAGCGAGTCGAGGCTCGTGATGTCGGCGGCGAAGGCGTGGAGACGGCCCTCCGGCGCCTCGAGGTCGGATGCCGCGGTGTCGAGCCTCTCCTGGTCGAGGTCGCTCATCACGACCGTCGCCCCCTCTGCCAGCAGCAGGCGGGCGGTGTGCCAGCCGATGCCGGAGTCGGCGCCCGTGACGAGCGCGATGCGCCCTTCGATTCCGAGATCCATGGGTTCTCCTTCTGCGTGGGGTGTTTCAGGGACGGGCGGCGAACACGTGCGGCGCGCTGCCCCGACCGACGCCGTCGATGCGGAAGATGGCGCCGCTGCGGGGGTGGCGGGCGAGCTGGTCCTCGTCGAGGTTCTCCCTCGCCGACCCGACCAGGAGGATGTCGTACGCGGGCCCGCCGAACGCGACCGACGTGATGTTCGGCGCGGGCAGGGTCCATTCGTCGGCGATGCCGCCTGCGCCGTCCCACCGCACGACACGGCCCTCGCCGTAGAGCCCGTTGAGGAAGCTCCCATCGATCGCGCGGGCGAGTCCGTCGGAGGAGCGCCCCGTCAGGAACGGCTCGAGTTCGCGGAGCTCCCCGTCCGGGCCGTATGCGCCGCGGTAGACCGTCAGCGTCGACGTGTCCGTCACGTACATGACGTCGCCGGCGTCCGACCACTCGATGCCGTTGGTCACGGCGAATCCGCCCCTCAGGGTCCGGACGGAACCGTCCGGGGCGACCGAGTAGAGGGCGCCGTCCGGAGAGCCGTCGGTGACGTCCATCGACCCGACGAGGAGACGACCGAACGGGTCGACCTTCGCCTCGTTGAAACGCATGCCGCGGTGCGCATGCTCCACGGCGGCGATCGTCCGGGTGATCGCCCCCGCGGCATCCAGCATCACGACGGAGTCCTCGAGGGTCGCGACATAGCCGCCGCCCGCGGCGGGCTGCACCGCGGACACGGGCGGGGGGAGGCGCACGACGCGGTCGTCGCCGCCGTCTGGCGCACCGTCGAGGGGGCCCCGGTGAAGGGTGCCCGCCGTGATGTCCACCCAGACGAGCTCGTCGGTCCGCGCATCCCACCAGATGCTCTCGACGAGGATGCCCCGGGTGTCGCGCAAGAGCGTCGGGTCAGTGTCCACGGGTCTCCGTCTCGTCGGTCAGGTCTCGGATCGTGAGCGCGGCATTGATGAGCGCGAGGTGGCTGAGCGCCTGGGGCAGGTTGCCCCAGAATGCGCCGTCACCCTCCGCGATCATCTCCGCCAGGAGGCCCACGTCGTTCGGCAGCTTCACGAGCTCGTCCATGAGCGCGATCGCCTCGTCGTGGCGTCCGACGCACGCGAGCGCCGTCGCACGCCAGTAGGCGCAGGCGACGAACGTATGTTCCTCCTCCTGTGCGCCCGAATAGCGGTACACGAGCGAGCCCGCGCCGAGCGCCCGGGTGATCGCGTCGATCGTCGACGACATCCGCGCCCCCCGGTCGAACCCGCTCGGCGCATGGAGCAGGACCGACGCGTCCAGGCGCCCGGAACCGGGGTGCATCACGTACGCGCCGAGCTCCTCCGACCAGCAGTTGCGCTCGATCCACTCCCGGATGCGGTCGCGCTCCACACGCCAGCGGTCGGCGCTGCCCGCGACCTGGCCCGCCTCCGCGAGGTGGACGGCGTCGTCGAGCGCCTGCCAGCACCCCATCTTGGACGAGGTGTAGTGCTCCTGGTCGGGCAGCTCCCACATGCCGGCGTCGCGGCTGCGCCACAGATCGCACGTGCGGTCGGCGACGCCGGCGAGCATGCGCCCCGTCTCGACATCCAGCACGTTGCCGGCGTCCACGTAGGTGCGGCAGATCGCGAAGAGATCCCCGTACACGCCCAGCTGCAGCTGGCCCTGCGCCGGGTTGCCGCTCACGACGGGACCGATCCCCCACCACCCCGGCACATCGTGCTCGAAGACTCCGTGCGGCGCATCGCCGTCGAGGTCGTAGAAGATGTGGAGATCGGGACCGTTCGCCCGGATCGTGCGCAGGAGCCACGAGATCGCCGCGTGCGTCTCCTCGCGCAGCCCGAACAGCACGAGGGCATGGGCGGTGTAGGCGAGATCGCGCACCCATGCGAAGCGGTAGTCCCAGTTCTTCCCGCCACGGGGGCTCTCGGGCAGCGATGTCGTCGCGGCCGCCGCGATCGCGCCGGTCGGGCTGTAGATCAGCAGCTTCAACGCGAGCGCGCTGCGCTGCACGTGCGCCGCCCACGGGCCCGCGTAGGAGAACTCCCGCGACCAGTGGCGCCAGTTCTCGATCGTGCGGTCGATACCGCGGTCGACGTTCGCCGGGTCGGGAAGGTGGAGGGGCTCGTCGTGGGTCGCCACGACGATGAGCAGGTGGCGACGGGAGGCGCTCGTCGTGAACCCTCCCGACAGCTGGGGGCCGGAGGGCCCGTCCGGTGCGGGCTCGCGCGGGCCGTGATCGCTGCCCACGACCGCGATCGTCGCCTCGCCGGAACGGATGATCGCCCCCTCGGTGCTCTGCTCGATCCAGGGCGAGGCGGTGCCCAGCACCGTCCCCGGCAGCACCCGCCAGGCGAACTCGACCTCTCCGTCGATGCCGTCGATCCGGCGCGCGAGCTCGGCCCACGGCAGGCGGCCAGCGACGCCCGTCACGAGGGCGTCCGTGACGGACGCCCTCCCGGTGGCGGTCGTGAACGTCGTGGTGAGAACGTTCGTGGCCTCGACATAGCTGCGCGTCATCGTGAAGTCCGCCGTCGGGCAGAGCTCTATGCATCCGCCCGCGTCGTCGTCGAGGAGCCTCGCGAAGACGGGAGCCGCGGCGAGGTCGGGAATCGGCATCCAGTCGATCTGACCGCGGCCCCCGATCAGCGCGACGGTGCGACCGTCGCCGATGGCCGCGTAGGAGCGCAGCTCTTCGCCGCGCCGCTTGTCGTCATGCATCGGTTCCACGTTAGGACCGCCTCCTCGTGCGCACGCCGGGCTTGCATCCCGGCGCCGTATGGTGCAGGTGCCGGCTGTCACGTGACGGCGGATACCGCGCGCGCGATCACCAGAACCGAGATGATGAAGGCAGAGAGCGCCTCGACCGCCATGAAGGCCTTCGCGCGGCGGGTGAGGGGCACCGCGTCAGCCGACGAGAAGGCCAGGCCGGCCGTGATCGAGACGTAGAGATAGTCGAAGAAGCGCGGCCGCCACGAACCACCGCCGGGCAGCGTGTACTGGGGGAACTCGAAATCCATCGCCGCCGCCTGCCGCGTCGTCGACGCGCGCGTGACCGGGCCCCCGGCGTCGAGCTCCCAGAACACGAGACCGAACGCGATGGCGTTGGTCGCCCACAGCTGCAGTGCGGCGACGAGGATGATCACTCCGGTGGCGGGCGGCGCGGTGAGCAACTCCAAGACGAGCTGCACCAGCAGCACCTGGGTGAACAGCAGCACGACGAACGCGAGAGCGAGCGACAGCGCCCGCGACCATGCCGTCTGACGGGTCATGTGGCGCGGGTTGAGGATGACGAGCGGAACGATCAGCAGCGCGCACACGATGGCCGCGCCCCACTGCAGCGGCGGGAAGAAGTAGGGCGGGAGCAGAACCCAGAGCACGACGGCACCGAGCACGGCGACGATCGGCGGCCACCGATGCTCGGGCGCCTCCATCGGCGCGGCGGAGCGTCGGCGTGACATGTGCCCAGTGTGCCAGGGGCCCGCGTGGCTAGGCTGGTACGGGCGCGCCGCGCCGACGCTCCGTCACGGAAGGACCCGGATGACGCACGCCTCGTCCCCCTCTCCCGGCCGCAACTGGGCCGGGAACCTCGTCTACGGCGCGAGCCGGCTCGAGCGCCCGCGCACGATCGACGAGGTCGCGCACATTGCACGCACCGCGGGTCGCGTGAAGGTGCTCGGGAGCCGGCACTCGTTCAACGACATCGCCGACACGAACGGTGTCGCCATCAGCCTCGACGCCCTCGAGGGCGGGATCGACATCGACGCGTCGGAGCGGGCGGTGGAGGTTCCAGGCGGCATCCGGTACGGAGAGCTCGCCTCCGCGCTCCACGAGCGCGGCTGGGCTCTCCCGAATCTGGCTTCCCTGCCACACATCTCGGTGGCCGGCGCGATCGCGACCGGCACCCACGGTTCCGGCGACGGCCAGGGCAGCCTCGCCACCGCCGTGCGATCCCTCGAGATCGTCGACTCGGCCGGCGAGGTGCGCCGGATCAGCCGCGGGGAGCCGGACTTCGCGGGGGCGGTGGTCTCCCTCGGCGCGCTGGGGGTCACCACGCGTATCGCTCTGGACATCGAGCCGGCCTACGACATCGCCCAGACCGTCTACGACGCCCCGCGCTGGGACGCGGTGCTCGCCGACCTGGACGCGGTCACGGGCGCGGGCGATTCGGTCAGCGTCTTCACGACGTGGCAGCGCGAGCAGACCCTCGACCAGATCTGGGTCAAGACGCGCGGGGAGGTGCCCAGGGAGCTCGCCGGCGCGCGTCGCGCCGACGGCCCGCGGCATCCGATCCCCGGCGTCGACCCCGCCCCGGCGACGGTCCAGGCCGGCGCGCGCGGGCCGTGGCACGAACGGCTGCCCCACTTCCGCCTCGAGTTCACGCCGAGCGCCGGCGATGAGCTGCAGAGCGAGTATCTGATCGATCGATCGCACGCCGTGGACGCCCTTCAGGCGCTCCGCGAGCTGCGGGAGGAGATCGCGCCGCTCGTCCTCGTGACCGAGCTGCGCACGATCGCCGCGGACGACCTGTGGCTGAGCGGCGCCTTCGGACGCTCCACGCTCTGCATCCACTTCACGTGGCAGCGGCGCGAAGACGACGTCCGCGCGCTCCTGCCCCGCATCGAGGCGGCCCTGGCGCCCTTCGGCTCGCGTGCGCACTGGGGCAAGCTCTTCACCGCCGACCCGTCGACGTTGCCCACCCTCTATCCCCGGTGGCAGGAGTTCCGGTCGCTCCGCGCCGCGTGGGACCCGCGCGGCGCGTTCCGAAACGCCTACCTCGAGCGCATCGGTCTCTGACCCCGACGTGCCCGCTCCGTCAACCCCCGTACCTCCGGGGGCGCTGCTGCCCTAGCCTCGGACACACGTCCGATGCCGAGGAGCCGCCATGTCGACCACCGTTCGCGCCATCCGGTGCACGCCCCAGACCGTGTTCGACGTCCTGGCGAACGGGTGGCTCTATCCCTCCTGGGTGGTCGGCGCCTCGCGCATGCGCGACGTCGACGAGGCCTGGCCGCAACCGGGATCCCAGCTGCACCACTCCGTGGGCACCTGGCCGTTCCTCCTCGACGACCGGACACGCTGCGAGGAGTGGAACCCGCCCCACCGCGCGGTGCTGCGGGCGAAGGGGTGGCCGATCGGGGAGGCGCGGGTCGTCGTCGACGTCCGGCCGCGCGGCGACGGCTGCGTCGTGCGGATGCAGGAGAACGCCGTCGCCGGGCCGGCGACCCTCGTCCCCCGTCCGGTCGCCGACATCATGCTGCATCTGCGCAACCGTGAGACCCTGCTGCGGCTCGCCTACATCGCCGAGGGCCACGAGTCCCGCCCGGAGCCGTCGACCGCGGAGCGGGAGCGCGCCGAGGACGGCGAGCCGGCGGAGCCCGGGGAGGAAGACGCATCGTGACGGCGGGTTCGGATGCCGACGCCGTGGTCGTCGGCGCGGGCCCGAACGGGCTGGCCGCCGCCGTCACCCTCGCGCGGGCGGGGCTGCGCGTGCGCGTATTCGAAGCCTCCGACCGCATCGGCGGCGGCTCGTCGACGCGGGAGCTGACCGCACCCGGCTTCCATCACGACGTGTGCTCGGCCGTGCATCCCCTCGCTTTCGAGTCCCGGTTCTTCCGGGAGTTCGCGCTGCCGCAGCGGGTGGCCTTCGCGGTTCCGGCCGTCTCCTTCGCCCACCCGCTCGACGGCGGCCGCGCCGGCATCGCCTACCGCGACCTGGACCGTACGCGCGACGCGCTCGGCCGCGACGGACGCGCGTACGACGCCCTCGTGCGGCCGCTCGCGGAGCGCTCCGCGCAGGTCGCGGAGCTGACCGGCTCGACGCTTCTGCGGATGCCGCGGCATCCGCTCACCGCGGCGCGCTTCGGGCTCGCCACCCTCGAGCAGGGGAGCGCGCTCTGGGGAGCGCGCTTCACGGGGGAGGCCGCCCCGGCGATGCTGACGGGGGTCGCGGCCCACACGATCCTCCCCCTGCCGAGCCTCGCGTCGGCGGGCGCGGGACTCGCCCTGACGACCTACGCGCACGCGCGGGGGTGGCCGATCCCGATCGGCGGATCGCAGGCGATCGCCGAGGCGATGGCCGCTGACATCCGGGCGCACGGGGGGGACATCCTCACCGGCACCCGCATCGACAGCCTCACCGAGCTGCCGCCCGCGCGGATCACCGTGCTGGACGTCACGCCGCGGGCTCTCCTGCGCATGAGCGCGCATCGTCTCCCGCCCGTCTATCGGCGCGCGCTGGAGGGGTTCCGCTACGGCAACGCCGTCGCGAAGGTCGACTTCGCGCTGTCCGAGCCCGTCCCGTGGACCAACCCGGAGGTGCGGCGTGCGGGAACGGTGCACGTCGGCGGCTCCCGCGCGGAGATCGCCGCGGCCGAGAACGCCGTCGCGCACGGCCGCCTCGTCGACGACCCGTACGTGCTCGCGTCGCAGCCGAGCCTGTTCGACGATACCCGCGCCCCGACGGGGCGGCACACGCTGTGGACGTACACGCACGTCCCCGCGGGCTCGACCGCCGACCGCACCGAGGCCGTCATCCGGCAGATCGAGCGCTTCGCCCCCGGGTTCCGCGACACCATCCTGCACACGTCGTCCTCGACCGCGCAGGACGTGGCGGCGCACAACGCGAACTATCCCGGCGGCGACATCGCGGCAGGGGTCCCCGACGTCGTGCAGCTGCTGCGCCGGCCCGTGCTGCGCCCCGACCCGTGGCGGACACCGCTGGCGGGGGTGTACCTCGCCTCGGCGTCGACGAGTCCCGGGCCCGGTGTGCACGGGCTCGCCGGGTGGCACGCCGCGCTCAGTGCGCTCCGCCGCGAGATGGGGGTTCGGGAGGAGCCGAACCTCTCACCCGGCGCCTGACGGGCGAGCCGCCGGCCGCCTCCGGCGTCAGCCCCCGAACTCGTCGATCTCACGCAGGTGGCGGTACGCGCCCCGGAAGAACACCAGCGGTCCGCGCCCGTCGGCCGCGAGGGGACTGAGCTCGCGGACGCGACCGATCACGATGACATGGTCCCCGGCCTCGTGCTCGGCCCAGAGATCGCAGTCGACCCACAGGAGCGTGTCATCGATCAGCGGATTGCCGCCGGACGAGGGGCGCCACGAGACCCCGGTCCACTTGTCCGTGCCCGAGCGCGCGAACCGGCTCGACAGCGCGTGCTGGTCGTGTGCGAGGACGTTCACCGCGAAGCGGCCGGTCGCCGCGATCCGGGGATAGGACGTCGACGTGCGCATGACGCTGAACATCACCAGCGGCGGATCGATCGACACGGACGAGAAGGACTGGCAGGTGAACCCCACCGGCTCCCCTTCATCCGTCCCGGTGACGACGGTCAGTCCGGAGGCGTAGTGGCCCAGCGCATCCCGGAAGCGCCTCGCCTCGATCGGGGTCGGGGCCAGGGCGGGCGTGGCGTCTTCCCTCACGCGCCCACGGGGCTCGCCGACGCGGCAGCGACGCGGGCGAGCCGGGCGAGGTTGGCCGCGTACTCGGATGCCGCGGCATCCACGACCTCGGAGAGCTGGTCCATCTGGCTGAGCGCGAGGTAGAAGCCTCGGCCCGGCACCGTCGCGCCCAGCTCGACCAGCAGCGGGGAGAGGGTGAAGGTCGGGCCCATCGAGTGGGTGAAATCGGCTCCCGTGTGCACCGGAATGGCCGTCACGCCGGTGAGTCCGTTGGCCGGATACCGGTCGAGGAACGCCTTCAGCAGTCCGGTGTAGGTCGCCTTGTAGGTGGGGGACGCGAAGACGGCCAGGTCGCTCTCGGCGACGCGGGCGTTGAGCGCGGACATCTTCTCCGACGGCCAGGCGAAGATCTCGTCGGTGTGGTCGGCGAGGTCGATGACCTCGAGGTCGTAGGTGCCGGGCACGAGCAGCTTCTCCACGAGCAGCTCGGCCACCTTCCGCGTACGGGACGCCGGCTTGGGGTTGCCGACGACGGTCGTCACGTGCAGGGTCATGTCACTTCTCACATTCGTACCGGTGAACAGGAACGAAGGACGACGCCGCCCACCCGCCGCACCGGCGCACGTAGGGCATCGCACCTCATACACCGCCGGGATCTTTTGGCCCCGCGGGCCCGCAACGGCTCACGCTGCGCAGCCATTATGCGCGGTCGCGGGTTTCCGGGGTGTTTCGCCCCCTCCGCGCCGCGACCTACCGCAGCGTTATCCCGCCGTCCCGCCGCCGGATCAGTCCTGCGCGTCGTCCACCTGGACCGGGCCACCCTCGGGACGATCGATGTTGGGGTCGCCCGTGCCGCTCGGCGAGGGTGCCTGAGGGACGCCCTCGGCGCCCGGCTCGTCGGTCGACGGGTCGATGGGGTTCTTCTCGCTCATGCGTTCTCCTCGGGGTCGTCGTCGGGGTCCATACCGGGCCGGACCGCCGCATCCGGAACGATGTCGATCCGCTTCACTCCATCGCCCTGCGTGACGGAGATGCGCGGCGCCGCGTCGGCCTCGGTCGCGTGCGGCGCGCTCGTGAGCTGGTCGTGCCGCTTCTCCTCAGAGCTGGCGGGATCGGTCTCGTGTGCTTCCATGCGACGACGCTAGCCCCCGCCATCGCGGCTGCGCCACGGCTGGCGCTCGACGCGGCCGGATGCTACGCCGGGGCGTCGCGCCGGCGGGGCGGGGGGAAGTGACGGATCGGGACGGGTCGGTTCGACCGGTCGGCGCCGGCCTCCGCGGAGACCGACCGCTCGATCGCGGCCATCGCCTCCTCGAAAGACCGGTGGATGCTCTCCGCCGCGCGCGAGCGCAGCCACAGCACGGCAGCGCGCTCCCCTCGGCACTCCACGAATGCGATCACCCGACGGGGATCGTGGTCGTCCAGCGCGCCGTCGCACACGCGCCAGCATCCTTCGTCTACCTTCGTCAGCTCCAGTCCGCTGTGCATTGCCGCAGCCATCATCGTGACCTCCTCGTCACTGGGTGGGTGTTCGTACTCGGGGGGACATCGCCGCCGGCCGGGCGGCGGGCGCGACGCCCGGCCGTCGCGACTCGCCGAGGTCTCACGCAGCCGCCCCTTCGCCGGGCCGGAGCACGACCTTGATGCATCCGTCGTGCTTCTTCTGGAACGTCTCGTACAGCCCGGGGGCCTCGTCGAGCCCTCCGCGGTGCGTCACAAGGTCGGCCACGCCCAGGGGGTCGGAGGGATCCTCGACGAGCGGGATCAACTGGTCGACCCAGCTCTTCACGTTGCACTGCCCCATCCGCAGCGTCACCTGCTTGTCGAAGAGCGTCTTCATGGGCATCGGGTCGGCATCGCCGGCGTAGACGCCGCTGATCGAGACCGTGCCGCCGCGGCGCACGAGCTCGATCGCGGAGTGCAGGCCCGCCAGCCGGTCGACGCCGGCCTTCTCCATGAGCGGCTTCGCGAGTGCCCGCGGCATCCGGGACATGACGGTGTGCGCCGCCTTCACGAGTCCGCTCCCGTGCGCCTCCATGCCGACGGCGTCGATGACGGCGTCGGGGCCGCGGCCCTCCGTGGCATCCCGGAGCGCGGCGACGGTGTCGTCCCCGTCCTCCCAGACCTCGACTCCGTGGCGGGCCGCCATCGTCCGTCGCTCCTCGACCGGGTCGACGCCGAACACGCGATGGCCCCGTCGCGCGGCGATCCGCGCGGCGAACTGACCGACGGGTCCGAGGCCCAGCACCGCGACCGAGCCGCCGTCGGGCACCTGTGCGTATTCGACGCCCTGCAGCGCCGTGGGCAGGATGTCACTCAGGAAGAGGTAGCGCTCGTCGGGTCCTTCGTCGGGGACGGGGATCGTGTTGTAGTCCGCGAGCGGCACCCGGAGCAGTTCCGCCTGGCCGCCGGGAACCTGGCCGTAGAGCTTGGTGTAGCCGAAGAGGGCGGCACCGCTGCCCTGCTCCCTCACCTGGGTCGTCTCGCACTGCGACTGCAGGCCTGCCCGGCACATGAAGCACTCGCCGCAGGAGATGTTGAAGGGGACCACGACGCGCTGACCCACCCGAAGGCCGGTCACCTCGGCACCCACCGCCTCGACGACTCCCATCGGCTCGTGACCGAGGATGTCGCCCGGATCCATGAAGGGGCCGAGCAGCTCGTACAGGTGCAGGTCGGACCCGCAGATGGCGGTGGCCGTGATCCGGACGATGGCGTCGGTGGGCTTCTCGATGCGGGGATCGGGGACGTCCTCCACGCGGATGTCGCGGGTGCCATGCCAGGTGACGGCTCTCATCGCTTCGCCTTTCGTCGTGCGCGGGCCGACGACGGGCCCGGCGCTCTGGGGGTTGCGGTTTTGCCAGTCTCCCCCGGTTCACCGGCCCGCCGAGGGGGGTTGACGGGAGCGTGCCCGCTGGCTACCGAGGCCGGCCCCCAGAGCGCCGCCTGGCGCATTCGCGAGCGGCGCGCAACCCCCACCGCCAGGGCCGCGCTCATCCGTAGTCTCGCCTCACACCGACAGAAGGATGCCCCCTCCATGACGCAGTTCGGATACACCCTCATGACCGAGCAGAGCGGGCCCCGCGAACTCGTGCGGTACGCCGCGGCGGCCGAGCGGGTCGGGTTCGACTTCGAAGTCTCGAGCGACCACTACTCCCCGTGGCTGACCAGCCAGGGGCACGCGCCCTACGCGTGGACCGTGCTCGGCGCCGTCGCGCAGGCCACCGAGCGCGTCGAACTGATGACGTACGTGACGTGCCCCACCATGCGTTACCACCCCGCGGTGGTGGCCCAGAAAGCTGCGACCCTCCAAGTGCTGAGCGAGGGCCGCTTCACGCTCGGGCTCGGATCGGGCGAGAACCTCAACGAGCACGTCGTCGGGGAGGGCTGGCCGGCCGTCGCCGCCCGCCAGGACATGCTGGTGGAGGCGATCGAGATCATCCGGGCCCTCCACACCGGGGATCTGGTCACCTACGACGGGCAGTACTTCCGTGTGGACTCCGCCCGGATCTGGGACGCACCGGAGGGCGGAGTGCCGATCGGGGTCGCCGTCTCAGGGCCGAAGTCGGTCGCGCGCTTCGCACCCCTCGGCGACCACCTGGTCGCGGTGGAGCCCGATGGCGACCTCGTGACGGGGTGGGATGCCGCGCATTCGGGCGACTCGCGGAAGATCGGCCAGATCCCGATCTCCTGGGATGCCGACAAGGACACGGCCATCGCCCGGGCCCACGACCAGTTCCGGTGGTTCGCCGGCGGATGGTCGGTGAACTCCGACCTGCCCACGCCCGCCGGGTTCGCGGCCGCGACGCAGTTCGTTCGCCCGGAGGACGTCGCGGACTCGATCGCGTGCGGACCCGACCTCGACGAGATCGCGGAGAGCGTGCGACCCTACCTCGACGCGGGCTTCACGGATGTCGCGATCGTGCAGATCGGCGACGAAGCGCAGGATCGTTTCCTCGCCGAGGCCGCCGGGCCCCTGCTGGAGCGACTGCGCGCGCTCTGATCAGCTCCCGGGGTACGGCGCTCGAGCCAGCAGAGCGGCGAGGTGCGCCGCGTTCCGCGCGAGTGTCGCGGTCGTCGACGCCACCTTCTCGGGGACCTCGTCGAGGTCGACGTAGTCGGTGGTGTGCATTGCCTCGCCGTTCCAATACACGGCGCCCTGCGCGGGGACCGTGAAGCCCACGTCGTTCAGGGCCTGGAAGAAGTCCGCCGTGATGCGATGCGCCCCGTCCTCGTTGCCCACGATGGCGGCCACGGCGACCTTCCCGAAGAGGATGGGTCGCCCCTCGTCATCCGTCTCGGAGAGCTCTGCGTCGAGGCGCTCGAGCACGCGCTGCGCGACGCTCGACGCCTGACCCATCCAGGTGGGCGTGCAGAGCACCAGGATGTCGGCTTCGAGGACGCGCCGGCGGATCTCCGGCCAGGCATCCCCCGCTCCCATGTCCTTCTCGACACCCGGCTTGACGTCGAAATCGACGACACGCAGCGTCGACCCGGTCACGCCGTGCGCGGAGAGCGCCGCCAGCACCTCCCCTCCCAGCTTCTCGGAACTGGAGACTGCCGGGGAAGGCTTGAGGGTGCAGTTCAGCGCGATGGCGGTGGTCATGGTGGTCCTCTTTCAGACGTCGGAGTGCCGACGCTACCGAGCCCCGTGCGCGCGGCGAAGGGGTTGACACCTGTACGGTCGGCGCGGCATCCATACCGACGAGGCGCGCGAGGCGCAACCGACGTGCCGGTCGCGCCGACGGGCCGTACGGTGGAGGCCCGCACGCGAAAGGACGCCGGATGCCTCTGGAGACCCCCTATTCGTCGAAGCCCTGGCTCTCGGTCTACGCCCCCGGCGTGCCCGAGACGATCGACGACGTCGACGAGACGCTCACGGACATGATCGACGCGAGCGTCGCCCGGTACGGTAAGGGCCCGGCGCTCGAGTTCTTCGGCGCCGTGACCTCCTACCGGGGCCTCGGCGACCAGATCGCACGGGCGGCCGAGGGGCTGCGGCGCCTCGGGGTCGCGAAGGGCGACCGCGTGGCGATCGTGCTGCCCAACTGCCCGCAGCACGTCGTCGCGTTCTACGCCGTGCTGCGGCTCGGCGCGATCGTCGTCGAGCACAACCCGCTGTACACCGAGCGCGAGCTGCGCCACCAGTTCGAAGACCACGGCGCCGCCTACGCGATCGTCTGGGACAAGGTCTACGACACCGTCGCGGACTTCCCCGCCGACATCGCGGTCCGCGCGCTCATCGCCGTCGACATCACGGAGGCGATGCCGCGGGCCACCCGGCTGGCCCTGCGGCTCCCCCTCGCCAGGGCACGGGCGGCGCGCGCACAGCTGACGAAGAAGCCCGGCTGCCGGCGTCCCCGTCGCTGGCGCGACCTGGTCGGCCACCGGCCGCTCTCGCGCCGCGCCGCCCGACCCGCGCTCGACGACATCGCCGTGCTGCAGTACACCAGCGGCACCACCGGCACGCCGAAGGGCGCGATCCTCACGCACCGCAACCTGCGGGCGAACGCCATGCAGGGCCGCGCATGGGTTCCGGGCCTGCGCGAGGGCGAAGAGGTCTTCTACGGGGTGCTGCCGCTGTTCCACGCCTACGGGATGACGCTGTGCCTCACCTTCGCGATGAGCATCGGCGCGCGTCTCGTCCTCTTCCCGAAATACGACCTGGACCTCGTCGCCAAGGCCGCACGCAAGACCCCGCCCACCTTCCTCCCGGCCGTCCCGCCGATCTACGAGCAGCTCGCCCGCGCCGCGATCGCGGGCCGGATCGACCTGTCGACCGTGCGGTTCGCGATCTCGGGCGCGATGGCGCTCCCCGTCTCGACCGTCGAGAAGTGGGAGTCGGCGACGGGTGGCCTCCTCGTCGAGGGGTATGGGATGACCGAGTCCTCGCCGGTCGCGATCGGCAACCCCATCGGCCCCTCGCGACGCCCCGGAACCGTCGGCGTGCCGTTCCCCAGCACGGAGATCCGGGTCGTCGACGTCGATGACCCGACGAAGGACGTGGAGCCGGGTGCCGAGGGCGAGCTGCTACTGCGCGGACCGCAGGTCTTCCAGGGATACTGGCGCCGGCGGGACGAGAGCGCCGCGACGCTCGTCGACGGCGGCTGGCTGCGCACGGGGGACATCGTCACCGTCTCCCCCGACGGCTTCGTGACGGTCGTCGACCGCCTGAAGGAGCTCATCATCACGGGCGGGTTCAACGTCTCGCCCACGGAGGTGGAGGAGACGCTCATGTCGCACCCCGACGTGGATGCCGCGGCCGTCGTCGCGCTGCCCTGGTCGGGCGGCGGGGAGGAGGTCGCGGCAGCCGTCGTGCTGCGACAGGGCGCCGAGCTCGATGTCGAGGGGCTGCGGCAGTTCTGCCGCAGCCACCTGGCGGCGTACAAGGTGCCGCGCCGGGTGTTCGAGATCGAGGAGCTGCCCCGCTCGCTCATCGGCAAGGTGCTGCGTCGAGAGGTACGCGAGCGCATCCTCTCCCTGTAGGCGGGACCGCCGGCCGGGCGCGCTCGGCCGGTCAGAGGGCCGTGAGTCCGGCGACGCCGCTGCCGAGCGCCGCGGTGCCGACCAGCAGCAGCACGGCGCCCATGACGACGCCGTTGTCGCATGACCCCCGGCTCAGAGGGGGATGAGGGCGACGTCTCGCAGGTCGCCGGCATCCGCGAGCGCCGTCATCATCGTGCAGCGCGGCTGCCGGCGACGGTCGGTCGGCGAGCCCGGATTGAGCAGCCGCAGCCCCGACGCGGTGCGCGTGTCCCAGGGGATGTGGCTGTGCCCGAAGACCAGGACATCGGTGTCGGGAAACGCCTGCGTCATCCGCGCCTCCCGGCGCCGCGCGTCGCCGGTCTCGTGCACGACGGCGAACCGGATGCCCTCGATCCCCCGCCGCGCGATCTCGGGGAGGCGCTCGCGCAGGTCGGGCCCGTCGTTGTTGCCCCACACGCCCATCACGGGAGCGTGCCCTTCGAGGTCGTCCAGCACCGACGCGGAGACCCAGTCGCCGGCGTGGATGACGAGGTCGGCGTCGTCCGCTGCCCGGCGCACCGCGTCGGGCAGCGCCCGCGCCCGGCCGGGGATGTGCGTGTCGGCGAGCAGCAGCAGCCGTGTGCTCACGGGCGCGCCGGGGTCTCGATGATCGGGGCGTCGAACGTCCGCCCGTTGAGCTCGAGGTAGAGGTGCCCCTCCGTGATCGACACGGTGATGGTGTTGCGACGCTCGATCGCGGATGTCGCGGCATCCACGAAACCGGGGCCGAAGCTGCGCACGACGAGGTCCTCGGCGCGATGCAGGGGCTTGCCCTGCCACGCGGCGACGACCTTCGCGGGATCGCGGTGCGTGTAGACGACGGCGCGATCGGCGAGCTTGGCGCCGTAGTGCAGGCGCGCGGCATCCGGCGCCCCGACCTCTATCCACGACGTCACCCGACCGGTCGGGTCGCGCACGAGGACGGCGGGCTCGTCGGTCGAGGCGATCCCGTCGCTGAACGCGATGCCCTCCGCGAACTCGAGGCAGTAGGCGAGCACGCGGGTGAGCATGAAGGCGTCGGTCTCGGAGGCGTGCCGCGCCACCCGCAGCGCCAGGTCGTCGTAGACGCCGCGGTCGACGTCGGCGAGCTGCCCGGTGAAAGTGTGGATCGTTGCGCCGATGGCCATGGTGAACGAGCCTACGCGCGACGGGGCGATCTTCCATCTGGTGGAAGAACGCCCCGCATCGCTTGTTCGCCCGAGCCGTGCCGCGGAGACTGATCCGGGCGACACACCGGTCGAGGGAGAGGGTGGGCGATGGCACGCACGGTCGAGGGCATGATGAGCGCGGCCGTACTGCGCGAGGGCACCCCCGGGCTCGATGTCGTCGACATCCCGATCCCCACGCCTCTCGCAGGAGAGGCCCTCGTGAAAGTGCGCGCATGCGGCGTGTGCCATACCGACCTGCATGTCATGAAGGGCGAAGTCGCCTTCCCCCGACCCGCCGTGCTCGGCCACGAGATCAGCGGCACGATCGTCGCGATCGGCGACGGCACCGGCGAGGCGGGCGGGCTGGCGGTCGGCGACGACGTCGTCGGCGCGTTCATCATGCCGTGCGATGCATGCGACGCGTGCGACCGCGGGCGGGACGACCTCTGCGCCGAGTTCTTCGGCCAGAACCGGCTGCGCGGGACGCTCTACGACGGGCAGAGCCGGCTCACGCTCGCCGACGGGTCGTTCCTGGCGATGTACTCGATGGGCGGGCTCGCGCAGTACGCGGTCGTTCCGCTCACGGCGCTCGCCGTCCTTCCCGAGGGCGTGGACCCCGTCTCCGCCGCCGTCCTCGGGTGCGCGGCCTTCACGTCGTACGGCGCCGTCCATCGCGCCGGGCGCGTGCAGGCGGGCGAATCCGTCGCGGTCATCGCCGTCGGCGGCGTGGGTAGCGGGGTCGTGCAGATGGCCAGGGCCGCCGGCGCCGACCCCATCGTCGCGATCGACGTCGCGGACGACAAGCTCGACGCCGCGCGCGCGCTCGGCGCGACGCACGCCGTCAACTCCCGCGAGGAGGACGTCGTCGCGCAGGTGCGCGCGGCGACCGGGGGGCGTGGCGTCGACGTCGCCTTCGAGGCGCTCGGGCATCCCGCGACCTTCCGCCAGGCGATCGACGTGCTCGCCGACGGGGGCCGGATGGTGGCGATCGGCATCGCCGCCGGCGCCTCCGTCGCCCAGATCGAGATCACGCCGCTCGTGCGCCGCGGATACTCGATCACGGGCTCGTTCGGCGCCCGCACCCGGGAGGACCTGCCCGCCGTCGTGCGCCTGGCCGCCGACGGCGACATCGACACCGTCGGCCTGGTGACCCGTACGTTCCCGCTGAGCGAGGCGGATGCCGCGTACCGCGCCCTCGCGGAGGGCCGGATCACCGGCCGCGCCGTCATCGTGATGGACGAGGCCCCGAGGAAGGACGAGACCGCGTGAGCAGACGCATCCCCCACTGGATCGACGGTGAACCGGCCGACGTACCCGACCGACGCGTGGCACCCGTGTACGACCCCGCAACCGGCGCGCCCACGGGCGAGGTCGTCCTCGCCGAGCCCGGCGACGTGGACCGGGCGGTGCGCTCGGCCGCTGCCGCGTTCCCCGCGTGGAGGGACCTGTCGATCGCGCGCAGGCAGGCGGTGCTGTTCCGGTTCCGCGAGCTCCTCGAGCAGCGCAAGGGAGAGCTGGCCGAGATCATCACGAGCGAGCACGGCAAGGTGCTCGCCGATGCGCTCGGGGAGATCGCGCGAGGACAGGAGGTGCTCGAGTTCGCCCTCGGGTTCGCCGAGGTCCTCAAAGGCGACTACTCCGTCAACGCCTCGAGCGGCGTGGACGTGTACTCGTTCCGCCAGCCCATCGGAGTCGCGGCGGTCATCAGTCCCTTCAACTTCCCCGCGATGGTGCCCCTGTGGTTCCTTCCGGTCGCGCTGGCCGCCGGGAACGCCGTCGTGCTCAAACCGAGTGAGAAGGATCCGTCGGCGTCGCTGTGGATGGCGCAGCTGCTCGCCGAGGCGGGCCTGCCGGCCGGTGTGTTCACGGTCCTCAACGGCGACAGGGTCGCGGTCGACGCGCTGCTGGAGCATCCGGGGATCGCCTCGGTGTCCTTCGTCGGATCCACTCCGATCGCCCGCCACATCTACGAGACCGCCGCGCGACACGGCAAGCGCGTTCAGGCGCTCGGCGGCGCGAAGAACCACATGCTCGTGCTGCCGGATGCCGATCTCGACCTCGTGGCGGATGCCGCCGTCAACGCCGGCTTCGGATCGGCGGGCGAGCGCTGCATGGCGATCTCGGTGATCGTGGCGGTGGAGCCGGTCGCCGACGATCTGCTCGGCAAGATCGCCGAGCGCATGGCGGGGCTGAGGATCGGGGACGGCCGCCGAGGGTGCGACATGGGCCCCCTCATCACCCGCGAGCACCGCGACAGGGTGTCGGGATACATCGACACGGCCGCCGCGGACGGAGCCGCCGTCGTCGTGGACGGCCGTGGCGTCGTCGTCGACGGCGAGCCGGGGGGCTTCTGGCTCGGCCCCACGCTGCTCGACCGAGTGCCGACGACCTCGGCGGCGTACACCGACGAGATCTTCGGACCGGTGCTGTCGATCGTGCGGGTCGACTCGTACGAGGAGGGTGTGAGTCTCATCAACACGGGGGCGTTCGGCAACGGCACGGCGATCTTCACGAACGACGGCGGCGCGGCGCGCCGATTCCAGTACGAGATCGAGGTCGGGATGATCGGCATCAACGTTCCCATCCCCGTGCCCGTCGCCTACCACTCCTTCGGCGGCTGGAAGGCGTCGGCGTTCGGCGACACGAAGGCGTACGGCCGGCAAGGCTTCCACTTCTTCACCCGCGAGAAGGCGGTCACGGCGCGCTGGCTCGACCCGAGCCACGGCGGAATCAACCTGGGATTCCCGCAGAACGCCTAACAGCGGTCCGGGATCAGCTCGTCGAGGGCAGGTGGGTGAGACCCATCTCGGGGGCGTCGACGGCATCGGGGGTGAGCGACGGCGGTGCGGCGGCGTACGCCGCCGACAGGCGCCGGTACGGCCGGGAGACGAAGGCGAGCATCACGGTGACGAGGAGAACCAGGCTCGCTCCCACGAAGGCGAGCGCGATGCCCCGCGCCTCGCCCGGGCCCAGCAACCACCCGAGGGAGTCCTGCCCGTCCTGCGAGTCCATGAAGGGGATGAGCCAGAACTGTGCCAGCGGACCGACCAGGAACGAGGAGACCGGTGCCGCGGCCGACTCCACGCTCGCGGCGAAGCCGAACACCCGGCCCTGCTTGTCGAACGGCACGACGCGCTGCACGATGGTCTGCTCGGCCGCCTCCGCGATCGGCATGAGGCACATGAAGACGAGGACGCCGAGCGCGTAGAGCCACCACCACTCGCGGATGGCGAAGGTGAGACCCAGCAGCGCGATCCCGACGTTGACGAGCAGCAGCGTGCGGACCGGGTTTTTTCCGAGGCCGAAGCGGGCAACGAGGGCGCCTCCCATCACGAACCCGAAGCTGGTCACCCCGAGCACGATCCCCCACATCTCCACCGAGAAGAGAGTGAGGCCGTACGGGTCCATGAGGGCCATGAACACGCCGCCCACGAGGTTGTTGAACGTCGAGAAGAGGATGAGCGCGAGCAGACCCGGCACGGCGACGACGGCCGGGATGACCCCGCGGAAGCCGACCTGAGCGGGAGCACCCTCGACGTGGACGACCCCGCGCTCCGGGATGGGGACGAAGAGGAGGTGCCCGAGCGCGAGCGCCGTCGCCGCGATCGCGATGACGACGGTCCACCCCATTCCGAGCAGGCCGATCGACAGCCCCGAGAACACGCTCGTGACCATGAATGCGATGCCCTGCACCGCGCCCACCAGCCCGTTCGCCCTGTCGCGCCGATCTGCCGGCACGAGCAGGGTCACGGTGGTCGACAGCGCGATGTTGCGCAGGTTCTCGACCACGCCGCCCACGAGGATCACGCCCGCGAACACCCAGAACCAGGGGCCGCCCCAGTCGACCAGCACGCTCTCCGGGAACGAGAGGTAGAGAGCGCCGGCGAGCAGATACGTCACGAGCGTGACCCCGCTCGAGAGCACCATGACCGCCTTCTTCTTCATGCGGTCGACGATGACCCCGAAGATGACACCGAAGGCGGCGACCAGAAGCATGTAGGAGCCGCCGATGATCGCCGTCGCGAGCACCGAGCGCGTCTCGAGATACGCCCAGAAGGTCAGCGCCCACCACAGATAGCTGGAGGTCACGTTCGCGGCCGCGGTGTTCGCGAGCACCTGATGGAACGCCCGCACGGTGCGGGGACCGGGCGGAGCCTGCGCGGCCTCATCCCGGCCCGGCTGGCGAAGCGACTCGGCCATGGATTCTCCTGGGGGTGCGGCGGGAGCGTCCGCCCCACGATGACCGCAAGGTACAGACCGCCGCGGACACCGCGTCGTCTGCATGCTCCCGCGCCCGCCCCACGCGCGCAACCCCGATGTCGGAGGAGGGGAGTACGATCCGCGCATGGCGTACATCGAGACGCAGCAGATCGTCAAGACCTACCGCCCCAAGGGAGCCGCCGTCGTGCGCGCGCTCGACGGGCTCGACCTGTCGGTCGAGCAGGGCAGCGTGACGGCGCTGCTCGGCCCGAACGGTGCGGGCAAGACCACCGCCGTCAAGGTCCTCACGACCCTCATCCGACCCGACTCGGGGCGCGCGATCATCGCGGGGGTCGACGTCTTCGACGACCCCGCCGAGATCCGCCGGATGATCGGCGCCAGCGGTCAGTACGCCGCCGTCGACGAGAACCTCACCGGCTACGAGAACCTCTACATGGTCGGCCGGCTCTATCACCTCGGCCACCGGCTCGCGGCGCAGCGAGCACGTGAGCTGATCGAGGTCTTCGACCTCGTCGAGGCGCAGAACCGTCCCGTCAAGGGGTTCTCGGGGGGCATGCGGCGGCGAATCGACCTGGCGGGCGCCCTCGTCATCAACCCGCCCGTGCTCTTCCTCGACGAACCCACGACAGGACTCGATCCCCGCAGTCGGCTCGCCCTCTGGGAGGTGATCGAGTCGCTCGTCGCCGGCGGGACAACGGTCCTCCTGACGACGCAGTATCTCGAGGAGGCCGATCGGCTCGCGGATTCGATCTCGATCGTCGACAGCGGCCGCGTGATCGCCGAGGGCACCGCCGACCAGCTGAAGGCCTCGGTGGGCGGGCAGCGCGTGGCCGTCACACTCGTCGACGACGCCGACGGCGAGCGCGTCCGCGACATCCTGAGTCGCTACGGCTCCGGTCCCGTCGCAGAGGGGGGCGATCGGACATGGGTCGTGCCCGTCGCCGACGGCGCCACCGGCCTCGGCGGCATCGTGGCCGACATCGCCGCCCAGGGCATCGAGCTGCACGACGCCGGCATGAGGCGCCCGACGCTCGACGACGTCTTCCTGCAACTGACCGGCCGCGCAACCGGCACGGACGACGAGGCGGAGGATGCGGCATGACCGAGACGAGCGCCGCGGCCCACACGGGCCGCACCCCGCCGGGCCGGATCCGGGCCCCCGAGGGAAGCGCGGTCAGCCGCCTCCTCTCCGACGGCGCGATCGCGACGTGGCGGAACCTCAAGAAGATCGTGCGCGTTCCCGACATCCTGCTGTTCACGCTGATCCAGCCGATCATGTTCGTGCTGCTGTTCACCTTCGTCTTCGGCTCCGCCATCCCCGTGCCGGGCGGCGACTACACCTCGTTCCTCATGGCGGGGATCTTCGCGCAGACGATCGTCTTCGGCTCCACCTACTCGGGCTCGGCCATGGCGCAGGACCTGAAGGACGGCATCATCGACCGGTTCCGCACGCTTCCGATGAACGGCGCGGCCGTGCTGATCGGACGCACCACGGGCGATCTCGTCATCAACCTGCTCTCGCTCGCGGTCATGATGCTGACGGGTCTCGTCGTCGGGTGGCGGGTCACGTCGTCGCCTCTCGAGTTCCTGGCCGGCGTGCTCCTGCTGCTGTCGTTCTCCTACGCGTTCTCGTGGCTCATGGCCTACCTCGGCATGATCGTGCGCAGCCCCGAGGTGATCAACAACGCGTCGTTCCTGATCCTCTTCCCCCTCACGTTCCTCTCCAACGCGTTCGTGCCGAGCGAGGGCCTCCCCACACCGCTGCGGGTGTTCGCGGAATGGAACCCCGTGACCGCGCTGGTCACATCCGCGCGGCAGCTCTTCGGCAACGTCCCCGCCGGCACACCGGTCGGCGACGCCTGGCCGGCCCAGTATCCGATCCCGACCGTCATCGGGGGGATCGTCGTGCTGCTGCTCGTCTTCGTGCCGCTGTCGATCCGCCGGTTCGCGACGCTCGATCGCTGAGCAGTCGGAACGGGGCGCAGGGCGCCAGCGGGGAGATGATGGGGGCATGACCGCTCATCACCGCCCAGGACTGCGCGTCACGGCGGGCGTGACGATCCCCGAGAGCGAGCTCTCCTGGCGATTCAGCCGCTCGTCCGGTCCGGGCGGACAGGGCGTGAACACCGCCGACTCCCGCGTGGAGCTCACGTGGGACATCGCGGCCTCGCGAGCGCTGTCGGAACATGAGCGTGAGCGGCTGCTCGATCGGCTGGGCGGTCGGCTCGTGCGGGGCACCCTGACGATCGCCGCGTCGGAGCACCGGACGCAGGTGCGCAACCGGGACGCGGCCCGCGAACGGCTCGCCTCGGCGGTGGCCGACGCACTGCGCCCGCCGTCGCCGTCGCGACGCGCGACCATGCCCAGCCGGGGAGCGAAGGAACGGCGCCTCGGCGCCAAGCGCCGGCGAACCGACGTCAAGCGGCTGAGGCGCCCGCCCACGGACTGACCCGGGACCCGTGACCTCCGCGCGATTCGGCCGGCCCACGGGCTGAGCGGCCCCTCGCGGCGCGCAATGACCCTCACCCCCGTAGCTGATCGAGCAACTCGACATGGTCGGCGGTCCCGGTGAACTCGGTGATCCGACCGTTCACGACCCGGCACATCGCGAACTCGGCGACGTTCACGTGCCGTCGCGTCGCGGCGATGCCGCGGAACGCCCCGGCGTGCGTGCCGCTCGCGCGCAGATGCACGGCTAGGCGATCCTCTTCGACGAGCAGTTGAATGCGGCGCCACCGCCAGTCCGGGAAAGCGCGGAAAAGCTCCGCCGCATCCTTCACCCAGGCATCCGCGCCGCGCGGCAGGTGCGCGCGGCGGACCGCGGGATCCAGAAAGGAGCGGATGGCGTCGAGATCGTGACGGTTGCACGCATCGAGGTAATCGCCGAACCACTCACGCATCTCCCACGGCTCCACCCCTCCATTCTCGTCGGGTCGGGGAGCCGCTCTCCCGAGACGCCCGCCTAAGATGCCTGAGTCAGCGCTTCCTCGGCGGCGCCGTCCTCCGTGAGGCTGTGCCAGATGTCGAGGGTCACGGATTCGGCGCCCCGCACGTCGCCGGCGGCCATGAAGCCGATCAGTTGCTCGTGCCTCTCCACGGACGGCCGGCCATCTCCCGTGAAGCGCGACAGCTCCGCTCGGCGCACCAGCGGTCCGAACTGCTCCAGCACCGCCTCGACGGCACTGTTGCCGAGCGCCGCGACGGGGATCATGTGGAGCTCGTCATCGGCGTCCAGCGCCGCGCTGATGTCGCCCGCCGCGAGCGACGCGGCGAAGCGGCGATTCGCGTCGCGCATCCGCTCGATGTCTGCAGCACTCAGCCGGCCCGTCGTCTCGCGCACCGCCAAGCCGTGCATGGCGGCGATGACATCCCGCGCGTCCCGCACCGCCCGCGGGTCGATGGTGCTCACCGCCGTCGACCGGCCCGGCACGGCCACCACCAGTCCGCTTGCCGCCAGGCGCAGCAGCGCTTCGCGCACAGGCGTGCGGCTCACCCCCAGCCACTCCGCGAGGTCGCCGTCCTTCAGCTGCTCCCCGGGCTCGAATGCGCCTTCGACGATCGCGTCGCGAAGCCGTCGGTAGACGTCGTCGCGGAGGAGGGAGCGACCCAATGCTGGGCTGCCCGAGGGAATCGGCATGCAATACATTGCGCACACCATCGGCGTCGGCGCAACTCCGGTTCACCCCTCGCACGCGTCGCCGCGATGAGCGACGCAGACGCCGCCGACCTACCTGCCCGGGCTGCAGCCCGGCGCCCGGGGGGCGTCCTCGCGTGTTCAGCGGGCGGAGAAGGCCGCGTCGAAGGAAGCCGTGGGCTGCTTCCACAGCTTCGATCGCACGAACTCCACCGCCTCGGCGGCGCCGTGCAGGCGGTCCATCCCGGCATCCTCCCACTCGATGGAGATGGGTCCGCGGTAGCCGATCGACTCGAGGGCGCGGAACGCGTCCTCCCAGGGCACGTCGCCGTGACCGGTGGAGACGAAATCCCAGCCGCGCCGCGGATCGCCCCAGGGCAGGTGCGATCCGAGCACCCCGGCCCGCCCGTTCGTCGGCCGCAGACGCGTGTCCTTGCAGTCGACGTGATAGATGCGGTCGCGGAAGTCCCAGATGAAGCCCACCGGGTCGATGTTCTGCCACATCATGTGCGACGGGTCCCAGTTGAAGCCGAACGCCTCCCTGTGATCGATCGCGTCGAGGGTGCGCACGCTCGTCCAGTAGTCGTAGGCCACCTCGCCGGGGTGCACCTCGTGCGCGAACCGCACACCCTCCCCGTCGAACACATCGAGGATCGGGTTCCATCGGGCCGCGAAGTCCTCGTAGCCGGCCTCGATGACGGAGGTGGGCACGGGCGGGAACATCGCGACGTACGGCCATACCGACGACCCGGTGAATCCCACGACCGTGTCGACGCCGAGTCGCCGCGCAACCCGCGCGGCGCGCTTCATGTCCTCCGCAGCGCGTCGCCGGACGCCCTCTGCGTCGCCGTCGCCCCAGAGCGAGGGGCGCAGGATGGCCTCATGCCGGAAGTCGATGGGCGCATCGCACACGGCCTGCCCGGCCAGGTGGTTCGAGATCGCGAACACCGAGAGTCCGTGGCGGTCGAGGATCTCCTTGCGCGACGCGAGGTAGCCCGGCTCCTCCTCGGCGCGTTCCAGGTCGAGGTGATCCCCCGAGGCCGCGAGCTCGAGGCCGTCATAGCCCCACGACGCCGCCAATCGGGCCACTTCTTCCAAGGGCAGGTCAGCCCACTGCCCGGTGAACAACGTGACGGGATGCGTGGACTCGCTCATGCGGCGCTCGATTCCGGCTCGCGCACCTGCGCGACATCCACCCACTGTCCGGAGTCGGACGAGGCGATCACCGCCTCCGTCAGTCGTGCGGCGCGCACGCCGTCGGAGAAGGTGGGCAGCCCGTCGACGGGGCGCCCCTCGATCGTCGCGTGCACATCACGCATGAACAGGGAGAAGCAGTCCTGATAGCCCTGAGGGTGTCCGGACGGCACCGTCACATACGCTCTGGCAGCGTCGTGATGAAGGGTCTCGAGACCCTTCGGCAGGATGGACGCGTCATGCGTCGCGCCGACCCAGAGATCGTTGGGGTTCTCCTGATCGAACGCATACGACCTCGTCTCCCCGTCCAGCGAGAGCCATAGCCGGTTCTTGCGCCCCGGCGTGGCCTGCGAGATCACGACGGAACCGGTCGCGCCGCGGTCGGTCTGGAACATCATCGTCACCCCATCCTCGGTCGATACGGGCACTTCGCCGTCGTCGGAGTGCCGCGTCTCGTGCAGTCGGGACTTCTGGGCGAGCAGGCGCTCGATGCGATGGCCCGTGGTGAACTCGAAGAGGTCGCACCAATGCACACCGATATCGGCGAACGCTCGGGAACCCTCGTCCGTCACCCGCCAATTGTAGGTCGACTGGTCGGACAGCCAATCCTGCAGGTAGTGTCCGTGGGCCAGCCAGATGCGCTCCCCGGTGGCGGTGATGCGTGCCCGCGCCTCGCGCACCGTCGGGTAGAAGCGGTAGATGAACGGCACCGCCGTCACCACGAAAGCGTCGCGCGCGGCGCTTTCCAGGAGCAGGGCGTCCTCCGCCGTCAGAGCGAGCGGCTTCTCGCAGACGACGTGCTTTCCGGCCGCGATGGCGGCGAGCGCGAGCGGCAGGTGCTGTGCGTTGGGGGTGCAGATGTGGACGATGTCGACGTCCGGGTGGGCGACCAGCTCGTCCGCCGTGAGCGCGAGCGGGACGTTCTCCTCCTGCGCGGCCTCCCGGGTGCGCTCGAGATCGCGACCGGCGTACGCGACGACGATGCCCCCGGTCGAGCGCACGGCGCGGGTGTGCACCCGGCCCATGAAGCCCGTGCCGATGATGCCGCTTCGCAGCGGCGGGCGGGCCATCACTTCTTCCTCGACAGCGCGACGGCGGCGATGATGATCGCGCCGCGTACGACCTGCTGCTGAGCGACGTCCAGCCCGGCGAGGATCAGCCCGTTGTTGATCAGGCCCATGAAGAGAGACCCGAACAGAGTGCCGATGATGGCGCCGCGGCCGCCGAAGAGGCTCGTACCGCCCAGGATGACGGCGGCGATGACCGTGAGCTCATCGCCCTGGCCCCACTGGAAACGTCCCGATTCGAGTCGACCGGCGTAGAGCATGCCGGCGACCGCCGCCGCGATGCCCGAGATGAGCAGCACGGTGAACTTGATGCGCGCCGTGTTGATGCCCGTGTAGGCAGCCGCTGTCGGATTTCCACCCGTGGCCAGGACCTTCCGCCCGAAGCCGGTGCGGTTCATCACGAGCCATCCCACCGCCACCGCCACGATCGTCCACACCAGCAGGCCCGGCACGGGGCCGAAGTCGCTGCCGCCGAAGATCATCACGTAAAGGCGATCGGTGATCGGTTGCGGCGCCGACGCGGTGATCCACTGCGCGAGACCCGCGGCCAGGCCCAGCATTCCAAGGGTGACCAGAAACGACGGGATTCTCAGCAGCGCGACGAGCCCGCCGTTGATGGCGCCGATTGCCGCGCCCGCGGCGAGGCCCGCAAGGATGCCCGGGACGAGGCCGAACTGCATCGTGGTCATCGCTGTCACGACGGACGCCAGGCCCGCGACCGATCCGACACTCAGGTCGATTTCGGCGGCCGCGATCACGAAGGTCATCGCGATGGCCATGATCGAGATCGTCGCGGTCTGCCGAACGATGTTCAGCATGTTGTTCGCGGAGAGGAAGCCGTCGTTGCCCAGGAAGATCGCGAAGAGGAGGAACACCACCACGAACGCGATGTAGATGATGTTGCTGCGCCAATCCAAGCGGGTGATGACCCGTGACAGTCTGGACGGCTGAGTGGACGGTGCGGCGCTGCTCATGCTGCTGCTCCTTGGATGATGAGTTGAAGCTGCTCTTCGCTATCGATGTCGGTGCGGGGGAGTTCGCGGATCGAACGTCCTCCCCGCATGATGACGATGCGATCGGCAACGGCCAGGAGTTCGGGGAGTTCGGACGAGATGAACAAGACCGCGTTGCCCTGCGAGGCGAAGGCACGCACGATATCGAGGATCTCCGTCTTCGTCCCGATGTCGACACCTGCGGTGGGCTCGTCCATGACGAGAACCCGCGGCTCGGTGTTGATCCACTTCGCGACGACGACCTTCTGCTGGTTGCCGCCCGATAGTTGGCTGATGGGTGCGTAGGGATCGGCGACCTTCACCGCGAAGCGCTCGACGAGGTGCTCGGTGAGGTCGCGGAGCTTGCGAGGCGAGAGCAGGCCGCTCGTCTTGACGTGCTCGAGGACGGGGAGTGTCAGGTTGTCCGACACGGAGTGCTCCAGCACCAGCCCCTGATCCCGGCGGTCCTCGGGGATGAGGGCGACGCCCGCGCGTTGTGCGGCGATCGGCCTGACGAAGCGGACGCGTTCCCCGTCGATGCTCAGCGAGCCGCGCGTCGGCCGGTCCATTCCCGCCACGACCCGCGCGAACTCCGTGCGCCCGCTGCCCATGAGGCCCGCGAGGCCGACGATCTCGCCGGCGCGGATGGTGAGGGAAACCGATTCGAGCACGGTGCTGCTCGCGATGTCCTCCGCCTCGAGGAGCACGGGTGCGTCCTTGGGGACCTCCCGCTCCTGGTAGACGAGATCGGAAGCGAGTCGCCGCCCGATGATGGCCTCGATGATCTGTTCCGCGCTCATCTCCGCCACGGGCGCCGCGAGAACCACCCGGCCATCGCGCAGAACCGTGATCCGGTCGGCGATGCGGCGGATCTCGTCCATCCGGTGCGAGATGTAGACGATCGCGATCCCGCGGTTCTTCAGCGTCTCGATCAGCGAGAAGAGATTCTGCACCTCGTGCTTGGCGAGGCTGGCGGTGGGCTCGTCCATCACGAGGACGCTGGCCTGCTTGGCCACCGCCTTCGCGATCTCGACGAGCTGCCAGTAGGCCGTCCCGAGGTCCTCCACGCGCGCGCGGGGGTCGATGGTGACACCCAGCCCGTCGAAGAGCTCCTTCGCCGCGCGCTCCGCCGCGCGGTCGTCGATCAGGCCGGCCTTTCCGGTGATCTCCCGGTTGAGGAAGATGTTCTGGGCCACCGTCATCGAGGGGATGAGACTGAACTCCTGGAAGACCATGCCGATCCCGGCACGTTCCGCGTCGGCGGTGCTCCGGATCTCGACCGGTTCGCCCCGCACTTCGATCGTGCCCGACGTGATCGGGTGCACGCCCTGCAAGACCTTCATGAGAGTGGACTTGCCGGCTCCGTTCTCACCGGCGAGGGCGTGCACCTCCCCCGCGATGATGTCCATGTCCACGGACTTCAGGACCTCGACGGGGCCGAAGCTCTTCACGATCGACCGCATCCGCACGGCGGGCGGCTCGAGGGGCATCTCAGCCATTTTCGGTGTCCGCGCCGGTGGCATCCGCGACCTTGACCCACTGGCCGGTCCGGCCCGATTCGAGGATGGCGTCGTCGACGAGCGCGGCCTGGTAGCCGTCCGCGAAGTTCGGAGACACCGTTCCGCCCTCGACCACGGCCTTCAGGAAGTCGTGCGCCTCGATGATCTTGGTCTCGCCGTAGCCGATGCCGAGCGCGGGGATGGGCCACAGCGACTCGCCATAGGGCGTGTTCGGCCCCGTGTAGACCGTGCGGAAGCCCCGGCGGTCGGCCGGGTCGCCCTTGAAGGCGACCTGCAGCTCGTCACGGTTCTCGTAGTTGAAGAAGATCGAGCCCTCGGTGCCGTGGATCTCGAAGGTGATGAAGTTGTTCCGGCCCCACGCGTTGCGCGTCGCCTCGATCGAGCCGACGGCGCCGCTGCGGAAGCGGACGAGCGACATCGCCTCGTCGTCGACGTCGACGGCGCCGCGGGGCCCGTCGTTCTTGACCGAGCCGCCCAGGGCGTCGAATCCGCTCGACTGCAGCGGCCGGTCGGGAATGAAGGTCGACACGACGGAGGTGACCTCGGAGATCTCGCCGACGAGGTAGCGGGCCAGGTCGACGACGTGCGATCCGATGTCTCCGACGGCCCCGGAGCCCGCGATGCTCTTCTGGAAGCGCCAGCTGAGCGGCGAGTTCGGGTCCGCGCTCCAGTCCTGCAGGTAGGTGCCGCGGAAGTTGAGGATCTCGCCGATCGCGCCCTCTTCGATGTACTTCTTGGCCAGCGCCACGGCGGGCGTGCGACGGTAGTTGAACGCGACGGCGGTGACGATACCGGCCTTCTTCGCGGCCTCGTACATGCGGCCCGCCTCTTCCGCGGTGGGCGCGAGGGGCTTCTCGCAGATGATGTGCTTGCCCGCCTCGGCGGCGGCGATGGCGATCTCCGCGTGCAGGTTGTTGGGCGTCGCGATGTCGATCACGTCGATCGACGGGTCGTTGACCACGTCGCGCCACGAGGACGAGAAGCCCTCCCACGAGTAGCGCTCGGCCGCGGTGCGCGCGAGGTCATCCGTGGCGTCGACCACGATCTTCTTGATCGGGCGCGCCGGCGCCGGCCAGAAGAGCATGGGCATCGCGGCGTAGGCGAGCGAGTGGGCCTTGCCCATGAATCCGCCACCGATCATGGCGATGTTGAGGTCCTGCATGTTCTGCCTTTCTTTGTGCAATCGGATGCCCCGTGGGGACGACCGGAGTCGGACGTCCCCACGGAGCGGACGAGCTCAGCGACGAAACGTCAGTCGACGTACGCGTCCCGCACGGACGCCGGCGCTTCGGAGTCGTAGACCATCTCCCAGGCCTCGAGCACGTTCTCGTGGTCGACGGGAAGCGAGCTGAGAGCGACGTACGGGGGCACGTCGACCCCGAGGATGCTGAGTGCGGCGAGGTCGGCCTCGGCGACGCCCTGGTCGTAGGGCAGCTGGGCACCCAGCCCGACGATCATCTCGTTCTCGGCGAGGGCGATGGCCACGTTCGTGCCCAGGTCCTGCGTCGCGATCTTGATGTCGGTGCGACCGGTCTCGCGAGCGGCGGCCATGACGCCCTCCGCGGGCACATCCCACACCGCCCAGATGCCGTCGAGGTCGGCGTTCCTCGTGAGCATCGCGTTGGCCACGCCCTGGGCGTCACCCGCGAAGTCGGGGCCGGCGATGCCCTGCTCCTGCACGATCTCGATGTCGGGGAACTCCTCCGTGATCGTCTCGACGAAGCCGTCGTAGCGCTGCTGCGTCACGAAGAAGTCGGCCTCGTGGTAGATGACGCCGATCTGGCCCTCGCCACCGAGCGCGCGCGCGAGAAGGTACGCAGAGGTGACGCCGTTGCCGTAGTTGTCGGCGGAGACCATCGACACGTAGTCCTGCCCGGCCACGAAGCCGTCGGGCACGTTGTCCATGAACACGAGCTTCACGCCCTGCTCAGCGGCCCTGCGGTAAGCGCTGGCGGTGGCCACCGTGTCGGTCGGGATGGACACGATGATGTCCGGGTCCTGGGTCAGCACGGTCTCGATCTGCGAGACCTGCGTCGCGGGGTCGAAGTCGGCGTCGGTCGTGGCGATCACTTCGATCCCGAGCCGATCGAACTCCGCGTTGAGGCCGGCGATCTGGGCGTTGGCCCAGTCATTGCCGCCGTAGTGCATGACGATCGCGGCCGTCAGGCCCATCGCCGCGATCTCTTCCGCCTGCGCATCCGTCACGACGGTGGTGTCGACCGAGGCCGGCTCCTCGCCGTTGGGGCCGGTGCTGAGCACCTGTCCCGTGATCTCGGCGAGCGCGGCGTCGATCTCCGCAGCGATCTCGGGGTCGACTTCTTCGCTCGCGCCGCCGCCGGCGGGCGTGCAGCCCGCGAGGGCGGCGATGCTCATGGCCGCGACGAGCGCGACCACCGTTGTCCTGATTTTCATCCTTCTTGCTCCTTTGCTGTGGGACTGCGACTGCATTGTTCGGCAGGTGAGTAGGGGACGACTACGGTCAGGCCAGCTTTCCGGCCTGGAGGAATCGAAGGCTTCGTGCGGCGGCGGCGCTCTGGTCACCCTCGTACCCGTCGAGCTCGACGGTGATCCAGTCGTCGTAGCCGGCGTCGACGACCGCGTCGATGATGCCGCCGAGGTCGAGGTCTCCCTCGCCGAGCGGCATGAACGCGTGAGTCGTCGCGTCGAGGTCCTTGAGGTGCACGTAGGCCAGGCGGTCCGCGTGCCGACGGATGACGACGGCGGGGTCGCCGCCGCCGGCCGCGATGTGTGCCACGTCGGCGCAGAGGCCGATCGATGTCGCCGCGAACAGGGCGTCGATCTGCTCGGGGGCCTGCGCGAGGCTGCCGAGGTGCGGGTGGTAGCTGGCGACGAGACCGGCCGCCCTGGCGCGCTCCGCGACCGTGTCGAGGAACTCACCCGCGATCCGGTAATCCTCGTCGCGGCGCCCGGTCGAGCGAATGGCACCGCCGCCGATCACGTAGTGCCGGGCACCCGCGGAAGCGGCGAGACGGATCGAGCGATCGAACCGGGCCAGCTCGTCCTCGTGCGCGTCGCGGTAGATCAAGTGTCCCCCGCTGTACACGCCCGCGACCTCGAGCCCCTGGCCATTGACAGCCGCGACGAAGTCCGAGATGGAGTCTTCGAAGGGAAGGAGATTGCCGTCGAACAGCTCGAGGCCCTGGTAGCCGACCGCTGCGATCGCCTCCAACGTGCCGTGCACGTCTCCGGGCGTCTCATAGAAACCGGATCCCAGATTCGTCACAGAACCGGGCGTGCCGACGACGCCGCCCCACGCATTTGCTTCGTAAGCGAATTTCACGCTTCTACCCCCTCGTAGATATTGGCTACACTGAGAAGCTAACACTTATGACTCCCGGAAGTCAAATATAAAATCTGCGCCTCCGCCGTTCGACACATTGCATGCCGTTTTCGCCATTAGCCTGGTCTGACGATTCGAAGGTGAGGGGACATGATCTCTGCGGGCGCCGGTGAGCTCTTCCAGCTGATGCGCGACGGACGTCCGCGGACGCGCGCCGAACTGGTGGAAGAGACGGGTCTCGCCCGCACCAGCGTGGTGAATCGGCTCGCGGCCCTCGCGGCTGTCGGACTCGTCACCCCGACCGGTACCGCGGCCGCTTCCGGCGGACGCCCCGCCGCCCGCCTCGTCTTCGAGCAGACGTCACGGGTGTGCATCGGGATCGACCTCGGCGCGACTCACGGCTCGGTCGGAATCCTCGACCTGGCCGGGGAGGTGCTGCATGAGGAGAGCAGGACCCTCGACATCGCGGAGGGGCCGATCCAGATCCTGACGTGGGCACTCGATACGGCCGAGCGCCTGCTCGCCGCGGCGGGCAGGCAGCGGCACCTGCTGGGAGTGGGCGTGGGGGTTCCGGGTCCGGTCGAGCACTCGACGGGCAGGCCGATCCGCCCGCCGATCATGCCCGGCTGGGACGGCTTCGACATCCCCGCTTTCATTCGTCAGCGGCTCGACGCGCCCGTCCTCGTCGACAACGACGTGAACCTCCTGGCGCTCGGCGAGCGTGCCACGCGGTGGCCCGGCGTCAGCGACCTCTTGTTCATCAAGGTCGCCACGGGCATCGGTGCGGGCATCATCCTCGGCGGACAGCTTCAGCGCGGAGCCCGCGGATCCGCCGGAGACATAGGACACGTGCAGGTGCCGGGCGTAGCGGACGATCGCGACCTGGAAGCGCTCGCCAGCACGCCGGCGATCGCAGCGAGCCTCAGCCGCGACGGCGCGAGCGTGGACACGACCGACGTGATCGAACGAATCCGTACCGGCGACCCGATGGCGGTCACCGCGGCCCGCGACGCCGGCCGCATCATCGGCAAGGTCACCGCGGCCTGCGTCAGCATCCTCAACCCCTCCGTCGTCGTGATCGGCGGCCAGCTGGGGGTGAACGTGCAGGAGATCATCGCCGGCGTACGCGAAGTCGTCTACCAGACGTCGATCCCGCTCGCGACGCAGCACCTGAACATCGTGCCCGCCGAGGGAGGCACAACCGCGGGTATCCGCGGGGCGGGGCTGATGGTCCTCAACGAACGCCTGAGCGCAACGGCGGTCGACGAACTGATCGCCGACATCTGATCCCGGCGGCCGTCGGGGGCCCGCTCGCCGCCGGGATCGGCAGCGGTTCGGCTACACGAGCGCGGTCGACCCCCGCGTCACGAGCTTCGTCGCGACGGAGTGGACCCCTCCTCGCCCCTCGCCGTTGATCGCTTCGAAGAGGAGTTCCGCGGCGCGCCTGCCGACCAGCTCGAGCCGCATGTCGATCGTCGACAGCGGCGGCCGCGCCTGCGTGGCGATCGGCACCCAATTGTCGTGTGCCATGACGGCAACCTCGGAGGGAACCGACCGCCCGCTCTCGCGCAGGGCGTCCAGCGCACCGCGCGCGATCTGATCGCTGCCGCAGAGGACGGCATCGAGATCGGGGAATCTCGCCAGCAGGGTGCGTATCGCTCCGCGCCCCCACTCTTCCGTCCAGGCCCCGTACAGCGCCTCACCCCCCAGCAGCTCGAGGCCCGCGGCACCGAGCGTCTGGACGGCGCCCTCGACGCGATCCCGTGCGGCGGCGTACGTGACGTCGCCCGAGACGTACGCGATCCGTCGTCGCCCGCAGCTGAGTACGTGCTCCGCGGCCAGACTCCCCGCACCGACGTTGTCGCTGATCACCGAGATGTCCCTCGGGTCATCGGACGGTGCGTACGCGTAGACGATCGGAACGGGGAAGGCATGCCCGAGCGAGGGGCGGGGATCGGTCTTGTCACCCACGACGATGAGCCCATCGACCCGACGGCCGAGCAGTGCGCGGATGTGATGCTGCTCGCGTATCGCGTCCCCGCGGGCGTCGCACAGGAACACCGACGTGCTGCCGGTTCCGAACGCATCCTCCGCCCCCATCATGACGGGCAGGGAGAAGCGCCCCTCCATGTCGCTCGTGAGCAGGCCGACGGTGCCTGTTCGACCGGTCAGGAGCCCCTGCGCGAGCGAGTTCGGCGCGAAGTTCAGCTTCTCCGCAGCTCTCAGCACGCGCTCCCGCGTCTCCGGCCGGACGTGGTCGCGTCCGTTCAGCGACTTCGACACCGTCGCGATCGACACCCCTGCGAGCTGTGCCACGTCGCGCAACGTGGCCGGCCGGGAGCGCTTGTCGATCGGGTCGGCTCGCTCTGGCATCATCTTCCCTTCGAGGGCTCCCTACCGGGGCCTACGCCACCACTCTCCCAGATCGCTCGTGCCGTAACGCTGCACGAGGACATCGTGCGCATCGATTCCGACCGCCGAGATCCAGGGCAGGCAGGTCTTGTTGCCCTCACCCTTCCCGCGACCGCCGAAGTGGGTGCCCTCGAACATCGGATCGTCGATCATCCACCAGCTCACAAGTACACCTTCCTCCTGCAGGCCCGGGCGCGCATAGCCCCACGACTTCTCGGGCGTCTCGACGTTCGCGCTCGATCCGGCGAGAACGAGCTCTGCGATGCGCGCCAGGTCCTCGTCGCCGGTCGCCACGGCGACCTCGAAGAGGTCGGGGACGGCGTGCAACTCGTACGGATGGATGTATCCGGCGCCCGACGTGTCGCAGGCGCTCCATCCCGTCGTGCGGAATCCGTATCCGGCCAGCGTGCTCGACGGCGGCAGGGGCACGTCCCACAGGTATACCCACGTGGCCAGCAGTCTCGCCGCGTCGAGCGCGCTGCGCAGGGCCCGCTCGTCGCCGGTGCTCCGCCATACCGCGAGCGACGCGCGCAGGCAGAACAGGATGCTCTCGCTGTCGACCAGCTGAGCCCTCGCGTAGATGCTGTCGTGGATGCCGCCGTTGTGCTTGACGTCGCGCACGAAGCGCTCTGCGGTGAAGCGCTCGGCTTTCCGTGCGGATTCGAGATAGCGATCCTCGCCCGTGATCTCCGAGAGCGCGACGAGGAAGGGAACCGCCGTCGCCGTGGACGACTTCTGGTTCAGTTCGGCGAGACCGAACCACACGCGCGGCTCCACGAGCGGCGAGCCGTCGAACCCGTACGCGCGACGCCACGTCCCGTCCTCTTCCTGCGCGGAGAGCAGGAAGTCGCCGAACGAGACCGCCGCGGCGAGCCAATCCGCGTGTTCGTTTCCGCGGTCCGTCTCGGAGCGGTAGGCGCGCAGCAGCGCGGTGTGCTCCTCGGCCATGCACCGCAAGTACGTTCCCTCGAGGCCCTTCAGCGGGTCGATCGCGTACTTCATGTGGTTGTACACGGGCCCCATGAGCTGCTCGAGGTCATCACCCTCGCTCGCGTACGCAAGCGGCAGGATCAGACCGCTCCACCAGTTCGAGGTGCGGCCGTGTTCGAGGTCGTACAAGGTCGGCGTCAGGCCGCGCGGCGAGGCGAGAGCCTGGGAGGCGAAGAAGTCGATCACCCGCAGGCCCTTGTCGCGGGCCGCGGGATCCGCGCTGGTGTCGGCGTGGTTGAGGGCGTGCAGGGCGTTCAGCACGTTCTGTCCGGTGAAGCCGTACTGGATGATGTTCCCGAGCTGGATGCCGTCCTGGGGATGGCAGTTCGTGACGAATCCCGCAGCCTGCTCGCCGTTGACGACTCCCTCCGCGTAGTACGGGAGGAGTGCCTCGACCCGTAGGCGGGTGATCTCCTCGAGCGTTGTCGGGAGCTCGACGCGCTGCGGGTCCAGCTCCGCGAGCCGAGCCGACCACAGCTGCCAGAGCGCATCGATGTCGGATTCGGCGCGTAGCGCGCGGAACTCGTACGTCACGTCGAAGAGCTCGGCGCCGGCGCTGAGGGGATAGAAGGCACCCCACGCCTCACGACCGCGCGCGGTCAACGCGTGGGATTGGGAACGCTCCACGAAGGGATACGCCGCCACGAGGCTCGCTCGGTCTTCCGTCGTCGGCGCGACGCCGAGGCTTCCCACATCGGTCGACTGCAGGAACTCGACCTCTCCCCGCTCCCGCTCCGGGCTGTCGTCCCGCTCGGGCAGGTCCGTGCGCACCAGTGCGATGCCACCGCCCAGGCGCGGGAAGTAGGCCAGCACGCTCAGCGCCGTCAGGCGGTCGTCGCGGTAGACCAGCTCCCGGCTGTCGACGTAGTCCTCGAGACCGTCCTCGTCGATGTCATTGAGGTTGTACAGAGCCGGCGGAGCGTAGTAGCGCCCCGCATCGAAGAGCTCCCCTCCTGCGTGCAGGTCGGCGGTGATGGTCGTGCGCACGCCGCATGGGGATGACCCCGACCGAAGGGCGCGGACGCTCCTGTGCACCCGCAGGACCGATGCCTGCACGGTCCACTCGTCGTCGACCGCGATCTCCCAGTCGTCATACGTCACGTGCGCCGTTGCCCGCAGCCCCGAGTTCGATTCGACGGCTTCGTCGTAGCCGACCGAGACGGAATCGGTCGGCTTGCCGGGTACGTGGAACTCGAGAGAGACGGGGCGGGGAACTCGAACCGTGATGTCGGGGAGCTCGCGCAGAGCGAACTCGAGCGGAGCGGCGTGGGCAGCGTGCATGGAAATGCGTCTCCTTTGAAGGCAACGGTAACGGGACGTGTCGAAATGGGTGGGCGGGCTGCCCTGCTCAGCCCTTGCTCGCCCCGCTCATCAGGCCCGCGATGATGCCCCGCTGCGCGATGAGGGTGATGATGAGGACGGGAAGCAGATACAGCACGGATGCTGCGGTCATCTGGCCCCAGACGGTCTGGAACTGGGTGATGTAGGAAGCGATCCCGACGGGCATGGTCTGCGCATCCGGTGTACGCGTGAGCGAGAGCGCGATGACGAACTCGTTCCATGCGGCCAGGAATCCGAAGAGGGCGGCGACGGCGATCGCCGGGCGCGACAACGGTATGACGATCCGGATGAGCGTGCGAAGGGTCCCGAGCCCGTCCATCCGTGCGGCCTCGAGCAGCTCCTCCGGGAACTCGCGGAAGAACCCCTCGAGCATCCAGATGACGAGAGGCAGGACGATGGGGATGTACGCGATCGTGAGGCCCACGGTCGTGTTGATCAGCCCGAGCTCCCTGAACTGCAGGAAGAAGGGGAGCGCGAGCGCGACGGGCGGGAACATCCGTGTCACGAGGGCTGCGGCGAGAAGCGCTCCGCTCAACCGGTAGCGGTACCGCGCGAATCCGAACGCCGCCGGCACGCCGAGAAGGAGGCTCAGGATCGTCGCCCCCGCCCCGACCACCAGGCTGTTGCCGAACATCTGAAGGAGGGCGCCGTCGCTCAGGACCGCGCCGAAATGCTCCAGGGTCGGCGCTTCCGGCAGCAGCCGCGCCGGGATGGCGAAGATCTCGGACGTGGGCTTCAACGACGTGGCGAAGATCCATGCGATGGGCATGAGGAAGAGCGCGACCGCCGCGACCGAGATCGTCGTGAACGCGACGGCGGGGGCAACGCGGCGAGCGCGGACCCGGCGGTGTCGAGGTGGCGCTGCCGTCGGCGCAGTCGACGACTTGGCGATGGTGGAGGTCATCGGCGATCCTCGCGATCTCTCAGAAGGAAGAAGATGCTCCCCGCGCACACGGCGATCACGACCACGAAGAGGATCGTCGCGGCGGCGGCACCGGGGAAGTCCGCCCGGGTGAACATGAGTCGGTACAGGTAGGAGCTCATCACTTCCGTCGAGTTCGCCGGCCCGCCTCCCGTGAGCACGTACACGGCGTCGAAGACGCGGAACGCGTCGGCCAGACGGATGACGAGGATGATGAGGATCGCGGGGCGCAGCAGGGGAAGGATGATGTGGACGAAGGTGCGCCACCTGCTGGCGCCGTCGGTGCGCGCAGCCTCGACGAGCTCGTCGGGGATGTTCGCCAGGCCCGCGAGAAGCACGAGCACGACGAAGGGAAGCGCGAGCCACAGATTGGACACGAGGATGGTCGTTCG
This sequence comes from Microbacterium sp. NPDC078428, assembly GCF_044542535.1. Lineage (NCBI taxonomy): Bacteria > Bacillati > Actinomycetota > Actinomycetes > Micrococcales > Microbacteriaceae > Microbacterium > Microbacterium sp. NPDC078428. Next base: position 114,733 of record NZ_JBITUP010000007.1, read on the forward strand.
GGCGAGCCAGACATCCGCGAACCACGTCGGCTCGGGCAGCCCCAGGATCTCGAGCCCGCGGTTGATCAGGCCGTAGTCACTGGAGAACAGGAACTTGAAGGCGAGCGCGGCGACCACCGGCGCCACCATGAGCGGCAGCGCGACGATCACACGAAGAATGCGGCGACCCGTGGTCGCCCGGTGCAGAGCGAGCGCGATCGGGAGACCGACGATGAGTTCGAGGAGCAACGTCGTCGCGACGTAGCCGAGGGTCTGCATCAGCGCCTGCACGAACTCGGGCGACGTCAGCACCCCCACGTAGTTCTCCGCCCCGACGAACAATGAGTCCCCGCCGGCCCCCACACGGAAGTCCTGCACGCTCAACGAGATCGTCCAGAGAAGGGGGAACAGCGCTGTCACGCCCAGCGCGATGATCGCGGGCGCCGTCAACGCCACTCCGGTCCAGCGGCGCTGCGTTCTGATCGATGAAGCGGCTATCGGCCGTCGTCCCGTGGCTGCCATTGTGTGTCCTCTTCTGATCCGGGGCCCGGAAGGATGAACTCCCGGGCCCCGGAGGTGGAACCGACTATCCGAATGCCGCTTCGGCGGTCGCCTGCGCGTCGCGCAAGGCGGCGGCGGCATCCTGGTTCTGCGACATGACGCTCGAGACCGCCACGGCGATCGCGTCCTGGTACTGCGGATAGAAGGGCGTCATCGGGATCGTGGTGCTCTCGGCGACGGAGTCCGAGAAGGTGGCGATCGCCGCGTGCTGCTCGGCGGTGAGGGCCGGATCCTCGGCGGCGGCCTCGGTGGCCGATTCGCGGGGAACCGGCGTCACCTGCGTGACGCTCAGCTCGGTCAGCACATCCGTGCTCGTGGCCCACAGCACCCACTGGGTCGCCGCGTCGATGTTGGCGCTCGCGGAGTTCACTCCGAAGCCCCACGAGAACGTCGTGGACACCCGGTCGGGGTTGCCGGGGCTGAGCGCGAGCCCGACCTGGTCGACGACCTTGGACTGCGCGGGGTCCGCTGTCATCCCGTACATGTAGGGCCACTGGAAGACCATGGCCACCTTGCCCTCGAGGAACTGGCCCTGGATCTCCGTGATGTCGTGCAGACCCGGGGGGCTCGACTGGTCCTCGAACTGGATCGCCGTCATCATGTCGAAGGCCTCGAGCGCCTCCGGCGTGTCGATCGTGGGAGCACCGTCCTCCGCCGCGATGTCCGACCCCGTCTGCTTGACGAACGTCTGGAACCGCGTCGCGACCTCACCGTCCTGCTTGCCCGGGATGATCGTGCCCCAGATGCCGGCGTCGCGGTCGGTGAGGATGCGGGCGTACTCGCGGTACTCGTCCCACGTCGTGGGCGGCCCGTCCAGGCCGGCGGCCTCGAACAGGTCGGTCCGGTAGTACAACACCGTGTTGTGCACCATGTAGGGCAGTCCGTACAGGCCGCCGTCGTAGCTCACGGTGTCGAGCGTGTGCGGCAGGAAGTCCGCGCGGTCGTCTTCGGCCACGACGTCGTCGAAGGGCACGAGGTATCCCTGGGAGGCGAACTCCGGCAGCCACGGCTGGTCGATGGTGAACACGTCGATGGATCCCGCGCCGGCGATCGCGTCGGTGAGGAACTGCTGACGCATGTTCGCGTGGGGAATCGCCTGGAACTCCACCTCGATGCCGGTCTCGGCGGTGAACTCGACGGCCTTCTCCTTGAAGAACGTCTCCCACGGCGAGCCGGCTTCGACTCCCACCGTGATGGGCCCGTCGCCACCGGACTCACCACCACCACCACCCGGCGCGCACCCGCCGATCACTACGACGGAGGACACGGCGATCATTGCGGTCGCCCACCTGCCGACGGAGCCGCGCGAACGAGCTCTGCGTACCATCATCTGCTCCCTTGCTCGATGCTGACCCGCCGCTCGCATCGGTAGACGGCGACAGGGCAAGAAATGCTTTTCCTGGGTTACCGTATTCTCTAGAATTTTCGCTGTCAAGCTCTTCCTCGAAGCCGCTTGATACGTGAATTGACGGGCATGAGTTCGGTGGATACTCTTCACGAAAACCTTTCCCTAACTTTGCAACAGGAGGCGTCGTGGCCATCCCCACCTCAGGCATTCGCCACTCGGTCGCGCCCGTCATGCCGGCCGCGCCCACGAGGCAGCGGCCGCTGTCGGCGACCGACGTCACGATCACGGGCGGCTTCTGGGCCGCGAGGCAGCGGGCCAACGCCGAGTCGACGATCCCGCTCAGCTTGGACTGGATGGAACGAGTCGGATGGCTGCACAACTTCGACGCAGCCGCCGGCGGGACGCTGCCGCAGGAGAGGCGAGGGCGGGAGTTCTCGGACTCCGAGATCTACAAGCTGCTGGAAGCCATGTCATGGCACCTGGCGGCGACCGTTGATCCGGCTCTCGAGGAGACCGTCCGCGCCGTGAGCGAGCGCGTCTCGGCCGCGCAGGAGGACGACGGCTACCTGAACACGATGTTCGGGCGCCCCGGCCAGCAACCCCGGTACTCCGACCTGGAGTGGGGACACGAGTTGTACAACGTCGGGCACCTTCTGCAAGCGGCGGTCGCTCGCCTCCGCACGGGCGTCGAGGACGAACTCGTCCAGATCGCACGACGCGCGGCGGACCACGTGTGCGACGTCTTCGGCGACGACGGGATGCGAGCCGTCTGCGGGCACCCCGAGATCGAGCTGGGTCTCATCGAGTTCGCACGCGCAACCGGCGACCAGAAGTACCACGATCAGGCGCGCCTCTTCCTCGATCGACGAGGGCAGGGGTCGCTGGGCGAGATCGAATGGGGGCGCTCCTACTTCCAGGACGATGTCCCGATACGCGAAGCCACCGTCCTGCGGGGACATGCCGTGCGGGCCCTGTACCTGACCGCCGCCGCGACGGACGTCGCCGTGGACACCGGCGACGCCGAGCTCCTCGCGACGATCGAGCGCCAGTGGGAGGCCACCGTGGCGCGGCGCACCTACGTGACGGGCGGAATGGGCTCCCACCACCAGGACGAGGCGTTCGGCGAGGACTTCGAACTGCCCTCGGATCGGGCGTACTGCGAGACCTGTGCCGGCGTCGGGTCGATCATGCTCTCGTGGCGTCTGCTGCTCGCCACGGGAAATCCCCGGTACGCGGACCTGATCGAGCGCACGCTGTTCAACGTCGTCGCCGTGTCGCAGGCGCCCGACGGTCGGTCGTTCTTCTACTCCAACACGTTGCACCAGCGCACCCCCACGGTCCCCGCGGCACCCGACGAGGTGAGCCTGCGCGCGAACTCCGGGCTGCGCGCGCCCTGGTTCGAAGTCTCGTGCTGTCCGACCAACCTCGCGCGCACCTTCGCGACGTTGTCCGCCTATCTCGCCTCCACCTCGAGCACCGGGATCGACATCCACCAGTACAGCGAGTCGGTCATCCGCGCGACGCTCCCCGACCTCGGTCAGGTCCGACTCAGCATCCACACGGAGTATCCCACCGACGAGGTCATCGACATCGTCGTCGAGGACTCCCCCGACGTGCCGTGGGAGCTCGCGCTCCGCGTCCCCGCGTGGGCGAAGGACGCGACCCTGGAAGTCGACGGGGTGAGCCGACCCGTCCTGCCCGGCCGCGTGACCGTGACCCGCACCTTCGCCCGGGGCGAACGCGTCCGGCTCATCCTGCCGCTGCGGCCGAGGTGGACCTTCCCCGACCCGCGCATCGACGGGATCCGCGGCACCGCCGCCGTCGAAGTCGGCCCGCTCGTGTACGCGCTCGAGTCCGTCGACCTTCCCGGCCACGCCCACGTCGACCGCTTCGTCGCGGACACGTCCCGAGCTCCCTCCACAAGCGCGGACGGCGTCTTCGTGACCGGGCTGTTGGAGGACTCCGACATCCACTCGTGGCCGTACACGGAGGACGCCCGACCGCGGGAATCGAATGCCGTGCAGACGGTTGCGCTCACTCCGTACCACGCGTGGGCGAACCGCGGACCCAGCACCATGCGCGTCTGGATGCGCACCGCGCCCGGCTCCGCCGAGAACTCGGGCTCCGGATCGGGCGCATGATCGCCGATCTGCGTCACGTCCCGTTCTCGGCTGCCGGTTCCTACATCGCGTTCTCCCGTCTCTCCGGCAGCGGCGAGACGTCGGAGACCGTGAGGATGCGCACGGTTCGAAGCGGCGCATGCACACCCGATCTTCTCGAGGTCCTCCCCCTCACCGACGGGGGTCCTGCCGCCGGGGAGGCGAGCTTCACCCCGGACGAACTCGCGATCGAGGCGGGATCCGGCGCCGTGCGGATAGCGTTCGAGGATCCCTCGCGCGTCCGCGTGCACGGCGACGGCGTCGGCATCCTGCTCCGCGCGGATGCAGCCGGGCCCTACGACACACTCGTCCCCCTCGGGGACGGCGAGTGGCGGTACCTGCGCTACGAGGCGCGCACGACGCTGCGCATCCGCGTCCGCGCCGGCTCGGCCCGGTCCCTGTCGACGTGGGACGGCGTCCGGAGCGGCCTGGTGCTACTGGCGGGGGACCCGGGAACGGTGTTCGACATCGAGGAGGAGGCCGAGTCGTCCGGCCCGCTCCAGGCCGTGCCTGCGGACGGCGTCGTGCCCGACTTCGCCGAGTTCCTCGATCTGATGCCCGACTGCGGCCCGGAGTTCCAAGACGCACGGGAGCTCGCCGCCTACGTCCTCTGGTCCACGCTCGTCGAGCCGTCCGGGTTCCTCAACCGACCTTCGATCCTGATGTCGAAGAACTGGATGACGAACCTCTGGAGCTGGGACAACTGCTTCAACGCGATGTCGCTCGAGCGGATGCCGTGGCTCGCTGCGCACCAGTACTTCAGCGTGTTCGACCACCAGACTGCCGATGGACGCCTGCCCGACTACATCAACGACGCGTTCCGGAGCTATTCGTTCGTCAAGCCACCCATCCACGGATGGGCGCTGCAGCGGATGCGTGAGCGTGGCCTGGTCGATGAGTCGTGGCTCGCGGCGTCCTACGAGCCGCTGAGCCGGTGGACGCGTTGGTGGCTCACCGAGCGCACCGCGACGGAGGCGGCCCTGCCGCACTACTACCACGGCAACGACTCCGGGTGGGACAACAGCACGGTCTTCGAAAACGGAGTGCCGGTCGAATCCCCCGACCTGGCGGCGTTGCTCGTGGTGCAGATGGACGCACTCGCCGATGCCGCGGCGACTCTCGGTCGCCCGCAAGCGGCCGACGAGTGGCGCGAGCGCGCTGAAAGCATGCTGGAGATGCTGCTGGAGCGGCTCTGGAGGGGCGACCGGTTCGTCGTGCGTCGAGCCGGCAGCGCACGGGAGGTCGCGTCATCCAGCCTGCTCACGAGAGTGCCAGTCATTCTGGGGAACAGACTGCCCGGCGATGTCTTCCGCGCCCTCGCGGAGGACATCGGCAGCCACGACTTCCTCACCGCAAGCGGCCTCGCCACCGAATCGGTGCGCAGCAGCGCGTACGACAGCGACGGCTACTGGCGCGGCCCCGTCTGGGCGCCGTCGACCATGCTCATCGTAGATGGGCTCACCGCGGGGGGCGACTCCGCGCTCGCAGGGCGCATCGCCGACGCCTTCTGCCGCAATGTCGCCCGATCGGGGATGGCGGAGAATTTCGACGCCCTCTCCGGCCACGGCCTTCGCGACCGTGCCTACTCGTGGACGGCGAGCGTCTTCCTCACGCTCGCGTCCCGCTACCGCGGCGGGCGCGCTTAGCGGCCGGTCGGGCACGCCTGCTCGACCGGCCGGGCCGTCAACGGTCGCGTACCGCGAGGAATCGGATCGGCAGTTCGCGCAATTCCACGGGGCCGTGCGGGCCCTCACCGTCGAGCAGAAGGGAGTCGCCGGGCTCCATTTCGTACTCGTAGCCACCATGCCCGTAGACCATGCGCCCCTCGAGCATGTAGAGAAACTCGGTCCCCGGGTGCTGGAAGAGCGGAAAGACGTTCGAAGCGTCGGTGAGGGTCACGAGCGTGGGCTCGATCGCGTCCGGCAGGTCCTTCAAGACGCCGAGCATTCGATATTGATGGCCGTACTGCGTGCCGCTGCGCACGCTGACGCTGCCGGCACCGGCCTTCGTGAAGGATGCCTCCCGATCGCTGTCGGTGCCGCGGAAGAGGGCTGTCACCGGCACCGACAGCCCTTCTGCGAGGCGCTGGAGCGTCGTCAGAGAACACGAGGTCGTCGCCGACTCGATGCGAGAGATCATGCCCTTCGACAGCCCCGTGCGGGCCGCGAGGTCGGCCGCGGAGATGCCCAGTTCCGCGCGATAGTGGCGCACCTGTTGGGCGATGATCGGCTCGAGGATGCCGCCCTGCACGCTCGCGGGATCCGTCATCCGTCCATCATACGGAGGGGCCCGCCCGGCATGATCACCTTGCCCGTCAACCGTCATTCGCCAGCGCGAGCACAGGCGACCCGCCCCGCTCGCCGGCTCTAGATGTCGGCCAAGCCCGACCGACAAGGCCCGCCCCGCTGCAGCCATACGAACCCTGCCCCGCAGTCATGCACAGCGGTTCTGACTGTTCAGAATGGATCATGGCACCTCCCTGTGCTGACGAGTCCCCCGGGAGCGCTTCATTGCTGAACCGCGGGTTGGGCGGATCAATGCGGCAACGACGAATCAACAATTTCCATATCATCCAGCTTCTCGCCCGGCTTGTATGTTCCGCCGAAAAGCTCTGAGCCGTCATCCGTCAACCGGAGATTGATGACGCGCCATGAATCGGACGGTTCATTGATCGGTGGCGCCTCGCCGCGTGCGATCTCGACACGAGGCATGGCACTGGGAGCGAGCCACGGATACTCGATCGTCACCGCCAGTACGGTGCCGACGAACTCGATGGCCGGGTGCCTTATCGACACCAACAGCATGCCGTGATGCCCACCGAATCGCACCTCCCCCATGAACTTCCGCTGGGGTCGGTCGGCGCCTGTGGCCGGTACGGGAACCGTCTCGGGAGTGAACCGAAATATCTCGCCGCAGTCGACCGCGCCGTAGGCTGCCGCCGCCGCGCCATCGGGAAGACGCTCCACATACGCGCGGAAGCTCTTCTTCACGCTCCAGTACAGCCCGGGTTCGCGTTCCATGTCCTCTTTCGCGCCCTTATAGATCCAGGACGAGACGTCGTGAGCAGCTTCGGGATACGCAGATCATCATGAAGGCGTTCTCCGCCTTCTCCGCGTCGGAGAGCACGGAATCCCGGTGGTCTGGAACGCCCTCGATCACCTCGGCCTCGCAGGTCCCGCAGGTCCCCTCCTCACAGGACGCGAGAACCTGCACACCCGCTTCACGCACGACGTCCAGGATGGAGCGCCCGACGGGAACCGTGACGCTCACCCCGCTCGACGTCAGCTCCACTTCGAACTCCGTATCCACTGTGGCTCCTTCCAGCTGCTTCGGTGAGAAGTACTCCACTCGCGGCGGCATGCGCCCCGCGGCTTTGCATGCATCGTCGATCGACTCCAGCAGCCGGGCGGGGCCACAGCAGTACAGGGCGGTCTCCGAACCAAGTCCGTTCGCGAGCTCGACCGCGTCGATCCGTTCCCCCTCGCTGCCCGCGAAGAGGCGGACACGGTCCGCCCAGGGGCTCAGATGTTCCAGAAACGCCATGGCGGAGCGTTGGCGGCCGCAATAGTCCAGGCTCCACGAGACACCCGAGCGTGCGACCGCATAGATCATCGGGAGGAGCGGGGTTATGCCGATTCCCCCCGCGACGAAGCGGTACTCGGAGGCCTCGACCAGGGGGAAGTGGTTCCGCGGTCCTCGCACCGAGAGTCTGTCGCCGGCCGACACGTTGTCGTGAATGTAGCGCGAGCCACCCCGACCATTCTCCTCTCGCAGAACGGCGACCGTCCATGTCCCGGCGCGAGTCGGGTCACCGGTTAACGAGTACTGGCGAAGCATCCCGTCGGGCAAGGTCACTTCTATGTGTGCGCCCGGAGCCCACTCGGGCAGCGCCGCGTCATCGATCCCACGCAACGTCAACTGGGCAATGCCCTCCGCGACGGTCGATCTGTCGACCACGACCACATCGCCGACCCACTCCGCCGGTTCCACCCCGTCGCTGCGCACGGGTTGTCCCTCCCCGGCGGGCAGGTCGCCGAGAACTGTTCCGGCAAAGGATGTAGACGTTGTGACCATGGCTGCTCCATCGCAATAGGCGTCCCCCTCAGTCTTTTCGGCGATGGATGATTCGGCACGCGTGTTTCTACGTGATTGGCGCGCCGACGGTGGGACGGGTGCGTTCACGGGTCACCCACGCAACGACCTGCGAACGCGATTCGAGTGCGAGCTTCGAAAGCACACTGGCGACGTACCCCTCGACCGTGCGGGGCGAGAGGACGAGACGCTCTGCGATCCGGCGGTTGCTGAGACCATCCGCAAGCAGGTCCGCCACCTGGCGCTCACGAGCGGTGAGGATATCGCCGTTGGAACGCGTCACAGCTGCGGAGTTCTTCGTGTCGACCGCATATGCGAGGAGCGACTCGTAGTCCAGCCGTGCCCCCTCAGCAAGGAGTGAATCGAGCTGCGCAGGGCTGATGGCGGCTTGCAGCTCGGCGTAGCACTCGTCGGACCGCTCCGCGAACTTCGTCCCGAAAGCCGCTATCGACGTGCCGAGGTCGGACCAGATGGCTCGCGCGGCTCCGAGCAGCCGGGCCGCGCGCGGAAGCTGACGACGCGACGCCGACATCCAGGCCAGCGAGTCGATCTTCAGTGCCGTGCCGACCCGGTCGAACGCCAGATTCATCCGCAACGCATGCTGGAGGTGCGTGCTCGCCGTCTCGTAATCGCCCGCCATCCATATGCCGTAGGCGTAAGCCCAGAGAAGCTGGGACGTGCCCCAGCGCTCCGTCTCGTGCTCGGGCCGGCTCGGGGTTTCGTCGTCGAGCTCGCGGATCTTGTCGTAGTGGCCCGTCTCCGCGAGCGCGAGCGCGTAGAGCATCGATACGAAGTGCGGGCCCGGACACTCATCCCGCGTAGCCGCCGCGAAATAGGCGTAAGCCGCTCCGAGCCGTTCGAGAGCGATGTCGAGATCGCCTCGCCACAGATCCGCCGTACCGCGAAAGAGGTGGACATACGCGCGCAGGCGGTCGTCTGCGAGACTCTCTGCGATCTCCCACGCTTCCGCGAGGTGAGCCTCGGCTGCCGTCGCGTCGCCCTGGAGGATCGATATCCACGCGCTGACCCAGAGGGCATCGCCACGGACCTCCGAAGCTTCGTCGCTCCCGGCGAGAGCGCGACTCATCCACCTCCTGCCGTCCCGCAGGAACCCGTCAACCGCCCAGTGGATGCGCAGGCTCGCCGCGAGGCGCATTCCGCGCGGCTGAGCTCCGGCGACGGTGAAACTCCACTCCAGCGCCCTCGCGAAGTTCGACCTCTCCGTCCGCATCGCCGCCACGACATCCGCTTGTGACGAAGATCCCCAATCGTCGCACGCGGTCTGCGCCACAGAAGCGAAGTAGTCGAAATGACGCTCCGAAATCGTATCGAGCTCCCCCGCGGCGCCCAGTTGCTCCCGCCCATACTCGGCGATGGTCTCGAGGAGCCGAAAGCGGATGGAAGAGCCGGTGGATGTGGCGACGATCAGCGACTTCGCAACGAGGTGGTCGATCACGGCCCAAACCGCGTCTTCGGCGAACCCCACGCTGCCGCAGACACGCTCCGCGGCTGCGAGGTCGAACCCTCCGGCGAAGATGGAGCATCGCCGCCACAGCACGCGCTCCGACTCCGTGCAGAGGTCCCAACTCCAGTCGATCATGGACCGGAGAGACTTGTGCCGGACGGGCACGGAGAGGTCATTGGTCGCGATCGAGAGCCGGTCGGCAAGGCTGGTCGCGACCTCTCCGATCGTGAGCGAACGAAGCCGCGACGCGACGAGCTCGATGGCGAGCGGATTGCCCTCCAGCCGAGTGCATACGGAAGCCACCATGCGCCAGTTGTCCTCGTCCACGCGAAAGCCGGGACGAACCGCCCCAGCACGATCCAGCAGCAGCTTCACAGAGTCGAACTGCGCCACCTGATGCGGGTCGACCATCGCGTCGGCGTCCGGTACCCCGAGCGGCTGGACGGGGATGACCCGTTCGCGAACGCTGTCGAACGCCTCCCTGCTGGTGGCGAGAACGTGAATGTCGCGCCCGCTGGAGAGAATCCGTGTGATCAGCTTGATCGCGGGCCCGAGTTGGGACTCGCAGTTGTCGAAGATCAGGAGCGCCCGCATCGATCGGAGGTAGCTGACCAGCCGGCCGTCCGCTCTGCGCTGGGAATGATCCGGTCCTGCGATCGCGTCGAGCACATAATCCTCGATCTTCACGTCTACGGGAAGCTCCGAGAGATCGATAAACCACACGCCGTCGGGATACTTCGGCAGGACGTCCTCCGCGACCGCGATGGCCAGCCGCGACTTGCCGATGCCCCCCGGCCCGGTGAGCGTGACGAACGATGTCTGATCGAGCGCGCGGCGAACAGCCGTTCTGGCTGCTCGCCGCCCAACGAGCGATGTCGCGGGGACAGGCGCATTTCCCCCGTCAGCACGCGTCATGGTGCTTGTACCCTACCGGTGGGTGCACGCGTGCTAGCGGATGCGGATGGGCATGCTGGCGTAACCACGGGTGGAGTTGTTGAGTTCGCGCGTCGGCTCGCCGACGAGCTCGATCGTCTCCACGCGCTCTGCCAGCGCGGTGAAAAGGGCCTGGGCCTCCATGGTGGCCAGGGTGCGCCCAGGGCACGAGTGCGTACCGTGATCGAATGCGAGGTGATCGGTCGGATTGCGGCGTACGTCGAAGCGGTCGGGGTCTGCGTAGTGACGTTCGTCTCGGTTCGCTGCCCCATAGGAATGCACGACCCGGGAATCCGCAGGGATCACCACTCCTTCGCCGAGGTCGACGTCGCGCGTCGTCGCGCGCGAGAAGAACTGAATAGGCGACTCCAGACGCAGTCCCTCGAGGAACGCGCTGGGGACGAGCGACGTGTCCTGCCTGACGATGTCCCACTGGTCCGCGTTCTGAGCGAACAGCATGAGCAGGCTGCTCATCGCGTTGATGGTGGTGTCCAGCGACGCATGCAGAATTCCCGTCAGCGCGATCGGAACCACTTCGCGTGGGATGTCGCCGCGGGCCGCTGCGGCGTGCATGACCCCGCCGAAGCTCTGGGCAGGCATCTTGTCCTCGGTCGCGTGTGTCCTGACGTACTCGATGCCCGCCTGCAGCTTGGGGAAGGAGTCCATCATTCTCTGGTTGCCTTCGGGACCGAGCGCGTTGAAGGCGCCCTCCGCCCATTCGAGCATCTGCTCCCGTCCGTTGGCGGGCCATCCCACGAGGTCCATGATGATGTTCAGCGGGAGATCCTTGGCGAAGTCCTGCACCCCGTCGAAGGTCCCGCGTGCAAGCAAAGCGTCGACCACGTCCTCGGAGCGCTGCTTCAGATCGCCGAGGGCATGGCGCACGAAACGCGGGCGGAGCGTGTCATCGAAGATTTTTCGTCGGCTGGTGTGCTCGGGCGGGTCGGATTCGAGGACGGAACCGCTCCAGGCGGCGCGTCCGTCCTCGCTCAGCGCCACTCCCCCCATGTGGGCGGAGCTGAAGGTCGCCCAGTCCGCGAGAGCGGATTTCACCACGTCGAACCGGGTGATGATCCACATGTCGTACTTCGTCATGTAGGCGGCTGGACCGAGATCGCGCAGCACCCTGTAGTGCGGGTATGGGTTCGCGAGCACCTCATCACTCCAGATGTCCAGATCCGTGTGAACGTGCTCCTGATTCGCGAGTGTGACCGCCACGTGTCTACCTTCCTGAGAATGAGGGCCCGTGGTCCACGTACGCTGCCGACATTGGCAGCGCGTGATGCGCCGGAAGCATCGGCCCGGCCTGTCACGCGGGGCTTCTTCGACCGTGGGTCCTCGATGACCTGTACTCATCGTCCCCGGCTGGGGCGGGTCTCCCCATCCGTGGAACTACGTGATTGTCACCCTGCTGACAAACGTGCGAGAGCCGAATCAGGGGCGCCGAGGAAGACGATCGGTCCACGGAGAGTATGCCGACGGCGGTCACATCCCGCGATTCGCGGCCGACCTCTTCGCAGCCCACAGCGCCAACTGGGTCCGGGAGCGGAAACCGAGTTTGGCGAGCGCGTGAGTCAGATGGCCTTCGACCGTACGGACCGACAGAGTGAGCCGCTCCGCGATCTCTACGGTACTGAACCCTTCGCCCACGAGCCGGGAGACTTCGTTCTCCCGCGGCGTGAGGTTTCTTTCATCCGGGGCGCCGTTCGCGAGCGCCTTGCCCAACGCATAGTCGATCAGTTCTTCGACATGCAACGCCCGGCCCGCGGCAACGCGCGAGTCGAACTTCGCCGCCGACATCGTCAGCCGCAGTGCCTCTTCGCATTCGTGCGCGTGTCGCGCGAAGTGTATGCCGAACGCGGAGATGGATGTGCCTAACCGCTTCCACAGCTGTTGAACGCCCCCCAACAGTGTCGCCGCACGCTCGTACTCGCGGCGGGACGCCGCGACCCACACCAGCGTCTCGAGCTTCAACGCCGTTCCCGTCTGATCGAAGTCGAGCCGCAGGTTCAAGGAACTCTCGACCAGCGTATGTGCGGCGTCGAGATCCCCAGCGAGCCAACGGCAGTACCCCAGCGCCCACAGCGATTGGGCCCGCCCCCACAACTCGCCGCTGCGGCCGCTCACGCTGAGGGCCTCCGTCGCCACGGAGTCGGCCTCTTCGGCCGATCCCGCTTCCGCGAGGGCGAGAATGAGCATCATCGATGTGAACAGGAGCGCGCCCGCGTCCCCCGCGCCACGGAAGAATTCGAGGGCGCTCCTGAGGCTGGTCACAGCATCCTGGGCATCACCCACCCATAGTGATGCGGTGGCTCTAAGCACCTGCGCTCGGGTGGATGCGATCCGGTCGTCTCTTGCGAGCGCGAGCTCCCGGGCCTCGTCGAGTGCAGCCGAGCAGGCCCCGGCATCGCCCTGCAGGATCGTGACCCAGGCCAGTACCCACAGGGCGGTGGGCCTCATCCCAGCGTCGCTCGTCGTGGCGTCGAGAGCCCGTTCGAGCCACCTCCTTCCGTCCCGGATCGACCCGTCGATCGCCCAGTGATACCGCAGATGTGCGGCGATCTCGAGCCCTGCCTCCTCTTCTCCCGGGGTCGCAAGGCTCCAACCGAGAGCTCGTGTGATGTTGGCCTTCTCCGCTCGGATCTTGCGTATCGATGCGGTTTGTTCAGCGGTGTCCCACGCTCGCGCAGCGTCAGCCGTCATCGAACGGAAGTAGTCACGGTGCCGGCGGTCGTAGTGCAGACGCTCCGCAGACAGATCGAGTTGTTCACGCCCGAACTGCCGAACGGTCTCCAAGAAGCGGAAGCGCAGCGAGGAGGGTCCACGCGTTGCAACGAGGATCGAGTTGGACACGAGCGAGTCCAGTACCCGCCATATCTCCTCGCTCGGCAGCCGTTCATCAGAACACACGTGCCGTGCCGCATCGAGGTCGAAGCCATCTGCAAAGGGGGAGGCGCGCTGCCAGAGCGTGCGTGCCGCGGGCTCGCAGAGCTCCCACGACCACCCGATCACGGCCCGCAGAGATGTATGACGGGCGATCGTCGCCGGGTCCTTGGAACGAAGCGCCAGACGATCGTCCAACGTCTCGAGAAGCTGCGCCGGCGTTAGCGAGCGCAACTGGGATGCGGCCAGCTCGATGGCGAGGGGCCATCCTTCGAGCCGGGAGCAGACAGCGGCCACCTCTCGGAAATTGGACTGGTCCAGGTCGAAGGACGGCGAGGCGGCCATAGCGCGGGCCACGAGGAGCCGGACCCCGTCGAAGGCCCGCACCTCGGCCGCATCCGCCACCAGATCAGGATCGGGGACGGCGAGGGGCGGCACCTGGACCACCCGCTCGCCGACGCTGTCGAGCGCGATACGGCTCGTCGCCAGGACGCTGAGTCCACGCGCGGTGGCCAGCATGTCCGAGGTGACGACGGATGCTTGACGGCTCACATGCTCGCAGTTGTCCAGTATCAGGAGCATCCTCTTGCCGGCCACGACGTCGTTCAGCCGTCGGCCGGACGGCGTCATCGAGTGGTCCCCACGGGTGAGGGATTCCAAGATCGCCTCATCGATAGGACCGCCGGCAGGCACGTTCGACAAGTCCACGTGCCACACACCGTCGCCGTATTGAGCACGCTCGCTTTCCGCGACGGCGATCGCGAGACGGGACTTGCCGATGCCGCCGGGACCGGTCAAGGTGACGAGCGGCGCCTTGCGTAGAGCTCTGACGACCTCCCTGAGGGAGTCGGCCCGTCCGACCATGGACGTGGCGGGCACGGGGAGGGAACCGAGTGGAAGCCGCATCTGGGACGCCCGCCCGACCATGTCGGTTCAGTCGAAAGTCAGAACCGGCTTGACGACCGCGCCAGACTCACTGTCGGCGAAGGCCTGCGCGATGTCGGCGAACGCATACCTCCGGATGAGTCTGTCGAACGGGAACTCCCCTGCCAGGTACAGTTCGATGAGTCCCGGGATGAAGAGCTGCGGGATCGCCCCGCCTTCCACGACGGACGTCACCCGGATGGCCTGCGCCACGGCAAGCGCGAGGTTCACACGTGTCTCGGCTTCGGGGTTCGCGGCGGCGAGAAGGATGGCGTGGCCCCTGTGCCCGAGCGACTGGATCATGCCATCCACTACTGCGGCGTTCCCGGTCGTGTCGATGGCGTAGTCCACGCCGGACCCGGTGATCGTGGTGAGCGCTTCGGCGACGTCCCCCTGATGGGGATTCACGGTGTGGGTGGCGCCCAGCTCGCGTGCGAGGTCGAGGCGGGCGTCGACCATATCCACCGCGACGATCGTCTGCACCCGCGCTACCCGCGCCGCCAGGATCGCCGACATGCCCACCGCGCCGGCGCCGAACACCACCAGCGAACCGTCCATTCTCGGCTTCAAGACGTTCAGGACCGCACCCGCACCCGTCTGGACGCCGCAGCCCAGCGGAGCGAGCGTCTCGAGCGGGACGTCCTTGCGGACCTTCACCACGCTGCGCACCGGCACGTTCGCGAACGACGCGAAGGCAGACTGGCCGAAGAAGTGCGAGTTGACCTGTCGGCCTGCCTCATCGGTGAGCGACGTCGTTCCGTCGCCCCTGCCCCCCGCGAAGTTCTGAACATAGGAGTTCGCGCAGAAGGAGGGGTCGCCGGTGAGGCAGTCCACGCACACTCCACAGCTCGCGACGGTCAGCACCACGTGATCGCCCGGTTCCAGGTGAGTCACTCCCTCGCCGACACGCTCGATCACGCCGGCACCCTCGTGCCCGAGGACGATGGGGAACGTCGTCGGGATCCAGCCATCCCGGACCGCCATATCGGTATGGCACACCCCGGTTGCCACCATCCGCACCTGTACCTCGCCAGCGCGGGGTTCATCGAGCGTCAGCTGCTCGATGTCGAAGTCGCTGTGAAGGTCGCGGGTGACCGCAGCGGTGATGGTGGAGGTCATGGGGAGGCTGCCTTTCGTCGTTTGGCCGTTCGACAGTCGCCAAGCGACGGTCTTCGGTGACAGTCCTGCCGCGCATCCGACGCAGAGAGCGGATCCTCGGGTCCGATCTCGACGCTGCTTCTGCGCTGAGGAAGCGTCGCCAACAGTCTCGTCGGCGACGGCCCCTTCCGGCCGCGTAGAACTACGCGTTTCGCCGCATGTGGACTTGCCAGGCGAACCGCGACCGGCTCTTGTGCGCCATCGCGTAGTTCTACGGGGTCGTGATCGAGGTGTGCCGTCGACCATCGACTCAACGGCACGAAGCGACGGGCCGTTGCAGACAAAAAGGAGCGCATCATGTCAACGCTGACAACTGCACAGTCCGCATTCGAGACAGATGTCGATCTGTGGTCCGACGAGGTTCTCGGCGACCCCTACCCCATCTTCCAGCGCCTGCGGAACATCGGCCCAGCCGCGTATCTGACGAAGTACGACATGTGGCTGACCACCCGCTACGACATCGTGAAAGGCGCACTGACCGACTGGGAGTCCTTCAGCTCGGCGCATCTCGGAGGCATCGCACTCAACCCGGGGACGAACATCGCCTGGCACGGCTCCGCACTGAACACTGATCCCCCGGAGCACTCCGTTCCCCGAACCGTGTTCGACAACGCACTGCGCCCTCGTCACCTTCGTAGCGCGTTGCCCGACATCGATGCACGGGCTCACCGACTCGTGGACATCCTCTTGGAGAAGGGCGAGTTCGATGGGGTTCAGGACTTCGCCCGCGACCTGCCCCTCCACATCGTGATGGATCTGGTGGGGTGGCCCCAGGAAGGCCGGCGGGAGATGCTCGAATGGGCGGAAGGCGCCTTCAACGCGGCGGGTCCCGAAGGCAATCTCCGGACGGTCGAGGGCGTGGACCGCGTCGTCGCCGCGATGAAGTTCCTGTCGGAAACGGTGAACGCGGACAACATCGCCCCTGGCAGCTTCGGAAGCATCATCTTCCAAGCAGCCGAATCCGGCGCACTTCCCCGCGAGTTCGTCCCCATCACCCTCGCCGGCTACCTCAACGCCTCGCTGGACACCACCATCAACGCGGTGGCGAGCACCCTGTGGCTTCTCGCGACCCACCCCGAACAGTGGCAACTGGTGCACTCCGACCCGACCCTGGTGCCTTCCGCCTTTTCTGAGGGTGTACGGATGGAATCGCCGATTCAGTTCTTCTCACGGGCCACGACGCGCGCCGTCGATCTCGGCGACGGTTGCGTGATCCCCGCCGATTCCCGCGTCGTCCACTCGTACGGAGCCGCGAACCGGGACGAACGTCACTACGCCGATCCCGACGTCTTCGATGTACGACGCAACCCGACGGATCATCTCGCATTCGACTTCGGCGTGCATGCCTGTCCGGGCCGAACCCTCACGACGATGGAGGGACACGCACTCTTCACCGCACTCGCACAAAAAGTGTCCACGATCGAACTTACGGGGGAGCCGACCTGGACCCCCAACAACATGACGCGCGGTCCTTCATCTGTGCCGGTGCGGATTCGCGCCGCCTAGTCTCCTGCGGAGCGTCATTGACCGTGTCACCGGCACCGGCAGCCCTTCTGCGAGGCGCTGGAGCGTCGTCAGGGAACACGAGGTCGTCGCCGACTCGATGCGAGAGATCATGCCCTTCGACAGCCCCGTGCGGGCCGCGAGGTCGGCCGCGGAGATGCCCAGTTCCGCCCGATAGGCGCACCTGTTGGGCGATGATCGGCTCGAGGATGCCGCCCTGCACGCTCGCGGGATCCGTCATCCGTCCATCACGCGGAGGGGCCCGCGCCGGTGAGCGACGCGAGCACGTCCGCGAGTGCGCCGGCGCCGAGCTCGGCGTCGGCGTCCTCGACGCGCTCCTCGGGCGCGTGGGAGACGCCCGTCGGATTGCGGACGAAGAGCATGCCCGTGGGGATCGCACCGGCCATGACGCCGGCGTCGTGGCCGGCCCCGCTGCCGAGCTCCGGTGCGCCCGGCAGGGCGGCACGCAACTCCGCGCGCAGGCTGCGGTCGAAGTCGACGGTGGGGCTCAGCGACTCCTCACGTACGTCGGCCCGGCATCCCTCCTCCGCCGCGATCAGTTCGACCGAGTCGCGGATGCGGGTGACGAGTGCCGCCGTCACGGCATCGTCGGGATGACGTGCGTCCAGCCAGAAGGACACCCTCGAGGCGATCACGTTCGTCCCCCCCGGCACCGGCTCGATCCGTCCGACGGTCGCGCGCGCGTCGGGCACGTCGCGCCCGGCCTCGCGGATCGCCACGACCATGCGCGCTGCCGCGACCATCGGGTCACGGCGGTCGGCCATGAGGGTCGTGCCGGCGTGGTTGCCCTGCCCGTCGACCGTGATGCGCCAGCGCCCGTGCCCGAGTATCGAGGACCCGATCGCGATCGGGTGGCCCAGGTCGATGAGTCCGCGCCCCTGCTCGACGTGCAGCTCGACGAAGCACCCGATGCCGTCGAGCGACTCGCGATCCATGCCGACATGACGGGGATCGAGACCGTCACGGATCAGCGCCTCCGCGAGCGTGGTGCCGTCCCGGTCTTTCAGCGCGAGCGCGCGTTCGGGTGCGACGGCTCCCGCCATCAGGCGCGAGCCGAGGCACGCGAGACCGAACCGGGACCCCTCCTCCTCGGGGAACACCGCCAGCGCCACCGGACGCGACGGCGTCACGCCGCGCTCCCGCAGCAGGTCGACCGCGGCGAGCGCGGATGCGACGCCCAGCGGTCCGTCGTAGCCGCCGCCACCGGGCACCGAGTCGAGGTGGCTGCCGGTGACGACAGCCGGACCAGCGCTGCCCCGGGGGCGCCACCACGCCCAGACGATGCCGTTGACGTCTCGATGCACCTCCAGCCCGCGGGCCTCGGCGTGGACGCCGAACCACTCGCGCAGCTCCCTGTCCTCATGACCGTAACCGGGCCGCGAGTAGCCGCCGCGCGGATCCGCGCCGATGTGTGCGATCTCGGCGAGCATGCCCGCGACGCTCACGCGCGCACTCCCGCGGTCAGTGGGCGGAAGCGGTCCGGGACGTCGCCGTCACCTTCGACCAGGCGTGCGACGTACTCGCCCAGCAGGGGTGCGAACTTCGCGCCGTGGCCCGAACAGGGCGAGAGGATCGTGATCCCGTCGATGCGATCGATCACGAAGTCCTCGCCCGCGGTGTTCGTGAACAGGCACGTGGTCTCGGCGTACGGTTCGGGGACGAGGCCCGGCAGGTTCTCGCGCACGTACGCGACGACCCGCTCCCTTCGGACGGGATCTATCGCACGGTCGTGCCACGCTGCTGAGCGGATCGCGTGCCCGCCGTTGTACTCCGCCACCTTCTGTCCTCGAAACTCCGCATCGCGGCCGCCCGGCAGTGCATACACCTGTATGGGCGCGGACTTGTGGATGATGGTCGGCCAGACATCTGCGGAGTCGCGGTACGGGAAGTGGAAGGCCTGCTCCTGCCGAACCTCGAGGGAGGGGAACGCGGCGAGGCGTTCCGCACCGATGCCCAGACCCCCCAGCAGGTCGGGCAGCCACCCGCCCGCCGCCACGACGACCTGCTCGGCCTCCACGACATCGCCCGTGCTCGAAACGGCCATGTACCCGGCTCCACGGGGGGAGACCGCCGCGACCGGCCACCCGGTGCGCACGGTCGCGCCTGCCGCCACCGCCAGGCGCAGCATCGTGTTCACCGCCCCCTCCGCGTCGATGACGCCGGCCTCGTCGTGCCACAGCACGGCCCCGTCGAACGCGATACCGCCCCAGCGGTCGGTCGCCTCGGCCGCACTGAGCAACTCGTGCGCGACTCCCTGGTCGGCGAGAACGCGCGCGAGCCGCACCGGATCGCGCCTGTCGCCGTGATCCACCGCGCCGACGGCCGATATCAGTGGCATCGCGCCCTCCCGCTCCAGCTCGTCCCATCCGCGCCTCGCCTCGACGACGAGGCGGGTGTACAGCGCGTCGGGGTACGCGTATCGGAAGATCCGCGCGGAGCCGTGGGAGCTGCCCCAATGGTTCGCGGGTTCGGTGCGCTCGAGCACGACGACGTCGTGCCCGCGTCGCGCCAACTGCCAGGCGGCGGCGGCGCCGGCGAGTCCGGCTCCGATCACGATGACGGACGATGCGGACATGATCTCTCCGGGGCTCAGATGGTCGTCGAGTGGGTGAGGGGATGAATGCTGAGGCGCGCGATGACAGCGTCGCCTTCGAGATCGCGATCGGTGACGGAGGGCAGCAGCGCGGCTCCGACGGGCAGGCGAGCACCCGCCAGAGCCGGGTACCCCGAGAGAACGACCACCGGGCGCGGGTCGTCGGCGGCGACGCGAAAGGATCCAGAGAAGCGGACGGTCTCAGCGTCGCCGCGGGAGAACGCGCGCGGCGTCATGAGGTTCACGACGAGCGCCCCGGCGCTCATGGGGGCGGGTATGACCCGCGCCTCTCCCGGGAATCGAACGACATCGCCCGGCACCAGGCGGTGCCGGACGCTGTCGATCATCAGTGTCAGTGGCTGATCGCCGGCGAGCACGAGCAACCGATCCACCCCCGGAAAGTTCGAGAACACGCTGCGCCCACGAATCTCCGCGAGGCTCAAGCGCCACGCGAGTCGTCGCGCGAGGACGCGGGTGACGCCCATCCCGTTCGCCCACGGCTCGGCGACGACGGAGGCGGGCGTGACGACATCCCATGACGGCGGTATCTTCGGCCGCGCCGCCGCGCTCACGCTCTTCCCGGGATCCAGGACGTGCCGGCCAATGGCACCCCGGCCATCGCGGCGGCCTCGACCGTGAGCGCGACGAGATCCTCGGGCTCGAGGTTCCGCAGATGCGACTTCCCGCACGCCCGCGCGATCGTCTGCGCCTCCAGCGTCAGGACACGCAAATAGTTCGCGAGGCGGCGACCCGCGAGAACCGGGTCGAGCCGGGACGACAGCTCGGGGTCCTGGGTGGAGATGCCAGCAGGGTCGCGGCCATCTTGGAAGTCGTCGTAGAAGCCGGCCGCCGACCCGAGCGCGGCGTACTCCTCCCCGTAGCGCGGATCATTATCGCCCAGGGCGATCAGTGCCGCGGTGCCGATCGCGACGGCGTCGGCGCCGAGCGCCATGGCCTTCGCGACGTCGGCGCCGGTGCGGATGCCGCCCGACACGATCAGCTGCACCCCGCTTCGGTGCACGCCGAGCTCCTGCAGCGCCGCGACCGCGGGCCCGATCGCGGCGAGGGTCGGGATTCCGACATGCTCGATGAAGACCTGCTGCGTCGCCGCGGTGCCGCCCTGCATGCCGTCGACGACCACGACATCCGCCCCGGCCTTCACAGCGAGGGCGGTGTCGTAGAACGGGCGCGAGGCGCCGATCTTGACGTAGATCGGCACGCGCCAGTCGGTGATCTCACGCAACTCGGCGATCTTCACCGTCAGGTCGTCCGGGCCCGTCCAGTCGGGGTGCCGGCTCGCGGAGCGCTGGTCGATACCCACCGGCAGCGTGCGCATGCCGGCAACGCGGGCGGTGATCTTCTGGCCCAGGAGCATTCCGCCCCCGCCGGGCTTCGCACCCTGGCCGAGCACGACCTCGATGGCGTCCGCCTTGCGCAGGTCGTCGGGGTTCATCCCGTAGCGAGAGGGCAGGTATTGGTAGACGAGGCTCCTCGACTGGTCGCGCTCCTCGGGCGTCATGCCGCCGTCGCCGGTCGTGGTCGATGTGCCGACCGCGCTGGCGCCACGGCCGAGCGCCTCCTTCGCGTTGGCCGACAGGGCACCGAAGCTCATTCCGGCGATGGTCACGGGGATGTCGAGGTGAAGCGGATTCTTCGCGTGGCGCGTGCCGAGCGTGACGTCCGTGCCGCACTTCTCGCGGTATCCCTCGAGCGGATAGCGGGACATGCTCGCACCGAGGAAGAGCAGGTCGTCGAAGTGCGGGAGTGGGCGCTTGGCCCCCCATCCGCGGATGTCGTAGACGCCGGTGGCAGCGGCGCGCTGGATGTCGTGGATCGTGGCGCGATCGAACGTGGCCGATTCGCGCAAACCCAGAGCGGCAAGGTCGATAGTCATGGTGTTCCCTTCCGGCTCAGTACGCGCCGGCGTTGTCGACGGTGAAGTGATAGAGCTTGCGCGCCGACCCGTACCGTCGGAATTCCGCGGCGGACTCGGCGCGGCCGGCGCGGCGCAGCAACTCGGCGAGCTCGGCGAGGTGCTCGGGGCGCATCTCCTTCTCGACGCAGTCCGCACCCAGGGAGGCGACCTCGCCACGCACATAGATGCGCGCCTCGTAGATCGAATCGCCCAGCGCGTCGCCTGCGTCGCCGCAGACCACCAGGCGTCCTGCCTGCGCCATGAATGCGGAGGCATGACCGATGCTGCCGCCCACGACGATGTCGACGCCCTTCATCGAGATGCCGCAGCGGGCACCCGTATTGCCGTCGACGACGATGAGCCCTCCGTGCCCCGTGGCACCGGTCGCCTGCGACGCATCGCCCGTCACCCGGACGACGCCCGACATGATGTTCTCGGCGAGGCCGACGCCTGCGCTCCCCTGCACGGTGACGGCGCCCCGCTGATGCATGCCCGCGAAGTAGTATCCGACGTTGCCCTCGACGGTGATCTCGATCTCGCGGTCCACTCCTGCAGCGATGTTGTGCTGGCCGGCCGGGTGCTCCACGAGCCAGGACGTGCCGCGCTCCGCATCGTGCAGTCGCTGGTTCAGGTCACGGACTGAGGTGGTTCGGAGATCGACGACGGTCGTCTCGACGTGGGTCCCGGCGGTGGGGGTCACAGCGGTCATCGGGTCGCTCCTTCCGCGACGGAACCGTCGACGTGCCAGGTGTAGACGACGCCGGGGGTGGGCTCGAAGATGCGCGCGTCCTCGATGCCGGGCAGCTCGGCGAGCGCCCGGTATTCGGATGCCATCGCGACCCAATCGTCGGTGACGGCGATGATGGCCGGCTTGCACGCGATGGGGTCGCGCACGACGGCCATTCCGTCTGCCGTGGTCACCACGAGCGTGTAGAAGCCATCGAACACCTCGCCGAGGTTCTCGAGGGCGCTCTTCAGATCGTCGCCCTGCGACATCCGCCACGCGATGTACCGGGCAGCGACCTCGGAGTCGTTCTCGCTGTCGAACTCGACGCCCTCGCGCCGCAGCATGCGGCGGATCGTGGCGTGGTTGCTGAAGGACCCGTTGTGCACGAGACAGAGGTCCTCCGAGACGGTGAACGGGTGGGCCCCGCTCGCGGTGACGGCAGACTCCGTGGCCATCCGCGTGTGCGAGAGGCCCTGCACTCCGCCGGCGGAGGTCAGCCGGTATGCCTCAGCCAGTTCGACGGGGTGGCCCACGCCCTTCAGGACGGCGACGTGCTCCCCGCGCCCGATGACGTGCCCCTCGGGCAGCACCCGCGCGACCGCGGCCTCGAGGACGGCAGGCTCGACCTTCGCATTCACGAGAGACGACTCGGCGTAGTCGGTCACCACGACGTCGCTCCCCTCGGGCAGCTCCCGCGCAAGGCGCTCCGCGAACGCGTCGGCCTCGAGTCCCGTGTCGAGCACTGTCACGGTCGCGGTCCCGGACGGCGTCAACCGTTCCGAGCCGTACAACGCCAGTCCCGCGGAGTCCGGCCCCCGGTCGACGATCTCGCACAGCATGCCGTACATCAGCCGCCCCAGGCTGTCTCGCAGCTCCGGGTTGCGGATCTGCAACGCAGCGATACCGCACATGGTGGTCCTCCTGTCGTCTTCTCCGCGTCTCAGTACGCGGTGAGGTAGTGGTCGATCTCCCAGTCGCTGACGGTGTTGTGCCACCGCAGAAACTCGTCTTCCTTCGCGTCGGCGAAGTAGGTGCCGACGCCGCGGCCTCCGTGGATCGCATCGCGCAGGACATCGTCGCCGCGGAACGCCTCCACGGCGTGCAGCAGCGTGCGCGGAAGCTCCGCCGAGTCCTCCCGGAATTCGCCGGGAGCGCACGGGTCACCCGGGTCTGCCCCGCGATCGAGACCGTCGATGCCGGCGAAGAGCGTCGTCGCGACGGCGAGGTATGGATTCGCCGCTCCGTCGCCCGCTCGCAGCTCCACACGGTTGCCGTCGGGGACGCGGATGAGGTGGGTACGATCGTTGCCGCCGTAGGAGGCGCGCCGAGGCGACCAGGTGGCGCCCGAGGCGCTGGTGGTCGCTCCACGCCGCTTGTAGGAGTTGACGCTCGGGGCGAGGAAGAGCTGCAGGCCGGCGGCGTGGTCGAGCACTCCGGCGACGAACGAGTAGGCGGTATCCGACAGACCGAGGCCGCGCGCGTCCCCCTCATCCGGGAACACGGGACGCTCGTCCTGCCACAGCGACAGATGAAGGTGCAGCCCGCTGCCGGTGCGGTCTGTGAACGGCTTCGGCATGAACGTGGCGGTCATCCCCCGCTGCTCGGCGAGGACGTTGATGAAGTAGCGCAGCATGATCACGCGATCAGCCGTGACGAGCGCATCGGCGTAGGCGAAGTTCTGCTCGAACTGGCCCGAGGCATCCTCGTGATCGTTGGCGTAGTTGGACCAGCCGAGCGCATTCATGGCGTCGCTGATCGCGGTGAGATGCTCGTACATACGGGTGAGGCCCCGAGCGTCGTAGCACGCCCGCTCGCCGTCGCGGCGATCGGCCGTGACGAGCCGCCCGTCCTCATCCTTGTCGAGCAGGAAGTACTCGACCTCCGCGCCGACCTTGCTCGTGAGTCCGCGCTCGGCGAGCGCCGCAAGTGCCGTCTTGAGGATGACGCGTGGCGCGAAGGGCCAGGGCTCGCCGTTCACGTGCGGATCGCAGTGGACGATCGCGAGCCCCTCGCGAATGAACGGGACCGGGGTGTACGAGCTGAGATCCGGGATCGCGATCAGGTCGGGATCCTGCGGGTGCTGGCCGACGAGGCCTGCGGCGAACCCGGCGAAGCCGAGCTCGCCCGCCTCGAGCTCGTCGGCCGCCGAGACCGGCACGAGTTTGGCGCAGGGCTTTCCGTTCATGTCCACGAACAGGGCCAGGATGAACCGCACTCCGTCTGCCAGGGCGCGCTCCTTCAAACTGACTGCCGAGGCCGTTCTGTCCGCCACCGGCTGGCTGAGCAGTGTCATCGGTTTCTCCTCCAAGAGTTTACCCGTAGTGAATGCCGTTCCCTAACGGTATCCGCAGTTCTCCGCGGAGCGTCAATTCCTGGCGTTACGTTTGTGTAAAACCCTCGCAAAATGACGAAACGCGTATGTCACGCCGTTGAAATCCGGTCCCGATTTTCTACTGGTAAACCTTGTTGCACTGGACGTCTGTTCCGCCGCCCGCGCCACCTCGTCGGTGTGGCGGCTCCGCTCGATCGCGTCGGGCCCACCCCTTGCATCTCGTCAGTTCGAGCAAGTGATGCGCGCGTAAGGACTCGGGTACGACGCAGAGGCGGAAAGGGATTGACGCCGAGAGCAAGTCGGCCCTACTGTGACGTCCAGTGAAATCCGCACTAAATATTTACTGAATCTTTGAGGAGTTGTGAACGCATGAGCCATGTCGAGATCGCTGGCGCAGGTCTATCAGGACTGACCGCCGCTGCCGCTTTCGCGAAGGCCGGATGGTCCGTGCGAGTGCACGAGAAGTCTTCCGAACTCCGGGAGATCGGTGCGGGAATCTACCTGTGGGAGAACGGGCTTCGCGCGCTCGAGGAGATCGGAGCCTACGACGTCGTCGTCGAGCAGGGCGAGTGGGTCGAGGAACCCCTTCTCCGCGACCATCGGGGACAGACTCTGCAGGAAGAGTGGCTGCAGAACCACCGCCTCGTGACCGTCGGGCGACGACACCTTCACCGGTCGCTCGTCGAGAACGCGCGGCGACTCGGCGTGGAGATCAAGACCGAGTCCCCGATCACCGGGGCGCTGCCCAACGGCACGCTCATCGGCGCGGACGGCACCGAGCACCGGGGGGATCTCGCGATCGGCGCAGACGGCGTCTACTCGAAGGTCCGGGATGCCCTCGGCCTGCGCAACTCTCTCGTGGACCTCCGCGACGGCGGCGGGCGACACATCGTCCCGCGCACGGCGGACGACCCGGTCGGGCGCACGATCGAGCAGTGGAACGGTGGTCGGCGCATCGGTATCGTCCCGTGCTCACCCGACGAGACGTACATCTTCCTCTGTTGCCCCGCAGACGACCACAGCGGGCGAAACCAGCGCCCGTTCGCTCCTGACGTATGGATCGAGTCCTTCCCCGAATTCCGCTCACAACTCGAGCGGATCCCCGCCGACACGGAGGGTCGCTGGGCGCCCTTCCACGATGTGACCGTCAGTTCGTGGCGCGCCGGCCGAACCGTGCTGGTCGGCGACGCTGCTCACGCGATGTCTCCCAACCTCGGACAGGCGGCCTGCGTCGCGATGACGAACGCGGTATCGCTCGCGGTGCACGCTTCGAATTCACGGCACCTCGACATGGCCCTGCGCTCGTGGGAGCAGCAGATGCGCCCCATCGCCGACGGCGTGCAGAAGTATTCGCGCATCTACGGCAAGGTCGGCACGCACTGGCCGCGCCCGCTGCTCGACATCCGCTCCGCACTCGTCAAGCGCCTCACGTCGTCGCGGCGTGTGCAAGGCGCGATCAATTTCGCAGCCGAGCACTATCCCGCCGGCCACGTGCGCACCCCATGACCTCTGTTCCTCTCTTCTTCGCGCGCAATCCACTGATCCGTCCGATGCACCACGACTGAAGGAGTTCCACAATGAACCGCATCCCCCCCGCCCTCCTGCTGGCGGCTGTCGCCACGGTGTCCCTCACCGCATGCTCACAGAGCGGCACAGCGAGCGAGGAGCCCGTCGACGGCGACTCCTGGACCGTTCCCGCCCTGATGACGGACTGCTCGTCCGACGGGGTGGACCCCGCCGGCTGCGTCGGCGGGAGCGAGACGACCGAGTACACCTCGCTCGGCCGAGACGAGGTCTCCGAGCCCTGGCGGCTGTGCGCCGTCATCCCGCACCTCAAGGACTCCACGTGGGTCGGTGTCAACTACGGATTCGCGCTTCAGGCCGAGCGACTCGACGTGAACCTCTCGGTGGTCGACGCGGGGGGCTACGAGAACCTGGCCACGCAGGTTTCGCAGATCGAGGACTGCGCGAGCTCCGGCGCCGACGCCATCCTGGTGAGCGCGGTCAGCTACGACTCCGTCAACCAGGCCGTGCAGCGGGCGCTCGACGCAGGGATCACCGTCATCGACGTCGGCAACGGCCTGTCGCTGCCGGATGTACCGGGTCGCGTCCTGCAGGACTATATCGACATGGGAGGCGTCGTCGGCGAGCATCTCGCCGACAGTGGAGAGCCGCTCAAGGTCGCCCTGCTGCCGGGACCCGCCGGCGCCGGCTGGGCGGAGCGCTCTCGGCTCGGATTCGAGCAGGCAGTCGAAGGCACAGGGGTCGAGGTCGTCGACGTCAAGTACGGCGACACGGGCAAGGAGGTGCAGCTCAGTCTCATCGAGGACGTCCTCTCCGCCAATCCCGACATCGATGCCCTCGTCGGCAACGCCGTCATGGTGGAATCCGCGGTGTCGGTGCTCGCCGAGCAGGGGCTCACCGACCAGGTCGGCCTGTACGGCACCTACGTGACCCCCGAGAGCGTGAACCTGATGTCCGCAGGGCGCGCCAACTGCGGTCCGTCCGAGCAGTCGAGCCTCATCGGCCAGATGTCGGTCGACCTCGCCGTACGACTGCTCGAGCAGGATCTGCTCGCTGACGCGACCACGCGCTTCTCCCCGGAACCCCTGCTGATCTGTGGTCCCGCCGAAGACGGCTTCGACAACGTGGAATCGTTCGACGCGACAGGCAGCTTCGCCCCCAGCGGCTGGCAGCCCGTCTCGGTCGTCGAGTCCACGCGCTGATCAGAGTGGACCTCATGCAACAGCCCGAATACGTCCTGCGGGGCACGATTCGCACCATGGGCACCCACGGCGTCGCCGAGGCGCTCCACATACGCGGCTCCCAGATCGCGGCCGTCGGCGGCGTCGGTCTCGCCGACGACCTCGCCTCTCGTGGAGTGACGGTCATCGATGCGCCTCACGACGGCGCCGTATTGCCGGCGTTCGTGGATCCGCACGTGCACCTGACCCAGTACGCGGTCGCGACGGCTCGCGGGGTCGACTGCCGGGTACCGCACTGCACGGGCATCGCGGATGTCATAGATGCGCTGCGCGACAGGGCGCGAGAGACGCCCGCCGGGGAGTGGGTGATCGGCTACGGCAACCTGTTCTTCGATCAGAAGCTCGCCGAGCGCCGCTTCCCGACACGCGCTGAACTGGACGCAGTCTCGACGCGGCATCCCATCGTCATCCACTGCGGCGGCCACGTCTCGATCCTCAACAGCGCGGCCCTCGAGGCCGCGCGGGTGGAGCGCTTCCTTCACGCCGGCATGGGGCTCTGGGGAAGTCCCGTCGTCGGGCTGGGAGACGACGGGAATCCGAACGGGTACGTCGCGGAGGTCGACGGGCACCTTCCGATTCCCGCTCCCTCCGCTGAGGAGACGACAGCCTGGGTACGGGAACGATTCGCCGCGGATTATCTCGCCAACGGTGTCGTGACCGTGGGCGAGATGCTCGAGTCGGAAGCCCAGCTCAGTGCGCTGGAAACGCTCGCGGCGGACGAAGCGGTAGCGTGTCGCATCGCTCTCTACGCGATCGCGCCGGGCTTCCGACCGGTCGACGAGGTCTTCGACTGGGTGGACGGCTTCGGCGGCACCCCCGGTCGCCTGTGGGCCCAGGGCGTGAAGATGTTCGTCGACGGCGGGTACTCGGCGCGAAACGCCGCCAGCATGAGGCCCTACAGCCCGGATCACGCGCCCCGTCCTGGGTACCGGGGCCGCCTGAACAAGAGCCGGGCGGAGCTGCTTCACGCCTTCGGCCTGGCCGCGCAGCATGGTGTCCAGCTCGCCCTGCATACCAACGGCACCCGCGCGCAGGCTGAGGTGCTTGAGGCGTTGACCGGGTTCGGGCGGCGAATCGACGTGCGCGTCGAACACCTGGGCAACGTGTTGGAGGATGTCGCAGACATCGATGCGTGGAAAGCGGCGGGCGTCATCCCCGTACTTCAGCCCGGTTTCCTGTCGAATTTCATCGGAGACTACCTTCCTATGCTCTTCCCCGGTCACGGGGTCAGCGGCCGCGTGCCCCTGCGCACCATCCTCGATGCCGCGGTGTCGCCGGCGTTCAGCTCTGATGTGGCGGTCGGCGGCGATATCGGTGCGACGAATCCGTGGCACACGATCTGGAGCGCGGTCGCCCGGCGCAGCTTCTGGGGCATCGTGGTCGAGCCGACGGAGTCGATCAGCGTCGAGGAGGCCCTGCGCGCGCACACGATAGACGCAGCCCACGCCCTCGGCGCATCGAGTCGGCTCGGCAGCCTGGAAGCGGGCAAAGAGGCCGATATCGTCATCGTCGATCGCGACCCCGTGCACTCCTCTCTCGACGAACTCGCCGGGACGCAGACGCTGGCCGTCTACCGTGCCGGCGAACAGGTCTTCGCGTCGCCGAGGGTGATGGCATGAGCGCACTGCTCGAGCTGCGGGGCCTGTCGAAGTCGTTCGGCCCGTTCACCGCATTGAGCGGAGTTTCACTCGAGGTGCAGCCGGGGCAGGTGCACGCGATCATGGGCGAGAACGGCGCGGGCAAGTCGACGCTGATCAAGGCCCTGAGCGGACTGCACACTCCGAGTTCGGGCGAGATCCGCTTCGACGGCCGGCCGGTGAGAATCGAGTCGCCCACGCAGGCCACGGCCCTCGGCATTCGGACGGTCTTCCAGGAACTGCACATCGCGCCGAACCTGAGTGTGGCCGAGAACATCATGCTCGGCTCGGCTCCGACCGTGGCCGGGCTCGTCGATCGCCGCCGCATGCGCAGCGATTCACGAGAGGTGCTCGCGCGGCTCGGCGTCGACCTCGATGTCGATGCGCGAGCAGGGAGGCTCTCACGCTCCGAGCAGCAGCTCATCGAGATCGCGCGATCGCTGATGGGGCAGGCACGCTGTCTCATCCTCGACGAGCCGACGGCTTCCCTGGGCGAGGCGGAGAGCCGCCGCCTTCTCGACATCGTGCGTCGGCTGACGAGCGAGGGCGTCGGCGTGATCTACGTGAGCCATCGCATGCACGAGGTGCTGGAGATCGCAGACATCGTGACGGTGCTGCGTGACGGCATCCACGTCGCCACGTATTCGACGCCCATCGCCGCCGACGCCCTCGTGGAGGCGATGATCGGGCGCCCCGCGGGTCAGCTCTACGCGCACACGGCGGGCATCGCGGGTCCTCCGGTACTGGAGGCCGCCGGCCTCAACGGCGACGGCGTCCACGACGTGGATCTCGTCGTGCACGCCGGCGAGGTGGTGGGAATCGCAGGCCTGATCGGATCCGGCAAGTCGGAGCTCGCCCGAACCCTCGCGGGCCTGCTACCGAAGAGATCCGGCACGATCGTCGTGGACGGCAAGCCCTGCGATGCCCGCACTCCCGCCGGCATGCTGAAGGCG
Source organism: Microbacterium sp. NPDC078428 (assembly GCF_044542535.1). Lineage (NCBI taxonomy): Bacteria > Bacillati > Actinomycetota > Actinomycetes > Micrococcales > Microbacteriaceae > Microbacterium > Microbacterium sp. NPDC078428. Next base: position 144,681 of record NZ_JBITUP010000007.1, read on the forward strand.
GGGTTGATGTATTACCCGTCCGACCGCCGCCGGGAGGGACTCCTGCTTCGTCGCCCGCTCTCGGAGTCGGTCACTCTCGGCGCCCTCGGCGCCGCCGGGCTGACCCGGCTCGGATTGATCGATACCCGGAAGGAGCGGCGTCGCGCGCAAGAGCTCACCGCTCGGCTCGCGCTCCGGCCGGCCACCGTCGCCCGCAACGCGCTGCTCTACTCAGGCGGCAATCAGCAGAAGGCCCTCATCGCCCGGGGCCTCCTCCGCCACGCGCGGGTGCACGTCTTCGACGAACCCACCGTGGGCATCGACGTCGGCGCGAAGGCGGATGTCTACGCGCAGATCGACCGCACGGCCCGTGATGGCGCGGGCGTCGTCGTCGTCTCGTCCGATCTCACCGAGTTGATCGGCGTGAGCGATCGTGTCTACGTCGTCGCCGAAGGACGTGTCCGAGGCGAGCTGCGCGGTGACGAGATCACTGAACAAGCGATCGCCGAACGATTCTTCTGAAACTCCTTCCCGAAGAGGAAATGACATGACTTCTCTCTCCACCGGCCCCGACCGTCAGACGGTCACGCAGCGCATCGCGGTGTCCGCGGCGCGTGCGCGCCTCGCAAACCGGCTCATGCTGCTGATGCTGCCGCTGCTCGTCCTCGCACTCAGCGTCGTCTTCGCCGTCATGGAGCCGCGCTTCCTGGACTCGGGGAACCTCATCAACGTCGCGCGTCAATCGGTCTTCCTGCTGCTCATCGCCCTGGGACAGATGGTCGTGCTCATCAACGCCCAGCTCGACCTCTCGGTGGGAGCCACCGTCGCGTTCACGTCGGTCGTCGTGGCCTCCGTGACCGCCGCGATCGGCGAAGGCCCCCTCGCGCTGCTCGCAGGTGTCGCCGTCTCGATCGTCGTCGGTGTGATCGTGGGCCTCTTCAATGGGCTCATCGTCGCGGTCTGGCGGGTGCCCTCCTTCATGACCACGCTCGGGACGGCATCCATCCTCACCGGCATCGCACTCCTGATAACCAGGGGCGCCCCGATCACGGGCGTCCCCTTCTCGCTCATGGATGTGCTCGGGACGGGTGTCGTTGCGGGGATTCCCGTGCCCGTCGTGCTTGCCGCCCTCCTCCTCCTGCTCGTGACGCTCTTCATGACCCGGGTCCCCGCGGGTCGCAACATGTACGCGGTGGGCGGCAACGCCGAAGCCGCCCGGGTCGCCGGCATCAACGTGAAGGGCACGCTCATCCTCGCGTTCGTCGTGTGCGCCACGCTGTCCGCGATCGCCGGACTGCTGCTCACCTCGCGCCTGGGATCCGGAGAGGCGTCGATCGGCGGCAGCTATGTCATGCTCTCCATCGCGGCGGCTGTCCTCGGAGGCACCTCCCTCTTCGGCGGTGAAGGGATCGTCTGGCGCGTGCTGCTCGGCGTGCTCTTCCTCGGCGTCTTGAGTAACGGCATGAATCTCCTTCACGTGGCGAGCTATATCCAGGAGATCGTGATCGGGGCCGTCCTGATTCTGGCGGTCGGTGTCGAACGCGTGCGCGAGAAGGTATGACGACGAAGGATGCCGCCACGCCCCTTCCCGGCGAGCCGACGGACCGGCCGTATGATCGGGGGACCATGGAGGACGGATCGATGCACGTCGACGGGGGCCGGATCCGCGAGCTCCGCAAGGCGTCGCACCGCACCCTCGCGGCGCTCGCCGCCGACACGAGCCTGTCCGTCAGTTTCCTGTCGCTCGTCGAGCGGAATCTCTCCCAGCCTTCCTTCGACTCGTTGATGCGCATCGCCGGGGCGCTCAATGTGCCGATGAAGGCGATCGTTCGTGACGAGGCGGGGGCGGACTCGGCATCGATCACCCAGTCGGCGCAGGGCTCCGGTGTCTATCGGGATCGTTATGTGACCCCGGAGACTGCCCGCACCGTCCAGGTGCTGGAGGCGGTGCTGGACCCGGGCAGGCACTCTCGCGTGCACTCGTACAGCCACCCAGAGGATGAGGAGTGCATCTTCGTCCTCGAGGGGGAGCTGGAATTCACCCTCGAGGACACGCTGTACCGACTGGGGGCCGGCGAATCGCTCCTGATCGACCCTCGCCTGCCCCACTCATACGCGAACACGGGCACGCGCCCCGCTCGCTGGCTGTGGATATCGGCCAAGTCCGACTGAACGCGAACGCCCCCGGGCGGGAGGGATCCCGCGCGGGGGCGTCACGACGGCCGGGCCACGGCTAGGAGGGCACGACCTCGGTCTCGCCCTCCCAGGCCGGCTCGCGTCCCTCGTCGAGAGCCACGTCGAACGGCTTCTGATCGCTCAGCGTCCACTCCGGCAGGTAGGTCTTCTGGCCACCGTTGACGGCCGACTCGTGCGACAGGATGCCCGCACACGTGATGTTCGCCGCCTGCACCGCGTTGGGGAACGTCTCCCCCTCGCCGGCGACCGCCATGAGCAGCGCGTGGGCGAGATGCGGGTGCGATCCTCCGTGGCCGCCGCCCTGCACGAACGACCGGTGCTCCGACTCGCCCTCATCGGTGTAGACGCCCGCGGTCGTGAACGACTGGATCTCGGCGGGCAGCCGGCTCGCGAAGTCGGGCACCTCGATCCGCTCGGCACGCTCGCCGAGGTAGACGACGTGCGAACCGTCCTCCGTCTGCGACCACTCGAAGGAACGGATCGCACCGTACGCGTCGAAGCTCTCCCGGTACTCCCGGGCGACGGCCCAGAGATGCCGGGTGACCTCCGCGCCCAGATCGGCGTCGAGGAACTTGATGTGGGTCGACTCGATCGCGAACGGCGAGCCGTAGGCGGACTTCATCCGCTCGAAGACCGAGCCCGATCCGAGCGCCTGGACGTACTCGGCCTGGTGGCGGCCGAGCGCGAGCGTGGGGCTGATCGCGTGCGTCGCGTTGTACATCGGCGGCATGCCGTCCCAGTACGACGGCCACCCGGTCATGTCCTGGTGGTGCGAGGCGCGCAGGAACTGGAGCTTGCCGAGCGCGCCCGAGCGATAGAGGTCCTGGACGAAGAGGAACTCACGGCTGTACACCGTCGTCTCCATCATCATGTACGTCAGGCCCGTGCGACGCTGGGCGTCGACGATGCGCTTGCAGTCCTCGACGGAGATCGCCATGGGGATGGTGCAGCCGACGTGCTTGCCCGCCTCCAGAGCGGCGACGACATGGTCGGCGTGGAACTGCAGCGGGGTGTTGATGTGGATGATGTCGATGGATGCGTCGGCCAGCATCCGGTCGTAGTCGGTGTAGCGGACTTCCACGCCGTACCGGTCACCGACCTCGTCGAGCTTCGATTGCGTGCGCTGGCAGATGGCATACATCTCGGCATTCGGGTGCCGCTGGTAGATGGGGATGAACTCCGCACCGAATTCCAGTCCCACGATGCCCACTCGGTACACGTCCTTGATGGCCATGTTCTCGTCCTTTCCTGCTCCGACGGAGCTGCTCACTTCTTCGTTTCTCCCGCGTCGACGGTCATCGCGAGCCCGGTGACGCGGCGCGCCTCGTCCGACAGCAACCAGGTGACCGCTGCCGTGACGTCGTCAATCTCGACGTTCCGCGCGATCAGCTGTCGCTCGCGGAACCCGCTCAGCAGTTCCTCGCGCGGAATCCCGTTCAGCTCGACCATCGCGGTCGTCATGTCCGTGTCGACCCCGGCGGGGTGAACGGAGTTGCACCGGATGCCGTAGGGTCCGAGCTCCGCGGCGAGCGCTTCCGCCAGCCCCACGAGACCGGCTTTGGCCGCCACATAGTGGCTGAGTCCGGGCACTGCTTTGATCGCGACCCCTGAGCCGATGAGGACGACGGATGCGTTCTCCGCCCTCTGCAGCAGATGGGGCACGACCGCACGACAGGTGTAGAAGGCCCCCGACAGCGTGACGTCGATCATCGTGCGCCAGTTCTCGACGGGGAGCTCCCACGTGTTGTGGAAACGGTCCGTGATGCCCGCGTTCACCACGAGGTGGTCGATCCCGCCGAGCCTCTCGGCGGCGGCATCGGCGGCCGCTTGGAGCCCGGCGGGATCGCGCACGTCGACCTCGAAGACCTCGGCGGAGCGACCGATCGCGCGCACCTCCGCGGCCACGGCGGCGAGGTCGGCGCTCGTCGCGGTCGGATAGGGCGGGTGATCGATCGCTCCGGCGCCTCCGAGGTCGACGAGCGCGACATCCGCTCCTTCGCGGGCGAGCCGAAGCGCGTGGCTGCGACCCTGCCCACGACCCGCGCCCGTCACGAACGCGACCCGGCCGCTGAAGCGGTCGCCCACTATGCGACCATCGGCGTCGAGCTGGCGAGCCGGAGGCCGTTCGAGGCGAGCAGACCCTCGGCGCTCAGATACGCGAGTGCCTGCACGGTCTGGTTCGGGTTGTATCCGCCGTAGCTGACGAACTGGCCCCCGCCGACGGCGAACAGGCCGCGGCACTCGTGGACCTCGCCGTACACGTTCGTCACCGATGTCGCCGGGTCGAGGCCCATGCGGTGCACACCCACGTCGTGGGTCGACAGGTGGTACGGCGGCCGCGGCGAGTCCATCCAGTACTCCGTCGCGCCCATCTCCTTCGCGATGCGCTCCTTGTACCGACCCATCAGAGTCACGGAGTTCGCGTCGTGGTCCTCCCAATCGTGCGTGATGCGCAGGGCCGGCTGACCCCAGCGGTCCTTGACCACCGGGTCCAGGTCCGCGTAGTGACGCGCGTAGGGGAAGTTGGTGGTCTGCGAATACATGCGGTGCATGTGACGGTACTTGTCGCGCATCCAGTGCTTGAACTCGAGGCCGAACTTCGCGACGCCCGGGTTCATGTTGTGGTACGCCTCGATCGGCTGAAGGTCACCGGTGACGCTGATGATCGGCGATCCCCACAGCACACCGAGGTCGTTGTCGGGAACGAGCTCGGAGGTGTAGTCGTCGATCGCGCTGGACGCGTTGAACGTCCCCATGAACGGGTTGGTGACCTCCGGCAGCACCGAGGTGAACCAGCCGAAATTGTGCGTCATGAAGTGCTGACCCACCTGACCGTTCGCATTGATGCCGGAGATGAGCATCAGCCGAACGTTCTCGAGCGCGTACGCCGTCAGCACGACGGTGTTCGAGAACACGTCGTGCGTCTCGCCGAGCGCGTCGACGTAGGTCACCCCGCGCACTTCGCGCCCGTCGGGAGAGCGGTTGATGCGCAGCACCCGGCTGCGCGCGCGGAGCTCGAGGTTGCCCGTGGCCTTGGCCGCGGGCACCGACGTCACCTGTGTCGTGGACTTCGCCTTCACATGGCACGGGAAGCCATGGCAGAACCCGCAGTTCACGCAGGCAGGACGACCCCGGTACTCCTCGGAGTTGATGGCGAGGGGCTGACGGAACGGATGCAGGCCGAGGCGCTCCGTCGCCGCCACCCACGGCACGTCTCCCGGCCCCTGTGCGACAGGCGGCATCGGGTAATCGCGCTCACGGGGCGGGTCGAAGGGGTTTCCGCCCTCCTGGAGCACGCCCCCGACGTTCCCTGCCCGCCCGGAGAGGCCCTGCTCCTGCTCGACCCGCTCGTAGTAGGGCTCGAGGTCGGCATAGCTGATCGGCCAGTCCGCGAGCGACGACCCCTCCGGCAGCGCGGCCTCCCCGAACCTCTCCGCGATGGCCGACCGCATCCGGAAATCCGCCTCGCGGAACCGGTACGCGGCGCATCCCCAGTGCAGGGTCCCGCCCCCCGTGCCGATCGAGGGCAGGCCGTAGAGCGGCTCGTCGGTGCCGAGCGCGCCCGCCGACCAGGGCAGCACACGCGCGGTCGACGATTCGTTCGGACGCCACGTGACAGGATCGACGTTCACGCCGGCCACGATCGCCCCGCGCTGGTAGTAGCGCAGTTCGTCCTGCTTGACCATGAAGTCCTCCTGCGTGTAGTCAGGACCCTTCTCGAGTGCCAGCACGTGTGCACCGGCCTTGGTCAGCTGCTCGGCGATGATTCCTCCGGCCGAACCCATTCCGACGATGATCGCGTCGTATTCCGCTCTCATTTCATGCTTCCTATCCGGGAGTACAGATCCTTGACGGTGAGGATGGGGATGCTCGTCGAGTCCACCCCGGGGTGCATCTGCTCCGGCGTATACCCCCATTGCGCTCCCGGGAATCCGACCAGCTTCCAACCGACGACGTCACGATTGCCGCCGTAGGCCGGATCGCCGAAGAACCCCTGCACGGTGTGTTCGCGGACGATGCGGTAGAACTGTCCCAGGAAGGCGTCCGGTCGAGCGCCGCTGAGCTCGTCGAGCTCTGCGATGACCGCGAGCTGCTGCTCGCCGTCGAGGTCGAGATACGCGGCTCCCGCGGTCTCCACGGCGAAGGTCTCGAACTCCGCGAGCCCCTCCCGGTAGATCGGCTGAAGGTCGCGCATGAACCCCGACAACGCACGGTCGATGTACTCCGTGACGCCGGCTTCCCTCGCCCCCGGCGACCCCTCCTCGGAGGGGATGATGTGGCCGACGATCGCGTCGATGGTCGCGGCTTCCCGCGGGTTCAGGAAGAGAAGGGCGAAGTCAGGGTGGAACGCCGACCCGGTCATCGTCACTGCCTTTCGTGTGTCGGACTACGCGCTGGGGTTGGCGCGAGCTGCCAGCTTCTGCTCGACGAGGGGACGCAGGTACTCGATCGAGGTGCGGGCGTCCTCGTCGGGCTCGATGCCACGGCGGTGGAAACCGGTCTCCATCGTCAGGAACCCGTCGAACTTCACATCGATCAGCGCGTCGATGAGCGCGGGGAAGTCGCCGACTCCCGACCCCGGCGGAAGCCGGTCGTTGTCGGAGATGTGGATGTGCTTGAGGTTCTCGCCCATCTTGTAGGCGTAGTCGCTCAAGACCTCCTTGTTGTACATGATGTGGAAGGTGTCGAACATGAGCTTCACGTTGGGGCGGTCGACGTCTTCCATCAGCTCGATCGCATCGTCGGCGCTCATGCACAGGTTGGTGTCGTGGGAGGTCGGCTCGATCACGAGCGTCACCCCGGTGTGCGCGATCGCGTCGGCGACCTCGGTGAGAACCTCGCGGCTCCACTTCCAGGCCTGACGACGCGTGGTGCCGAAGATGATCCAGCCGGGCAGGTAGATGAGGGTCTTGCCGCCCCACTGCGCGGTGATCTCGGCGAGCTCCTTGTAGTGCTCCACCGTCGCGCGCCGCTCTTCGATGTACGGCGACGCGGGGTTGTTCCCGGGCCCCCCGGACGGAGCCGGCAGCATGCTGGAGAGCTGGAGGCCATGCTCGTCGAGGAGTTCGCGCACCTGCTTGCGCCGGTCTGCGCCGAGGTGCGGAGGGTAGGCGTGCGGCGCAGCGGCGCCGATCTCGATTCCGTCGTAGCCGAGCCCCGCGATGCGCTTGATCGTCTCATCGAGGGTGTAGGCCGGAACCCAGACGAAGAAGCTGGAGTAGGCCCAGGTGTTGTAGGAGATCTTCATTGCGTGTGTCCTTTCAGGGAGAAGTGTGGGGCCGGACGCTCACAGACGCGTCCGGCCCCGGCGCGATCACTGGGGAGCGCGCCCCGTGTACTCTTCGACGTTGTCGGCGTTGATGAGGGTCGAGTCGAGCACGATGCGCTCGTCGATGGGCTCGCCGGCGCACAGCTTCGCGGCGGCGATGACCGACTCCTTCACGACGAGCGGGTATCCGACTGTCGCCGCGTACTCCCCCGCCTGCACGAGGTCGAGCGCGCCCGACTCTCCGTCGATCCCGTAGACCTTGATCTCGCCCTCGCGACCGGCCTCCTTGATGGCCTGAATGGCGCCGAAGGACATCTGGTCGTTGTGCGTGAAGACGGCGTCGATCTCGCCGGAGCCGAAACGCTGGAGGAAGTCCTCCATCACCTGCAGACCTTCGGCGCGATCGTAGTTCGCCGTCTGGGTGGCGATGATCTCGACGTTCGAGCCCTCGAGGGCCTGGCGGAACCCGTCGCCGCGATCGATCGTCGGCGATGCGCCCAGGCTGCCCGCGAGTTCGACGACGTTCGCGCCGTCGGGGAAGTCAGCGACGACGGCCTCGCCGCTCACGATCCCGGCCTCGACGTTGTCGGACCCGATGTAGGTCGACACCTCGGTGTCGACGGCGCGATCGGCCGCGATCACCTGGATGCCGGCGGCGGTCGCTCGGTCGACGGCCCCGGCCAGCGCCGCGGCGTCCTGCGGGGAGACGATCAGCACGTCGATGCCCTGCGCGATCATGTCGTCGACCTGACCGGACTGGAGCGTGGAATCTGCCTGACCGTCGCTCACGGTGACGTCCATGCCCGGGAAGAACGCTTCGGCGAACTCGGGGATCTGCTGCGTCGACTTCGCGCCGTACGGGAAGGAGGCGCTGCTCCACGAGACTCCTACGGAGCAGTCGATCGACGCGGGGTCCGCCTCGAGCACGAGCTGCTCCTGGCACTCCTCGCCGCAATAGATGCTCGGAGCGAGTTCGTCACCGACCGCCTCGTTCTCCGATGTGGATCCTGCAGACCCGGTCGACGTGCAACCCGCGGTCATCAGGGCGATGGAACCGATGGCCGCCGCCAGGACGAGCCGACTTCCTCTGTTGTTTCTCAGGGCGTGCATCGTTGCACCTTTCTTCTTGGTGGTGGTGGGGGATCTTCTCGTGAGCCTGGGGCTCGGGGAAGTGCTTCGCTACGCGCCTGCCATGGCGCCGCGCGTGTCGTCTGAACCGGACTGGGGCGAGGTCGGCTTCGCTTCCGATTTCGGCGCGGACTGCTTTCTCTCGCTCAGTCGTCGCCTCGTCGCCTGCACCGCGACCAGCACCGCGATGACGATGACGACGCCCTTGACGATCTGCTGGTCGAAGGGCGAGATGCCGATCAGGTTCATGACGTTCGAGAGCACCGCGAGCAGGAGCGCGCCGAACACCGTCCCGACAGCGCCGCCGGTGCCGCCCATCAGGCTCGTCCCGCCGATGACGACCGCGGTGATGGCGTCGAGGTTCGCAAGGCTGCCCGCGGTGGGGTCGCCCACGCCGAGTCGTGACGCCGTCATCACTCCGGCCAGACCCGCGCAGAGGCCGCTGATCGCGTACGCCATGACCAGCGTGCGCTTGGTGCGTACGCCCGAGAGGCGTGCGGCTTCGAGGCTTCCGCCGATCGCGTAGATGTAGCGACCGAAGGAGAGGTAGCGGAGCACCAGGATGCCGACGATCGCGACGATGACGAACACGAGGAAGGGTCCGGGGATGCCGAGCACGTTTCCGCTGCCGATCACCCGGAAGATCTCGGCCGCATTGCTGAACTGCTGGGGTCCGCCGTTGGTCAGCCGCAGTGACAATCCCTGGATGGCGACCATCGTCGCCAACGTCATGATGAAGGGTTGGATGCCCAGAACCGCGACGCCGATCCCGTTCAGGATGCCGACGCCGACGCCGACGAGCAACGCGACGATCATGGCGAGGGGGACGACCATTCCGTTGTTGATCAGCATGGCGGTCGTGACACCCGAGAGCGCCAGGATCGATCCGACGCTCAGGTCGATCCCGCCGGTCAGGATGACGAACGTCATCCCGATCGCGATCACTCCGACGATGGCCGACTGACGGCCGACGTTCAGGAGGTTGCTGGGCTGGAAGAAGGCCGGGACGAAGACCGCGACGAGCACGACGATCCCGATGAAGATCACGATGGGGAGCCAGTTTCCGCGCACCTTCATCGACAAAGAATTCAAGGCGCCGTTGCCTGCGGTAGACGTGCTCATCGGTTTCCTCCCACTGCGTGGAACATGATCTCTTCTTCAGTTGCGCTCGCGCCGTCGAGCTCGGCTGCGATCCCGCCGTGATACATCACGAGGATCCGGTGACTCAGGGCAAGCACCTCGGGCAGCTCCGAGGAGATGACGATCACCGCACGACCCTGCTCGCAGAGCGTCTGGATGAGCTCGTAGATCTCCTGCTTCGCGCCGATGTCGATGCCGCGTGTCGGCTCGTCGAGGATGAGCACGTCGGCCCCCGCCTCCAGCCACTTCGCAAGCACGACCTTCTGCTGGTTGCCCCCGGACAGGGTGCCGACCGGCGCGCCGACGTCGCCGGCCTTGATGCGCAGCTTCGTGACGTACTCGGCCGCAGTGCGGCGATCGGCCGCGGGCTGAGACCGCGCGGCCCCGCGCTTGAGCATCCGCACGATGGGGATGTTCGCCGCTGTGGAGAGCGCGATGAACAGGCCCTGGCTCTTCCGCTCCTCCGGGACGAGCCCGATTCCGGCACGGATGGCCCGGAGCGGACTGTTGATCGTGGTCTTGGTGCCCGCGACGGCGACCGTGCCGCTCGTGATGGCGTCCGCGCCGTAGATGGCGCGCGCGAGCTCGGTGCGTCCCGCGCCGCGCAGGCCCGCGATGCCCAGCACCTCCCCCGACCGGACGGAGAACGAGATGTCATCGAGCACGCCCGCGCGCGAGAGGTTCTTCACCTCCAGCGCCACGTCGCCGAAGGTCTGATTGACCGCACGAGGCGCCCGGGTGAACTCCCGGCCGACCATCTTCGAGACGAGGTCGTCATGGTCGGTCTCGGAGATCTTTCCCGCGCCGGTCAGCGTGCCGTCCTTCAGCACGACGTAGCGGTCGGCGAGGCCGAAGACCTCCTCGAGGCGGTGCGAGACGAAGATCACGCTCACCCCGCGCTCCTTCAGGCCGTGGACCAGCGCGAGAAGATGGTCGACGTCCTCGCCGCCGAGAACCGCCGTGGGCTCGTCGAGGATCACGATCTGCGCCCGCCTGTGCAGCGCCTTCGCGATCTCGAGCATCTGCTTCTCCGCGATGCCGAGCTGACGCACCTTCATGGTGACGTCGACGGCCAGTCCGAGATCGCTCAGGAACGCGGCAGCCTCCTTGTTGGCCGCCCGCCAGTTGATGATCCCCTTTCCGGGGTACGCGCCGAAGAGGAGGTTCTCGGCGACCGAGAGATCGGGGAAGAGACTGAGCTCCTGGTACACGGTCGCGATGCCGAGGTCCTCGGCGGCTGCGGGGCCGTTGATCGTCGCGCGGCGTCCGTTGACGAAGATCTCGCCGGCGTCCGGAGCGTGGGCCCCCGAGAGGATGCGGATCAGCGTCGACTTGCCGGCTCCGTTCTCACCGATCAGAGCGACGACCTGCCCGGGCTCGATCCCGAAGCTCACGTCGTCCAGTGCCTGGACTCCCAGGAAGTGCTTCGAGAGCCCCTTCACCTCGAGTCTGAGCGTCATCGTCGACCTCTTTCGTTCGGCAGTCGTCTGTGGCTGTCTTGCTGACTTTGATCTAGCGTAGATAAGGTCACAAACAGAAAAAAGACGCCCGAATTATTTCGTTTTCTGCATAAATCGGGACCAGTGAAGGGTCGATTCCACGCCAATGGGAACACTGTGGACAGAAGTTCAGCTTCTGAAGCCGGACCGCAACCTCGCACCCGATGCCCATGCCGCCCGCAGCGTCATCGCGCGGATGATCGCCGACGGCGGACTTGTGAGCCGGCGGGAGATCGTGAAGGTGACGGGACTTGCGCGGTCGACGATCGACGGCCACCTGGGCGTTCTTCTCGAGAACGGCCTCATCGAGGACGGCGGTCTCGGCGGGAGCAATCTCCGGGGCCGTCCCGCGCAGGTCTTCAAGGTCAGTGCGGCCAGGGGCGTCGTACTGGTGGCCGACGTCTCGATCGAGGTGACCCGCCTGGCGCTGACCACCCTCGACAAGGTGGTGGTCGAGCGGCGCGACATCGACATGCACGTCGAGGTGGGGCCCACGGTGCTGCTCGGCGCCATCTGCGACGCCTTCGCCGAGATGCTCCATGCGAACTCGCTCGCCGCGGACGATGCCCTGGCGATATCCGTCGGACTCCCCGGGCCGGTGGACTCGCATCTCGGCTTCGCCGTCCGCCCGCCGCTCATGCCGGGGTGGGACGGCTTCAGCGTCTGCAAGTTCATGGCGGAACGCTTCGTCTGCGACGTCATCGTCGACAACGACGTCAACCTCATGGCGCTGGGCGAGGCACGCGCCTACGGCGGCGCCCACCTCCCCCTGTTGATGATCAACATCAGCACGGGAGTCGGCGCCGGTTTCGTCAGCGAGAGCGGCCTGCTGCTGCACGGGGCGGATGGTGCGGCCGCTGACATCGGGCACATCCAGATGCGCGACATGAGCGACGTGCTCTGCAGCTGCGGGAACCGCGGGTGCCTCGAGGCGATCGCGTCAGTGGGCGCCATGGCAGGTCGCGTGTCGAAGGCGCTCGGCACTCCCGTCACGTCGAAGGACCTCATCAGCCGACTCGTGCTCGGAGACGCCACGACCGTCAGCGTCGTGCGGGAGACCGCCGCGACGCTCGGGCGCGCGATCGCCGACCTCGTGAACTTCTGCAATCCGGCCCGGATCGTGATCGGCGGAGATGTCACCGAGTGCACGGAAGACGTGCTCTCGCAGATCCGGAGCGTGGTCTACCAGCAGGCGCAACCGCTGGCGACCCGCAACCTCTCCGTCACGCACAGCTCGCTGGGAAACGAGGCCGGCCTGATCGGCGGGATGGTCTCGGGCATCGAACAGGTGCTCTCGCCCCGCGGCATCCAGTACCTCACCCGTCCGGCCGACTCCACGATGCTTCCCCTCGGGCTGCAGATCGGAGCGTAGGGCGCACACGCGGCCGGTTCCCACGCCGGGTCAGCCGCGCACCACGAGGCCGGGAGTCGCGGCCCACACGACGACGCGATCGCCCACGCCCAGGTCGTGCAGACCCGTCCGGCGGACCGTCACCCGGCTGCCGTCACGGTCCAGGCGCACCGCGATCATGGCGTGCGAGCCGAACCTGCTGATCCGTTCGATCGTGCCGACCGGGGTTCGGCCGGGAACCGCCGGCATGCGATCCGTCGACTTGAGGGCGAGCTGCTCCGGGCGGTACAGCCCGAGCGAGCCCGACCCGGGCGCGGCACCCTGCGAACCCACGAGCGGACCCAGCACGGTCGCCAGCCCGCCGCTGCCGTCCCGGGTGGCCGGCAGCAGTACCGCGTCGCCGACGAAACCCGCCACCCACGCGTTCTCGGGCCTGGCGTAAAGCCGGTCGGGGCTGTCGAGCTGCTCCATCCTGCCGTCGCGCAGAACCCCGACCCGATCGCTCACGGACAGCGCCTCCTCCTGATCGTGGGTGATGAGCAGAGTGCTCACTCCCTGGGCGCGCAGCAGATCCACGACCTCGATCCGAAGACGCGCGCGCAGGCTCGCGTCGAGAGCGCTGAACGGCTCGTCGAGCAGCATGAGACGCGGCGCGGGTGCCAGCGCCCTCGCGAGCGCCACCCGCTGCTGCTGGCCACCGGAGAGCTCATGGGGGAACCTTCCCGCGAGCGGGGTCAGATCGGTCAGCTCCAGGAGCTGCCGTACGCGAGGGTGCCCGGCGGCACGATGGGCGGGCACGCCCCGCAGCCCGTAAGCGATGTTGCCCGCGACCGACATCCGGGGGAACAGCGCCCCATCCTGCGGGACCAGGCCGACCCGCCGGCGTTCGGGCCTGACCGTCGTCACGTCGCGGCCGCCGAGGTGCACGGTTCCGCTACGGGCCGGATGCAGCCCGGCGATGGTCCGCAGCAGCGTGGATTTCCCGCTTCCCGAGGGACCGAGCACGGTCACGAGCTCGCCGTCCTCGATGCCCAGATCGATGTCTCGCAAGACCTCGACCCCGCCACCGTAGTCCGCCGAGAGGGCAGCCACGCCGTGCGGCTGTGCGATCGGCCGACTCTTCATCGACGTGCTCCTTCGTACAGGGTCGCGGCCAGCATCATCGCCGGCACCAGGCCTACGAGCACCAGCAGCACCCCGATCGGGGCGGCCGCCCCGTAGGCGCCGATGCTGGTCTTGCTCCACAGCTCCGTCGCGAGCGTGTCGACTCCGATCGGTCGCAACATGAGCGTTGCCGGCAGCTCCTTCATGACCGCCGTCGCGACGAGCACCCATCCGGCGACGATGCCGGGCAGCGCGGTGCGCGCCGTGACCCGCCACCAGGTGAAGAACGGGCCGTGACCGAGAGTGCGGGATACCTCCTCCAGCCGAGGCGGCACCCTCGCGATCGCCGAGCGCAGTGCTCCGATCGCGAGCGAGAAGCACAGCACCACGTAGGCGGCGATCAGGGCCGCAGCGCTCTGATATGCCGCCGGGACGAGCGCCAACGACAGCGCCACGAGGGCCAGAGCCACCACGACACCGGGGATCGCGTGCGTCAGGTAGGACACCGACTCGGCGAGCGCGATGAGCCGCGACCGGTAGCGTGCCGCGAGCACACCGATCGGCAGCGCGAGCACGACCGTGACGGTGCCGGCTACGGCACCGAGGAGCAGCGTCGTCACGGTCGCCGCGGCGAGATCCTCCATCGTGCTCCCGAACCGCTCGCTGCTGAGCCAGCGCACCGTCATGGCGATGAGCGGCGCGAGCACGCCGAGTGCAGCGACGAGACCGAGCCCCGCGCCGCACGCGAGCGCGCTCAGTGTCCCCAGGGGACGCGCCGTCTGCCCTCGCTGCACCGAACCGGGGTCCGCCCCTGCGCGATCGCCCCGCAGTCGCCGCTCGCCGAGCACCAGAACGAGCGCGAACGCGACCAGCGCAAGCGACGTGACGGCCGACGCCGATCTGTCGATGCCGCCGCTGAACAGCGCGTACACGCCCGTCGTCAGCGTCTCGTACCGCAGGATGGCGGGCGAGCCGAAGTCCGAGATGGTGTACAGCGCGACGAGGAGCGTGCCGGTGACCGCCGCGGGAAGGATCTGCGGCAGCGTCACGCTGAAGAACGCGGACGATCGGCTGCGGCCGAGGGTGCGCGCGACGTCGGCCAGACCGTGATCGGCGAGGGCGAGCGCGCCGATGGTGGGCACGGTGACGAGCGGTACCGTGGTCAGCACGGTGACGATCACGAGCGGCCCGAGGCCGTGCAGCTGCGGGAGGGCCGAGGACCAGGCGAACGCGCCGACGAAGCTCGGCACCGCGAGCGGCAGGCAGGCCAGAACAGGCCAGAGCGGGCGGAACGGGAGCCTGACCCGGACAGTCGCCACGGCGATCGCGACGCCGAGGACGAGGCACGCGGCACTGACCAGCACCGCGAGTAGGAGCGTGTTGCCGAACAGCTCGAGAGTGCGCTGACGGAACAGGATCGCGGCGGCGTGCCGACCACCCGATCCGAGGGCCCTGACGATCAGCTGCGCGACGGGCGCGAGCATGATCACCGCGATCACGACCGCGAGCACGACCAAGAGGGCGGGGGGCCGCCGCGCGGCGCCCCCACCCTCGGTCATGCCCCGCGAGCGCGTCCCGTTCGCGGAGCCTGCGGGCGGTAGAAGCTCGGTCAGAGCAGGCCGACCTCGGTGATCATCGCCACGGTGTTCTGCAGCGAGGAGAGCTGCGACAGGTCGACGTCCGGGGCACCCAGCTCGGCGAGCGGCGGGACGCCCGCCGGACCCTCGAGGTCGCCGATCAGCGGGTACTCGTACGTCTCCTCGAGGAAGTAGGTCTGCCCCTCGTTCGAGACGAGGTACTCGACGAATTCGAGCGCCTCGGACGATCCCTCAGCCGGGGCGAGGATGCCCGCGCCGGTGACGTTCACGAGCGCGCCGATCGAGCCGGGGTCGCCGAACTTCAGCTGCGCACGCAGGGTGGTCGGGTCCTGCTCGGAGCGGGCCCAGTAGTAGTGGTTGATCAGGCCCACGTCGACGGCGCCGGCGTTGACGGCCTCGAGCAGCTCGCCGTTGCGGCCGAAGACCTGCGCCCCGTTGGCCTTTACCCCCTCGAGCCATTCCCGCGCGCGGTCTTCGCCCTCCTGCACGCGCATCGCGGTGATGAAGGATTGGAAGGACGCGTTCGCGGGTACGATGCCGACCTTGCCCTGCCAGGCCGGGTCGAGCAGCTGCCATACGTCGCCCGGGATCTGGTCGGCCGTGTACTTCTCGCTGTCGTAGGCGATGACACGGGCACGACCGGTCAGACCGACCCAGGAGTCGTCGCGAGACGTGTACTCGGACGGCACCAGCGAGGTGATCTCGCTGGGCAGAGTGGTGAGCAGCCCCTCCGCGGCGACGGCGCCGAGTGCGCCCGAATCCTGCGACAGGAACACCTGGGCCGGCGTGGCCGAGCCCTCCTCGAGCAACTGGGCGGCGAGTTCGGTCGATCCGGCGTACCGGACCTCCACGTCGATCCCGCTCGCGTCCTCGAACTGCTCTATCAGCGGAGCGACGAGCTCTTCATCACGGCCCGAGTAGACCACCAGCGTGCGGTCCCCGTCGGCGGCAACGGTCTCGGTCGCGGCGGGTTCGCTGCTCGCGGTGGAGCAGGCGGTCAGCAGCATGGCGGCGGCCACGGCCGACGCGAAGAATGCGGCCGTGCGTCCTGGAGCGGTCATATGAAGTGATCCTTCGGTGCGTAGGGAGTGAACTGTGGGATCCCATGACTGAGGGTAGCCTTACCTCAAGGGAGCGCTCCCCCCAAGATTGGGGGTGGGCCCCGTCGAGCCCCCATCCAGCCCCGAATGGAGCGTCCGTGATCAAGGTCCTGGTCGTCGATGATCATCGGGTGTTCACGGAATTGCTCTCGCTCGCGCTCGATGCGACCGCGGACATCGCGTGCGTCGCGACCGCGACGACGGCCGCCGAGGGCCTGGCGAAGCTCGCGGCGTACGAGATAGACGTCGTCGTGCTCGATGTGCGACTGCCGGACGGTGATGGACTCCAGCTGGTGCACCCGGTACTGGCGCTGCGGCCGAGCTGCCGAGTCGTGCTGCTGACCGCGCACCCTCGCGCCGATCACGCGGCGACCGCGCTCGCAGCGGGAGCGGTCGCGTTCCTGGCGAAGGACGAACGACTCGACGACCTGCTCGCCGCGGTCCGCTCGGCATCCACGACCCGCCCCGTGCTCTCGCGGACCCTGCCGGCATCGCCGCACGAGGTCGTCGATCTGACTCCGAGGGAGTGGGATGTGCTGGGCGCACTCGCGCGCGGCCGCGCGGCGGCCGAGATCGCCGACGAGCTGGACCTGTCGCAGCACACCGTGAGGGACCACATCAAGGGGCTGCTGCGCAAACTCGGCGCGCGCTCGCAGCTGGAGGCGGTCGCGCGGGCGCGGGAGCTGGGCGCACTCGACTCGAGCCTCGGGTGAGCACGCACCGCGCGAAGGCGGACTCGAGGCACACGGCTGGATTCGACTCGCCTCGGCTCCTCCGCCGCGCCCTCCGCGTGCACCTCATCGCCACGTCTTCCGTCTTGCTCGCGGTGCTCGGTGCGATGCTCCTGACCGAGTGGCTGCTCACGACTCGCCAGGCCGACCGGATCGCCGCCGTCGTCACGACGAGGCTCGCCGAGTCCGTACTGCAGCCGCTCAGCGCGATGGACTTCGCCGACGAGGGTCTCCACACCGAGGCTCTCGACGCCGAGCTGCGCGGATTCTTCGCCAGCGGCACGATCGAGCGGATCAAGGTCTGGCGGGTCGAAGGGGACGAGGTCAGAGTGGTCTACTCGGACCTCGACGAGGTCGTCGGCGAGGTGCGCCCGTTCTCGGCTGAGCTGGCGACCAGGCTGGACGCGGGCGAAACCGTTGTGCTCTCGGTGCCGGACGATGTCGAGCATCGTTTCGAGGCGGGACTGCCGGTCGAGCTGCGGGAGGCATTCATCGGCTTCACCGACGCCGCCGGGCGTGACATGCGGCTCGAGGTGTACGTCCCGGTCTATACCCGGCAGATGATCGCCGGAGCGCTCTCGCTGCAGGCGCCCGTCATCGCAGGCGGCCTGGTCGCCCTGCTCGTCGTCCTGCTGCCGCTGTCGATCCGGCTGGTGAGGCGGCTCGAACGGCTGGATGCCGAACACGAGCGGGTGCTCGCCTTCGGGCAGCGCGCGCGCGAGCAGGAGCGCGCCGAACTGGCCCGGCGGTTGCACGACGACGTCATCCAGTCGCTGTCAGGTGCACGACTCGCCGTCGGCTCGCTCGAGCGCACCGCAGGCACGCGCGAATCGGATGTGCTCGACCGGGTCGGCGATGTCCTCGCCGAGAGCATGGCGACCCTGCGCGGCATGCTCACCGAGTTCGTTCCCGGCGCTGTGACCGCGGCCTCACTCGACCACGACGTCGCCGAGCTCGCCGCTCGGGTAAGAGCGGGGAGGGATGGAGCGCCGCCGACGCTGCTCTACACGGGCCCCAGCGAGGAGGACCGAGCGGTGCTCGCCCGCCTCGACGACGATGCGGCAGCGGTGTTGTTCCACGCAGCGCAGGAGGGTCTGCGCAACGCGGTTGAGCACGCGGACG
This sequence comes from Microbacterium sp. NPDC078428, assembly GCF_044542535.1. Classification (NCBI taxonomy): domain Bacteria; kingdom Bacillati; phylum Actinomycetota; class Actinomycetes; order Micrococcales; family Microbacteriaceae; genus Microbacterium; species Microbacterium sp. NPDC078428. The sequence continues at coordinate 162,898 of NZ_JBITUP010000007.1, forward strand.
CCCTCGTGATCGCGCTGAGATTGACCGTCGGCCGGGAGGCGGATGGTGCGCGGACGGTGCGCATCACGGTCGAGGACGACGGCGCAGGCATCGACGAGGGCGCCGCGCGGCAGGCGCGGGTCCAGGGACACGTCGGGCTCGAGCTCGTCCGCCGCGCGGTCGAGGCGATCGACGGCGGCATGACGGTGCGCGCGCGCCATCCCGAGCACACCGGCGGCCCCGGCACGGTGCTGACGTGCTTCGTCCGAGCTCGTCGTTGATCGCTTCAACGATGTCGCCGCCGCATGACTTACCGCCACACAGCGCATGGTTCGGCAGCTTGCGGCTCCCTCGGCCTTTACGCCGTCGCGGTGACGTGTTCCGCGATGATCGCCTGCGCCCAGGCGATTCCGACCTCACTGGGGTCCTCGAACCCCGACGCGTCGTGGCGGCCGTACTCGCCGATGCGAATGGCACCGAGCCTGGCGAACAGTCGGTCGAGGTGCTCGCTGCCCTGGCTGTACGTGTCGACATACGCCCGGTCGCCGAGGCCGAACATCGCATAGCGGAATCCGGTCAGATCCCGTTGCGACTGCTCGAGCGAATCGAAGAACGGGCGAGCGCCTGCCGGAAGGTCGCCCTCGCCATGGCTGGAGCACACCACGAGATAGAGATCGCGAGGATCGAGATCAGCGGGATCGAAGTCCGACATGTCCTCGACTCGCACCTCGACGTCGCGCAGTGCGCCGGCGATGTCCTCGGCGACCATCTCCGAATTACCCGACTCCGTTCCGTACAAAGCCACGATTCTCATCGGCCATTCCCCTCGTCGTCGTGTGAGCTCGTCAGGACCAGAGCAGGCTCGTCGTGCGTCGGGTGCCCGAGCAGGGCGTCCCACGTGCGGAGCTTGCGCCGAGTCCGCCCCGGTTCGGCGCTGGCGACCTCGACCGCGTCTATTCGATTCCAGTGCTCGATCCCCTTCGCGCGTTGCCGCACCTCGAACGGAAGCCCATCGAACCCGGGCAGCGCCATGCTCCCGCGACCGGCGAGGCTCGAAAGCACCTGGTCGGCGACCTGGCGTGCATCGTTCCGGTTGTCGGGGATGGTGCCGACCGGGCCGCGACGCGCCCACCCGACGGTCCGGACCCGCGGGTCGGATGCCGTGGCGGAATGCCCCGTGAAACCCACCGCGGTGATGATCGTCTGGGCGGGGATGACATGCTCGCCGGTCGCGTCGTGCACTCGCAGTCCCTCGACCCGGGTCGCGCCGACGATCTCGACCGGACTCGTTCGGAATCGCAGGACAAGGCGCACGCGCGCGGGCGACGCACCCGCAGAGGCAAGAGCACGAACCGTCTCGCTCTTGGGATCGCTCGCATCGGGATCGATACCGTGCACCTCGATCCGGATCCCCAGGATCTCGCCGAGTTCGCGAACCGCCGCGCGATCGAACTTCGCGTTCTCCGCACCCGAACGCGCGATGAGCGTGATCGAGCGGAGCTCGGAGGTCAGACGGCGGTGCGCAGAGTCGTCCATGTCGGATCCCTCGTAATGCTCGGGGGCCTTGGCGAGCAGCCGGACCACGTCGACCGCGACGTTGCCTGCCCCGATGACGACGGCATCCTGACCGCAAGGGGGCGGCGCGTCGACGTCCGGATGCCCGTTCAGGAACCGCGTGACCGCGCCCGCGCCGAGAACGCCCTGCAGCCCCGCCCCCTTCAGCTCCAGGGGCATGTCCACGTGCAGTCCCGTCGCCACGACGACCGCGTCGAAACTCTCGAGCAGGTCGTCGACCGAGAGGTCTCGCCCGAGCGTGATGTTGCCGGCGAAGCGCACCCGCGGCGATTCGAAGAGTTTCTCGAACTGACGCACGACGGACTTCGTGCCCTGGTGGTCGGCCGCGACGCCATAGCGCACGAGCCCGAAGGGCACGGGCAGCCGGTCGAACACGGTGACGCGTACGCTCGGATCGGCCTTCGTGAGGAACTGGGCCGTGTAGCACCCGCTCGGCCCGCTCCCGACGACGGCGATCTGCGGGGCGATAGTACGGGCCGTCCCGAATGACTCACGCATCTGACGGCCTCCTCTTCTCGGCCGTCATGGCCAAGTGACGCCTCATGGTACTGAGCGGCGCGACCGGGAGTGGGGATAGAGTTCCACTGAGTGGTACGGGTCGGTTCGTCGGGCCCTGAGTCTCCCAGGGTGGGAACACGCAGACAGGGCCGCAGAGGCCCGGACAGGAGCTCCACGACGATGGCCGAGATTCCGCAGATTCACGACCGCTCGGCCATGAAGCTGACCCCGCGAGGGCGGATTTTTCACAGCGACGTCTCCGCGTTCGTGCCGACCGACGCCCCGGGCGTGATCGACCTGGCGAGAATGGCACCGGTTCAGCCCGACGGCAGGCGCGTCGATCTCGTCGCCATGTGGGAACGTGCAGCACCGCTCCTCGAGACGCGGGACAACGACGCGCACTCGCTCCAGGCTCTCGGCATCGCGACGGCGCTGTGCGCCGAGCTGCCCGACGCCGATCCGGTGGTGACGCTGCCCGCCATCCTGCTCCATGACATCGGGTGGTCGCAGGTGCCGCCTCATGAGGTGCTCGGGGCGATCGCGCCCGGCGGCGGCCGACCCGAGCTGGTGCGCATGCACGAGGTCGAGGGCGCACGATTGGCGCGCGCAATCCTGACGGATGTCGGGCATGACCCGGCCGCGACCGACCGCATCGTCGAGATCATCGATGGACACGACACGCGCACGCACGCCCTCTCGATCGAGGACGCGATCGTCAAGGACGCCGACAAGACCTGGCGCGTGACCGCGCACGGGCTGGATGTCGTCATGGAGTGGTTCGGACTCGACCGCGCGCAGGCACTGCGCCTCTGCGCCTCGCGGGTGCTCGATCACCTGTTCACCGAGCCGGCGCGGGCGCTGGCCCGCGGATTCATCGCCGTGAACTCCGTCGCGATGTGGACGCAGTTCACCTCGCTCGCCGACGAGTGATCGAGGGTGCATGTCCGGCAGGAACAGTGACGGAAGCGGCGTTCTCGAACGGGTGATGCTCATCTTCGAGGCGTTCGAGCGCACCGCCGGCCCCCAGACCCTCACCGAGCTGTGCGCGGCGACGGGCCTGCGCAAGGCGACGATGCACCGCCTGCTGACCGGCCTCGTGGACTCGGGTCTTCTCGCGCGCACGGCCGAGAACCGCTATGCCCTCGGCATCCGGCTGTGGGAGATCGCCCAGAATGCGGGCCGACAGCTGCGCGATGCCGCGCGGCCCTTCCTGCAGGACATGTTCTCCCTCGTGGGTGAGACGACCCACCTCGCCGTGCGGGAGGGCGACGAAGTGCTCTACATCGAGCGCATCTACGGCACCCGTCGCGTGCCGCGCGCCTCGCGCGTGGGTGGTCGCCTCCCCATGCACGCGACGGCCGTCGGCAAGGCGATCCTCGCGTTCGAGGAGGAGTGGGTGCGCGACGCCTACCTTCACCGCGAGCGGATGGAACGGGCCACCGCGCACACGGTCGTGGACCCCGACGCACTCCGCAGTGAGCTCGACGAGGCGCGACGCCGAGGGTACGCGATAACCCGCGAAGAAGCCCGGCTCGGTTCCTGCTCGATCGCGGTTCCCGTGTTCCAGGCATCACAGGTGGTCGCCGCCGTCGGGGTGGTTGTGAACCCTGAGCAGGTCGACACGATGGGACGGTTCGTCCCCGCGTTGCAGGGAACCAGTCGCCGCATCGAGAAAGCGACCGCCCACTTCTCGTGGGAGACCCTCTACCAGACGGGACTCTCGTCACCTCGCGGCGCTCGGGCCCACTCAGTGGAACGAGCGGCCCGTTCGACCGGAGCGGCTCCTAACGTGGGACCACGCTCTTGAGCGCATGTGAGATCCGAGCGAAGGAGCACGATGACCACCGCTGAGACCCGTACCGGTCGCTGCCCCGTCATTCACAACGGCGGCGAGGACTACGGCTACGAACCATTCCAGATGAAGGATCCGTTCCCCTCGTACGAACGGCTTCGCGAGGAGGCTCCGATCGCCTTCGACGAGCGCATCGGATACTACGTCGTCACCCGTTACGACGACATCAAGGCGATCTTCGCCGATCCCCACACGTTCTCGAGTGAGAACACGGCCGCTCCCGTCCGGCCGTACGGTCCGCCGGCGAAGCAGATCATGGCCGACGGCGGCTTCTCGGTGTACTCGGGGCTCAGCTCGAGACAACCGCCGGAACACACCCGTATCCGCTCGGCCGTGGTCAAGGGATTCACCCCCCGACGGCTGCGTCAGCTCGAGCCGGCGATCCGAGAGCGCGTGACCGAGCTGCTCGATGCGATGCTCGGCGCCCCGGACGAGCAGGGCGAGATCGTGCGCGACATCGCCTACGACCTGCCCACCGAGACGATCTTGAAGCTCATCGGCGCAGACCCGCACATGGTGACGACGTTCAAGCGCTGGAGCGACTCGCGCGCCGCGATGACCTGGGCAGACCTGGACGACGAGCAGCAGATCCCGCACGCGCACAACCTCGTCGACTACTGGCAGGAGTGCCAGCGGATCGTTTCTCGCTGGAAGGAGAGCCCCGGCGACAACTTCACGAGCGACCTGCTGCGCGCCCAGGCCGAGGGCGACCCGATCACCGATCATGAGATCGCATCGGTGCTGTACAGCCTGTTGTTCGCCGGTCACGAGACCACGACGACCCTCATCGCCAACACGCTGCGCGTGCTTCTGCCCGCGCGCGAGCAGTGGCAGGCGATCGTCGCCGACCCGACCGCGATTCCCGCCGCGGTCGAAGAGGTGCTGCGCTATTCCGGCTCGATCGTCGCGTGGCGGCGCCGCGCGACGCGGGACGCCGAGATCGCGGGTGTTCCGATTCCGCAGGGCGCCGACATCCTTCTCGTCATCGGGTCGGCCAACCGCGACGCGAGCCGGTTCCCCGATCCCGACGCCTTCGACGTGTCGCGTCCCAATGTGCGCGAGCACCTGTCGTTCGGGTTCGGCATCCACACCTGCATCGGTGCGCCACTCGCGCGCATGCAGGTCAAGGTCGTGCTGGAGGAGCTGACCCGCCGGGTGCCGCAGTTGCGCGCGGTCGACCCCGACGGAATCGAGTTCCGCGAGAACCTGTCCTTCCGAGTGCCGACCGCTGTTCCGGTCGCGTGGGACGAGGTGTGACGCTCGTGATCCCCGTCGTTCATTCCTTCACCGATCTCACCCACGGTGCAGTCGCCATCCACGGCGGAAAGGGAGCGTCCCTCATCACGATGACCGGTGCCGGCATGCCCGTGCCACCGGGGTTCGTGATCACGACAGGTGCGTTCGATGAGTTCCGGGATGCCAGCGGGCTGTCCGAGCTCATCGATTCGGAGCTCGACGAGCTGGACGTCGACGACGTCACGTCTGTGGATGCCGCATCCGCACGCATTCGCGCAGCGCTCCAGGAGGCGCCCATCCCCGACTCCGTGCGCGCGCAAGTGCACGACGCGTACGACGCACTCGTGCGCCGGGCCGGTGGCGAAACCGCCGTCGCCGTGCGCTCCAGTGCGACGGCCGAGGACCTTCCGGATGCATCCTTCGCCGGCCAGCAGGACACCTTCCTGTGGATCCGCGGCGCGGACTCGGTGAAGGAGCACGTCCGACGCTGCTGGGCGTCGCTGTACACGTCGCGGGCGATCACCTACCGGCGCTCGAACCGCATCGACGAGTCCAACCTCTCGATGGCGGTCGTCGTGCAGAAGATGGTCAACGCGCGGGCCGCGGGAGTCGCGATGACACTCGACCCCGCCACGGGCGACCGTTCGAAGGTGGTCATCGACGCCTCCTACGGCCTCGGCGAACTCGTGGTCTCGGGCACCGTGACACCGGATAGCACCATGCTCGACAAGATCACTTTCGCCGTCGTCCGCCAGCACCTCGGCGAGAAGGCCCGAGAGCTCGTCCCCGAAGGCGACCTCCTCGTGGAGCGCGACGTCGATGCCGCGCGACGCGGGGTGCCCTGCCTCGATGCGGCGGAACTGCGCGCCGTTGCCGCTCTCGCCAAGCGCGCGGAGAAGCACTACCGGGTCCCGCAGGACATCGAGTGGGCGATTGATGCCGACCTGCCCGACGGGGAGAACCTGTTGCTGCTGCAGGCGCGACCCGAGACCGTACACCGAGCGAAGCCCCCGACGGCGACCGTGCCCCAGCAGGCTTCGGCGAGTGGATTCTCGCTCGGAAGTATCACCGCGTCCCTGACGCGGGTTTCTGCCTGACCGATTCATCCTCACGAACCCGACGCAATGAAGCGTCGGAGAAAGCACGGTGTCCCATGGCGTTCCGATCTTTCCCGAAGCCGTCCGACCTCACTGTTCCGGAAGGGGCCGAGGGCTGGGAGAAGCTGTACCCCTACTACCTGTCCTTCCAGGACGACCAGCTCTCCGGCGACGACGAAAAGTTCTGGTTCTGCGATAGTCAGCACTGGCCGACGGTGTTCCGCCCGTTCGAGACGATCACGGGGGAGTTCGCCGTCAAGTGCCTCGGGCAGTTCAACGCGCGACATCTCCTCATCCCGAACGCGAACGGGATCGAGTTCCGCGTGCATCTCGGCTACCTCTACATGTCGCCGATCCCGGTACCCGCCGACAAGATCGCCGACCGCGTGCCCCACTTCGAAGAACGCGCCGGCTACTACTTCCAGAACTGGGAGCCGTTGCTGGAGAAGTGGTACGGAAAGGTCAAGCAGACCATCGTCGAGATCGAGGCGCTGAGCTTCGACAAGCTGCCCGAAATGGTGCCGATCGACGACATCCGTTCGGGAAAGTCCAAGGATGGCTCAGAGGTTCTTCTGGAGAACTACGACCGTCTGATCCAGCTCTGCTACCAGGCGTACCAGTACCACTTCGAGTTCCTCAACCTTGGATACATCGCCTACCTCGACTTCTTCATGTTCTGCAAGCAGGTGTTCCCCGACATCCCCGAGCTGAGCATCGCCACGATGGTCCAGGGCGTCGACATGGAACTGTTCCGACCCGACGACGAGCTCAAAAAGCTCGCGGCCCTCGCTCACGAACTCGGGCTGGAGTCGGCGTTCGGCAACACCGGCGACGTCGAGGGGACCCTCGCCATGGTTCGGGCCCTGCCCCGAGGCGACGAATGGATCGCCGCCTACGAGGGCGCCCACCAGCCATGGTTCAACTTCACCGTCGGCAACGGCATGTACGGCCACGACAAGTACTGGATCGAGCACCAGGAGATCCCGCTCGGCTACATCCGCGACTACATCCAGCGCCTGCAGGAAGGCCACCAGATCCAGCGACCGATCGCGGACCTGATCGCCGAGCGAGAGCGCATCAAGGCGGAGTACCGGGAGCTGCTGGAGGGCGAGGCGCTGGAGCAGTTCAACGCCAAGCTGGCCCTCGCGGAAACCGCCTACCCGTACGTCGAAAATCACAACTTCTACATCGAGCACTGGACTATGAGCGTCTTCTGGGCCAAGGTGCGGGAACTTTCGCGGATGCTTCAGGCAGAGGGCTTCTGGCCCGACGAGGACGGCATCTTTTATCTCGGACGCACCGAGGTGCGCGACGCGCTGTTCGACCTGGTCACCGGATGGGGTGTCGGCGCCGATCCCGTCGGCCCGTCCTACTGGCCCGCCGAGATCGAGCGCCGCCGCGCGATCGTCGATGCACTCAAGACGCAGAGGCCGCAGATCGCGCTCAACACTCCGCCCGAGGAGATCACCGAGCCGTTCACCTCGATGCTCTACGGCATCACGACCGAGCAGGTCAACACCTGGCTCTCCGACGACGAGAGCGGCGGCAACGTGTTGCGGGGAATGGCGGCATCGCCTGGCTCGGTCGAAGGGCGCGCGCGCGTCATCGCGAGCCCGGAAGAGCTCGACCAGGTGGAGGAGGGCGAGATCCTCGTGGCCTCCGTGACGGCCCCGTCCTGGGGCCCGATCTTCGGAAGGATCAAGGCCACCGTCACCGACATCGGCGGCATGATGAGCCACGCCGCGATCGTCTGCCGCGAGTACAACCTGCCTGCGGTCACCGGCACGGGCACGGCGACCACGACGATTCGCACGGGACAGTTGCTCCGCGTCGACGGAACGACCGGAATCGTCGAGATCGTCGACGAGGCGGCCGGCGTCGCGGACGCACTCGTCGGCGCGCACGGCCATCGACACTGACGCAGCAAACTGAGAGGAGCGACGACGTGACAGCGAACACGACGGGCACGGCCCTCATCACCGGGGCCGGCGGGGGGCTGGGGCGAGCGATCTCCCAGGCGCTCGCTGCGCGCGGCATCACGGTCGTCGCTGCGGACATCGATCTCGATCAGGCGCAGGAAACGGTGCGCCTGATCGAGACCGAGGGGGGTCGGGCGTACGCCGTGCCCGTCGATGTCACCGATCCCTCCTCGGCAGCCGCCGCCGTCGCGGCCGCGACCGCGGCGGCGGGACCCCTCACCGCGCTGGTGAACAACGCGGCGATCTACGCCACCATTCGGCGCTCCCCGTTCGACGAGATCACCGTCGACGAGTGGGACCGAGTCATGGCGGTGAATCTGCGCGGCCCCTGGGTGATGGCTGTCGCGGCGCGCCACGCGCTGCAGGACGGGGGGCGGATCGTCAACATCTCCAGCGCGACGGTGTTCAGCGGGTCGGAGCAGTGGGCGCACTACGTCGCCTCGAAGGCTGGCGTCATCGGACTCACGCGTGTGCTCGCCCGTGAGCTCGGGCCACGTGGCATCACCGTCAATGCCGTGGCCCCGGGCTTCACCCTCACCGAGGCCAGCTATGCACTCATCGAGGACGCCGACAGTTACGGCGTGACCCGGTCGGCGCTCAAGCGCTCGGCGCAGCCCGACGACATCGTCGGCGCCGTGCTTTATCTCACCGGCCCGGACAGCGGGTACATCACTGGACAGACCCTCGTCGTCGACGGCGGCCGCCAGTTCATCTGAGACACCCGGGAGAACCATGTCGAATCTGACCTCACCGACCACCGCGAGTGGCGACGACGCGACCGTTGACACCCGACGGGCCGAAGCGTTCGCTCAGGCATACCCGGTCCAGCCGATCCCGACAACGGGATCGATCGACACCTCGCCCATCTCGATGACGCCCTCCTCGGCGGCCGACCTCGATGCGATCTGGCAGGCCGTCGAGCCGGAGTCGCGTGCGCGCCGGAACGACATCCATCTCCCCATGTCGCTCGCGTTCGCCGAACGACTGTGCGACGCGCACCCCGATGCCGACCGCCTCCTCGTGCGGGTGGCGACACTCCTGCACGACACGGGCTGGGCGAGAGTGGATGAGACCCGCATCATCCCGGAGGGCTTCGGCCCCGACTGGCGCAGTTCCGGGATCCGATTCGAGCACGAACGGCAAGGATGTCTCGTCGCGAGTGAGGTTCTCCCGCCGCTCGGTTACGACCAAGCCTTCCTCGACGCGGTCTGCGCGATCATCGACGGCCACGATACGCGTCCGGTCGCCTACAGCATCGAAGATGCGCTGATGCGCGATGCCGACCGGCTGTGGCGATTCACGCACACGGGAGTCGCGATCTGCGCGCCCTGGTTCTCGATGACTCCGGCTCAGTACACCGACCGCCTCGAAGCCAAAGTGCTGCCCGAACTGCTCACGGAGGCGGGTGCGCGCATGGCCCGCGCGGAGCTCGACCGGTCACGGGCACTGCTGAAGACAGCGGTGCTGCGGTGAGCTCGGTCGCCTCGGCCGGAATCGCAGGGCGCCTCCACGCACTGGACCTCCCCGTTCGGTACGCCGACGACATGTTCATCGACGGCACCTGGGTGCGCGCGCAATCGTTGGAGCGCCGCAGTGTGATCGATCCGGCGACGGCGCAGGAGTGGGGCAGCGTGCCGGTGGGTGATCGGGCGGATCTCGACGCCGCCGTCGCGAGCGCACGGCAGGCATTCGATCGCGGGCCCTGGCCGCGCTTGCCGCCGTCCGAGCGGGCCGCGGTGCTTCGCCGCGCCGCCGACCGCCTCGAGTTGCTCGCCGAGCCGATATCCCTCACCAACACCCTGGAGAACGGCACGCCCGTGGCGGACAGCGGCGGCGCGGCGGCCAACGCTGCGTCGATCTTCCGCTATTTCGCCTCGATCGCACCGCTGCTCGAGTCCGACGATGTGCGGCCGGCGCCATCCGGCACGCATGAGACGATCGTCCGCCGCGACCCGGTCGGCGTCTGCGCGCTGATCGCACCGTGGAACTTCCCGATCAATCTCGTCGTCGTCAAGCTCGCCCCCGCGCTTCTGGCCGGCTGCACGGTCGTGATCAAGCCGGCGTCGCTGACCCCCCTCTCGGTTCGGTTCATCATCCAGGCGCTCACGGAAGCGGGGATCCCCGACGGCGTCGTGAATCTCGTGACGGGGTCGGGATCGCTCGGCGACGAGCTCGTGCGGCACCCCGGCATCGACAAGGTCGCCTTCACCGGCTCGACCGAGGTGGGTCGCTCCATCGCTCGACAGTGCGGCGAGCTGCTGCGCCCCGTGACCCTCGAACTCGGGGGAAAATCCAGCGCGATCGTCCTTCCCGACGCCGACATGGCGACCCTCCGCGCAGTTCTCATCCGCTCGAGCCTGCGCAACACCGGACAGACGTGTTACATATCGACCCGCATCCTCGTTCCCGACGCCCGTCACGATGAGGTCGTCGACGCCATCGTGCAGACCGTGGGCGCAGCAGTGCAGGGCGACCCCCTCGACCCGGCAACGGTCTTCGGCCCCATGGCAAGCGCCGCGCAGCGATCCAGCGTGCTCGCCCATATCGCCTCGGCCCGGGAGCAGGGCGCTCAGGTAGCACTGGGCGGATCGGCGGCGACGTTGCCAGCGCCCTTCGATGCCGGATACTTCGTCGAGCCGACGGTCCTCACCAGCGTGACCCCTGAGATGGATGTCGCACGCGAGGAGATCTTCGGGCCGGTGCTGACCGTCCTCCGCTACTCGGAGGTGGACGAGGCGATCGCCATGACGAACGCGACCGAGTTCGGCCTGGGCGGCATCGTATTCGGTGCTGACACGCGCGAAGCGCTTCGGGTGGCCGACCGCGTCGACAGCGGCAGCGTCGGCATCAACTTCTTCGCCTCGAACCATGCGGCACCGTTCGGCGGGCGGCGTGATTCTGGATTAGGTGTGGAGTACGGGCCCGAGGGCTTGCACGCGTACCTCACCTACAAGTCGATCCATCGCCGCGCATCCACCACGGGCAGAGATCCAGCGTGATCCGACCCCCCGGCGCCCTGCTGAACTGCGGGTGCCGAACGATCACCCGAGCATGAGCCCGGCATGAGGCTACGTGGCCGCGACACTGCTCCTCCCGCGGCGGAACGCCCGATAGACCGCATCTGCGACGACGAGGTCCTGCCACCCCTGCCCCACCGACTTGAACACCACCGGCCCTGCGCGCCGGGGCCGGTGACCCCTCGGGCCGTTCGCGCGGATCAGGTCGCCCAGGGGCACGAGTCGATCGGCGCGCAGCGCACCCGACGCGATCGCCAACACGACGTCGCCGGCCTCGCGCAGCGCCGTCGGGACGTCCTCGATCACCACCATCGCTCGACGCATCAGGACCGGATCGAGCTCCCTGCGTTCGGGATGGTGGGAGCCCACCGCGACGACCATCGCGTCATCCCGGACCATCGCGCCATCGAAGAGCGGACTTCCCGCGCTGGTCGCGGTGGCGATGATGTCGGCTCGGCTCACGTCACCGGCGACACCGACCGCCGCGGGGATGCCGTGCTCGCCGAGCCGCTCGACGAGGGCCGTCGCGCTCTCGGGTGAGCGCGAGACGATCCGGATGTCGTCGATCGTGCGAACGGCGCGCAACGCGTGCACGTGGCCCTCGGCCTGCGGTCCCGCGCCGAACACCACGAGGCGGTGAGCATCGGGCGCCGCGAGCTCGTCCACGGCGACCGCCGAGAGCGCCGGGGTGCGGAGCGTCGTCAACGCCGCACCATCCAGCACGGCGCGGGGCGTGAGCGTCTCGGAGTCCATCAGGATGTAGGTCGCCTGGATCCGGGGATGACCGAGCGCGTCGTTTCCCGGCGCGACGGAGAGGACCTTGACGCCCGCCATCCCACCGTGCTCCCCCGGCATCAGGAGGAGCTCTCCGCGCGCCGTCGGAACGGCGGTGCGAGCCGGTTGTCCGGCCGGATCCAGACCGTCGCTCAGAGCCGACTGCAACTCCGTCACCGCGTCGCGCCAGGATACGAGCGAACACACGGTGGCCGCGTCTATCGTCAACACGCCGGACGCCGCCCACCGTTGTGGAGTCCATCGCGACCGCGGTCGTCGTGGACTGCACTCCTCGTCGCGCAGCGCATCGCCGTGCGGACCGTCATGACGACCGGACCATCTCTGCGATGAGTGCGACGCCGTAGCCCGTGCCGCCCGCCCCACCCTCCGCGTCCGCCACGTGGCGGAAGGCCGGCCCCGCCATGTCGACGTGGGCCCAGGGAATCTGCCCGACGAATCGGCTGAGCAGCAGCGCAGCGGTGGAGACGCGCGCACGGGGCACGCCCGGGAAGTTCTTGTAGTCCGCGATGTCGGATGCGATCTGCGCGTGGAGGCCCGTCTGCAGAGGCAGCCGCCACACGCGATCCCCCGTCCGCTCACCCGCGGCCGACAGCCGCGATGCCAGTGCGTCGTCGGTCGACACGAGCGCCGCGAAGTCATCCCCGAGAGCGTTGCGTGCGGCGTAGGTGAGAGTGGCGAAATCGACGATCGCCTGCGGGCGCATCTCCGCCGCTCGCGCGAGCGCATCCGCCAGGATGACCCGTCCCTCGAAGTCGGTGTCGAGGATCTCCAGCGTCGATCCGTCCCGAAGGCACACGACATCGCCCGGACGGACGGCGTGGGCGCCGGGCATGTTCTCGACGACGGGGATCACGGCCGAGAACGAACGGCCCGGCGCGATCGCCGGCAGCAGCGAGAACGCAGAGATGACCGCCGCCGCGCCGGCCATGTCCGACTTCATGTCCATGAGCGCATCCGCGGGCTTCAGGGAGAGCCCGCCCGAGTCGTACGTCACACCCTTGGCTACGAAGACGCATTCGGGAGCCCCGTCGCCGGTCGCGAGCTCGAGCAACAGGGGCGGATGGGCGGAGCCCCTGCCGATCGCGACGATGCCGCCGTATCCGCCATCGGCGAGCTCCGCCGCCTCTCGCACGATGACGCGGACGCCCAGCGGTTCCAGCAGGTCCCGTGCACGACGGGCGAGCTCGGCGGGCGTGAGCGCCGACGGCGGCAGGTTGACGAGGTCACGAGCGTGCCGCACGGCCGCCGCGGCCCGCGCGCCGCGCTCCCACGCCTCGGCGAAGGACCCGCCCGCACCCGCGGGGAGGGAACGAGACACGAATGTCGTCTCGCCGGTCATCCGGAACCGGTACCCACCCCGCGCGATGCCTTCGGCGATGGCCGTGATCGCATCCTCGTCGCCGGATGGGGAGAACGAGTCGACGTCGACCTCGAGTGCCACCGGGTCGGTTGGCTCGGTGACCGCGCACGCCGTGGAAACACGGCGGGCGATGGCCGCCGCGGCGCGCGCGAGCCGCTCGGGGGACGACGCGGCGCGAGCGCCCGCGCCCGTGAGCCCGACGACGACGTCGCCGGACTGCTCGATCCGGGTCTGGCCGAGCTGACCGGTGAAGCCGTCCACGCGTCGCGCATCGAAGCTCTCGGCATCGACATCGTCGGCATAGATCGCCCGCACCACGACGGTGCTCATCTCGAGGGCCCCGCACCGATCGGCACTCCGTCGAGCACGACGCGCGGCCGCCGGTCGCTCCAGAGCAGCGAGGGGTCCTCGAGGGGATTGCCGTCGAAGATCAGCACGTCGCCGAACGCCCCGGGGCCGATCCTGCCGATGCGGTCGTTGCGCAGCAGCGCGGCGTTCACCGAGGTGACGCTTCGCAGCAGCTCGAGCACACCCGCGACGTCGGCCTGCAGCCGCAGGCCATGCAGGTGCTCGGTCTCGAGCTCGCCCATCAGGTCCGACCCGAAGCCGACGGGAACACCCGCGCCGTATGCGCGTTCGATCGCGGTCATTCCGCGGTCGAGCACTTCGGCGTTCTTCGCAAGGCCGACGGCCGTCATTCCGAGTTCCCCACCACGGCGCGACATCGCGTCGTAGGTGACCAGGGTGGGCACGAGATAGGCGCCGGCGTCCGCCATGGCGCGCGCAGTGACCGCGTCCAGCAGGTTGCCGTGCTCGATCGAGCGCACCCCTCCTCGCAGGGCATGCTGGATGGCCTCCGATGAGTACGCGTGCGCGGCGACATAGCTTCCGCGCCTGGTCGCCTCTTCGGAGACGGTGCGGATCTCCTCCAGCGAGTACTGCGGGATCTTCAGGGGATCGGTGGGCGACGTGACGCCGCCCGAAGCCATGATCTTGATCGCGTGCGCTCCGCCGTGGAGGCGGCTGCGGACGGCGACGCGCAACGCGTCCGCCCCGTCGACGATCTCAAGGCCCGGGCCGCCATGGAAGCAGAGCGTGTCGTCCGGGGATGTCGGGTCGCCGTGTCCGCCGGTCTGGCTCAGCGCGGCACCGGTGTAGAAGTACCGCGGCGACGTGAACAGGCCTTCCTCGATCGCGGTGTGCAGCCCGGCGTCGCCGCCCGCGACATCCCGGACGGTCGTGAATCCGCGACGCAATGCAGCGCCCAGGCGCCTGCGTGCGAGGAGTGCGACATAGCTGAGATGTCGGGTCTCGTTGTGCAGGAGTTTGAGCGACACGGCATATGCGTGCAGGTGAGCATCGATGAAGCCGGGAGTCACGACCCCGCCGCGTGCGTCGATCTCGGGGATGTCGTCCGGCGCGGAGTCGTCGGGGTCCAGCATGACGCCCTCGCGGATGATCAGGTCCCGCGCGTCGAGCGATGCCGAGGATCCATCGAACAGGAGGCCGTTGCGGATGCGGAGGGAACCACCGCGTGTACGGAACTGCGTCATCGCGCGACCTCCGGGAAGGCCTCGGAACGCGCACGCGCGACGGCGTCGGTAGCCGCGGCGGTGATCTCCTGCGCGATGGCGACCGAGTCCTCGTCGAGGCTTCCGTCGGGGCCGAGGAAATTGATGGAGCCGATCGTCTCACCCGCGTGCACGACCGGCGTGTTGACGATCGCACCGCAGCCGAGCGACTCGATCGTCGCCCAGTCGAAGAAGAACTCTCGCACGGAGTCGCGATCGGCTCCGAGGAACGGACGCTGACCCGCGACGACCTGCTCGAGCCAGATCGGCGAAGTCTGCGTGGGATCCAGCCGCTTCCGGCCGCCCACCGCGTACACCTCGGGATGCGTCGTGTACACGCGGGAGACCTCGGTGCCGTCCGGCGTGAGCACCGTCACCGTGACGAGGATGCTGCCGAGTCGCCGGGTCGCGGACTCCGCTACCTGGGGGAGGGACAGTGATGACATGTGTGAGGCTCCGTTCGTGGGGTGGTCAGCGGTCTCGTGAGAGGTCAGCGGTCGATGGGCGGGGACGGCGAGGTCGGTACGGATCCCAGATCGAGGGCCGCGAGCAGCAGGTGCGTGGACAACAACTCCCCGGGGTGGTCGAGGTGGACTCCGAGTGCTGCCGCGCGCCGCAAGCGCAGCTGGAGTGTGTTGCGGTGGACCCCGAGCCGCTCCGCTGCCGCCGTGGCAGAGCCGGCACAGTCCAGGTATGCGACGACCGTGGCGATGATGTCGGCGGCATGCGGGTCCCGCATCAGCAGGGGATAGGCGGTCTGTGCAAGATCCATCGCATCCTGCGCGGGAAGGAGTCGCCGCACGAGCGGAAGGCCGAAGCGACGGAAGTCGATGACCGGCCCGCCGGCCTCGGCGAGACGCGCGGCCAGTCCCGCCCGGCGCAGCAGGTTCGACACCTGCTCCGTCCCCTCCGGGTCTTGCGCCACGCCGAGTGCCGTTCCGAGGGGACCGAGGCCCGCGTCCGCGAGCTGCTGCAGCGCACCGTCCACCTCGGCGGAGGGATGCGCGAGCGGCACGATGGCGAACCATCCTGCGCTCATCCGCGCGAGCGGCACGCGGGGAAACGCTTCGCGCCAGCGACTGGTGACGACGGGTGCGATGCGGTCGGCTCGATGATCGACGTCGTCGACGACCCGCAGCACGACGGCAGCCACCGGCGTGCCCGGAGGCCACCGCTGGAGCGCGGCCTGATCCGGATGGCCATCGTCGACCGCGCTGCCCTCGCGCACACCGGCGAGGGCGGCGAAGGAGAGAAGCGGTGCCGCGTCGATGAGGTCGGTCAGCTCGTGAGCGAGGAGAAGCGCCCGCACGGTCATGCGGGCGCGGGCGAGCGCCTGTTCCGCGAACGCCTGCTGCGACGGCGAGACCGTGGCGACCAGTTCCGGACCGCGTCTGCCGTCGGCGAGCACCGACCTCACCGTGACCGCGTCATTCGGGCGCTCGCCGCGCGACACGAGCTCGATCCCCTCCACCAGCACCTGCACGTGCGCGTCGTTCAGCTCCTGCGAGATCTCACCCAACACCTCGTCGATGGTGGTGGCGCGGACGACCCGGCTGTGGAGCGCATCGAGGCGGAACAGGATCCCCGCCTCGAGAGCCCCGAGCTGCCGCGCCAGGGCGAGGGCCGTGCGGTCGATGCCGACGGCCGTCGTGAACAGCGCGACGCCGAATCTTCGTGCGAGCTCGATGACCGATTCCGAGAATGACTGCTCAGACACCACGAGCGCGGCGGCACGTCGCTCCCACGCGTATCGCAGCGCGACGGATACGACCCAGCCGCCCAGGGCCAGCTCTTCACCGAGCAGCACGATGCTGTCCGGACCGACCTCGAGGACCTGGTCCACGTGGGTGATGAGCACGATCTCCCGCACCGACTGCGCAGAGGAGGGGACGTGATGAGCGGTGAGCCCCGCGCTGTCGTGGGCCAGCAGGAGATCGCGAAGGATCACACCGCGTCGCGCGGAGCTCATCGGGCCCGACCGCCTCTCACGTGCCCGACGACATGCATCGCCATGGGCTCGACGAGCGCCCGGCCCTCCGGCGAATACCACTGCGGGGCCGCCGGGAAGCTGATGAGATCGAGCTTGTTCCCCACCCACAGGTCGTCGAGGCTCGCAACGCTGGCGTCCTCGGGGCGCACCATCGTGATGACGTCGGGGACGACGGCTTGGATCGCGCCGTCGACGAGCATCATGAGGATCTCGTTCTGGATCTCGAGCCGCACGATGCGTCCTTGCGCCTCGTCGACCAGGGTCGCGCTGGAGGGTCGATCCGGCAGGCCCGGGACGGATGGCCGCGAAAGCCCTTCCACGTCGGTGACTCGTGCCCGGATGACCTTCCGCATCCCGAGCAGCGTGGTCAGCTGGGCGTACTTGGCCTGCGTGTGCTGCGCGGAGTCGAGGATCTGGCCGATTTCGATGAGGCGACTGATGCTGCCGATCACTCCATGCTCCTGGAGCACGGCCGCCGTCACGGGATACGAGGCTGTCGCCGCCCACCCGCCGAGCTCCGACGCGAGCGCGCGCACGATCCGTTCCGCCCGCGCGGGCGCGACGACGTCGACGACCGCGGTCTCTCCCGTCGGCCCCGTCAGCGCGATCGGCCCGGCGCTCATGCCCGCCAACGCGAGGGTGGTCTGGCTGACGAGCGGGAAGACGCGCCCCATCGGGTCGGCGTCGACCAGAGGGAGTCCGGTCTGCAACGCCACGCTGACCGGAACCATCGCGTTCACACTGGCCGCCGCGAGCGGGAATATCCCCTGCAGAGGCACGCCAAGCCTCTCCTGCAGCAGGTTCAACGCCGTCTCGAACTCATCGCCGATCGGAATCATCTCCGAGAACATGAGTCCACGGTTCACGAATCCGGTGGACGTCGTGATCGCCGCCGGATCGAGGTCGTCCGCCGAGACCAGGAGGGGACCCTCCCCGTTGAGCTCGATGAGCCCGAGCGTCATGTCGCGGTACTGCAGCGCGCTCTCGTGATCGATCGTGCACGCCACGAACATCGCGCCGGTGCAGAGGTGGCCCATATCGGCGGCGGTGAGGCGACGGCGGGTCATGCGCGGCTCTCCTCCAGCGCACGCGCGGCCGGAAGGCTCGCGACCTGCGTTTCCGCGACCCCGCGCACGCGGACCCGGATCATCTGGGCTTCGCCGTACGTCGTCGCGAGCACACGAGCCTCCGTTATCCGAACGCCCGAGGGGTGCGCACCCCATGCGACCAGGTTCGCCCGGGCGATCGCCTCTCCATCGGCGAGCGCCCGGTCGATGTCCTCCGCGCCGACCACTCGGGCGACCCGATTGTGCCAATAGGATGCCGGCGCCACCGCAGCCCCCACCGCGACGAGATCTTCGTCGGTGCCGATCGCGGGAGCGAGCCCGAACTCGGCCAGCTCCCGTTCCGCCCCCTCCACGAGAACGGTCACGGGCGGCTCCGCCGAGCCGGAGAGAAGCAGGTCGGTGAGCGGCACGACCCGGGCGAAGCTCGATGCGAGCGAGATGCCGCCCGGGAGCGATGTCCGGCTGACGACCGACGGCAGACCGTCCACGAACTCGCCGATCCGCACGGCGCCCCGGCGTGCCACGATGATCCGACCACTCGTTCGACCCGCAACGGCGGCACCGCCGAGCATCTCGCCCGCGACATCGGCGCGCATCGAATGCACGGGCGTGATCGGCAGCCTCGACAGCGGTGTGCATCCACCCTCGTTCGTGGCCACGAAAGCGCGGACCTCTTCTCCGGCACCCTGCGCGACCGCATCCTCGAGAGAGGCCGCGAGTTGTTCCGCACGTGCGAGCATCACCGCGTTGAGAATCGCGGTGAACTCCCGGACCAGGAGCGAGTCGCTGTAGAAGGCGCTCGATTCCGTGATGCTGCCGACCGCTGCGGCGGACCGGAGCACTTCGGCCGCCCGTCGCTCGTGCTCGGCGTTGACCGGAGAGCCCGCGGCCGAGACGACGAGATGCGCCCCCGGTGCGATGTGCTCCGCGAGACGGCGCAGGGCCTGCTCGTCCAGCGGCACGAGCTCATGACCGAGCGCGTTGTGTCCTCCGCCGACGTGGGCGACGTCGACCGGGATATGCTCCGACGGCCACAGGTGACGACGCGATTCGCGCGGTGCGCGGGGCTCGATGAGCACCGAAACGACCCCGGCATCCGCGTCTCTGACGAGCGCCCGACTCACGTCGAAGACGACGGAGGAGACGGGTTCGTCTTGGTCGCTCCGCAGACTTCTGAGGGCATCCGCGACAGCGCTGGTGAGATCGCCGTGAGGCGATCGCCGCGCACGAGCGAAGTGCCCGTCCTCACGGACGCCGACGGCCGAGATCTCGTCGGGGGTGACGCGCACACCGATTCGCATGGGATCCTTCCGCGGCTCTGCGAGCCGTTGAGGTTTGTGCCTCTATCCTGGCGCGCGCACCGTCACGAACTTCTGGATCTGCGTGAGAGCCAGGCATCCGCGGCAACCGCCACGAGGATCAGGACACCGGTCACGACCTGCTGGTAGGTCGTGTCCCAACGCAACAGGTTGAAGCCGTTGCCGATGACGGTCAGGATGATGACTCCCACGACGGTGCGCCAGACCGCTCCGGCACCGCCGAGGATGCTGGTGCCGCCGATCACGACGGCGGCGATGGCGGTGAGCTCCATGCCGGAGCCCATCGAAGGCTGGGCCGACCCTGCCCGCGACGCCAGCACCATTCCCGCGGCCGCCGCACAGACGCCGTTGATCGCGAACACCGAGATGTGGATGAGGGGCGTGCGGACGCCGCTCAGCCGTGCGGCCTCTTCGTTCCCGCCGACCGCATAGATGCGCCGCCCGAACGTCGTCCCCCAGAGGACGAAGCCCAGAACCACGGCCGCGACGGCGAACAGGATCGTGCCGCCGGACAGGCCGCCCACCGCGGGCAGCGCCCAGAAGCGGAACGCCTCGAGCTGATCGCTGGGGACGGACAGGATCATCCCGCCGGTCAGCACGATGGCGAGCCCGCGGTAGATGATGCTGATGGCGAGCGACCCAATGAAGGAGTTGACGCGCGTCAGAACGATGAGCGTCCCCGTGATCGTGCCGAGGACCGCGCCGGCACCGAGAGCCAGGAGAAACCCCAGCGGGACGCCGAGATGCGTCGTGAGGAAGACCCCGGCGATGGCCGACACGGCGAGGGTCGCCGACGAGGACAGGTCGAACACGCCGGAGACGATGCAGAGCGTCGCGCCGACGGCCAGCAGACCGATGACGACGGCCTGGTCGAGGAGGTTGACGATGTTCTGGCCCGTGAGGAATGTCGTGGTCGACAGGCTCAGGTAGACGATGATCGCCAGCAGTCCCCCGAGGATGCCGAAGTCCTTCAGGTCGATCCCTCGGCGGCGCGGGCGTAGTGCGATGTCGGATGTCACGGTGGTCATCTCCTAGAGGAAAGCGGCGGACATGATGTCCTCGCGGTCGGCAGGACTCGGGAACTCGGCGACGACCCGCCCGAGGCGCATGACGAGGATGCGGTGCGACAGGGCCATCACCTCCTCGAGTTCGGAACTCACGACGATCACCGCCGTTCCCGCGGCGGCGAGGTCGAGGATCAGATTGTGGATGTTGACCTTGGCGCCGATGTCGACGCCCCGGGTGGGTTCGTCGATGAGGAACACCTTCGGAGGCGTGATGAGCCACTTCCCGAAGAGCGCCTTCTGCTGGTTGCCTCCCGACAGCGCGGCAAGGGGGACACGGTGGACGCTTCCACGCACGTCGACCATGGTGACGACCCGGTCCACCGCCGCACGCTCGGCGCCCCGTCGCAGGATCCCGCCGACCTGGCGGCCCCCGAGCGAGGGCAACGCGATGTTCTCGCTCGCGTCGCGGCGAAGGACGAGGCCCTCGTCCTTCCGGGACTCCGGTACCAGCGCGAGCCCCCGGTCGATCATGCTCCGGATCGTCGCCCGTCGCACCGGCGCGCCCGAGACGGACACCCGACCGGACGTCAGTCGGTCCGCGCCGAAGATGGCCCGGAGCGTCTCGGATCGACCGCTGCCGACGAGTCCGGCCAGCCCGAGGATCTCGCCTTCGCGCACCTCGAGGCTGACATCGAGGATGCGCCCGTTCGTCAGGCCCTCGGCACGGAGCACCACGGGCGCGGACTCCGGCACCGGAGCGGGCGTTCTCGCCAGCGCGGCGATCTCGCGGCCGACCATGAGTCGCACGAGCGAGTCGGTCGTATGACCCGACGCGTCCTCGGTGACGATCTGCGCGCCATCCCGGAGCACCGTGATCCGATCCGCGATGCCGAGCACCTCCTCGAGGAAGTGCGACACGATGACGACCGTCGTGCCACGGTCCGCGAGCGTGCGCAGCACCACCAGCAGCTGTTCGGTCTCCGCTTCGGCGAGCGCCGCGGTCGGCTCATCCAGACACAGCACCCGTGACCCCCGGGCGAGTGCCTTCAGGATCTCGACCTGCTGCGCCTTGCCGAGCGGGAGAGAGGACACCACCGCGTTCGGGTCGAGATCGAATCCGATCTCGGCCGCGAGCGCGTCGAAGCGGCGGCGATCCACGGAGGGCGTCGCGACTCCGCCCGCGTTGGCCCAGCCGCCCAGGAAGACGTTCTCGAGAACGGTCCGCTGGGGGACGAGTGCCAGCTCCTGCGAGATCAACGAGACACCGTGAGCGATCGAGTCCCGCGGGCTCGACAGGCGCGTCGGAACGCCGTCGAAGAGGACGCGGCCGGCATCCGCGGTGATCGCCCCGCCGAGAATGTTCAGCAGCGTGGACTTGCCCGCACCGTTCTCGCCGAGCAGGCCATGGATCTCGCCGGGCGCGATCTCGAACGAGACGTCACGCAGGACCGAGATGCCGTTGTAGGACTTCCCGACCGCGTCGAGTCCGATGAGCGGTGTGCTGGTGAGCGTCGTCGGCTTTGCCACCGTCGTCCCTTCGTGATCTATCGGTGGAACGATCGCACCCTCCGGTGGGCCGCATGCGAGCGACCCACCGGAGGACGGCGATCAGTCGTCGTACGTCGCCTCGAAGCCCTCGAGGTTCGCGGCGGTGCCGATTCCCTTGCTGGGGGTGAGGTCCGCCTCGTTGATGGCCACCTCGACGTCCTCACCCTGGTGCTTCTTGATGCCGAGCTCCGCGGCCGTGTAGCCGTTGAGGTAGAGGTCGAGCGTGTACGTCGCGAACCATTCGCCGCTGCGCACCGCCTCGACGGCCTGGCGCGACGAGCCGTTGCCGACGAACATGACCGGGCTGTCGGCACCGGCCGCGAGCCGCGCGCCGCCGATCGCCTGCGAAGAGCCGATCACGACGTCCACATCCGGGTTGGCGGTGATGATGTCCTGGAACGCCGCCTGACCGGAGTCCGCCGTGTATCCGCCCTCGACTTGTGCGACGACCTCCGCACCGCCCGCCTCGAGGGTGTCGACGACGGCCTGGGTGCGGGCGTTGTCGAGCGGGAGAGCCCGGAAGCCCTCCATGTACCCGACCTGGCACGGGTCCGCGCCGGCCTCTTCGCAGGCCATCAGGCCCATCTCGCCGAGCTTCTCGCCGTTGACGACGGCGGGGTCCACGATCGAGATCGCACCTTCCACCTGGGGTTCGACGGTCTCGAAGTCGGGGCCGACCGCCGTGAACTCGATGACCACCGTGATGCCGGCGGCGATCGCGTCTTCCAGCGGCTTCTGGACGACGAGGTTGTCATTGGCCTGGATGACGATGACGTCGTACTGGCCGGAGGTGACGGCATCCGTCACCTGCTGCGCCTGCAGCTGGCCGTCGAAGTTGGAGTCGACGAACTCGGATGTCGCGCCCATCTCCTGCGCGGCCGCCTCGACTCCTTCATACACGCCCTGTGCGAACGAGTTCGCCGCGGCGAACCCGAAGAACCCGATGCTCAGCTGGTCGTCGCCGGCGGGTTCCGAGCCGGGCTCGGGGCCCGACGTGGCGCAGCCGGCCAGGAGTGCGACCGTGGCCAGGGCCAGGCCGGGGACTGCGAAGTACTTCCTCTTCATTGCAGGTACCGCTTCCTCTCGTTGGGGTGGAACTGTGATCTCATTCGGGGTGCACGTATCCGTAGTCCGCCCGGGCGCGCTCGACCGAGACGTAGCCGTTCTCCACGTCGTACCGGACGGCCTCGTGATCGCGCTCCTCGGGTCGGCCGTAGCCGCCACCCCCGCCGACGGCCAGACGGATGACGGTGCCCTTCGTCGCAGGCTGGGCGTTGATCTTCAGGGTGCGGAACTCATCCGGCCCTCCGGGGTTGATGACCACCTCGGGACCCGCGGCGCCGTTCCCGTCGAAGAGCCCCCAGGCGGGGGTCTTCGAACGCTCGAACCAGAGACCGAAGACACCGTCTGCGAGGAACTCGTACTCGCGGATCACGCCGTTGCCCCCGCGCCAGCGTCCGGCACCACCCGAGTCCGGGCGGATCGAGTACTCGCGGATGCGGAACGGCCACTTCGTCTCGACCATCTCGATCGGGAAGTCCTGCAGCGAGCCGTTGACGTTGTTGATCAGCGCCGACTCGCCGTCGGCGCCGTCCCACGCGCCCCAGCCGCCGAGGGTCGCCTCCATCGACACCCAGTTGCGACCCACGCGGGGGTCGAATCCGGCACTCGTGATGATCATCGAGTCGCCGTGGCTCGCGGCGGCGACGCGGTCGGGCAGTGCCGGCGCCAGGGCGCGCGAGACCATGTCGATCAGCATCCCGAGGTGCGAGAAGTACCACTGGCACGCAGCGGGCGCGACCGCCCCCAGCACGGAGCCCTCCCGCACCTTCACCGTGAGCGGCCGGAACGACCCGCCGTTGGAGTTGGTCTCGGGGCTCACGAGGATCTTGTAGCCGACGCGCAGGGCCGAGATGGCCTGGGCGACGCCGCAGTTGACCGGGCCCTGCGTCTGATCGGCCGATTCGGTGACGTCGAACTCGATCTGGTTGCCGGAGACCGTGACGGTCAGCTTGATGGGAATCGGGACATCGAGGTTGATGCCGTCGTTGTCGAGGAAGCCCTCGGCGGTGTACACGCCGTCCGGGATCTCGCGCACCCGCTCGAGCTCGAGCTCCTCGGTCTGGCGGAAGATCTCGTCGCGTGCCGCCTCGATGACATCGAGTCCGTACTTGCGCACGAGCTCCTGCATGCGGACGGAGCCCATGCGCAGGGCCGCGACCATCGCGTGCATGTCGCCCACCGTCTGGTACGGGAAGCGGGTGTTCGTCTGGATCAGCTCGACGACGTCCGTCTCCACCCCCTGCGAGATGAGCTTGACCGGGCCCATCCGGAAGCCCTCCTGGAAGATGTCGGTGGAGTCCATCGACGCCCCGACATCCTTTCCGCCCATGTCCATCCAGTGGGCACGGGTGGCCGAGAAGCCGACCAGCACGCCGTCGACGAAGACCGGGGCGAAGATCGTCACGTCGTTGAGGTGGGTCCCGCCGATGTACGCGTCGTTGAGGATCCAGACGTCGTCCTCACTCCAGACATCGCGACCGTACTTCTCCTCGACGGCCTTCGAACAGGTCTCGATGTTTCCGAGGAACAGCGGCAGGCCCGCGGACTGCCCCAGCACCTGGTGGTTCTGGTCGAGCAGTGCCACGACGCAGTCGCCGCCTTCGTAGATGATCATCGAGTACGCCGACCGGATGAGCGTGGCGTTCATGTCCTCCGCCGCGCTGGTCAACGCGTTGCGCAGGATCTCCACGGTGACGGGGTCGACGGTGACCGGAGCGGCCGCGGCATCGAGGGCGGTGGTGTCGACGGTGGTCGAAGTCATGATTCAGGCCTCACTTTCGATTTCGAGGTTCGTGATGATGAGCGAGCCGTGCTCGTCGACCGTGACCGAGAAGCCCGGCGGCACGACCGTCGTGGCGGTCGCCTCGATGACGATCGCCGGTCCGGTGAACACGTGTCCCGCCCGCAGCGCGTCCCGCTCGGTGACGACCGTGTCGACCTCCTGACCGTCGAAGATGACCTTGCGGACCTCGTGGTCGAACTCGGGGCCGTCGGCCTGTCCGATCGTGAAGGTGTTCGCCGACTCGAGCCGGCCGACGACGCGCGTGCGCAGCGTGACGATCTCGATCGGAGCGCCCAGAGTGGAGTGCCCGTAGCGCGCCTCGTACGCTTTCGCGAAGCGCGCGCCGAGCGCGTCGAGGAAGCCCTCCTGCAGCGGTTCGTCCGCGTTCTCGAGCGGGACGGTCAGGAAGTACTCCTGCCCCAGGTAGCGGACGTCGACCGAGTGCTCGGCGTATCGGTCCGCCGCGGGGATGCCTTCGCTCTCGAGCGAGGCAAGCGCCTCGGTCTCGACTCTGCGCAGAACCCGGCTCATGTCGGTCGAGTCGATGTCCTCGTCGAGGAAGTAGTAGGGCTCGGTGAAGTCGCGCCGGATGTCGCCCTGCAGCATGCCCCACGCGGAGAACGCCCCGGGGAACCGCGGCACGATCGTCTCGCGGATGCCGAGCTCCTTGGCCAGGAAGACCGCGTGCATCGGACCCGCGCCGCCGAACGCCACGAGGGAGAAGTCGCGCGGCTCGATGCCGCGGGAGATGGTGATGGTCCGGATGGCCTGCGCCATCTGGGAGTTGGCGACGTTGCAGATGCCCTCTGCCATCTGCACCACGTCGAACCCGAGCTGCTCGCCGACGGATTCGATGGCGCTGACTGCGGCCGCGTGATCCAGACGCATCTGTCCGCCGGCGAAGTTCTCGGCGTCGACGCGGCCGAGCACGAAGTTCGCGTCCGTCACCGTGGGCTCGGTGCCGCCGCGGCCGTAGCACGCCGGTCCGGGCTGGGCGCCCGCCGATCGCGGGCCGACGCGCAGTCCGCCCGCCTCGACCCATGCGACCGAGCCGCCGCCCGCGCCGATCGTGTGGATGTTGACGATGCTCATCAGCATCGGCAGGCCTTCGAGCGTCGCCTCCGTCGAGACGTCCGGCACGCCGTTCACGACGAGCGACACGTCGAAGGAGGTGCCGCCCATGTCCACGCCGATCAGGTTGTCGTTGCCCACGATCTTCGTCAGGGCTTCCCCGCCGATCGCACCGCCGACCGGGCCGGACAGAAGCGTCTGAAGGGGACGCTCGCGCGCCGACTTGGCGGTGAGCACGCCACCGGAGGACTGCATGATGTGCAGCGGGGCATCGACGCCGCGTGCCGTCAGCTTCTCCTCGAGATCGACAAGGTAGCTGCGCACGACCGGGCCGGTGTACGCCTCGATGACCGCCGACGAGGTGCGCTCGTACTCGCGCCATTCCTTGGCGGCCTCGTGCGAGAGCGAGACCGTGAAGTCCTCGCCGAGCACCTCGCGCAGGATCTCACGGGTGCGCAGCTCGTGCGCGGGGTTCCGATAGCTGAAGAGGTACCCGACGGCGACGGCACCGTAGCCTTCGTCCTTCGCACGCATGGCGGCTGCGCGGACGGCGTTCTCGTCGAGGGGGACCAGCTCGCTGCCGTCGTACTGGAAGCGACCGGGGATGCCGATCACATCCTTGCGCTCGACGAGCGGCTCGGGCTTTCGATACTGCGCGTCGTAGAGGCGCATTCGCGGGCCCCGCGCGATGTGGTAGACGTCCTGAACACCGTCCGTCGCCAGAAGCAGCACACGCACTCCGCGTCGCTCGAGGAAGGCGTTCAGGCCCTGGGTCGTGCCGTGCACGATGAAGTCGATGTCCGCCAGGTCGTCGATGATCGACTCGAGGCCTCCCAGCACTCCGGTGCTCAAGTGGCCCGGGGTCGTCGACGCCTTGGTCGCTCGGAACTCCCCCGTCGACTCATTGAATGTCACGATGTCCGTGAAGGTTCCGCCGATGTCCATCGACACCCTGTAGCTGGTCACTGCTTGCCTCCTGCTGGGTCTGATTAGCGTGCATCGTATGAGTCGCGCCGGATCCGTTGGCGTGCACTTTGCCTTACTCCTGCCGGTGCAGTCAGGGCGTTGTGACCAAATGGGCCGAGGAGGGACGCGGAACCTTCGCGGCGAGCGGCCTGCAGCCGCGATTTCACGATGGAGTCCGCGGCCCTGACGGTCATGTTTCGCGCGTGTAAGACGTGTGTTAACGGAATTGCCCGGCGTCGGGCCGACTGTTCAGCGTTGCTGGCGCGCCGCGAGCGCGTCCTTCAGCGCTGCCAGCACCGCTGCGATCGCGGGGCTCTTGCGGGACGCCGTTCGGGCCGCCGCGAAGATCTCACGCTCGGGCCGGCCCGGTAGATCGACGAGGCGGACGGCGCCACCGTCCTGCGCCCACACGAGGTCGGGCAACATCGCGACGGCGTGTCCCGATGCCACCAGCCGGATGTGCGCAGTCAGGTCGGTCGCCTCGTACCGCACATCGGGTTCGAAGCCCGCCGCACGGCACTGCTGCACGGCCCAGTTGCGCACCGCCGTCCCCGACGGTTCGAAGATCCACGCCCGCTCCGCGAGGTCCGCCAGGCGGTGAGCCGGATCCTCCGCGGGCAGCGCCAGGCGGATCGGATCGGTGCCGAGGCTCGTCCGGTCGATGCCCGCGCGGAGCTCGCGCGTGTGACCCGGGTACTGCTCGGCCACCACCAGGTCGAATGTCCGCGCCGCGAGCTCGAAAAGGGCATCCTCGGGGGGCATCTCCCGGTACTCGAGGCGCACGGCCGGCCCGCGATCGGCCAGCAGACCAAGCGCGGCCGGCACCAGCGACTGCGCGGCGGTGGGCATGACCGCGATGCGAACCCGCGACTCCCCCGCCCCGGAGTCCCGCAGTTCGGCGCGCGCGGCCTCGTCGAGCTCGAGCACTCGCGCAGCGTGCCGCGCCAACCGCACCCCTTCCGCAGTGAGCCGCACACGCCGCCCATCCGGTTCGAGCAGCGAGGCACCCGCCTCGCGCTCGAGAAGCCCGAGCTGCTGCGAAACGGTCGAGGAGCTGTAGCCCAGCGCCCGCGCGACCTCGGCGATCGTGCCCCTCAGGCTGAGCTCGTGCAGCAGACGTAGCCGGCGTAACTCGAGCATGCGATCCAATCATCGGTTTTCTCGAAGAGTACTCGATGTGAACATGCGCTTTTCATGATGCGTTCTCCCCGTGACACTGAGAGTCCCCGCACCCGCGGCGCCCACTGCTCTGGAGGAAACCCATGTCGCTCTCCCCCTCGATGAATCCGATCGACGGAGAATCCCGCGCGGACGACGCGCTCGCCGACCTCGCTGACGACGCGGTCGCGCTCGTGCAGGCATGGCTGGAAGAGGCGCGCGGGGTGCCGGTCGACAAGTCGGCGCGTCGCCTCGCCGGGGTCCTGGGCGACGAGAACGGACTCGCGTTCACCGTCGGGTTCGTCGACGGGGTGGTACGACCGGAGGACACCGCGGTGGCGGCACGCAACCTGCGTGCTCTCGCGCCCCTCACGCCCCGATTCCTTCCCACGCCGCTGCGCGCGCTCGTTCGCCTGGGCGGAAGCCTCGCTCCGATCATGCCCGGCGTCGTCGTCCCGATCAGCCGGCGGGTGCTGCGCTCGATGGTCCGGCATCTCATCGTCGATGCGACGGATCGGCGCCTGGGACCGACCATCCGACGCATCCGCTCGGCCGACGGCGTCCGTCTCAACGTCAATCTGCTGGGCGAGGCGATCCTGGGCCAGGACGAGGCGGGCCGGCGGCTCGACGGCACGCGCCGCCTGCTCAGCCGGGACGACGTCGACTACGTGTCGATCAAGGTCTCGTCCACCGTCGCACCCCACACCCCCTGGGCGTTCGACGAGGCCGTCGCGCACGCCGCCGACGCACTGGTCCCGCTCTTCAGGATCGCGCGCGACGCGCCCACGGGTCGCAAGTTCATCAACCTCGACATGGAGGAGTACAAGGACCTCGACCTGACGCTCGCCGTCTTCACGTCGATCCTGGAGCGCCCCGAGTTCCGAACGCTGGAAGCGGGCATCGTCCTGCAGGCCTATCTGCCGGACGCGCTGGGCGCCATGATGCGCCTGCAGGAATGGGCGGGCGCGCGGGTCTCGGAGGGCGGAGCGCCGATCAAGGTCCGCGTCGTGAAGGGGGCGAACCTGCCCATGGAGCGCGTGGACGCCGAGGTTCACGACTGGCCCCTCGCCACGTGGTCCACGAAGCAGGAGTCCGACTCTTCGTACAAGGCCGTTCTCGAATACGCCCTCCGGCCGGAGCACACGCCCGCCGTGCGCATCGGCGTCGCCGGCCACAACCTCTTCGACATCGCGCTCGCCTGGCTGCTGGCGCAGCGCCGGGGAGTGACCGACGCCATCGAGTTCGAGATGCTGCTCGGAATGGCGTCCGCGCAGGCGACCGTCGTCCGGCGGACGGTCGGCTCGCTTCTGCTGTACACACCCGTGGTCCACCCGGCAGAGTTCGACGTCGCCATCGCCTACCTGATCCGCAGGCTGGAGGAGGGCGCCTCCAGCGACAACTTCATGTCCGCCGTCTTCGAGCTCGACAGCGACCCCGCCCTCTTCGCCCGGGAGCGTGACCGGTTCATCGCCTCGACGAAGGCGATCCCGCGCGATGTGCCGCAGCCCCGGCGGCGCCAGGACCGCCGGCGCGCACCGGGAACCACTGCCGTCGACGCCTTCCGCAACGCGGCAGACACCGATCCGAGCCTCGCGGCGAACCGCGTGTGGGCAGAGGACATCCGGGGCCGGATGCAGTCATCCTCCCTCGGTGAGCGCACCGTGATCGAGAACACGCTGTCGGACGTCCGTGCGCTCGACAGCGTGATCGCCGGGACCGTCGAAGCGGGCGCGGGATGGCGGGCGCTCGGCGAGGATGCCCGGGCCCGGATCCTGCACCGAGCCGGCGACATCCTCGAGGCCCGCCGCGCGGAGCTGCTCGAGGTGATGGGGTCCGAGTGCGGCAAGGTCATCGAACAGGGCGACCCCGAGGTCTCCGAGGCGATCGACTTCGCGCACTACTACGCCGAGAGCGGGCGGGCGCTCGCCGGGATGCGGGGAGCCGCCGCCGTACCCGCACGCCTCACCGTCGTCACGCCGCCGTGGAACTTCCCCGTCGCGATCCCGGCCGGCTCGACGCTCGCCGCGCTCGCCGCAGGGTCGCCCGTCATCATCAAGCCCGCGCGCCGGGCGCGCCGCTCCGGCGCGGTCATGGTCGAGGCGCTCTGGGAGGCGGGCGTGCCGCGCGACGTCCTCCAGTTCGTCCAGCTCGAAGGACGCGAGCTCGGCGACCGGCTGATCGGTCACTCCGCTGTCGAGCGCGTGATCCTGACGGGTGGGTATGAGACCGCCGAGTCCTTCCGCGCGATGCGACCCGACCTTCCGCTGCTGGCGGAGACGAGCGGCAAGAACGCGATCATCGTCACGCCGAGCGCCGACCTCGACCTCGCCGCCAAGGATGTCGCGTACTCGGCATTCGGCCACGCGGGTCAGAAGTGCTCTGCCGCATCGCTCGTCATCCTCGTGGGCTCGGTCGCCTCGTCGCAGCGTTTCCGGCGTCAGCTGGTCGATGCGGTGCGTGCGTACGACGTCGGGATGCCCTGGGACGGCACGGCGCGGATCGGACCGCTCATCGCCCCGGCCGAGGGCAAGCTGCTCCACGCCCTCACCGAACTCGAGCCGGGAGAGCGCTGGGCGCTCGCGCCCGAGAGGCTCGACGACGAGGGCGCGCTGTGGCGACCCGGCATCCGTGACGGCGTCATGCCCGGATCGCCCTTCCACCTCACCGAGTACTTCGGCCCCGTGCTGGGGATCATGACCGCAGCGTCGCTCGATGAGGCGGTGCGGCTGGTGAACGCGATCGACTACGGGCTGACGTCGGGACTGCACTCGCTGGACGAGGACGAGATCGCGCAGTGGATGGCCACCGTCGAGGCCGGGAACCTGTATGTCAATCGGGGGACCACGGGAGCCATCGTGCAACGGCAGCCGTTCGGCGGCTGGAAGAAGGCCTCGGTGGGGACCGGGACGAAGGCCGGCGGCCCCAATTACCTGATCGGGCTCTCGGACTGGGTCGATTCGCCCGTGGCGGCATCGGCGGTGACGGACCCGCTCTCTCGCGCGGCCCTGGCCGCCGCGCACGGCGCCGAGGCCGCCGACGTGGATTGGCTGGGCGGAGCTCTCGCTACGGACGAATCGGCGTGGGCCGACGAGTTCGGGGTGGTCCGCGACGTGACCGGCCTCGAGAGCGAGCAGAACGCGCTGCGCTACCAGGCCGTGCCGGTGACCGTCCGCGCCGACGGCGGCCGCGCGGTCGACCTCATCCGCGTCGTCGCGGCAGGCCTGCGGGCAGGATCGGACGTGTCGGTGAGCGCCGCGGGCGAGCCCTCCGCCGCGGTACGGGAGTGGCTGTCCGATTCCGGCGTGCCGTTGTCGATCGAGTCCGACCGGGCGTGGTTCTCGCGGGCATCTTCGCTGAGCGGTGCCGGGGGCAGGATCCGGCTGATCGGGGGCGACTCAGCGCGCCTCGCCGCACATCTCGGCGGTACGCCCGCAATCGCCGTCTACGCCGGCCCCGTGACGTCGGCGGGGCGGGTCGAGATGCTCGCGTTCGTGCGCGAGCAGGCCGTCTCGATCTCCGCTCACCGGTTCGGAACGCCACGCCGGTACGAGATCGACCGGCTCCTGCCCGCGGCTCGCTCCTGAGCCGGGGCGGTCTCGACCCGTCGAACCCGGCGGCGACGGGATGCCGCGGGCAGCCGCACCTCGCTACGGAAGCGTCAACAGCTTCTGGAGCAGGCGGGCGCCGAAGCCCTCCGCGGTCTCCAGCACGACCACGTTGAGTTCGTCCTCGCGGTCGACGGGGCCGCGGTACGAGGTCCGCAGGTCGGCGACGGTCATCCCTCTCGCCGGTCCTGCAGAGCAGTCGACGGCGAGAGTCGTCCTCGCCGAACGGAGGACCTGTTCCTCGCCGACGGCGAGCGCGACGGCCAGGGGATCGTGGAGAGCGCACTCGGGCGCGCCGAACACACCGGTGTAGAAGGAGAGATAGTGCTCGAGCGCCGACCCGATCAGTCGGGGAATCCGGCCCGGAGCGGCCCTCAGCTCCGCGGCGTCGGCGGCCGTGAGGCGCTGTCGCATCGTGGCGTCGAGCGGAACCAGGACGACGCGGAGGTTCGACCCGAGGACCCGCTGCGCCGCCTCCGGATCGTGCCAGATGTTCGCCTCGCCGACGGGCGTCGCGTTTCCGGGATGCAGCACGGCACCACCCATGATGACGACCTGGTCGATGAGCTCGGCGATCGAGGGGTCCAGGGAAAGCGCGATCGCGAGGTTGGTCAGGGGTCCGACCGCGATGATCACGAGGCGCCCCGCGTGCTCGTGCGCGAGCCGAACGATCGCGGCGGGCGCGGACTCGGCCGAGGCATCCACCGGCGAGCGCTCGAGCTCGACGCCGCCGAAACCGTTCGCCCCGTGAACCCTGTGGGCTGAACCGGAGAAGACTCCATCGAGCGACGAGGCCGCGCCGACATGGACCGGGATGTCGGCATGGCCCGCGATGGCGAGCAGGTCGAGCGTGTTCTGCGTGGCTTGGCCGACCGACACGTTCCCGAAGACCGTCGTGACGGCGACGAGTGCGTCCGCATTGTCTGCGAGCAGATAGCCGAGCGCGAGCGCGTCGTCGATTCCCGTGTCGCAGTCGAGGAGGTAGCGGCGATCCGCGGCCGACGCCCGCCCGTTCGGTGGTGTCGTCATGGCGTCCGCCTTCCACAATCTGTTGCCCGTCGCGACGCGAGGGCACCGCCTCGTTAACTCTTCGTTTCCGCGCCCGACGAAGAAGGTGACCTGCGTGATACTGGGTGCGGAATCGATTCGTCACCACCCTATCCAAGCCGCGGTGCGAACGGGAAACGAGGACACGAGGATGCTGAAGGTATATCTGGCCGGGCCGGAGGTCTTCCTGCCGGGCGGCCGCGAGCTCATCGAACGCAAGCGCGCACTGAGCACTCGGTACGGCTTCACGCCATCGCCGCTGCACGCGGATCTGACGCCCACGGCATCCGCCTCGCCGCTCGCACGGGGCATCGAGATCAGCCGGCTCAACGAAGAGCGGATGCGAGAGGCCAACGTGTGCATCGCGAACCTCACTCCGTTTCGGGGCGTCAGCGCGGATCCGGGCACGGTGTACGAGCTCGGCTACATGGCCGCGGAGGGCAAACCGGTCTTCGCCTACACGAACGATCCGGCCGACTACTCCGCCCGCGCGGCGACGTACTTCGCCGGCGGGCTGCATCGCGACGACGACGGGGTGCTGCGCGGGCCCGACGGGCAGATGATCGAGGATCACGGCATGGCCGACAACCTCATGCTGGAGGGCGGCATCCTCACCCGCGACGGTGTCTTCGTCCGTGCCGCGCACCCGATCGAGTGGGATGACCTCAGCGCTTTCGAGCGGTGCCTGACCGACGCGCGACAAGCGCTCACCGGTAGGCAACCGCTGGACTGAGCGGGGACGGCGGCGGCGGCGACGCGGACCGCGCTCGGGGCGGCGCACGGTGACCGCCGCGGGCCTCACGCGGGTGCGGTCAGGCGCCGGTAACTCGCTCCGGGATGCGTGGGCTTCAGACGGTCGCCGCCGCTCAGGCCGGCCCGGAAGGTGCGGGCCGCCGAGGGGGCCTCCGGTCGATGACCGCGGGACTGCATCACGGGCAGGACGAACGTTACGAAGCGGCGCAGCTCCGCGATATCCAAGGACGGCTGCAGCATGAAGCCATCGATGTCGGTCGCGGCGACGATCTCCTCCATGGCGTCGACGACATCGCCGCCGTCACCCGTGATCGTCCAGTCTCCGAGCTTCGCGCCCTTCAGGTCGTCGAGGATCTCACGGACGGTCATCGCCCGCTCGCCGGCCCGGGGAAGGTACTTCCTCACATCGCTCTGATTCATCTCTCCGAGATCGTCGCCTCGCTGGGTGAGAGGGAGTGCGGGATCGAGCGCCATCAGGTCGATGCCCGCCAGCGCGCGGAACTGACTGGCCGCGCCCTCATCCGTTTGAAGATCGACGATGCTCTTGCGCCACGAGAGCGCCTCGTCCCGGTCCGGGCCGGCGATGATGCTGGCGCTGCAGAACATGGCGATGTCGCCGGGCTCCCTTCCATAGCGAGCCGCCCGTTCGCGGATGTCCGCGACGCTCTCGGCCGTCCTCTCCAGGCTCTCGGACTTGACGAAGACGCACTCGGCGTACCG
Source organism: Microbacterium sp. NPDC078428 (assembly GCF_044542535.1). Taxonomy (NCBI): domain Bacteria; kingdom Bacillati; phylum Actinomycetota; class Actinomycetes; order Micrococcales; family Microbacteriaceae; genus Microbacterium; species Microbacterium sp. NPDC078428. The sequence continues at coordinate 196,953 of NZ_JBITUP010000007.1, forward strand.
CGCCGCGAAGTCCTTGCCCACCTCGGATGTTCCGGCTTGGAAGATCACCGGCGTGCGCTGCGGGGACGGCTCGACGGTGAGATAGCCGGACGTTCGGTAGAACTCTCCCGCTCGATCGATGCGATGGATCTTCCCCGGGTCCGCGTACACTCCGCGGGTGCGGTCGGCGAGGACGCCGTCGTCGTCCCACGATCCCTCCCAGAGTTCGAGCGTCATCTCGAGGTACTCGCGCGCTCGCGCATATCGATCGTCGTGGGCCCGCATCTGCTCATGCCCGAACAGCAGCGCGATCGCATCCTGCGAGGAGCCCGTCACCACGTTCCAGCCGAGACGCCCCCTCGTGAGGTGATCCAGGGACGCCAGCCGGCGCGCAGTGTGCACGGGATGGTCCAGGCCGGTCGGCGATGTGAAGACGAGTCCGAGCCGCTGCGTGACGTGCGCCAGGGCGGGGATCAGGGTCATGGACTCCAGCCCGGAGAAGCTCCCACCCTCGACCGCGGCGGGCAGCACGTCGCCGCGCGCGTCGATCGGATAGCCGTAGCCGTCGGCGAAGAACAGGAAGTCGAAGGCCGCATCGTCGAGCAGCTGCGCCATCTCGACCCAGAAGGCGAGGTCGGTGTACTCGTGGTGGCGGCTCTCGGGATGGGCGAGGGCGAACTTGTTGCTGTTCGCCGCCCGCGCCGACTCGAAGACGCCGAGTCCGATGCGCTTCATGGGGATTCCTTTCTCAGCAGAGGCGCCGGCCCCTGAACACCGCGGCGGTCGCGTCATCCCCCGATGCCGAGGCGGCGGGTGATCCATCCGCTCACCACACCCAGCACCAGATAGATGGCGAGGACGACGACGACGAGACCGATGCTGGCCGCCCACAGCTGGAGGTACTCGGCACGAGCGGACGAAAGCGTCAGCAGGTATCCGATCCCGTTGCCCGTGGCCAGCCACTCCGCAAGTGTGGCGCCGGCTATCGCGGCCGGCACGGCGATCTGCGCGGAGGCGATGATCGAGGGCACCGCGTAGAGCAGGCGCACGCGGCGCGCCGCCTCGAAACCGGATCCGCCGCTGGCGCGGATCACGTCGATCGCCCCCTCGGGGGCCGCACGCAGGCCCATCATGACGTTCACCAGGGTGGGGAAGAAGCTGACGAGCACCACGACGATCGTCACGGTGAGTAGCCCGCGGCCGAACACGATGACGACGATCGGAAGCATGGCCAGAAGAGGTATCGAGCGCAGCACGATGGCCATGGGCATGGCCACGCGGCTCAAGCTCGGGAGCGCGACCAGCAGCACGGCACCCGCGATGGCGAGGACCGTGCCGACGACGAATCCGACGGCCGCGTCCACGGCGGTCTGCCCGAGTGCGACCAGGAAGACGTCCCAGAATGCGGACGGGCCGAGTCCTCGCAGCGCATCCCCCGCGATCGCGTACCCCAGCAGCTCATGGGGCAGTTTGACGAAGTACTCGTCGAGGCCGAACACGAAGCGCAGCGAGTACCAGAAGCCGAGGATGACGACCAGGGCGATCACTGCTGAGCCGACGGCCGCCCAAGATGCGAGCGGGGTCGACTGCGCACCCGCAACCGAGGTGCCGACGTTCGAACCCCGGCCCGCCCAGGGGACGATGAGGCGCGCGAGGAGTGCGACAAGGCCGAACCCGAGTGCCGCGATGACTCCGGAGAAGACGCCGATCGCCCACACCCGGTTGACGAGCATCATCTCCTGAGCCGCGACGAGCACGGCTCCGAGGCCTTCCGCCGAGCCGAAGAACTCGGCGATCAGTGCGCCCAGCACCGCCGCGGGCACGGCGATCTTCAACGCGGCGATGATGCTCGGCAGCGCCGACCAGAGCCGCAGGAATCGCAGCCGTGCCCATTCCCGTCCCCCGCTAGCGGTGATGACGTCGAGACCGCGGTCATCGACCGAGCGGAAGCCGAGCAGCACGCCGACGAGCAGCGGGAAGTAGACGAACAGCGCCGTGACGACGATGCGTGCCGTATCGGGCTGGAGCGCTGCGATGAGGATCGGAGCGATCGCAACGGTGGGAATGACGTTGAGCACGATGGCGACGATCATGACCACCGGCTGGCTCAACGGCACCAGGAAGCAGATCGCGGCGAGCGGGATGACGACGATCACCGCCCACAGCAGTCCGAGTGCGGCGTTCTGCAGGGTGAAGGCCGCGTTCCGCAGGATCAGGTCCGCGTCCGCGGACATCTGCGTCACGAGCTCCCACGGGAACGGGATCACGTGCCGCCCGGAGAGCGCCCATGCCACGGCGGTCCATGCCGCCAGCACGCCCAGGACGACCGCCGCGGGCATGAAGGTTCGCGCGGCGAAGCGAGGAGGCGCGAACCGCGGCGGCGCGATGGCAGGCGCGGCCATCATGCCGCCTTCGCGGCGAAGAGCAGCTGGGCGAGCCTGTCCGCGTAGTCGTGGAACTCGGGACTCGAGCGCACCTCGGCGGTCCTCGGTCGCTCCAGGGCTACGTCCACGCGTGCCACGATGCGTCCGGGACGAGCCGCCATGACGAAGATGTGATCGCTCAGGAAGACCGCCTCCCCGAGGGAATGCGTCACGAGCAGCGTCGTCGTCGGACGCTCCGACCAGATGCGCTGGAGCTCGGCGTTCATCGTGTGCCGGGTCATGTCATCGAGCGCGCCGAAGGGCTCGTCCAGCAGCAGCACGCTCGGCTCGAGCACGAGCGCCCGGGCGATCGCCACGCGCTGGCGCATCCCGCCCGACAGCTGCGCCGGGCGCGCCTTCTCGAAGCCCTTCAGACCCGTGAGCGCGATGAGGTCGGCGATGGCCTTCTTGTCGATGCGGCGACCGGCCACCTGGAGGGGAAGCGCGATGTTCGCCTCGACGGAGCGCCAGGGAAGCAGCGCGGCATCCTGGAAGGCGACGCCGATCTGATGCTGCTGCTGGACGACGGCGGCCGCCTGCGAGAGCACGGACACCGACCCGCTGGTGGGGTCGTCGAGGCCGGCGAACATGCGCAGCAGTGTCGACTTCCCGCATCCAGACGGTCCGATGAGGGCGGTGAACGAACCCTCGCGGGTGTCGAAGGAGACCCCCTCGAGTGCGGTGACCGGTCCGTGCGAGGTCTTGAAGACCTTCACCACCTCGCGGACCCCGAGGCCGGCTCGCGCCGACCCGGCCTCGGGGGAGATGACCGGCGTGGAAGCGTCGACCACTACAGCACCCCCTCCGCGACGCTGAGGTCGAAGAGATCGTGGGCGTCGAGATCGACACCGAGGATGTTCTCGAACAGCGCCTGCGTCTCCGCGAGCCCCGATTCGGTCACCTCGAGGAGCGCGCCGCCGGAGCGCTCCTGACCGCGCCGGATCAGGTCGGCCCACACGGCGGCCCCCTCGACCTGGCTCGCGAGCTCGAGGCCGAGCTGCTCGCCGTATACGTCGTAGGTGATCTCGCCGACGGCTGCGGGGTCCTCGAGCAGATCCTCGACGCCCAGCTTGGTGCCCTCGATGATCGCCTTGATCTGCGCCAGCTGCTCCGGGTCCTCCAGCGAGTCGCGCCGGACGGTCAGGATGGAGCTCCACCGGTTGTAGCCGTGCTCGGCAACGGGGATGACGGTGGTGTCGATGCCCTGGGCGGCGAGCACCACGGGGACGTTGCCCACGGGGCTCACGATCGCGTCGACCTCCCCGGAGACCAGCGGAGTCGGCGAGCCGTCGACCGGCACCGTCGAGACGGTCGACATGTCGAGACCCAGCCATTCGAGGAAGGGAAGCGTGGTGCGGTCATTGGCCGACAGGCCGATCGTCGCCCCCTCCAGCTGCATCGGGTCCTCGATGCCGTCCTCGGCGAGCGAGACGATCGCGTTCGAGGAGTACTGATAGACGGCCGCGACGCCGACGAGGGGGGCGCCGCCGAGGACGGCGTTGGCCAGCGACTCGCTGGTCATCAGCCCCACCAGCGCACCGCCGCTGACGATCTGGGCGTCGACGGCGACTTCGGGACCGCCCGGGAGGATCTCGACATCCAGACCGAGGTCCTCGTAGTACCCCTCCTCGACGGCGGCGATGATCGCCCCGTTCTCGACGTTGGGGAGCCACCCGAACTGGATGGCGGCCGAACCCAGGTCCCCGGCGGCGGCATCGTTCGAGCCGGAGGCCTCAGGGTCGGAACCGGCCGAGCAGGCGGCGAGCGTGAGCCCCATGCTCGCCACCGCGGCGAGCGCGACGAGTCGGCGAGACATGCGAGTGCGGGGAGATCGAATGCTGATCACGGGTTTTCCTTCTGTCGGGGTGCAGGGATGGAGCAGGGCAGGGGTGGAGGTCAGGCGGGAAGGTGGGAGCGCAGCACGGGTCGCGAGAGTGCGCTGAGTGCGGGCGTCTCGGCGGACATGAGCCGCTCGCGGAGCGTGCCGCTCCGTGGCTGCTCGGCGACGACGCCGCGCTCGCGCAGCAGGGGGAGCACGGAGTCGATGAAGGCGTCGTAGGAGGCGGTGCCGCCGAAGGTGCATTCGATCAGGTAGCCGTCGAGGTCCGCCTCGCGGGCGATTCTCTCCAGCTGCTCGGCACACTGCGCGGGAGTGCCCGTCACCTTGAAGCCGCCCGTGGTCTCGACGATCCTCTCCAGGATCTGCGCCACCGTAGGACTCGAGGAGTCTCCCCGCTGGTACTTCATCGCACCCGACTGCCCCACTTCGCTGCGCACACCGTCGAGGGTCTCGTCCGGGTCGAACTTCATCAGATCCACGCCGCTCCAGCCCATGTAGAGCGCGGCCATCGCGGCGGTGCTCGGCGCGGAGGACAGGCTCCGGCGCAACTCGTGGGCCTCTTCCTCGGTCTCTCCGACGATCACGGAGACGCTGTTGACCACCTTCACCGAGTCGCGAGCGCGCCCGGCGGCCTCGACGGCGTCGCGGATGCGGCTCACCACCGTCTTCGCGGACGCGATGTCGCGCTTCTGCACGAAGACGGCCTCGGCGAAGTCGCCCGCGAATCGCATCCCCCTCGGAGAGGTACCGGCCTGGAAGAGGGTAGGGGTGCGCTGCGGAGATGGATTGGCGGAGTAGTACCCGTCGAGGTCGAAGTACTCACCGGCGTGCGTGATCCGATGCACCTTCGCGGGATCGATTGCCGTACGCGTCGACTTGTCGAAGAGCATGGCCCCGTCATCCCACGCGGTCTCCCAGAGAGTCAGACAGAGGTCGACGAACTCCTCGGCACGGTCGTAGCGAAGATCGTGCGGCATCACCCCGCGTTCGCCGAGCAAGCGGGTGAGGGACTCCTGCATGTCGCTGGTGACGATGTTCCAGCCGACGCGTCCCGCTGTCAGGTGATCCAGGGTCGTGAATCGACGGGCGTGGATGTAGGGCCGCTCGACGGTCGTCGACGCGGTCAGGACGAAGCCCAGGCGATCGACGGTCGCGGCCAGGCCGCTCACGAGCGACATCTGGTCGAGGACGGGGAACTGCACCGATTCCCGGATGACGACCTCGGGCACCTCTCCGTCGGCATTCATGGGATAACCCGAGGCGTCTGCGAAGAAGAGGTAGTCGAACCCGCCCTCATCGAGCCGGCGGGCGAGCCTCTGCCAGAAGGCGAGCGACGCATACTCTTCCGTGCTGCTCAGCGGGTGGGTCCATGCATTGGAGAGGAAGACCGGAGACATGACCTCGAATGCGCCGAGTGAGAGCGTCTTCTTGTGCGTCGCCACGGGCGGTCTCCTTACAGGTCGGGCGTCGAATGGGTGCGGAATCGATTCTGCACGCACTGGAGCGCAGACATCCCGGAGAAGCCGAAACTGTAAACGACGCGTAAAGAATCGTCATCTCGTCGCAACAAACGGCTGCGGCGGGCGCAAAGAGCCGGGCCGCACGCGGCGGCGGCCCGGCTTCGCGGACGCATGGGGCGTCAGGCGATGAGGGCGACCAGCTCTTTCTGCCGGGCCGCGGCGCGTGCGCGGATCTCCGCCACGTCGACCGTGACGACCTCGCCGTCCTTCACGACCATCTCGCCGTCGACGAGCACGTGGCGGACGTCCCGTCCCGTGGCGCATTCGTAGGCGAAGATCTCCGGTGACGCGTATGCGGCCGCATCCGGTCCATCCGTGCGCAGCACGACGATGTCTGCCCTCTTGCCGATCGCAAGCGAGCCCGCGCGGTCCCCCAGCGCCATGGCGCGGGCGCCGCCGACGGTCGCCATGCCGAGGATCTCCTCGCCCCGGACACCGTTGCGGTTGTGCACGGGGGTCGCTTCGGCATGCTGCTGCCCCACCCGGGCGAGCATTCCCACCTGGAAGAGATCGAGCGTGCCCAGCGTCGCGACGCCGTCGGTCCCGAGCCCGATCGCCACGCCCCTCCGCCACATCCGCAGCGCCGGGGGCGTGCCGATCGAATAGTTGCCCTTCGCGCAGTGGGCGGCGGAGACGCCATGACGCACGTACGCATCGACATCGTCGTCGTCGACCAGAATCGAGTGCGCGCCGTGGAGGGTCTCATCGAACACCCCCTCATCGATGAGGTGGTCGATGGGGCGCTTCCCGAACCTCTCGAGCGCGAAGTCGATCTCGTACGTGCCCTCGACGAGGTGGGTGTGCACCTTGACCCCCCGCGCCTTCGCCTCTCGGTGAATCTCCCTGACCAGTTCGGGCGTGCTCGTGATGATCTGCCGCAGCGACATGCAACCCGTGACCCGCGACGAGCCGTCGGGCGCGGTGGGAAGCGCCTCCACGAGCTCGATGTTCCGCGCGATCGCCTCGTCCGTCGTCATCCGCATCGTCGACGGGATGCGTTCGCCGCCGTCCATCGTGTTCTGGGAAACCGCCCCGCGGATGCCGGTCGCCCACGCCGCACTTGCCATCGACTCGGGATGAGGGCCCCCGGCCTCGAAGAAGGTGGTCGTTCCCGTCTGCAGCATGGCGGTGTAGGCCAACAGACCCGAGAGCTCGACGTCTTCGGGCGAGAGGTTCGCCTCGAAGGGGACGAGATACTCGCGCCACGTCGGCACCCGCAGCGCGCCACGCGTGGCCAGCTGGGGGATCACCCCGCGCATGAGCGTCTGCGCCGTGTGAAGGTGCGCATCCACGAGCCCTGGCATCAGGATGTCTCCGCTGGCGTAGGTGCGCTTGTCCGAATGCCACCGGCTGGTGACGTCGCTCGTCGCGCCCACGTCCACGATCACCCCGTCCTTGATCGCGATCGCGCCGTCGGCGATCACACGGGCCTCGCCGTCGAAGGTGAGGACGTGCGCGTTCTGAATGAGGCGGTCGGCTCGCTGGGCCATTGCTTCTCCGGATTCGAGTGGGACGGTTGGTGACAGGGCGGATGCCGAATCGATTCGTCGTAGAATTCAAGCACGTATGCGAGCCACACGAGCGGCCTATGCTGGGGAGACATCCAGGCCTCGCGGAAAGCACGGAGGATGACGAGCGGATTCGTACGGGCGACGATCGCCGACGTGGCGGCTGCGGCGGGAGTCTCCAGGACGACCGTGTCGGTTGCGCTGTCCGGCCGTGGCCGGGTCGATCCGCAGACGCGCGAACGCGTGAGGAATGTCGCGGATGCCCTGAACTATCGGCCCAGCGTTCGGGCGCAGCGGCTGCGAGGCGGCGCCTCGCGGACGATCGGGCTGCTGACTGCTCTTCCCGACGAGGTCGTCGGTCGCGATTCGCATCTGAGCTTCCTGTTCGACCTCGCAATGCCCCTCGCGCGGACGCTTCTGGAGATGGGCTATTCGACGCTTCTCCTGCCTCCCGTCGGAGATCTCGCGCACCTCGACTCGATCGACGCCGACGCGGTCGTCGTGATCGATCCGCGCGAGAGCGATCCGATCATCACGCGCTTCCGGGAGCGCGGCATGCAGGTGGTGGCCATCGGTTCGGTGGCGGGGGTCGACGCCAACGGCGTGGTCGACCGTGGAGATGGCGACGCCGAGGTTGCGATCGGTCACCTGATCTCGCGGGGTGCCCGGTCCATCGCCCTCCTGTCGACCGCCGAGCAGCACTCGCTCGCCGCGAGCCTGCGCCGATTCGTCTCCGAGCGCGGACACCGACTCGACGCCAGGCTCCGACTCGTCGAGATCTCCTCGGCATCGGGCGAGCGGGGCGGGTACGAGAAGACCCTCGAACTGCTCGCGGCCGATCCCTCGATCGACGCCGTGTACGCGCCCATCGACGCCTTCGCCGTCGGTGCGTCGCGGGCCGTGCAGGAGCGCGGGCGGCGAGTGCCGGAGGACGTCATGATCATCACGAACTACGACGGGCCGCGTGCTCAAGCCTCGTCGCCCCCGCTGACCGCACTCGACCTGAATCTGACATCGATCGCCGAGGCCGCGGCCGAGCTTCTGATCGCGTGCGTCACCGACCCGCGGCCGGAACAGCGCACGATCAAGGTCGCCAACCCCGGACTCCGCGCGAGGGCATCGACGGCACGAGCGACCGCCGAGAGGAGCGGCACCCTGCTCTCCGGGACCCTTCCGCCGGGGATGTGAGCACTCGGGAGTCGCCGACCCCAGCGATCGGGAGCAGGGTCCGACCTGCTCAGCAGGCGCGACTCGTGGAACCGACGCTGGGGCTGAATTCGAACCGGAGCGCGTCTGTGCTCGCCAGAACGACGGCAGTGCCGTTGGTATCGCTCCACGTCCGCGGCAGGAGCAGGAGTCGACTGCCTTCTTGAGTGATGAGGACGAGCCCGTCGTACCGGTACCCGAAGGCGGCATCCTGAGATGAGCACATGGTCTCCGTGACCCCCGGCTCGGTGAGGTTCAGGCTTCGCTCCGAGTAGAGGATCAGTGTGGGCCAGCCGGGCAGGCTCTGCACGACCTGCTCGGCACGCTGTTCGCCGACGCGCGCCGACAAGTCGCCCACGGCCCAGAACAGCCCCACGCTCACCAGGACGACGACGGCGGACCACTCGGCAACGACCCATGAGGTGGGAGGTGCGAGTCGGGGGCGGCCTTTGCCGTCGGCCAGCCAGCGCATCGACTTCGTCGCCGCGGTCAGCAACAGGACGCCGAAGACGAGCGCCATGCCGCCGAGGGCCGGATAGTCGGTGAGCCATTCCGGCACGAGGAATGCCACGCCTCCGACGATCATCAGCCCGAGCCCCAGGATGGAGAAGAACGGCACGGACATCCGCACGACGCCTTCCACGGTGCCCGAGCGAAACCGTGGGATGAGCAGTTGGAAGATCCATGCCAGGGCGAGCACGACGGCCCCGATCGCGCTGAACGGGAAGAGCAGGCCATCCGCGCTGCGAAGGATGTAGTCCTCGGGTGAGAGCTCGAAGAGCGTGTAGTCGACGCCGAATCCCGCGAAGAACCAGTACGCGTGGATCAGACCGAAGTAGTACATCAGGGCTGTGATCAGGGTCACGGGCGTGATGATCGACGCCGCGGCCCTCACCACACCCCACGGCCCGGGAGGGCGCGCCGGGGGTGCGGAGCTGCGGCTCGACGCGGCTTCGGCCGGCGCCGGCCCCGATGCGTCACCGGGGTTGGTGACCGCGTCCTCGGCCGAGCCGTTCGGCGATCTTCTGGTCCGCATCACTGCGCGTCGCTCCGCACCGTCGAGCCGGTGTCCGGGCTCTCGTCGGCCGGTGGCGCGGTGGGCGAGCTCTCTTCCGATGGCTCGACGGGCGAAGGTGCGTCCTCGCATCTGACATTGACGACGATCGTGACGGTCCCACCCGCCGTCGTGTCGACGTACGGGTCGGAGGTGGCCGGGTCCGCTTCCGCGCCCTCGACGAACAGGATCGTGTCGCAGGTCGCCCCCTCCTCCAGTTCGGTGGATTCACCCTTCTTCTGGACGGTGACGCACTGGTCGCCTCCGCAGGCTGCGGCGATCCCGGCTCGCAGGTCGGCGAGGCCCGATTCGTACGCTCGGCCCTGCAGTCTGTCGGTGGGCAACGGAATGCGCAGCGGACTCCCCACGGCGATCCCTCCGGAGTCACCGCCGCCACCGTTCCCGCCGGGCTCCGTCGCGGTCCCGGTGTCCGGCGGAGCCGTGGGGGATGTCTCGGTCGTCGATCCGCAGGCGGTCAGGCACGCGAACACAAGCGTCATCCCCGCGACGCACATGGTGGCCCTGCGTTGCACCGTGTCGGGCATTCGTGCCCCCTTTCGCGAGGGCGCAGATCAAGGAGGGGTCTGCGCAGCCGGAGAGCCGGCTTCCGGATCGGATTCGATCTTGATGCGCAAGCGCGCGGTGAATCCGGTGCCGCCGATGTCGAACGTCCACTCACCGGGCGAGCTCTCGACGGGTCTCGCCCGCTGAATCTCCGAGCGGTGGTCGTCCCCCGCCCGCTCCTGCAGCTGCTCGAGCTCGAGCGCGTAGGGACCGGCGAGGTAGTGCTCGCCGGTGTGGACGAAGATCTGTGGCGTCGCACCGGGGAAGACCTGCACGTAGTACTGCTTGCGGAAGACGACATTGTCGGAGAACCCGATGCCGAAGGTGTCGCGTTCTCCCACGTACACGTCGGCCCGGAAGACCAGGCCCGGCACGTCCGGCGGCTTGTCGCCCCCGTCGACCCACCCTTCCCAGATGAGCCGGCCGGGGCCCGCCCAGCCCGTCGTCTGGTCGCCGTACGCGGCGAGCGGCTTCCGGAGCTCTTCGACCAGGTCGGGCAGGTCGTCGGTAAGGTCCGCCTTCCGGAAGGGGCCGTAGCAGTTCTCGGCCTGGACGCTCTGGTGGAACAGTTCGAAGTCCACGTACCTCGGCTTGATGGACACACCGAAGAAGAACTCGCTGCGCCCGAACCAGTCACCGCCGCGCGTGATCTTCGCGCTGTCCAGCGAGAGGGCGACGCGGTGCCGAGCATGGAAGAACCGCATCGAGACCTCGTACGCCTCCCGCGAGGTCACCAGCGAGTCCTTGCCTCCGTGGGCTTTGTGGACGAACGTCCGGGGCGCCCCCGGCAGCTGCGCGGAGGCTTGCTTGACGAGTCCGTCGCTGCGGTTGTAGTTCGCGTGGCCCTCGTCGAACAGGGTCGCGACCCGGTTGAGTACGGTCGTCACCGCGATGTTGTACGACCTGTAGTCGGTGCCGACGACGGTGAGGATGCGGCGGGTGTCGAAAGCCTCCTCCCAATCGAGGAACCGGGTCGAGTCGGGACGGAAGGACGCCATCTCATCGCCGGCATCGTTCACTTTGGGAAGCACGCGGAGCAGCCAGTCCGGTGCACGTTGGAACGCGATGCCGCGGTGCGGTGTGCCGAGCGTGACGATCCGGTGGATCCTCCGCTTGGCCGACCCCGGCTCTTGCCGGTGCATGGCGAGGACACCCTCGCGGGTGACGAGGCCGCCCATGCTGTGCGCGACGATGTCGACTCCGCGGAACTGTTCGGTGTGGCGCGCGGCGGAGCGTTCGATCAGCTCGATCAGCCGGACCAGCCCGGACCCGTAGCTTTCCAGGGCACGGGGGCGCAGGTCGTAGTACCGGTAGATCCAGATCGTGCCGGCGGTCCCCTGGGAGAGCACGCGGGCTTCGACGGTCGGGTCGAGCACCACCGTGCCCTCCAGCAGGTCCGGCGCGATGTCGCTGTCCACCGGAGGCGCGCCGACCGGGTCGGCATAGAACCCGACCACGTTCGTCGCGTCGTGATACCGGTAGCGGTCGGACTTGAAGGCGCGCAGGACGAAGCCTTCGTAGATGTAGTTCTCGCCCCGCTTGTTCGGGTAGACAGTGCCGTCGTTGAATCCCTGGTACGGGCTGGCCTGCTCGTCCGAGACATCCGCTCCGCCGAACCCCCGCACCAGGATCAGCGGCCGCAGCTCCGTCATCGCCGTGCCCCGCGTCGCTGCCGATCAGCGGCTCGGAGGTGCGGGGAGATCTGTAACACCCAGACCGTGACCGGCGACCTTGATGAGATCGGGAACCGTGAAGTCCTCCGCCTCGGCGGCGGGCAGGAACGGCTTCCACGTCGGCTGAACGCGCAGATAGGATGACGGGTCCTGCGACATGAGGCCGAGCATCACCTCCGCGACGATGCGGCCGCCGATGGGCCCGAGATGCTTGCCGCCGTCGCCGAGCAGACTGGCCTCTTTCAGGATGTAGTACCACAGGGGTGCGGCCCCGCCACCGGGGAGCTCGAGGTCTGCATCGCTGAGCACCGGCCCGCCCATGTGCGCGGCCACGTCCTGTCCCGACGGCAACATCATCCGCGCGCCGCGCGTGAGATTCCTGCTGATCAGAGATGGCCGGTTCCCGGCGATCTCGGGCGGGAGCGCTGCGAGTGGGTTCGCGAGCTTCGTGTCGATGAGGCGGGAGGGCTGCAGGCCGTCCTGACTGGCACCGTCGACCTCGAAGAACCGCGCCCATTCGATCGTCCAGAACGGGGGCAGGATCCGGAACCCGCCGAAATGCCCCAGCGGGTTCGCCGAGTCCGGGGTGAACGTCGGAAGGGGACCGCCGTTGCCCGAGGGACCCGGCCCGCCGACGAGCGTATTCAGGCGGTACCGGCCGCGGATCATCGAGTGACCGAAGCGGTACGCGGCGACGGAGGACTCCACCGGCATGTAGGGCTCGTACTTCCACTTGAAGAACCGGCGATCGATCACCGGCAGCGCGTTCGGCTCCTCCTTGAAGACCTTGCCGCGCATCTGCGCGCCGACGATCCGCCGGAGGAAGTCGTGGACGACGATCCACTGGTAGTGCCAGCGCACGATCCGCTGCGCGGCCTCGAAGGTGTTCCCGTTCGTCCGACGGAATGAACGGCGGCAATCGGAACATTCGACCGAACTTGCCCTCATGCAGGCGCGAAAGCGGCAGATGCGAGAGCCCCCGCATCTCGTATCCGTGCCCGCGCGCGGACCTTCGTCCGTAGCCGATCTCATGCGCCGAGGTCGCCCACGCGACCAATTGTTCGGTCGTACGCGGCGCCTCGACGTGCGGCACGTTGACCGGTTCGGCATCGATGATGGACATCACAGTCCTCCCAGAACTCATGCGACATTGCACTGCGATTCGGGGGGCCGGCAAGCACCTCAAGGTCCGAAAGAACGCGGAGAACGAGGCTGCTCGTGCGTGTATCCGCTCGGCAAGCTGGCAGCGCCCCCCGCGGAATTCAAGAGCATGCGTAGACAGGCGTGGGGGCCACTTATGCCGGCGCGATGGGGCCCGTATATTCGCGAGGGGGCACGGATCCGCCGTTCCTCCCCTACCCGGTTCCCGTCCGCGGTTCTGGTGTCGTCGACTCCACCTCCGGCGACTAGCCTTCACTCCCGGGGGAAGCGCGCGCCGGATTGCGCGGTTCGTCCCGGCTACGCCGCGACGGCGCGCATCGCTCCGACGCGCGAATGGACTCGCTGGAGCGCCCACCTATGCCGGACTGGGCAGCGGCCATGCGCGAATGTAGAGCTCGCAGCACTCCTCGCCTCTCTCAGCGTGAGCGCCAGCGTGAACACAAGACAGCACTGAGAGAGAGTTCGGTCACGCGAGCGCACCAGGCTCTCGCCACTCGATTGGTCGAGGAGAGCGCGGCTCCCGAGGGTGACGTCCCCTGGGGTGGTGTAGTTCCTGGGCTCGAGTGTCACGTCGTTGACGTGGTGAGCCATCGTGCGATGGTCAGGTGAGAACCGACTA
>NZ_JBITUP010000008.1:0-82512 GCF_044542535.1 Microbacterium sp. NPDC078428
CTCACTTCCCATGCCCCGAGCGTCACCATTTCGCGGGCAATCTCAAATGAGGCACCGAGGGCGTTTCGCGGGCACTTTACGTGAGTCTCGTCGTCCGTTTGACCGCCCTCGCCCCCCGCGCGTATCATTGATCGGGTGTGCGCCCATGCGCGCCCTGCGACGTGCCGTGAGCGTGTCCCGGGGTGGGCGGAAGCCGCATCTCATCTCAGGGAACGACCTGCGAACAGGTCACCCCCACGGCATACCCACTCGATCGCGACAGCCCTCTGGCGCGGGAGCGGGTCTACGTGACCCGGGCCGGCCGGACCGATATCCGGATGCCCGGGAGAGAACACGAACGCTGTCACCGTGCAGCATGAAGGAGAACAACCAGTGCCAACCATTCAGCAGTTGGTCCGGAAGGGTCGCTCGCCGAAGGTCACCAAGACCAAGGCTCCCGCCCTGAAGGCCAACCCGCAGCAGCGCGGCGTGTGCACCCGTGTGTACACCACGACGCCCAAGAAGCCGAACTCGGCGATGCGCAAGGTCGCCCGTGTCAAGCTCTCGAACGGCACCGAGGTCACCGCCTACATCCCCGGCGAGGGCCACAACCTGCAGGAGCACTCGATGGTGCTCGTGCGTGGCGGTCGTGTGAAGGACCTGCCCGGTGTGCGTTACAAGATCGTCCGTGGCGCCCTGGACACCCAGGCCGTGAAGAACCGTAAGCAGGCTCGCAGCCGCTACGGCGCGAAGAAGGGCTGAGAACCATGCCTCGTAAGGGTCCTGCCCCGAAGCGCCCCGTCGTCAACGACCCGGTCTACGGCGCCCCCATCGTCACCCAGCTCGTCAACAAGATCCTGGTCGACGGCAAGAAGTCCCTCGCCGAGTCGATCGTCTACAACGCCCTCGCGGGCGTCGAGGCGAAGAACAGCCAGGACGCGGTCGCGACGCTCAAGAAGGCGCTCGACAACGTCCGCCCCACCCTCGAGGTCCGCAGCCGCCGCGTCGGCGGCTCGACCTACCAGGTGCCGGTCGAGGTCAAGCCGCACCGCGCGAACACCCTCGCGCTGCGCTGGCTGGTCAGCTACGCGAAGGGTCGTCGTGAGAAGACGATGACCGAGCGTCTGCAGAACGAGATCCTCGACGCCTCGAACGGCCTGGGTGCCGCGGTCAAGCGCCGCGAAGACACCCACAAGATGGCCGAGTCGAACCGCGCCTTCGCGCACTACCGCTGGTAATCAGCATCCACTCCGCCGGCCGGGACCACCGGTTCCGGCCGGCGGAACCCGCGACATCCCGTCACCTCACGTAAGGAAACGCACCCGTGGCACAAGACGTGCTCACCGACCTCAACAAGGTCCGCAACATCGGCATCATGGCCCACATCGATGCTGGCAAGACGACGACCACCGAGCGCATCCTGTTCTACACGGGCGTCAACCACAAGATCGGCGAAACGCACGACGGCGCGGCGACGACCGACTGGATGGAGCAGGAGCAGGAGCGTGGCATCACGATCACCTCTGCGGCGGTCACGTGCTTCTGGGAGAAGAACCAGATCAACATCATCGACACCCCCGGACACGTGGACTTCACGGTCGAGGTGGAGCGTTCGCTCCGCGTTCTCGACGGTGCCGTCGCCGTCTTCGATGGCAAGGAGGGTGTCGAGCCCCAGTCCGAGACCGTGTGGCGTCAGGCCGACAAGTACGACGTGCCCCGCATCTGCTTCGTCAACAAGATGGACAAGCTCGGCGCCGACTTCTACTTCACGGTCGACACGATCATCAACCGGCTGAAGGCCAAGCCGCTCGTGCTGCAGATCCCGATCGGCGCCGAGAACGACTTCGTCGGCGTCGTCGACCTGGTCTACATGCGTGCGCTGGTATGGCCCGGCGATGCCAAGGGTGACGTCACCATGGGCGCCAAGTACGAGATCCAGGAGATCCCCGCCGACCTCGCCGACAAGGCCGCCGAGTACCGCGAGAAGCTTCTCGAGACGGTCGCCGAGTCCGACGAGGTGCTGCTCGAGAAGTACTTCGGCGGCGAAGAGCTCACCACCGACGAGATCAAGGGCGCCATCCGCAAGATGACGATCGCGTCCGAGGTCTACCCGGTGCTCTGCGGTTCCGCGTTCAAGAACCGCGGCGTCCAGCCCATGCTCGACGCGGTCGTCGACTACCTCCCCTCGCCCCTCGACGTCCCCGCCATCGAGGCGCGCGACCCGAAGGACGAAGAGAAGATCATCGAGCGTCACGCCGACAGCAAGGAGCCGTTCGCGGCTCTGGCGTTCAAGATCGTCACGCACCCGTTCTTCGGTCGCCTGACCTACATCCGCGTCTACTCGGGTCACCTCGACTCGGGCGCCCAGGTGGTCAACGCCACCAAGGGCAAGAAGGAGCGCATCGGGAAGATCTTCCAGATGCACGCCAACAAGGAGATGCCGGTCGACTCGGTCACCGCGGGTCACATCTACGCCGTGATCGGTCTCAAGGACACGACGACGGGCGACACGCTCTCGGACGCGAACCACCAGGTCGTGCTCGAGTCGATGACGTTCCCCGAGCCGGTCATCGAGGTCGCCATCGAGCCGAAGACCAAGGCCGACCAGGAGAAGCTCGGCACCGCGATCCAGAAGCTCGCCGAAGAGGACCCGACGTTCCGCGTCGAGCAGAACGCCGAGACGGGCCAGACGGTCATCAAGGGCATGGGCGAGCTGCACCTCGACATCCTCGTCGACCGCATGAAGCGCGAGTTCAAGGTCGAGGCCAACGTCGGAAAGCCGCAGGTGGCGTACCGCGAGACGATCAAGAAGGCCGTCGAGCGTCACGACTACACCCACAAGAAGCAGACCGGTGGTTCGGGTCAGTTCGCGAAGATCCAGTTCGCGCTCGAGCCGCTCGAAGTCACGGCCGAGACCACGTACGAGTTCGTCAACAAGGTCTCGGGCGGACGAATCCCGCGCGAGTACATCGCGCCGGTCGATCAGGGCTTCCAGGACGCCATGAACGTCGGCGTTCTCGCCGGCTACCCCATGGTGGGTGTCAAGGCGATCCTGCTCGACGGTGCGTCGCACGATGTCGACTCGTCTGAAATGGCGTTCAAGATCGCCGGTTCGATGGGCTTCAAGGAGGCCGTCCGCAAGGCGAGTCCGGTCATCCTCGAACCGATCATGTCGGTCGAGGTGCGTACTCCCGAGGAGTACATGGGCGACGTCATCGGTGACCTCAACAGCCGCCGCGGACAGATCCAGTCGATGGAGGATGCCGCGGGCGTCAAGGTCGTGCGGGCGAACGTCCCGCTGTCCGAGATGTTCGGCTACATCGGCGACCTGCGCTCGAAGACTTCCGGCCGCGCCGTCTACTCCATGGAGTTCGACAGCTACGCCGAGGTCCCGCGCGCCGTGGCCGACGAGATCGTCCAGAAGAACAAGGGCGAGTAACCCGCGTCGGATGCCTCGGCATTCGGTTTCTACAACTTCATAACTAGACTGAGAACCATCCCCGTAGAGAGCCGGTCGCAATCCAGCGACCGGGGCTTCTACACGACAGTCCTGAGGAGGACCCAGTGGCTAAGGCCAAGTTCGAGCGGACCAAGCCGCACGTGAACATCGGAACGATCGGTCACGTCGACCACGGCAAGACCACGCTCACCGCCGCGATCTCGAAGGTGCTCGCCGACAAGTACCCGTCGGCCACCAACGTTCAGCGCGACTTCGCGTCGATCGACTCGGCTCCCGAGGAGCGTCAGCGCGGCATCACGATCAACATCTCGCACGTCGAGTACGAGACCCCCAAGCGTCACTACGCGCACGTCGACGCCCCGGGTCACGCCGACTACATCAAGAACATGATCACCGGTGCTGCCCAGATGGACGGCGCGATCCTCGTGGTCGCCGCCACCGACGGCCCGATGGCCCAGACGCGTGAGCACGTTCTGCTCGCCAAGCAGGTCGGCGTGCCCTACCTCATGGTCGCGCTGAACAAGGCCGACATGGTCGACGACGAGGAGATCCTGGAGCTCGTCGAGCTCGAGGTCCGCGAGCTGCTGTCGAGCCAGGGCTTCCCCGGCGACGACGCTCCGGTCATCCGCGTCTCGGGCCTGAAGGCTCTCGAGGGCGACGAGAAGTGGGTCCAGTCGATCCTCGACCTGATGGACGCCGCCGACGAGTCGATCCCCGACCCCGTGCGTGACAAGGACAAGCCGTTCCTCATGCCGATCGAGGACGTCTTCACGATCACCGGTCGTGGCACGGTCGTGACGGGTCGCGCCGAGCGCGGCACGCTGGGCATCAACTCCGAGGTCGAGATCGTCGGCATCCGCCCGACGCAGAAGACGACGGTCACGGGTATCGAGATGTTCCACAAGCAGCTCGACGAGGCCTGGGCCGGCGAGAACTGCGGTCTGCTCCTGCGTGGTCTCAAGCGCGACGACGTCGAGCGCGGCCAGGTCGTCGTGAAGCCGGGTTCGGTCACGCCCCACACCAACTTCGAGGGCACGGCGTACATCCTGTCCAAGGAGGAGGGTGGCCGTCACAACCCCTTCTACACGAACTACCGCCCGCAGTTCTACTTCCGCACCACGGACGTCACCGGCGTCATCTCGCTGCCCGAGGGCACCGAGATGGTCATGCCCGGCGACACCACGGACATGACGGTGGAGCTGATCCAGCCCATCGCCATGGAAGAGGGCCTCGGCTTCGCGATCCGTGAGGGTGGCCGCACCGTCGGCGCCGGAACGGTGACCAAGATCATCAAGTGATCTGATTCATGGCGGATGCCTCGGCATCCGCACCGACAAGGGGTCGGGCCTTCGGGCCCGGCCCCTTCGTCGTGTCGTCGCGGCATCGCGCCCGGGCGCGGGATCAGGGGGCGAGATTGCCCGATACGTCCGCGCCGTCGGGCGCCTCGACCGCGCTCCCGACGCCGGTGGTGATGTTGCCGGTCACCCTGCCCCATCCCGAGCTGTCCTCGATGCGCACGCCGACGGCCGCGCCGGCGCCGGAGAGCTCGTTCCGGTCGACGAGATAGTCGCTCGTGCGGGAGAGCGAGACGCCCGCCGATGAGAAGCCCTCGAGCCGGTTGTCCGTCACCCGGACGCCGGATGTCGTGCCGACCGTCGCGATGCCGTCCGTCACCGTGCCCTCGTCGTTGAATCCCGTGTTGCCGTCGACCGTGATGTCCGCGGGGGCCTGGTCGCCCTCGCCCTGGATGACGATGAACGCGCGTGCCTCGGCGCCCGGTTTCACGACGAGCGAGTTGCCGCTGATCTGCGCGCGCTCCACGCCCCCGTAGATCATGATCGGTGCCCTGCGAGGGTCGTAGTTCTGCCCCTGGCCGTCGGCGGCGGTGCGCGTGTACAGGATCGTGTTGTCCGCCACGACGCTGTCGTGCGAGCGGAGGATCACGGCGATGCCCCACCACGTGGCATCCGCCACGGTGTTGCCCGTGATGGTGGTGTGGGCGACGTTCTCGCTCACGATCGAGCGGCGGAACTGCCCGTAGACGACGTTGCCCGTGATCGCGACCATCGACGCGGTGTGTGGGGCGTCCTCGGTGTTGCCGAGGGTGATGCTCTCGGTGTGGATGCCCACGCGGGCGTCGGTGCCGGGCTTCGCGTTGACGATGTTCCCGGTCACGGTGGCCTGCGCCCCCCACACGACGATCCCGTCGCCGCGATCCTCGCCCCGGTTCTCCCGCGAGTCCGGCCCGGCGCCGACGCCGATGACGTCCTTCACGCGGTTGCCGGAGATGACGATGTCGTGGAACTCGCCGCCGTACCGCACGGCGATGCCGTTCTGGAATCGCTCGATGTGATTGCCGATCACGCGAACATCGGACGCCTTGATCTCGATCCCGTAGTTGCGGTCGCCCTCTGCGCTCCCGAGCTCGTTCGGATTCGTCATCGTCACGCCCGAGATCTCGACGTTGTCGCCGACGACGCTCAGGGCCGCGCTCTCCGAGATCCCCTCGGTCCAGCGCAGCTCCCCGCCCCCGCGCAGGATGGTGTTGCCGGGGATCTCGATCGTGCCGTCCAGGCGGATCACCGACCCGGAGGGCACCTCGACGGTGCGCACGCCCTCCGCGGGCAGGCTCGCGATGAACGCCCTGACGCCGTCGGTCGAGACGGTCGCGCCCGTCGGGTCGATGCCGGGCCCGGCCAGCACGGCCGAGGTGCCGGCCGGAACCGTCGAGGTGATGAGCGGGACAAGGGATGTCACAGTGGGGGCCGGCTCCGATTGCGCCG
Organism: Microbacterium sp. NPDC078428; assembly: GCF_044542535.1. Lineage (NCBI taxonomy): Bacteria > Bacillati > Actinomycetota > Actinomycetes > Micrococcales > Microbacteriaceae > Microbacterium > Microbacterium sp. NPDC078428. Next base: position 6,223 of record NZ_JBITUP010000008.1, read on the forward strand.
CCACCGCGAGGGGAGCGAACAGCCATATCGCGCCGCCGACGAGGAGGGCCCCGCCCGCTGCCGCGACCGGTGCGACCCACGCGCGGCGATGCGGCCGGTGTCCCCCCGACGCCTCGTGCTCCCGCGCGTGCGCAGAGCTCTTCCCCTGATCCCCATCTGCCCCCGGCATGTCCACATGCTAGCGGCCATCACGTTACGAGAGGGTTGCGGTCGCTCCCGCGCACTCGCCCTTCCGTCGTGGTGACCGCTGTGTCAAGATGGGCACGCGCCGTGGGGGACACGGCGCATGCGGGCCCGGCCCGCGAACCCGCGACGGGGGGTCGCGGTCCGGTGGGCGCAGGGCGCCGCCGGTGAGATGCATGTGGGGATGCATTGATGGGGACAGGATCGACCACGACGCGTGGCACCCGGTGCGGTGCATCCGCGGTGGTGACCCCGTGCTCCCGTCGTCCTGGTCGCGCCGCTCCCGCGGACTCGACGCGCGCGCGAGGCCGCATCCCCTCCGGGGCCCTCCCACCGATCGACGGTCCGCCTCGCATACGCGGCGCGGGCTGACGCAGAGTCCCGCCGCGCGGCGGGCGGGGAGGGGGCGGTGGCTTGGGGCACCGCCCTTCTCTCTGCGACACGCCCGGGTTTGCGACACGCCCGGGCGTCACGTAGACTAGTCAGGTTCCACACTCCGGGGGCCGCGTATGCGCGCACCGGATCACTGCCAGGGCAGTGCATAGGACGCATCGCAGGGCCCAGGCCCCGATGTCGAACCTAGGCCGCGGGCAGCAGAACGACACATCCCATCATCGCTCCGTCCGAGTGCCCTGCGCGCGTGCGGAGCGATCGTGCGGATGCCGGGAGTCTCGAACTCCCGGGCTGACAGCAGAACAGCGGTGCAGCAACACGTCGCCTCCGGGCGGCGGCGAAGTGCCCGGCGCGAGAGCGCCACCGTGCGTCCAATGCGCCCGGCATCCGAACCGGTGTCGTAAGACGCGAGAAAGAGAGTGAGCAGACAATGGCGGGACAGAAGATCCGCATTCGCCTGAAGTCGTACGACCACGCGGGGCTCGACAGCTCGGCCCGCAAGATCGTCGACACCGTGACCCGTGCAGGAGCGACCGTCGTGGGCCCCGTGCCCCTTCCGACGGAGAAGAACGTGGTGTGCGTCATCCGTTCCCCGCACAAGTACAAGGACAGCCGCGAGCACTTCGAGATGCGCACCCACAAGCGTCTGATCGACATCATCGACCCGACGCCCAAGGCCGTCGACTCCCTGATGCGCCTCGACCTGCCGGCCGACGTCAACATCGAGATCAAGCTCTGAGGACGACATGGCTGACATCAACAACAAGATTTCGAAGGGCATGCTGGGCACCAAGCTCGGTATGACCCAGGTGTGGAACGAGCAGGGCAAGCTCATCCCCGTCACCGTCATCGAGCTCGCCTCGAACGTCGTGAGCCAGGTGCGCACGCCCGAGAAGGACGGCTACAACGCCGTTCAGATCGCCTACGGCCAGATCGACCCCCGCAAGGTGAACAAGCCCCTGACGGCCCACTTCGAGGCCGCGGGCGTCACCCCCCGCCGTCACCTCACCGAGGTGCGCACCGCGGATGCCGCTGACTACTCACTCGGTCAGGAGCTCACGGTGGACGGCGTGTTCGAGGCCGGCCAGCTGGTCGACGTCGTCGGCACCAGCAAGGGCAAGGGCACCGCGGGTGTCATGAAGCGCCACAACTTCAAGGGTGTCTCCGCTTCGCACGGTGCGCACCGCAACCACCGCAAGCCCGGCTCGATCGGCGCCTCGTCGACCCCGAGCCGTGTCTTCAAGGGCATGCGCATGGCCGGCCGTATGGGTGGCGAGCGCGTGACCGTCCAGAACCTCACCGTGCACGCGATCGACGCCGAGAAGGGTCTGCTGCTCGTCAAGGGCGCCGTCCCCGGTGCGCGCGGTCGCATCGTGTACGTCCGCAACGCAGTGAAGGGCGCCTGAGCACATGGTTGACTCGACTCTCACGCTCGATGTCCGTGGCACCGACGGCAAGAAGGCCGGCTCCGTGGAGCTGCCCGCCTCGGTGTTCGACGTCAAGACGAACATCCCGCTGATCCACCAGGTCGTCGTCGCGCAGCGCGCCGCGGCCCGCCAGGGCACGCACTCGACCAAGCGTCGCGGCGAGGTCTCCGGTGCCGGCCGCAAGCCCTTCAAGCAGAAGGGCACGGGTAACGCCCGTCAGGGCTCGATCCGCGCGCCGCACATGACCGGCGGTGGCATCGTCCACGGTCCGAAGCCGCGCGACTACGCGCAGCGCACCCCCAAGAAGATGATCGCGGCCGCCCTCCTGGGCGCGCTCAGCGACCGCGTCCGGGGCCAGCGCCTGCACATCGTGGAGTCCCTCGGCATCGAGGGCGCCCCCTCGACCAAGGCGGCGGCGGCGTACCTCGCGCAGGTCGCCCCCACGAAGAACGTGCTGGTCGTCCTGCACCGCGACGACGAGCTGAGCATCAAGAGCGTGCGCAACCTCGCGTACGTGCACGTGCTGTTCTTCGACCAGCTCAACGCCTACGACGTGCTCGTCTCCGACGACATCGTCTTCACCAAGGCCGCGTACGACGCCTTCGTCGCGTCGAAGTCGGCCACCGAGGAGGTCTCCGCATGAGCGCCCTGAACAAGGACCCGCGCGACATCATCCTGAAGCCGGTCGTCTCCGAGAAGAGCTACGGCCTGATCGACGAGGGCAAGTACACCTTCCTGGTGGACCCCCGCGCCAACAAGACCGAGATCAAGTTCGCGGTCGAGAAGATCTTCGGCGTCAAGGTCGCGGCGGTCAACACCGCCAACCGCAACGGCAAGGCCCGTCGCACCCGGTTCGGGCTCGGCAAGCGCAAGGACACCAAGCGCGCGATCGTGACCCTCAAGTCGGGCACCATCGACATCTTCACGGCTGTCGGCTGACGGTCGGGATAGAGGACTAAGAACATGGCTATTCGCAAGTACAAGCCCACGACGCCCGGTCGCCGCGGCTCGTCGGTCGCCGACTTCGCCGAGATCACGCGTTCGACGCCCGAGAAGTCGCTGCTGCGTCCGCTCAGCAAGACCGGTGGTCGCAACAACCAGGGTCGCATCACGACGCGTCACATCGGTGGTGGCCACAAGCGCCAGTACCGCCTGATCGACTTCCGTCGCAACGACAAGGACGGCATCGACGCGAAGGTCGCTCACATCGAGTACGACCCCAACCGCACGGCGCGCATCGCACTCCTGCACTACGTGGACGGCGAGAAGCGCTACATCCTGGCGCCGAACAAACTGTCGCAGGGCGACGTCGTCGAGTCCGGCCCGAACGCCGACATCAAGCCCGGCAACAACCTGCCGCTGCGCAACATCCCCACCGGTACCGTCGTGCACGCCATCGAGCTGCGCCCCGGTGGCGGCGCGAAGATCGCGCGCTCGGCCGGCGCGTCGGTGCGTCTCGTTGCAAAGGACGGCCCCTACGCCCAGCTGCGCCTGCCCTCGGGCGAGATCCGCAACGTCGACGCGCGCTGCCGCGCGACCGTCGGCGAGGTCGGCAACGCCGAGCAGTCCAACATCAACTGGGGCAAGGCCGGCCGCAAGCGCTGGAAGGGCGTGCGCCCGACGGTCCGCGGTGTCGCGATGAACCCGGTCGACCACCCGCACGGTGGTGGTGAGGGCAAGACGTCCGGTGGACGCCACCCCGTGTCGCCGTGGGGTCAGGCCGAGGGCCGCACCCGCCACGCCAACAAGGAAAGCGACAAGCTGATCGTCCGTCGTCGCAACGCCGGCAAGAAGCGCAAGTAGGTAGGAACAGAAGATGCCACGCAGTCTCAAAAAGGGCCCCTTCGTCGACGAGCACCTGCTTCGCAAGGTCGCCGCTCAGAACGAGTCGGGTTCGAAGAACGTCATCAAGACCTGGTCGCGCCGGTCGATGATCGTGCCGGCCATGCTCGGCCACACGATCGCCGTCCACGACGGTCGCAAGCACATCCCCGTGTTCGTGACCGAGACCATGGTCGGCCACAAGCTGGGCGAGTTCGCGCCCACCCGCACCTTCCGCGGTCACGAGAAGGACGACAAGAAGGGCCGTCGCCGCTAAGGCGACCGAGGAGGAGAGAGAAATGGTGGAGTCCATCGCCCGCGTGCGACACATCCGCGTGACCCCTCAGAAGGCTCGTCGCGTCGTCGCGCTCATCAAGGGCAAGCAGGCCGAAGAGGCCCTCGCGATCCTGAAGTTCGCACCGCAGGGTGCGAGCGAGCCGATCTACAAGCTCGTCGCGTCGGCCATCGCCAACGCACGGGTGAAGGCCGACAAGGACGGCGAGTACTTCGACGAGCAGGGTCTGTTCGTCAAGAACGCCTACGTCGACGAGGGCACGACGCTCAAGCGTTTCCAGCCCCGCGCCCAGGGCCGCGCGTTCCAGATCAAGAAGCGCACGAGCCACATCACGGTCGTCCTGTCGACCCCCGAGGTCGCTGACGCGGCCGCCGCCCCGACCAAGAAGGCGAGCAAGTAATGGGACAGAAGGTAAACCCGTACGGCTTCCGCCTCGGCATCACGACCGATCACGTCTCGCGGTGGTTCTCGGACTCGACGAAGCCGGGTCAGCGTTACGCCGACTACGTCGCCGAGGACATCAAGATCCGCAAGATGCTGCAGACCTCGCTCGACCGTGCGGGCGTCAGCAACATCGAGATCGAGCGCACGCGTGACCGCGTCCGCGTCGACATCCACACCGCCCGCCCCGGCATCGTGATCGGCCGCCGCGGCGCCGAGGCCGAGCGCATCCGCGCCGACCTCGAGAAGCTCACCGGCAAGCAGATCCAGCTGAACATCCTCGAGGTGAAGAACCCCGAGGCCGACGCCCAGCTCGTCGCGCAGGGTGTCGCCGAGCAGCTCTCCGCACGCGTGGCGTTCCGCCGCGCGATGCGCAAGGGGCTGCAGGGCGCGCAGCGCGCCGGCGCCAAGGGTGTCCGCATCCAGGTGTCGGGCCGCCTCGGCGGTGCCGAGATGAGCCGCTCGGAGTTCTACCGCGAGGGTCGTGTGCCGCTGCACACGCTGCGCGCGAACATCGACTACGGCTTCTACGAGGCCAAGACGACCTTCGGCCGCATCGGCGTGAAGGTCTGGATCTACAAGGGCGACCTCACCAACAAGGAGCTCGCACGCGAGCAGGCCAACGCGCCCAAGTCGCGCGGTCGTGACGACCGCGGCGACCGTCGCCGTGGCCCCCGCAGCGAGGCGCCCGTCGCAGAAGGAGTGTCGGCGTAATGCTCATCCCCCGCAAGGTCAAGTACCGCAAGCAGCACCACCCCAAGCGGGACGGGCAGGCGACCGGTGGCACGAAGGTGTCGTTCGGCGAGTTCGGCATCCAGGCCCTCACGCCCGCGTACGTCACCAACCGCCAGATCGAGTCGGCGCGTATCGCGATGACCCGTCACATCAAGCGTGGCGGGAAGGTGTGGATCAACATCTACCCCGACCGTCCGCTCACGAAGAAGCCCGCCGAGACCCGCATGGGTTCCGGTAAGGGCTCCCCCGAGTGGTGGGTCGCCAACGTCAAGCCGGGTCGCGTCCTCTTCGAGGTCGCCGGTGTCAACGAGGAACTCGCTCGCGAGGCCCTGACCCGTGCCATTCACAAGCTGCCCCTGAAGGCACGCATCATCAAGCGCGAGGAGGGCGACGCGTAATGGCGATCGGCACCAAGGAGCTCGCCCCGGCAGAGCTCGACACGTTCGAAGACCAGCGCCTCGTCGAGGAGCTGCGCAAGGCCAAGGAAGAGCTGTTCCACCTGCGCTTCCAGTCGGCCACCGGCCAGCTCGAGAGCCACGGCCGCATCCGCGCCGTCAAGCGCGACATCGCGCGGCTCTACACCGTCATCCGTGAGCGCGAGCTGGGCATCCGTGCCACGCCCGCCCCCGCGGAGACGGCGACGAAGGCCAAGAAGAGCAAGGCGAAGAAGTCCGAGGACGACTCGGCCACCGCCGAAGGAGAGGCTGAGTGATGGCCACCACGAAGAAGGCCGACACCGCCGCAGAGCAGGTCGCGGGTCACGAGCACGCCGAGCACGACGTCCGTGACGCCGGCGCCCGCGGGTACCGCAAGTCCCGCCGCGGCTATGTCGTCAGCGACAAGATGGACAAGACGATCGTCGTCGAGGTCGAGGACCGCGTGAAGCACCCCCTCTACGGCAAGGTCATCCGTCGCACCTCCAAGGTCAAGGCGCACGACGAGGGCAACACCGCCGGCATCGGCGACCTCGTCCTCATCAACGAGACCCGCCCGCTGAGCGCGACCAAGCGCTGGCGCCTGGTGGAGATCCTCGAGAAGGCGAAGTAAGCAATGATTCAGAACGAATCCCGCCTCAAGGTCGCCGACAACAGCGGCGCCAAGGAGCTGCTCACGATCCGCGTGCTCGGCGGCTCCAACCGTCGGTACGCCGGCCTCGGCGACGTCATCGTCGCCACGGTCAAGGACGCGATCCCCGGCGGCAACGTCAAGAAGGGCGATGTCGTCAAGGCGGTCGTCGTGCGCACCGTCAAGCAGACGCGTCGCTCGGACGGCTCCTACATCAAGTTCGATGAGAACGCCGCCGTCATCCTGAAGAACGACGGGGAGCCCCGCGGCACCCGCATCTTCGGACCGGTCGGCCGTGAGCTGCGAGACAAGCGATTCATGAAGATCGTCTCGCTCGCCCCGGAGGTGCTGTAACCCATGGCGAAGATCAAGAAGGGTGACCTCGTTCAGGTCATCTCGGGTGCCAAGCCCGAACGCGGCGGCGACCGCGGCAAGCAGGGGAAGGTCCTCGAGGTCGTTCCCGGCACCAACCGCGTCGTGGTGGAGGGCGTGAACTACGTCACCAAGCACACGCGCGTCGGCCAGTCGCAGCGCGGAACCAAGACCGGTGGAATCGAGACCGTCGAGGCCCCGATCCACATCTCCAACGTCGCGATCGTCGACCCCGAGACGAAGAAGCCGACCCGCGTCGGCCACCGCGTCGAGGAGGTCGTGAAGAACGGCGAGAAGCGCACCGTGCGCGTCCGCTACGCGAAGAAGTCAGGTAAGGACCTCTGATGTCAACGTCCACTGCCGCGCCGGCTGGCAAGATCCAGCCGCGCCTGAAGCAGAAGTATCGCTCCGAGATCCAGCAGAAGCTGCGCGAGGAGTTCGGGTACGCGAACGTCCACCAGATCCCCGGTCTGGTCAAGGTCGTCGTGAACACCGGTGTCGGCGAGGCCGCTCGTGACAGCAAGGTGATCGATGGTGCGGTCGACGACCTCACCAAGATCACCGGTCAGAAGCCCGTCGTGACGAAGGCCCGCAAGTCCATCGCGCAGTTCAAGCTGCGCGAGGGCCAGGCCATCGGCGCGCACGTCACCCTCCGCGGCGACCGCGCGTGGGAGTTCCTCGACCGCCTCATCTCGCTGGCGCTGCCCCGCATCCGCGACTTCCGCGGTCTGTCGGCCACGCAGTTCGACGGCCACGGCAACTACACGTTCGGTCTGCAGGAGCAGGCGGTCTTCCACGAGATCGACCAGGACAAGATCGATCGCGTCCGCGGCTTCGACATCACGGTCGTCACGACCGCGACGTCGGATGACGAGGGTCGTGCTCTGCTGCGTCACCTCGGCTTCCCATTCCGCGACCCGAACGCCCAGGCCTGAACCCGCCCATCCGGGCACACCACCACCACAGGTCGCCCGTCGTGTAACGGCGGTCGAAACCTGGTGAACGAAGGACTACACACATGACAATGACAGACCCGGTCGCAGACATGCTGACCCGTCTGCGCAACGCGAATTCGGCGCACCACGACTCCGTGAGCCTGCCGAGCTCGAAGCTCAAGACCCACATCGCCGAGATCCTCAAGCAGGAGGGCTACATCTCCGACTGGGCCGTCGCCGACGCCCGCGTCGGTCAGACGCTGACCCTCACGCTGAAGTACGGCCCGAACCGCGAACGGTCGATCGCCGGCATCAAGCGGGTGTCCAAGCCCGGTCTGCGCGTGTACGCACGCTCGACCGAGCTGCCCCGCGTGCTCGGCGGCCTCGGCGTCGCCATCCTGTCCACCTCCTCCGGTCTCCTCACCGACCGTCAGGCCGAGCAGAAGGGCGTGGGTGGGGAAGTCCTCGCCTACGTGTGGTGATCCGTCATGTCCCGTATCGGTAGGCTTCCCATCGACATCCCCGCCGGCGTGACCGTCGAGGTCAGCGGCCGCGATGTCCAGGTCAAGGGCCCCAAGGGCGAACTGAGCATTCAGATCGCCCGTCCCATCGAGGTGGCGGTGCAGGAGAACCAGATTCTCGTGACCCGGCCCGACGACGAGCGCGAGTCGCGTTCGCTCCACGGCCTCACGCGCACCCTCATCAACAACAACATCATCGGCGTGACCCAGGGCTACACCAAGGGCCTCGAGGTCGTCGGCACCGGATACCGCGTCGCGCAGAAGGGCGGCTCCGTGGAGTTCGCGCTCGGCTTCTCGCACCCCGTGCTCATCGAGCCGCCGGCCGGCATCACGCTCACGGTCGAGGGCAACAACAAGGTCACCGTGAGCGGCATCGACAAGCAGGCCGTCGGTGAGGCCGCCGCGAACATCCGCAAGATCCGCAAGCCCGAACCGTACAAGGGCAAGGGCATCCGCTACGCCGGCGAGGTCGTTCGGCGTAAGGCCGGAAAGGCTGGTAAGTAACCATGGCTGTGACGTCGAAGTCCGTCGCGCGCTCGCGCCGCCACGCCCGTCTTCGCAAGAAGATCGTCGGCACCACCGAGCGTCCGCGCCTGGTCGTGAACCGCTCGTCCCGCCACGTGTTCGTGCAGCTCGTGGACGACAGCAAGGGCCACACTGTGGCATCCGCCTCGACGCTCGAGGTCGACCTGCGCTCCCTCGAGGCCGACAAGACGGCCAAGGCGCGCAAGGTCGGCGAGCTCGTCGCCGAGCGCGCGAAGGCCGCCGGAATCAGTGAGGCCGTCTTCGACCGGGGTGGCAACCGCTACGCCGGCCGTGTCGCCGCGATCGCGGACGGCGCGCGAGAGGGCGGGCTGAACCTGTGAGCACCGACAACAAGGAGAACAACGTGTCCGCCACCACCGAGGCGCCCGCCACCACGGACGCGCCCACGGAGCGTGAGCGCGAGCCCCGCCGCGGCGGCCGCGAGCGCAACCCGAACCGCGACCGCGGTTCGCGTGACCGCAACGAGAGCCAGTTCCTCGAGCGCGTCGTCACGATCAACCGCGTGTCGAAGGTCGTCAAGGGCGGTCGTCGCTTCAGCTTCACGGCGCTCGTCGTCGTCGGCGACGGCAACGGTCTCGTCGGCGTCGGCTACGGCAAGGCGCGCGAGGTCCCCCTGGCGATCTCCAAGGGTGTCGAAGAGGCCAAGCGCAACTTCTTCCGCGTGCCCCGCGTCGGCGTGACGATCCCGCACCCCGTGCAGGGTGAGGCGGCCGCCGGCGTCGTGCTCCTGCGTCCGGCGACCGCCGGTACCGGTGTTATCGCCGGTGGCCCCGTGCGCGCCGTGCTCGAATGCGCCGGCATCCACGACGTGCTGTCGAAGTCGCTCGGCTCGTCGAACACGATCAACATCGTCCACGCGACCGTCGCGGCGCTGAAGCAGCTCGAAGAGCCGCGCGCCGTGGCCGCCCGCCGTGGTCTCGACTTCGACCAGGTCGCCCCCGCGCGCCTGGTGCGGGCCGAGGCCGAGGCCGTCGCCGCTGCGAAGGCAGGTGCATGATGGCTGCGCGTCTGAAGGTCACGCAGGTCAAGTCCAAGGTGAGCGAGAAGCAGAACCAGCGCGACACGCTGCGGAGCCTCGGCCTCAAGCGGATCGGCGACACGGTCGTCCGTCCCGATGACGCCCAGACCCGCGGCTACGTCAAGACTGTCGCCCACCTCGTGAAGGTTGAGGAGATCGACTGATGGCTGAGAACGACAAGGCTGCGGCCGAGGCGGCTGCGCCCGCCACGAAGCCGGCGGCGAAGAAGGCCCCCGCCAAGGCCGACAAGGCACCCGCCCAGGCCACGACGCGTCCCGGTGTGCTGAAGGTCCACCACCTGCGTCCGGTGCCCGGAGCCAACACCGCCAAGACCCGCGTGGGTCGTGGAGAGGGCTCGAAGGGCAAGACCGCCGGTCGCGGCACGAAGGGCACGAAGGCCCGCAACACCGTGCGCGCCGGGTTCGAGGGCGGGCAGATGCCGCTGCACATGCGCACCCCGAAGCTGCGCGGGTTCAAGAACCCGTTCCGCGTCGAGTACCAGGTGGTCAACCTCGCCAAGCTTGCGGAGCTCTACCCGAGTGGCGGCGACGTGACCGTGGCCGACCTCGTCGCCAAGGGCGCCGTTCGCAAGAACGAGAAGGTCAAGGTGCTGGGCGACGGCGACATCGCCGTCAAGCTCACCGTGACGGTCGACAAGGTCTCCGGCTCCGCCGAGCAGAAGATCGTCGCCGCGGGCGGCAGCGTCAAGTAACCACGCACGAAAGGGCCGGGGGAATCCTCCGGCCCTTTCGTCGTCCGGGACTGCTGTCGCCGGTCGGGATACGCCCCGCGAGCGACCCTGGGCTACCCTGGTGCTTGGCCGTCCCGCGGGCGGCCTCATTCCCCTTCAGGAGGATCCTTCTTGTTCAGCGCAATCGCGCGCGTCTTCCGCACACCCGATCTGCGCCGGAAGATCGCCTTCACCCTGGGCATCATCGTGCTCTACCGTCTCGGTGCGCACGTGCCGACGCCGTTCGTCGACTTCGTGAACGTGCAGTCGTGCATCGGGCAGAACGAGGGGACCGAGGGCCTGCTCTCGCTCGTCAACCTCTTCTCGGGCGGTGCGCTGCTGCAGCTGTCGATCTTCGCGCTCGGCGTCATGCCGTACATCACGGCGACGATCATCACGCAGCTGCTGCGCGTCGTGATCCCGCACTTCGAGACGCTGCACAAGGAGGGTCAGGCCGGCCAGGCCCGCCTCACCCAGTACACGCGCTACCTCACGATCGCCCTCGCGCTCCTGCAGTCGACGACGCTCGTCACGGTCGCCCGCAGCGGGCAGCTCTTCGGCAACACCGGCGTCGCCGCATGCGACCAGCTGCTGACCAACGAGGCCTGGTGGGCCCAGCTGCTCATGATCATCACGATGACGGCGGGTACCGGCCTCATCATGTGGTTCGCGGAGCTCGTCACCGAGCGGGGGGTCGGCAACGGCATGTCGCTGCTGATCTTCACCTCGATCGCCGCGACATTCCCCGCCGCGATGTGGGGGATCTGGCAGGCGCGCGGCTTCGAGACCTTCCTCCTCGTGCTGGCTATCGGAATCGTGGTCGTCGCGCTCGTCGTCTTCGTCGAGCAGTCGCAGCGGCGCATCCCCGTGCAGTACGCCAAGCGCATGGTGGGCCGGCGCACGTACGGCGGCACCAACACATACATCCCGATCAAGGTGAACATGGCCGGCGTCGTGCCCGTCATCTTCGCCTCCTCCCTGCTGTACATCCCCGCCCTGCTGGCTCAGTTCAACCAGCCGGCCGTCGGCGAGGAGCCCGCGGGCTGGGTCGTGTGGATCTCGCAGTACTTCACCACCGGCGATCACCCGCTCTACATGGCGGTCTACTTCCTCCTCATCATCGGCTTCACGTACTTCTACGTCGCGATCACCTTCAACCCGGTCGAGGTCGCCGACAACATGAAGCGCTACGGCGGTTTCATCCCCGGCATCCGGGCGGGTCGCCCCACCGCCGAGTACCTCGACTACGTGCTCACGCGCATCACGCTGCCGGGCTCGATCTACCTCGGTCTCATCGCCCTGCTGCCGCTCATCGCGCTCGCCACGGTCGACGCCAACCAGAACTTCCCGTTCGGCGGCGCCTCGATCCTCATCATCGTGGGCGTGGGTCTCGAGACCGTCAAGCAGATCGACGCGCAGCTGCAGCAGCGCCACTACGAAGGGCTCCTCCGATGACGCAGACCTCCGCACGTTTCCTGATCGTCGGCCCGCAGGGCTCCGGCAAGGGGACCCAGGGGGTCCTCGTCGGCGAGGCCTACGAGATCCCGGTCGTCTCGACCGGAGATGTCTTCCGGGCCAACATCAGCGAGGGAACCGAGCTCGGCCGGCGCGTGCAGCAGATCGTGGAGGCGGGCAACCTCGTTCCCGACGAGCTGACGAGCGAGATCGTCCGCGACCGGCTCACGCAGCCGGATGCGGCCTCCGGCTTCCTTCTCGACGGCTATCCGCGCAATCTCGGCCAGGTCGCGCACCTGGACGACTTCCTCTCGGGCCGGGGCGAGGCGCTCGACGCCGTCATCGAGCTCGACGTCCCCCGCCGGGAGAGCATCGAGCGACTGAAGCTGCGCGCCGCCGAGCAGGGACGCACCGACGACACCGAAGAGGTGATCGCCAAGCGTCTCGACATCTACGAGAACGAGACCGCCCCGATCCTCGGCGTCTACCGCGAGCGGGGGATCGTGGACACGATCGACGGGGTGGGCTCGCTCGAGGAGATCACCGAGCGCATCTTCGCCGCGCTCGAGGCGCGCGGGCTCGCCCGCCGGGCCGCCGCCTGACGTGGGCCTGCGACGGTCGATCTACAAGTCCCCCGCGCAGCTGCGGGCGATGGTGCGACCCGGCCGGATCACGGCCGACGCGCTCGAGGCGGTGCGCCGGCTGGCCGCCCCGGGCGTGACGACCCTCGAGCTGGATGCCGCGGCGTCCGCCGTCATCACCGGCGCCGGTGCGCGCTCGAACTTCCAGCTCGTGCGCGGATACCGGCATACCGTGTGCGCGTCGGTCAACGAGCAGGTCGTCCACGGCATCCCCGGCACGCGTGTCCTGGAGCCCGGTGACATCCTCTCGATCGACGCGGGCGCGGAGTTCGAGGGATGGAACGGGGACTCGGCGTTCACGATCGTCCTGCCCGACCCCGACCGCCCCGAGCTCGTGGCCCGGCGCGAGGCGCTCTCCAGCGTCACCGAGGGTTCGCTCTGGGCCGGCATCGCGGCGCTCGCGTCGGCGCGCTTCCTCGGGGAGGTCGGGGCCGCGATCCAGGGCTACATCGAGGACCGCGGCGCCGAGAGCGGCCGGAGCTACGGCATCCTGCAGGACTACGTGGGTCACGGCATCGGTCGAAAGATGCACGAATCGCCCCCCGTGTTCAACTACCGCGTCGCCGACCGCGGCGCCGAGGTCAAGCCCGGTCTGGCCGTGGCGATCGAGCCGATGGTCGTCGACGGCGACCCCGCCACGCTCGTAGAGGACGACGACTGGACGGTCTCGACGGTGGACGGCTCGTCCGGCTCCCACTGGGAGCACAGCGTCGCCGTGCATGATGGCGGAATCTGGGTGCTGACGGCGCACGACGGCGGGGCCGCGGGCCTGGAGCCGTTCGGCATCACGCCGGTGCCGATCAGCTGAAGAAGTCCTCGGGAGGGATGACATGGCCGCTGCCGCGGGCAAGAAGACGAACTGGTTCGCGATCTGGATCTCGGTCGGCGTCGTGGCCGTGCTCGTGGTCGCGGCGGTCGCCGTCGTGTGGATCAACAGCAGCGCGACGTCGGCGGGGCCGGCGCCCGAGTCCGACATCGTGAACGCGGAGACCGGGGCGGTCTCGGTGGGCGAGGGCGAGGACGTCGTCGCGACCTACATCGACTTCATGTGCCCCATCTGCAACCAGTTCGAGCAGATCTACGGGGAGACCCTCGCAGGGCTCGTCGACGACGGGTCGATCACGCTCGACTACCACCCCGTCGCGATCCTCGACCGCTATTCGCAGGGAACCGACTACTCCACGCGCGCCGCCAACGCTCTCTACTGCGTCGCCGAGAGCTCGCCCGAGGCGGTCTCGCCCTTCGTCCAGGCGATGTATGAGAACCAGCCCGCAGAGGGTTCCGCCGGCCTGACCGACGAGCAGATCATCGACATCGCGGAGACGGCGGGAGCGACGGGCATCGACGCGTGCGTCACGGAGCGCACCTACGATCGCTTCGTGGCCGCGATGACACGGGAGATGCCGGCCGACGAGAACGGCGGTCGCGGCACCCCGACGGTCGTCGTCGATGGCGAGCGGATCCAGCTCACCGGCGACCCGCAGGCCGACATCGTCGCCCGCCTGGGCTGAATCCGCCCGTGCGCTAACGTAAGCCCCGACGAAGGGGGCGCGGATGCCGCACGCCACGACGCGGGCACGACGAGCGGTGGGCGCCGCGATGGCGGTCGCCCTCGCGGCGGGCGTGGGAGGCGTGTGGGCGGCGGCCCCGGCATCCGCCCCGACGGCGCACGCCGTGCCGGGGGAGTGCCCCGACGGAACCCTCCCCCCGCCCGGCAACACCAACGAGCTGTGGACGGACAACAACGTCTCGGTGTTCGTGGGCGGCGATCTGCGCGCCGAGGGCTCCGCGGCCGAGATCGAGGGTCTCGTCGTGGTGACGGGCGACGCGGCATTCACCCGCGAGAGCGGTCGCGTCAACGTCGGCTCGGTCGGCGTCGGATCCAACGTGCGGCCGAGCTCCGGCGACGAGATGCTGCTCGTGGGCGGCGACCTGATGGTCGGGCCGACGACGGTGCTGGATGTCGGTGCTCTCGCTTTCGACGACGCCGGGACGACCCTTCTGGGTGGCAACGTCGAGGTCGGTGGGTCCGCGTCGCCCGCGTTCCCGTCGCCGCGCTACGAGCTCAACAACGGCGGACTGCACGCCGGTCTCGGAGCAGCCGACGCGCTCGGCGTCTTCGCCGCGTGGGGCGGGGCGATGGCGACTCAGTCGGCGGACTGGGCGGCCGCGGCAGCCACCCCCGGCGCGGTCTCGGGCAACCGGGTGACGTTCACGGGGTCCGGCACCGCGGGGGCGACCGAGATGTTCACGATCACCGGCTCGCAGGCGAACGCCGTCTCCGAGATCTATTTCGAGGACATCGCTTCGGATGCCGCCGTGATCATCACGGTCACCGGTTCCGGCCGGGTCACGATGCTGCACACCTACTACGCCGACGACGGCGTACGCGCCGACGACCTGACGTCGCCGCTGTTCGGCGCCGTCGCGGCCCGTACGCTGTGGAACCTCCCGGACGCGGGGCAGGTGGACATCGCCGGCTCGAGCCAGGTGCTCGGATCGCTGCTGGTGCCCGCCGGCTCCGCCCGGATCACCGCGTCGGCGAACGGGCGGGTCTACATCGGCGGCAACCTCGTCGTCGACGGCGTCGGCAACGAGCTGCACAACTACCCGTTCGTCCTGCCGCCTTTCGAGTGCGAGGTGACTCCACCGATCCCCCCGCTCGACGAGGGATACGTCGATGTGCGCAAGCTGCTCGGCGACGGGGCCGGGTTCGTGCCGCCCGACGCGCGCTTCTCGGGCCTCGTCTCGTGCGAGGTCCCGGGCCGGCTCGGTGTCCGACTCGAGGTGTGGACCGTCACGCCCGCGGAGCCCGTCCGCGTAGAGGGCCTGCCGGTGGGGTCGGTGTGCACCGTGGCCGAGCTCGCCTCGGCCCTGCCTGCCGGCTTCGCATGGCGGGACCCGGCGTGGAGCGTCGACGGGACGCCGGCCGGAGAGCCTGTCACGTTCGTCGTGCCGCCGCCGACCGGTGTCCCGCAGGTCTCCCTGACGGTCACCAACGCGGTGGCGGTCTCCGGTTTCGCCATCGTCACGTCCGTCTCGGGCGGAGGGGGGACGGATGCCGCGGCTGCGGCGTTCTCCGGGGTGTGGGCGTGCGAGGTCGCGGGATCGGTCGTCGCGGCCGGATCGTGGGCGACGGCCGGCGAGGGGCGCGCGGGGCCCTTCGCCGCGCCGATCGGCGCGACTTGCGCCGTGTCCCAGGCGGAGCCGCCATCGCGAGCGGGGGGATGGTGGCGCGAGCCGAGCATCACGCCGGCGTCGTTCGTCGTGACGGATGCCGCGGCATCCGAGCAGATCGTGACGGTGCGGAACGTCTTCGAGCAGACGCTGCCGCCCACGGGGTCGACGCCCGTGTGGTGGCTGTGGATCGTCGCGATCGCCGTGCTCGTCGCGGGCGGCGCCCTTGCGATCCTCGGGTGGCGCCGCAACCGCCGCTGAACCGGGTCGCCCGCCACCGGCAGCGGTGGACAGGGCCGGTCGCGTGGGATACCATAGATCTTTGGTGCCTTGCGCCTTCTCTCGGCGTGTCCGATCGACACGGCGAGCTGAGCGGGGCGCCACCCATCCCATTCATCCGCAGACCGACCGGTCTGCCCAGCGTAAGCGAGTGTATGGCCAAGAAAGACGGTGTCATCGAGATCGAGGGCGTGATCTCCGAGGCGCTTCCCAACGCGATGTTCCGCGTTGAGCTGAGCAACGGACACAAGGTCCTCGCGACGATCTCGGGAAAGATGCGGCAGAACTACATCCGCATCATCCCCGAGGACCGCGTTGTCGTGGAGCTCTCGCCCTACGACCTCACCCGCGGCCGCATCGTCTACCGCTACCGCTAGACCCGGTCGAGAAGTAACGGCCGTCATCGCCGCTCCGCGCCCGCGGAACGGACCGACGGCACGAAGACAGCGAAAGAGAAGCACATGAAGGTCAACCCCTCGGTCAAGCCGATCTGCGATCACTGCAAGGTGATCCGTCGCCACGGCCGCGTCATGGTGATCTGCAAGTCCAACCCGCGCCACAAGCAGCGCCAGGGCTGAGACCGCCGCGCTCGTCGCGGCTCGCACACGGACAACTGAACACAACACATCCGGCAGTTTCAGATCCCGCATCCGTGCGGGGGACACCCCGGGGCGGAGGCCCGGGCACCGATCCTGCTCCACACCTCCACGACACTCCTAGGAGAGCCGCATGGCACGTCTTGCCGGCGTCGACATCCCGCGCGATAAGCGCGTGGTCATCGCCCTGACCTACATCTACGGCGTGGGCCGTACCCGCTCGAACGAGATCCTCGCCGCGACGGGCATCGATCCCGACGTCCGCGTCAAGGACCTCTCGGACGACCAGCTCGTCGCCCTCCGCGACCACATCGAGGCCACCTACAAGGTGGAGGGCGACCTCCGCCGCGAGGTCGCCGCCGACATCCGCCGCAAGGTCGAGATCGGCTCCTACGAGGGCCTGCGCCACCGCCGCGGCCTTCCCGTGCGCGGCCAGCGCACGAAGACGAACGCGCGTACCCGCAAGGGCCCCAAGCGCACCGTCGCCGGCAAGAAGAAGGCCGGCCGCAAGTAAGCGCGCCCCAGGTTTAGGAGAGAAGACACATGGCACAGGCCAAGAGCGCCGCGCGCAAGCCGCGTCGCAAGGAGAAGAAGAACATCGCGGTGGGCCAGGCCCACATCAAGTCGACGTTCAACAACACGATCGTCTCGATCACCGACCCGTCGGGCGCCGTCATCAGCTGGGCGTCCTCGGGCGGCGTGGGCTTCAAGGGCTCGCGCAAGTCGACGCCGTACGCCGCCGGCATGGCGGCCGAGTCCGCCGCCCGCCAGGCGCAGGAGCACGGAGTGAAGAAGGTCGACGTCTTCGTGAAGGGCCCCGGCTCGGGCCGCGAGACCGCGATTCGCTCGCTGACCGCCGCCGGCCTCGAGGTCGGGTCCATCCAGGACGTGACGCCGCAGGCGCACAACGGCTGCCGTCCCCCCAAGCGCCGCCGCGTCTGACGTGCCGGGCCGGGATGCCGCGAGGCGGTCCCGGCCCCGCCGTCGCGCCCCGCGAATCTTCCGCGGCAGCCCACGGTCGCCCCGCGGCCGGGCCTCCGCCCGAGCAAAAACTCAACACCTCATCCATAAGTGTCATATAGCGGGCACTTAGCCGAAAGGATCACACCGTGCTCATCGCACAGCGTCCCACCCTCACCGAGGAGAAGATCTCGGAGTTCCGCAGCCGGTTCGTCATCGAGCCGCTGGAGCCGGGCTTCGGTTACACGATCGGCAACGCGCTGCGCCGCAGCCTGCTGTCCTCCATCCCCGGCGCGGCGGTCACGAGCATCCGCATCGACGGCGTGCTCCACGAATTCACCACCATCCCGGGTGTGAAGGAGGATGTCACCGAGATCATCCTCAACATCAAGCAGCTCGTCGTCTCCTCGGAGCGCGACGAGCCCATCACCGCCTACCTGCGCAAGACCGGTTCGGGCGAGGTCACGGCGGCCGACATCTCCGCGCCGGCCGGCGTCGAGGTGCACAACCCGGAGCTCGTCATCGCGACGCTCAACGACACCGCCAAGTTCGAGCTCGAGCTGACGATCGAGCGCGGCCGCGGCTACGTCTCGGCGACCCAGAACCGCAACGAGTACGCCGAAGCCGGCCAGATCCCCGTGGACTCGATCTACTCGCCCGTGCTCAAGGTGAGCTACCGCGTCGAGGCGACGCGTGCCGGCGAGCGCACCGACTTCGACAAGCTCGTGCTGGACGTCGAGTCCAAGCCGTCGATCGCGCCCCGCGACGCCGTCGCGTCGGCCGGCCGCACCCTCACGGAGCTCTTCGGCCTCGCCCGCGAGCTCAACGTGGAGGCCGAAGGCATCGAGATCGGCCCCGCGCCGGTCGAGACCGTGCTCTCGAACGAGCTGTCGATGCCGATCGAGGACCTCGACCTGTCGGTCCGCTCGTACAACTGCCTCAAGCGCGAGGGCATCAACACGGTCTCGGAGCTGGTCGCCCTCTCCGAGACGCAGCTGATGAACATCCGCAACTTCGGTCAGAAGTCGGTCGACGAGGTGCGCGACAAGCTCGTCTCGCTGGGCCTGTCGCTGAAGGACTCGGTCCCCGGGTTCGACGGTGCGTCCTTCTACGGCGGCTACGACGACGAGACCGCCTGAGCGGCCCGCACACCCGACTGAGAACCCCTGGAGTAACTGAGAAATGCCCAAGCCCACGAAGGGTCCCCGCCTCGGAGGCGGCCCCGCACACGAGCGCCTGCTGCTTGCCAACCTCGCGGCGGCCCTGTTCACGCACCGCTCGATCAAGACGACGGAGACGAAGGCGAAGCGCCTGCGGCCCCTCGCCGAGCGCCTGATCACGTTCGCCAAGCGCGGCGACCTGCACGCGCGCCGCCGCGTTCTGAGCGTCATCGGCGACCGTGAGGTCGTGCACGTCCTCTTCACCGAGATCGCGCCGCTCGTGGCCGACCGTGAAGGCGGCTACACGCGCATCACGAAGGTCGGGAACCGCAAGGGCGACAACGCCCCCATGGCCGTGATCGAGCTCGTCCTCGAGCCCGTCACCCCGAAGGTGAAGTCGTCGAAGAAGAGCGCCGTCGCGGCCCCCGCCGCGGAGCCCGTGGCAGAGGAGCCCGCCGAGGCACCGGCCGAGGGCGAGGCCGCCGAGGGCGAGACCGCCGCCGACCAGGCCGCAGCAGAGGAGGCCGCCGTGGCCGCCGAGCAGGCCGACGAGGTCGTGGCCGAGGAGAACGCCGAGAAGTAATCGTCGGCCTCCGCACAGAGGAGGGCCCGCGCATCCGAGAGGAGCGCGGGCCCTCCTCTGTCGTGCGCCGGCCCGCGGGCTATTCGTCGCCGACGACGAGGCGGGTCGCGAGCGCGGACCGAAGCTGCGCGCGCTCGAACTCCCTCTGGGCGCGTGCGTCCTCCGCTCCCTGCACCGCCGACGCGACCGTTTCGGCGAAGAGTCGCCCACCGGCCTGCCCGGGGTGGATGCGGTCGCCCGCCAGCAGGTCCGTATGCGCCGCCGCCGTGGCCGACCAGTCGGCGATGACGACGTTCTCGCGGGTCGCCGCGAAAGCCTCGAGGTCGGAGTTGACGCCGGGGATCCAGTCGCGCGGTGCGTAGGCGTTGACGAGGACGAGGGTGCGATCGGGGCCGGCGATGTCCGCCGCCCGCGAGAGAGCGGCATCGTCGACGGGCCCGTTGGTGCCCAGGGCGAGCACCACGAAGGGCCGGAGCTGCCCCGATCCGGAGAGGGACTCGAGGATGGCGGGAGCGGCATGCATCGAGCGCGACACCGCGGCATCCACCTGGATACCGGGCAGGCGATCCATCAGGCCGCCTGCCGAGGCGAGCATGACCGAGTCGCCCACGGCCGTGACCTGGTCGCCGGCGATCGCGACGGGCTGCGGTGCCGCCGTGGGCGATCCCGCCGGGGTCGGCGCCAGCGGCGGGCGCGGCTGCGTCGACGTGCCGGGGACGCGATCGCCGACTGATCCGGGCTGCCGAAGCGCTGCCTGACCGGCGAAGACCGCCGCCTCGCCGGAGGACCGGGCGGGGGCGGCCGCGATGCCCGCGGTGGTCGCGGCGGTGCCGGCGCAGATGACGAGGATCGTCAGCACGGCGGAGAGGCGCGTGAGCGGAGCGCCGCCGAGGCGCGCCCGAAGTCTGCGCAGGCAGCCGCGGTAGCCGAGCCTGCGAACGGGCTGCTCCACCCACCGATAGGAGGCCCAGGAGGCGGCCAGCGTGAGTGCGAGCGCCGTGCCGCCGATCCAGGCGGGCACCCCCTCGGCGTCGGCGGCCGCCGCGGGCAGCAGGAGCACGAGGAGCGGCCAATGCCAGAGGTAGATCCCGAAGGAGCGCTCGCCGACCCACCGCAGGGGAGAGGCGTCGATGGCCCTGCCGAAGAGCGAACCGGGCCAGACGGCCC
This sequence comes from Microbacterium sp. NPDC078428, assembly GCF_044542535.1. Taxonomy (NCBI): domain Bacteria; kingdom Bacillati; phylum Actinomycetota; class Actinomycetes; order Micrococcales; family Microbacteriaceae; genus Microbacterium; species Microbacterium sp. NPDC078428. The sequence goes on from NZ_JBITUP010000008.1 coordinate 26,723, forward strand.
CCGCGATGGCGACGGCCGAGAGCAGGCTGGCGGCCGCGAGCGCGCCCGGGAACGTCGCCGTTCCGAGCGTGGGCTGCAGCGTGGCGAGCAGGAGCAGGGCGGCGAGGGCGAGGGCGGCGAATCCGCTCATGCCGATCCGAACCGCTGCGTGCGACATCCACGGTCGCGGCGCTGAGAGCGCGCGCTCCGCGATGAAGGCCAGCGCGACGCCGAGCAGGATGCCGAAGCCGTGCGTGTCGGTTCCGAAGTACGCCCGCGTGGGATCTGCACCGCCGGCGACGAGGACGGCCATCCACCCCGCGGAGGCCCCCGCGGCGAGGACCGCGATCGCGCCCCGCGCCCACCGCGCCCGCAGGAGCAGCACCGCCGGCAGCAGGAGGGGCCAGATGACGTAGAACTGCTCCTCGACCGCGAGGGACCAGAGATTGCGGAAGAGCTCGGGGGTGCCCTCCTGGAAGTAACCCGTCCCCGCTTCGATCGAGAGCCAGTTGTAGCTGAACGTCAGGGCGCCGAGCACCTGCCTGCCGAGGCCCACCAGGGCGTCGCCGCCCTGCAGCCACGCCCACGAGGCGCAGACCAGGATGAGCACGACGATGGCGGGGATCAGCCGACGAGCGCGGCGCCGCCAGAATTCGCCGAGGCGTATCCGGCCGGTGCGGGAGGTCTCGCGCAGGAGGAGCGAGGTGATGAGGAAGCCGCTGATGACGAAGAAGACGTCGACGCCGATGAACCCCTGGCGCACGCCGAGGCCGGGAAACAGGTGATACGCCACGACGAGGGCGACCGCGACCGCGCGCAGCCCGTCGAGCCCGGCGTATCGCGGCACGGCTGACGGCGCCGCCGCTGGGCCGTGAGCCGGCGATGCGGAGGCGCTGGGCGGCGCGTCGAGAAGGGCGGGTGAGATGCTCATCGTTCGAGTGCGCGCGGGCGGGCGGAGCGCGCGGCCCGCCTAGTGTACGTCGGGCTCCCGACACCGCGCAGGGCTCGTTCCCAGCCGGGATGAAGCGCGTCCGGGCGCTCCCTGTACGTGCGCCCCCGGAGCGCGCTATTGTTGCGGGGTCGGCGTGCATGGGGGACGCCGCCGCAGGGGTTCTGGGGGAACCGCATGATCACCTTCACGTTGGCGGAGTCCGCCGTGACAAACTCGCTGGGGCGCGCGATCAGCCTGAGCCTCGTCGCGGCGGAAGTGGGCGAGGTCGAGCTGTGGGCGCTCGACGACGGCCCGGCCTGGACGGGCGCGCGCCACTTCGATCTGCCGCTTCACCGGTTCTCGCCGCACCGACTCGATCCGTTGATCCACCGCATCCGGAACGCCGCGCGTCATGAGCCCGTGGTGGTGTGGATCTCGAAGGGGCTCTCGCCCCTCGACCGCATCGCGCGTGCCGTCGCGGGGACGCCGCGGGTCACGGTGATCGCCGACTTCGACGACGACGACGTGAGTCTCATGCGCGAGCAGGCGAACGCCTCGGTCAAGACCGCCGTCCATCTCAACGTGCTGCATCGCAAGTCGCCGCTGCAGGTGGCGCGGGCACAACGCCGCACCGCCGAGGCCGCGGACGCCTACAGCTTCTCCAGCGCCACGCTGCGGGACACCTACGCCGAGCGCCCGCATCCGCGCCGCACGTCGACGATCATCCCGCACGCGCGGCCCACGGGCTGGCTGCTTCCCGAGCGGTCGTCGCGGCGGCCCGGGCCGCTGCGCCTGGCCTACCTCGGCACGGTGCGGCCGCACAAGGGCGCCGACCGCATCCTCGACCTGGTGCGCGCGATGCCCGAGATCGAGTTCTCCAGCTTCAGCGGCTCGTTCCGACCCGACAGCGGCGGAGCCCTGTGGCACTCGATCGGCAACGACGCCACGCTGCGCGAGGTCTACGCCGATATCGACTTCACGCTCGTGCCGCAGGACCCGGCCTCGAGTGCCGCACGCAATCAGCTGCCGTCCAAGATCGTCGAGGCGGCGGCCTTCGGTGTCGGCCTCGTGGCCACGCCTACGCCGGTGATCGAGGAGTACTGCGCCGGCTCCTACATTCCCGTGACGGACTGGACGGATGCCGCGGCGGTCGCGGCACGCATCCGCGCGGCCGATCCGGTGGCGCTCGGCGCCCGGCTTCGGCGGGTGTTCGTGGAGCGCTTCGCCACGGAGGTGTCCGCGGCATCCCTGGAGGAGCTCCTCGGCATCGCGCGGCGCGGTCAGCGCGTCGGCTGAGCCGGTGGCACCGCGCCGGTGCCCGCCGTCAGTGCCCGGCGCCGAGGCCGCCGGAGAGGCGCCCGTGGAAGGCGGAGGCGGTCTCGTTCATGCCCTCGATGACGACCCGCTTGCCGTGGCGCTCGTACTTGTTCACGATCGCGTCGAGGGCGGCGACGGTGGAGGCGTCCCAGACGTGCGAGCGTGACATGTCGATGACGATCCGGTCGGGGTCGCCGGCGTAGTCGAACTGCGTCGTGAGGTCGTTGCTGGAGGCGAAGAAGAGCTCGCCGTCGACGGCGTAGTAGGCGGTGGGGACGCTCTCGTCCTCCGCGATCGTACGCGTCACGGTGACGAAGTGGGCGACCCGGCGGGCGAAGAGCACCATGGCGGTCAGCGCGCCGAGGATGACGCCGATCGCGAGGTTGTGCGTCATCACCGTCGCCACGACGGTGATGACCATGACGGCGGTCTCGCTCAGCGGCATGCGCCTGAGGGTCGCGGGGTGGATGCTGTGCCAGTCGAAGGTCGCGACCGACACCATGATCATGACGGCGACGAGGGCGGCCATGGGGATGATCGCGACGATGTCGCCCAGCGCGACCACCAGGATGAGCAGGAAGACGCCCGCGAGGAAGGTGGAGATGCGCGTGCGCGCGCCCGAGGCCTTGACGTTGATCATGGTCTGGCCGATCATCGCGCAACCGCCCATGCCGCCGAACGCGCCCGAGAGAACGTTCGCGACGCCCTGGCCCCACGCCTCGCGGGTCTTGCGCGAGTGCGTGTCGGTGATGTCGTCGACGAGCTTCGCCGTCAGGAGGGACTCGATGAGGCCGACGACGGCGACACCCAGCGCATAGGGTGCGATGATCTGCAGCGTCTCGAGCGTGAGGGGCACCTGCGGGATGAACAGCTCGGGGAGGCTGCGCGGCAGCTCGCCCTCGCCCCCGACGTCGGGCACCTGGAAGGCGAAGACGACGACGGCGGCGGTGACCAGGACGATGGCGACGAGAGGCGCGGGAACGACCTTGGTCAGCCGCGGCATGACGATCATGATCAGCAGCCCGGCGGCGACCAGCGGGTAGACGAGCCATGGCACGCCGATCAGCTGCGGAAGCTGCGACGTGAAGATGAGGATCGCGAGCGCGTTGACGAAGCCGACCATGACGGATCGGGGGATGAAGCGCATGAGCTTCGCGACGCCCAGCAGGGCGAGCACGATCTGCAGGAGGCCGCCCAGCAGCACGGTCGCGATGAGGTAGTCCATGCCGTATTCGCGTGCCACCGGGGCGATGACCAGGGCGATCGCCCCGGTGGCGGCGGTGATCATCGCGGGCCTGCCGCCGACGAAGGCGATCGCAACGGCCATGACGAAGGAGGAGAACAGGCCCACTCGGGGATCGACGCCGGCGATGATCGAGAAGGCGATCGCCTCGGGGATGAGGGCGAGCGCGACCACGAGACCGGCCAGCACCTCGCGGGTCAGCAGGCGCGGGGTGCGCAGCGCCTGCATCACGGTCGGCTCGATGCGGTAGCGGGATGCGTTCTCGCGTGCGGGGGTGAGGGCTGTCATGTGCGCTCCTGGGACGTGCGGGCGGAAGAGGTTCGCGAGGTTCGGCGCGGATGCGCGCGCCGACCGGTCGCAACGATGCGACGGAGGAGAATGAGGGATCGGGGCGCGGAGAGCGCGCCCCGGGACAACTCTACCCAAACGTGAGGTTTGCCGCGATCGGCGGCGGAGGAGGACTCGTGTCCGACGAGGTGATGCAGATCGGCGAGCTCGCCGAGCGTGCCGAGATGTCGCTGCGTACCATCCGCCATTACGACGAGGTGGGGCTTCTCAAACCGTCCGCGCGCACCGAGGGCGGCTTCCGGCTCTACACGGAGCAGGACCTCGCCCGTCTGCTCGTCATCCGCCGCATGAAGCCGCTCGGCTACACGCTCGAGGAGATGGGTGCGGTCCTCCGCGTCGTCGACGCCCTCGCGGCCGACCCGCACGATGCGGCGAAGCGCGCCGAGCTCGACGAGATCCGCGCGGAGGCGCAGCGTCGGCGCGATCGTCTGCGCGAACAGGCATCGATGGCGGACGACTTCCTCGCCCAGCTCGACGCGCGATGACGCGCGAGGGGGTCTCCCCGGCGGGCGGGACACCTTTCGGCCCCCAAGATCCCGCCCGCCGGGGTGGTCAGGCCCGCTGGAGAGCGGCGGGCAGCTCTGCCGCCTGTTCCGCGCGGAGAGCGTCGACGAGGCGGCCCTCGGGCAGCTCGACGTCGGCGTAGGTGAGCACCTCGTCCTTCGCGATGTCGCGCAGCGTGCGGCATCCCTCGGCGACCCCGATCGGCAGCAGCTCCTGTGCCGCCGTGGTGTCGGCCCGCTCGGCGACGCCGTAGGTGTGGAAGCCGCCGAGGCCGTCGAGGACCGTGCCGGCCGGCAGATCCGACTTGGCGACCGTCACGACCTCCACGGTGGGCGCACCGAGCGGCTCGAGCGCCGCGTCGCGGAACTCGACCGCGCGGGCGACGGTGTTCGGCACTTCGAAGTGGCAGAGGTGATAGGGCGTGTAGAAGCTGTAGAGCGGACCTTCGCCGAGCTTGTACAGGTTCAGGTAGTGACGCTGCTTCGGGTCGTCGTGCGTCGCGAGCACGAAGACGCCGGGCCCGGGCTGCGCGCCCACGACGTAGTCGACGACGCCGCCCTGCCGCTCGAGCTCCTCCACGTCGTACGCGCCCGTGAGCTCGTCGACGTGACCGGAGTGATCGGCGCCGCGCATGCCGCGACGCTCGACGCTCATGCCGGTGGCATTGGCGACGATCGCCTGCTCGAACGACACCTTCGTGCCGTCGGCGAAGCTCGTGACCATGTACGGGTCCTGACCCCACTTCGCGGCGAACGCCGCCTGCGTGGCCGGGGTGCGGTACTCGTCCTGGAGGCCCTTGATGTTGCCGCAGACGAGGGGGGTCAGCCCGATGCCGCGGACGAAGCGGACGAGGTTCATCTGGACGCCCGGCTGGTCGCCGTCGCACCCCGTGAGCACGACCCCGGCGGCCTTCGCCCGCTTGCTGAGGATAGGGCCCACGGTTCCGTCGACCTCGGCGTTCATGAGCACGATGTCCTTGCGCGCCGCGATCGCGTCGACCACCACGTGGCAGCCGTACTCGACGGCTCCCGTCGCCTCGACGAGGGCGTCGACGGATTCCGCGCTGCACGCGGCCCGGTGATCCGTCGTGATCGCCACAGCGCCGGCGGCGACCGCGGCATCCACACCCGCGGCGTCGGTCACGACGCGCACGTCGGTGATCCCGGCGTCCCGCAAGGCGCGTTCGGCCTTCTCCAGGGTGCGGTTCACGACGACCGAGATCTGCATCCCCGGAACGCTGTTGACGATCTGATTGATCAGGCCCCGCCCCATGAAACCGGCGCCCACGAGCGCGACGCCGATCGGGTTCCCGTCAGATTCGCGCTGAGCCAGCGCGCGGTCGATGAGGATCACGGCGTCCCTCCCGTCACGGCGGCCAGCTGCTCGTCCGTCCACTCCGACAGGAGCGGCCAGGAGGCGTCCTTCGCCGAGATGTCCGCGACGGGCAGCGGCCAGGTCAGCCCCAGCGCGGGGTCGTCGTGCCGCAGTCCCCGCTCCGCCGTCGGGGCGTAGCCGCCCGAGACCATGTAGGTGACCTCCGTGTCGTCGACGAGGGTCTGGTACCCGTGAGCGAAGTACGCGGGCACGTACAGGGCGCGGCGGTTGTCGGCCGAAAGCTCCACCGACACGTGCTGCAGGCGCGTGGGGGAGTCCCACCGCATGTCGACGATCGTGTCGACGATCGCTCCGCGCGTGCAGCGGATCAGCTTCGTCTCCGGGCTCGGAGCGACCTGGAAGTGCATCCCCCGCAGCGTCCCCGCACGGTGGTTGTACGAGATGTTCGCCTGTTCGATGTGCGGGTCCAGGCCCGCCGCCTCGAACTCGGCTCGATCGAACGAGCGCGCGAAGAAGCCGCGGTCGTCGCTGTGCTCCTCGAGGTCGATGATCGCGACCCCCGCGATCGGGGTGGTGCGGAAGATCACGGCTTCCTCCAGAAGAGCTCGTCGTCGACCTGACCCGTGCGGATCAGGTACTCCAGTTGCTTGAGGCGCGTGAAGCCGCGGCCCGAGAAGGATGCCTCGTCGAGATCGATCGACGAGAACACGGCGAGCAGCTGCTCGGCGCCGCGGCGCGCGTTCCAGTCGCACTCGTACCCGGGCAGCACCTCGCGGATGTGGTCGAAGTTGACCTTGTAGCTGCGGTTGTCGCCCCCCGCCTCACCGAAGGAGACGTCGCAGCCCGGGAACACCTCGCCGATCACCTCGGCGATCTCGCGCACCTGGTAGTTCTGCTCCTCGGACCCCACGTTGAAGATCTCACCGCGCACGCTGTCGAGGGGCGCCTGCAGCGTCATGCGGATCGCTTTGGCGATGTCGAGCGCGTGGACGAGGGGACGCCACGGCGTGCCGTCGCTCGTCATCGCGATCTGCTTCGTCGTCCACGCGAGCCCCGCGAGGTTGTTGAGGACGATGTCGAAGCGCATGCGCGGGGAGGCGCCGAACGCCGTCGCGTTGCGCAGGAAGGTCGGCGAGAAACCGTCGTCGGCCATCGGAAGCACGTCGCGTTCCACCATCGCCTTGCACTCGGCGTAGATCGTCTGCGGGTCGACCGGGGAGGACTCGTCCACGACTCCGTCCGCAACGCCGTACACGCTGCACGAGGACATGTAGATGAACCGGGACACCCCGGCATCCTTCGCCAGGCGGGCCAGGCGCACCGATCCCTCGTGGTTGATGGACTTCGTCAGGCCGGGGTTGAACTGCCCGAGCGGGTCGTTCGAGAGCTCCGCCATGTGGACGATCGCGTCGATGCCCTCCAGATCGGCCGGCTCGACGTGGCGGATGTCCTTGGCCAGCGTCTCCGGCGTGGCGTCCACGCCGTTGTAGAGCCACCCCGCCTTGTAGAAGCCGGTGTCGACGGCGCGGATCTCATGGCCGTCGCGCAGCAGCTCGGGGGCGAGGACGGAGCCGAGGTAACCCTCGGTTCCCGTGACGAGTACCTTCATGCTCAGCCCCACACCTTCCAGGCCGCGTCGCCGGAGTCCCAGAGCCCGTTGAGCTCGGTCCAGTCGCGGTACGTGTCCATGCCCATCCAGAAGCCCTCGTGCGTGAAGACGCCCAGGTTGCCGTCGGCGGCGAGCTGCTGCAGCGGCTTCTTCTCCAGGAGCAGATCCGGGTCCTCGTCGAGGTAGCGGTCGACCATCTCCCGCTTGTGCGCGAAGAAGCCGCCGGAGACCCAGCCGTCCGCCATGGTCGGCTTCTCGTTGAACTCCGTCACGCGCTCGCCCGAGACGTGCATCTCGCCGAAGCGGCTCGTCGGGTGCACGCCCGTGACCGTCGAGACGAGCCCGCTCGCGACGTGCTGGGCGTAGAGGGCGCCGATGTCGACGTTGCCGATGCCGTCGCCGTATGTCTGCAGGAAGTAGGGCTGATCGAGGTATCGGGCCACGCGCTTGATGCGCGCTCCCGTGCCGGTCTCGATGCCGGTCTCGACGAGCGTGACCTCCCAGTCCTCCGTCTGGGCCTCGCCGTACCACTGCGGCGACCCTCCGCTGGCGAGGTTGACGGTGACGTCGCGCCCCTGATCGCCGTAGGTGAGGAAGAAGTCGCGGATCTGGTCGCCCTTGTACCCGAGGGGGAGGACGAATCGGCGGAATCCGTTCGCGGCGTAGATCTTCATGATGTGCCACAGGATCGGCTTGCCGCCGATCTCGATGAGCGGCTTGGGCAGCTTCTCGCTGGCTTCGCGGATGCGTGTTCCCATGCCCCCGCACAGGATGACGACGGGGATGTCGGCCTTTTCAGGCGCGACGGTGCTGACGTCGGACATGACGACGTTTTCCTCTCTGAAGGTGGTCGGAGCCCCCAGGCGACGACCTTGTTTGTGATGTTCGGTTATCGAGGCGGTCGGTGTCAGTGGGCGGTGTCGCCCGGAGCGAACACGGCCTTGAAGGTGCGGAACAGGATGCTGACATCCCCCAGAAGGGTCCAGTTCTCGACGTAGTAGAGGTCGAGGCGCAGGGCCTCGTCCCAGGAGAGCGCCGAGCGGCCGCTGACCTGCCAGAGCCCGCTCATCCCCGGTTTGACGATGAGGCGCCGCTCGGCGGCCGAGTCGTAGAACGCCACCTCTTCCTTGCGCTGGGGGCGCGGGCCCACCAGGCTCATGTCTCCGAGGAAGACGTTGATCAGCTGCGGGAACTCATCGAGCGAGTACTTGCGGAGGATCCGTCCGATCGGCGTGATGCGGGGATCGTTCTCGAGCTTGAAGAGGGGCTGCCCCGCCTTGCCCTGCTCGGCCAGCAGGCGCTGGAGCATGTCGTCGGCGTCCGGGATCATCGAGCGGAACTTGATCATGCGGAAGGGCACGCCCTCCTGCCCGATGCGCTCCTGCCGGTAGAAGACGGGACCGCGGCTCGAGAGACGCACGAGGAGCGCGAGCACGCCGAACAACGGTGCGAGCACGAGGAGCAGCGCCCCCGAGCCGACGACGTCGAAGGATCGCTTCACGAAGCGCTGACGCCCCGAGTACCGCGGGGTCTCCACGTGGACGAGGGGGAACCCGGCGACCGGACGCAGGTGCATCCGGGGCCCCCCGACATCGGTGAGGCTCGGCACCATGATGAGGTGCTGCCGCCCCGCCTCGAGCTGCCAGCTGATCTGCTTGACGCTCTGCGCCGAGAGCGCCGCGTCGCTCGCGACCAGCACGGTGTCGGCGCCCGTGATCTCCAGCATGCGGTCGATGTCCCGCACCGGTCCGAGGAAGGGAACGTCCACGCCTGCGGAGGAGAAGTCCGACCGCGTGCCGGGTCCGCTCACCCCCACGACGCGATAGCCGGCCTCCGGCATCCGTCCCAGCTCCGCGATGATGCGCGCGCTCTCCTGGTCGTCGCCGATGACGAGGACCCGCGACATCGCGTCGCCCGCGCGCCGGGCCGCCCACAGGCGCCGGCGCCAGAGCGCCCGCGTGAGCAGCAGGAGCGCGGTGCCGGCGGGACACGCGAGAAGCAGGTACCCCCGGGATATCGGAGTGGAGGTGAGATAGGACACGACGGCGAGGATCGCGAAGAGATAGATCGCGGAGGCGATCACCTTGCGGTACTCGGCCGTGCCGATCCCGACGACCCGGTCGCTGTAGGAACCGGAGATCGCCAGCGCGACGAGCCACCCGAGGATGAGGGCGGTCGACAGCCACGTGTAGGTGACGGGCCCGATGTCATCGACGGGCCGTGACACGGGTTCTCCGGTGAGGCTGAACCACACGTACTGGGTGGCGAACATCACCCCCGCGATGACGAGAGCATCCGACACCCAGAGGGTGCGTCGATAGAGCGACAGCCAATCCAGAGCTGCCGGTGCGCGCACGATCGAGTGCGACAGCGATTCCGTGACCATGATCTTCCCCAGCGATCGATTCCCCAGCTATGCGGTCAGCGCAGCGGTCGTGTTACGGCGACGTCTCGTGCCCCCGGTGCGAACGTCTGCCGCTTCGCGCGAACGTGCTCTTCCGGCTGTCGAGATCAAGCGGCGCCCCGCCCCCCGGGGCGCGCAAGAACTGTTCGAAGTCGGACAGGTTGTCCTCGCTCTCCGCCGCGGGCTCGCGCTGAGGAGTGCTGCTCGAGTGATAGGCCTCGGCCAGGTAGGACGTCGTGCCCCGGCCGGGGAGGCGGTTCGCCACCACCCCGGAGATCCGCGCGTTGATCTTCTCGAGCGCGATGACCGCGCTTCTGACCTCGTCCCGGCGCGTGTGATCGATCGACGTGACGAGAAGCACGCCCCCGACGGTGCGGGAGAGGATCGCGGCGTCGGGCACCGGGAGCACGGGCGGCGTGTCGTAGAGCACGACGTCGTACCGCTCCTGCAGTTGCGTCATGAGCTCGCGCATCTGGTGAGACCCCAGCAGCTCGCTGGGGTTAGGCGGGATGCGCCCCGCCGCCAGGATGTGGAGGTTCGGCGACCGCCACGGCTGGACGACGTCCGCGAGCTCGGCACGGCCGATGAGGATGTCGGTCAGGCCCGCGCCGCCCTCGACCCCGAAGTAGTTGTGCACCTGCGGACGGCGCAGGTCGGCCTCGACGACGAGCACGCGCACGCCGGTCGCCGCGATCGACGCGGCGAGGTTCGTGGTGACGGTCGACTTGCCCTCTCCGCTAGAGGGCGAGGTCACGACGAAGGTCGCGGGCCCGTCGACATCGAGGAACTGGAGGTTCGTGCGGAGAATGCGGAACGACTCGGCCGTCGGGCTGCCCGGGTCGTCCTCCGCGAGGATGCTGCCGGACCTGCTCCGCGGCGCCTGCGGGATGGCTCCCACGATCGGCGCGGTCGTGACCGCTTCGACATCGTCGAGCGTGCGCAGTCGTGTGTCGATCAGGTCGCGGAGGATCGCAGCGAGCACCCCGAGCGCGAGACCGGCGGCCAGGCCGATGGCCAGGTTCAGAGCGAGGTTCGGGCTGACGGGCGTCGAGGGAGTCTCCGCGAAGCGGACCTGCGTGATCTGCACGGGAGGCACGGGCTCGGAGGGCACCGGGTTCCCGGCGGCGTCGAGGACGGGATTGCCCGCGGCATCCAGCATCACCTGCGTGCTGCTGACGGCGGTGGTCTCGATCTGCTCGACCGTGGTGGCGAGGCTCGTGATGAGCGCATTCGCGACGCTCGCGGCGATCGCGGGCGACTCGCCCGACACGGTGACCTCGAGCATCGTCGTCTGCACGGGGATCGACACCGTCACGTCGCCCGCGAACGCTCCGGGCGAGACGTCGAGGCCGAAGTCCTCGATGACCGGTTCCGTGACGATCGGCTCGGTGATCAGCTTCGCGTACGTGTTCACCCGCTGCTGCGTGAACGCGTTGCCCTGCGTGAGCTCGTTGAGCGTGCCGCCCGCGTCACTGGAGACGAACGCCGCGCTCGTCGCCGAGTAGCGAGGCGTCGTCGTTGCGGTCACAGCCCAGGCCGCGAGCGTGCCCACGATCGCGAAGACGACGATCAGCAGCCACGAACGGCGGAAGATCCGCGCATAGTCTCGAGTCCCCACTCTTCCCCCCCAGAGAATTGCGTGATGAGCGACGTGGAAGGCGATCTTTCCCCATGCCCCGTCGGTCCCCCCGACGACGTCGCTCAGTCATGTATAGCGCCATCGGTCTTCGGAAGCCACCCCGCGGACACATTCGACGGCGCGTCGTACGAGCCATTTGCGCGAAGACGTTGCGCAAGGTGGGCCCGAGATGGCTAGCATGGGGCCCACGCACACTCATGATGGGGGATGAGTCATGCGATCGTTGGGGACGATCGAGGGCGCTAGCGCTCCGGGCGGTTTGCCGCTCACGCTTTTCTGCGCCGAGTTGGCGGCCGACTACACGGCGGCCGGCGCTCACACGCGGGGGACCCTCGCTCGGCTGGCCGATCCGCACTTCCGCGTGCGCGTCGTCACGGTCTGGCGCGAGGGGCCGCGGTGGGTGCCGGGAGCATTGCGGAAGATCTTCCGGCTCGCCTCCGTGGTGGTCCGGGGGCGGATGATCCGGCCCCGAGGTGTCCTGCTCGCGCGCTGGAGCCCGTTCGTGGCGCTCGTGAGCGGCCGGTTCACGCGCCGCGGGCTGCCGCTGGTGATCTTCGTGCAGGGCAATCTCGACGACATGTACGACTCGAATCCGTGGACGCGTCGCGCGCCCTGGTTCACCCGTCTGGCGCTGTCCTCGATCCGGCAGGCGACGCGCATCGTCACGCCGAGCGAGGGGCTCGCCGAATGGGTCGCGAGCGTCCGCGACGACGGCCGGGACTGCGTCACCGTCATCCCCAACGGCGCGGACGTCGCGCAGTTCGATGCGGAGCGTGCGCGGGCAGAACGGGACGGCGGCGCCTCGACGCCGCCCCACGCGCTGTTCTTCGGGAACATGGCGTCGTGGCAGGGCATCGACACGATCCTCGATGCGCTCGCCGACCCCTCATGGCCGGGCGACCTCGACCTCCACGTCATCGGCGACGGGCAGATGGCGCCCGCCGTGCGCGCGTGCGACGACCCACGCGTGACGTACCTGGGGCGGCGTCCCAAGCACGAGGTGGCCCGTGCCGCCGCCCGTGCCGAGATGACCCTGGCGACGCGGCACGACGTAGCGGCGAGCGCCACCGGCGTGTCTCCGTTCAAGATCATCGAGTCCGCCGCGGCGGGCACCCCGAGCATCGTCACGCGGGTGCCTGGACAGACCGAGCTCGCGAGCGCGATCGGCGGGTCGCTGCTCGTGCCCGCCGGCGACCCGGCGGCGCTGGCCGCGGCCGTGGCGCAGCTCCACGGCGACGCCGGGATGCGGGACGAGCTCGCCCGGGCAGGACGGGAAGGGGTGCGCGCCTTCGACTGGGCGGCATCCGCCGACACCCTCTCCGCCCTCGTCCGGGAGGCCGCGGGCGTGGTCCCGGCCGAGGCGGCGCCTGTCGAGCGTGTCGCATGAGCCTCGTCAGGGAGCCCACCCGCGCCCCCCTGCACGATGCTCGAAGCGGCATGCCGCTGGATGCCGTGAAGTACTGGCTCGTGAGCGTCGCGCTCGTCGCGGGGGCCTTCATCGCGTGGCGGAGCCACTCGATGCTTCCCGCGAAGCTCTTCCTCGACGAATTCATCATCCGCAGATTCATCACCGGGGAGCTGCAGTCGGACGGGCCGAGCTCCTATGGAACCACCGGCTGGCTCTACCGGGTGACGGGCCTCGGGTCGATCCCCGAGGTGTTTCCGATCCTCGCCTACCTCGTCTTCGCCGCGGCGGTCGTGGTGGGCGTCGGGTGGCGCACGATTCCGCGCATGTCCTTCCCCGCGATCGGCCTCGCGGCGGGCTCGCTCCTTCTCGGCGGCGTATATCTCTCGCAGTATTCGAAGGAGTTCTTCGTCCTCCCGTTGGCGATCCTGCTCCTCGCCGCGCGGCGCTCGTGGAAGCTCGAGGTCGCCTGGATCGCGCTCGCCCTCCTGTACGCCACGTACGTACGCCAGTACTGGTACCTCGTCGTGGCGCTCTATCTCGTGTTCCGGTTCGTGCTTCCCGCCGTGAAGTCGGCGTGGATGCTCATTCCGGTGATCCTCGTCGGTTTTCTCGCCCTCGTCGTGGCATTCCAGTTCGTGATGGGCGTGCCGTTCACGTTCTTCCGCACGGACATCAACACGGTGCTCGACTACGATCGCTCGACGCAGCTGGACGACCTCGTGCCGGGCCTGGCGATCCCTACGCAGTGGGTGAACGCCGTCGCGATGATGCTGTGGATCGCGTTCCCCGTCTGGATGATCTTCTCGGGCGATGTCGTGCAGTTGCTGGCGGGCACGTTCATGGCGGTGTGCTGGGCGCTCGCGATCGGCAGGATCCGCTTCATCGTCGGCACGCGCACCGGCGCCGTGCTGCCGCTGGCATTCCTGCTCGCGTTCCTCATGGTGCAGACCGCGTTCGAACCCGACTACGGCTCGTATCTGAGGCACATCACGCCCCAGCTGCCCCTGTTCCTGGCGCTGTTCGCCGCGACGGCGAAGAGCGAGCGGATGCCGTCGTGAAGGAGACCCGGTGAAGATCGTCCACGTCACGGAGACCCTCGTGGGGGGCGTGCTCGCGGCGGTCGCTGCACTGTCGGCGAAGCAGGCTGCGCTGGGGCACGACGTCCTCGTCGTGTACCCCCGGAAGCCGTCCGTGCCACCGGAGGCGCAGCTCGACGAGCGCTTCCCCGCCGAGGTCACGCGGGTCGAGGTGCCTTATCGCGGTCGGATCCGCGCCGTCGACGGGCTGCGCCGCGCCGTCGTCGTCGCGACCCGGGACGGTGCCGATGTCGTGCACCTGCACTCGACGTTCGCGGGGTTCGCCGGGCGCCTCTCTCCCGCTATCCGGCGGCAGGCGGACGTCATCGCCTATTCGCCGCACGGCTGGGCGTTCCTTCGCGGGGATGGCTCGGCCTTCTCCAACCGCGCTGCGGCGGCGATCGAGCGGGTGCTGCGCGCCCGTTGCGACGGGTTGATCCTGGTGTCCGACTCCGAGGCGCGCGTGACGCGTGAACGGCTCGGGCGCTCAGACGGCGACGTGCATGTTCTGCAGAACGGAATCCCCGTCGCGGGCCTGCCCCGTGCGGAAGGCTCCGCGGGGCAACCCGTCGTGATCGCATCGGGACGCTTGATGGAGCAGAAGGCGCCCGACCGCTTCGCCGAGATCGCACGCAGCCTCGGCGAGCAGGCGGAGTTCGTCTGGATCGGGGATGGCACGCCCGAGGAGCGCCGCCGGTGGATCGGCGATGCCCCCGTGACCGTGACGGGGTGGCTGGCGCACAGCGACGTCGTGGCGCGGCTCGCGGCATCCGACATCTTCCTTTTCCCGTCACGCTGGGAGGGCATGCCGATCTCGCTCATGGAGGCCCAGGTGATGGGGTTGCCGGCGGTCGCGACCGACATCGTCGGCAACCGCGACGTCGTCATCCCCGGCGAGACCGGAGTGCTGTGTGACGACACCGCCGCGCTCACCGACGCCGTCGCCCGCCTCGTGAGTGATCGCGCCGAGCGTGCTCGGATGGCGGAGCGGGCGATCGAGGTGCAGCGCGAAAGACTCTCCGACGCGCGGTTGGGCGAGACGTCCATCGCGTTGTACGAGGCGATGGCGGGGCGTCGTAGCGACGCGCTCGTCTCCTAGAACCGTCGCCGGCGGCGCATCCCCCCTCCCCGCGTCGCCGGCGGCGCCCCGGCCGCCCAGGTCAGCGCCGCACGAGCAGAACCGCGTCGCTCCAGGTCGAGGGCCAACTCACGACGACGTGCTCGCCCGCGCGGTCGTCTGCGACGAAGAACTCTTCTCCCGTCGCCGGATCGAACCAGCGGATGGCGAAGGTGGCGTCGGCATCGAGAGCGGTGGTGTCGATCGTGATGGTCGAGCGCGGCTCGCCGAAGTAGGCCATGGCGCCCGCCCCGTCGGGCAGTGCGGCCACGGCCACGGCCGAAGCGGTGCCGGGCGTGCCGTGACCGTCGGGAAGCAGGCCCGACTCGGCTCCGAGCGGCTCGAGCACGCCGGGCACGAAAGCGGCGAGCAGCGTGCTGAGGACGCGGACGTCCTCGGCGGAGCCGGCCGCCAGCGCCGCCGGCCACTCCTCGGTCACCGGCCAGACGTCCTCGTGGCCGTATGCGGCGCCCGCGGCGCCGGACAGGAAGGCGTGGTAGGCCTGAGCGCGTACCTCCCGGCGGTCGAGGAGGGGTTCCCTGTCACGGCCGTCGTAGTAGGACTCCCACAGGATGACGGGGCGCACGGTGCTGCGGTCGAACTCCGCGCGGACGAACGGTGCGGGGTCGGCGCCGCTGTACGCCGCCGACAGCTGATACCACGCCTCGTCGCCGAAGTGCTCCTCGACGGTCATCTCGCGGGCCGTGTGATAGGACATCAGCTGAGGAACGGACTGTCCCTCGTAGAGCGCTCGGCCCATCTGGATGGTCGCCGCGACCACCGGACCGCGCGAGAGGCCGCCGGGGACGCCCGACGTGGCCTCGCCCTCGTCGGTGGGATCGTTGTCGCCGCCGAGCAGCCACCACACGTTGGGGCGGTCACCCAGGAGGTCCGCCAGGAAGGTGCCGTAGGCGGCGGCGTTGTCCTCGGTGACGTACCCCCGCCACGCATCGCCCCATCCGCCGTACCAGCTCGGGACAAGACAGGCCACCAGTCCCAGGCGGGCGCACTCGTCGACGCACCACTCGACGTGCGTCCAATAGTCGGCTTCGCCCCTCAGCGGCTCCGCAAGGTCGCCGCGCTCGGCGAAGGGGCGCTCGCCGTAGGCGTTCTGCGCCCGGGGGTCGAAGTCGAGCACCGACATCTGCAGGGCGGTGAATCCGCCTTCACTGCGCGCGGTGGCGAGCGTGGTGAACGACTCGCGCGTCATCCGGCTGATGGCGTTCCAGGGGGTGTCGGCGAGGTAGAGGAAGTGGCGGCCTTCGCTGTCCACGAGCGAGCGCGCGTCGGCGCCGATCGTGATCGGGAAGGCGGCGGATGCCAGCCCGGCGCGCTCCGGCGCACCGCTCACGGGGTGCGGTGCGGTCGCCGACGGAGCCGTCGAGCGGCCGAGGGCGAATCCGCCGAGCCCTCCGATGATCACGCCGCCGAGTCCGAACAGTCCGAGACGCAGCGCGTCGCGCCGGTTGATGCGACGTCCCCCGCCGCCGGCGGGCGCGACCACCGGTTCGGCCGGGCCCGCATTCTGGGTGCGGGCGGGCTCGGAATCCACCGTCTCCGAACGGACGACGACGCGTCCGCCTTCCCAGTTGCCCCCGTATGCCATCGAACGCCCCCAGACGTGTCTCGATACTCCCCGACGCGGCCCCCTCCCCAGGCGGCCAACTCTTCCCATGCTAGAGGGTTGGGCGCGGGTTCACCACCGTGAACGGGTTCGGCCGATAGGATGACGGCGCTGGTCCGCTCGGATCCGCGAGGGTCTCGAGGGCGGGTACGCGTGGAACTCCTGGTCGTTGTCGCTCTCGTGCTCGTCGTCTGGCTGGTCGTGGGCGTGGGAGTCGCGCTCGTCATCGGCCGTGTCGTCCGGCGCGGCGACGAGCATGCGCAGGTCATGGGAAGCTGGCGAGCGAGCGTCGCCGACCCCGCGCCCGCTCGCCGCGACGCTGCCGACGCCGCCGGCAACGCCGACTCGCAGCCATGAGCCGGACCGGCGCGCTCAGGTGCGTCGCCGCATGACGCGCGCGAGCACCACGATCTGCACCGCCGCCGCCGTCGCCTCGGCGAGGACCCCGCCGAGGGCCGCCCCCACGGCTCCGTAGAACACCGCGAGGACGCAGATGGCGGGCACGCCCACGGCGGCGGCGGCCGCGGCGGAGACCGTCACCGCGTGGATCTTCCGGTATCGGATGAGGCCGAGGGGACCCGTGGCGCGGGTCAGACAGACCAGGGCGAGGACGGTGCCGGACGCCGCGGCGAGCAGCGGATCGACCGCCACCGTGCCCGTGAACAGGATCGAGCTGATCCATGGGGCGAGCACCGCGAAGCCGACGCCGCACACGAGGCCCAGCGCCGAGTTCAGCTTGATCACGGTGAGCACGTGATGGCGGATCTCGGCGGGGTCGCGCGCCTGGCCGAGCCAGTTCTGCAGGGCGTTGGGAACGGCCTGCAGAATCGTCAGCGACATCCGCATGAGCCGCTCCACAGCGGCGAACGCGGCAAGCGCGGAGGGGGCGAAGATCCCCACGAGCGTGATGGGCAGCGCGGCGTACAGCGCGGCGATCGACCGCCCGCTCATCGCGGTCAGCTGACCTCGTATCGTGGCGATATCGTCGCGCAGGCGGAAACGCGTCGGCCCTTCCCGTTCGTGACGCGCCAGCAGGAGGCTCGCGATGGGGCTGAAGAGGACGGCGATGAGGAACGCCGCGGGGATCGTCTGCAGCGGCGCCCCGTTCACGACCGCGATCGATCCTGCGACGACGAGGAGCGCACGCGGAAGCGCGTCGGAGGTGAGGATGCGCAGCGGGCGCCCGACGCCGGTGAAGTACCAGTTGCCCGACAGGCCCGTCGCGGCGCTCGCCGCCGCCATGAGGGCCGCCGTGATCGTGTAGGACGCGCCGGTGATCCGGGTGAGCGCGATCGCCACGAGCACGGCCAGCGGAGCGAGCACCAGCAGGGCCAGCAGTCGAGTGCGCACCGACGAGACCAGGGTCGCCCAGCGCCGTCCCGGCGGCTCCGCGGCGACCCGCTGGGGTCCGGTCAGCGGCCAGCCCAGCTCGATGATGACGCAGGCCGCGGATCCGATCGATAGGCCGAGCGCGTAGGCCTCCCACCCGCGCGCGCCCGCAGTGCTCGTGATCGCCGGGATGGCGATGAGGGGCGTGACGGCGCTGAGCGCCGGCACCATCAGGAACGTCGCGAGGTACAGCAGACGGCGGAACCTCATCGGTCCCCACCCGCGCTCGCGCAAGCATGCCCCACCATGCGTCCCCCCAGCCCCTGCCGTGTCACGCGCCCGCGCACGGCATCTCTCACCCTGCCTCACGTGCGGACAGGACACAAGTCAGGGGCCGACGATCCGCAGCGCCCTCCCCACCGCATCGATCGCCGGAATGAGGACGCGGCCGCACGCGTGATGGGCCTCGTCGTCCTTGCCGACACCGGGGGATACCCGCCGGGCGGAAGCATGCGGCGGGTCGGGCAAGCGCAAGTAGGCTGGCGGCGTGCGGATCCGCCTCGACATCGCCTACGACGGCACGCACTTCGCCGGGTGGGCGCGCCAGCCCGGCCTGCGGACGGTGCAGGGAGCGCTCGAGACCGCGCTGCAGCGGGTGCTGCGCAGCCCGGCCGCGCCGCGCCTGGTCGTTGCCGGACGCACGGATGCCGGCGTGCATGCCACAGGGCAGGTCGCGCACGTCGATGTCGCCCCCGATGACATCGAGCGACTCCACCGCCCTCGTGACACGCGTCCCCCGCTCGATCAGCTCGCGCATCGCCTCCGGGGGGTGCTCGGGGCGTACTCCGACGTGACGGTGCGTGCCGCGACCGCGGCCCCCGAGGGGTTCGACGCCCGCTTCTCGCCCGTCTGGAGGCGCTACGTCTACCGCATCGCCGATGCGGCCTCCGGCTACGATCCGCTCCGCCGTCATGACACCACCTCGGTGCGGGCGTCGCTCGACGCGGCTGCGATGGATGCCGCGGCATCCAGCCTTCGAGGGCTTCATGACTTCGCGGCCTACTGCCGCCCCCGAGAGGGGGCCACGACGATCCGGACACTGCTGGACTACACCTGGCGGAGACTGCCCGACGGCGTGCTCGAGGCCGAGGTGCGGGCCGACGCCTTCTGCCACAGCATGGTGCGCGCCCTCGTCGGCGTGTGCGCGGCGATCGGAGAGGGGCGCCTGGACGTCGAGGATGCCGCGCGCCTCCGCGACGAGGGGACTCGATCGAGCGCCTTTCCGGTGCTCGCCGCCCGGGGACTCACCCTGGCCGAGGTGGGCTACCCCGCATCGGATCTCCTCGCGGAACGCGCGACCCAGACGCGCGCACGGCGCGAACTGGGGTGAATCCCTGTCACCCTCACCTCACGGGAGGGTCAAACCTTCCGTAACGCGAGGGTTGTCCGTAGGGTGGGGGCATGGGGGAGCTGGGGGAGCGTTTGCGGTGGATGGATCAGGCCCGGGGGGTCGCCATCCTCCTCGTCGTGATGCACCATTCCATGACGTGGGTGGCGGACTTCGGGCTCACGGTGCCACCTGCGCTGAGCGCATTCGACGACATCGTCTCGCCGTTCCGGATGCCGCTACTGATGTTCCTCTCCGGCATCCTGGTCCCGCGAGCGCTGTCCAAGCCGACCCGCGCCTACGCCATGGGGAAGCTTCGTGCGATCGGCTGGCCCTACCTGCTGTGGTCGGTCATCTTCCTCGTCGTCACGGGGACATTCACGCTCTCGCTCGTGCCCAACATTCTCCTCTTCCCGCCCACCTACCTCTGGTATCTGTGGTTCCTGCTGGCGTACTACGCGCTCGCGTGGTTGCTGGCACGCGCGGGAGTCCCGCCCCTGTGGCCGGCTCTTGTGGCCATGCTCGCCTCGGGCTTCGCGCCCGAGGACTACCGGATGTCGCGCTTCTTGTTCCTCCTCGCCTTCTTCCTGCTCGGGTGGGCGTGGTCGAGGAGGGGACCGGTGCGATGGTCGGCGCCGATCCGCAGGCTCGCCATCGGTGCCGGTCTGGCGGCCGCTGTCGCCGTATCGGCGATGAGCGTCGCCGGCGTTCAGGTGCGCTACGAACCGGCCTACGCGTGGGGGGTGGTGGGCCTCATCGTCGCTGTGGCGACGGTACTGCCGGGGAAGGCGCTCGGCCGAGCGCCGATGCCGGTCGAGTACGTGGGGCGGAATTCGATCGTGTTCTACGTGACCCACTACACGCTCATCTGGATGCTCGACTCGCTCCTCATCGCGGCGGCGGGGTGGAGGGCGGCGTGGGCGGTCTGGATGATCGGAGTCGGCGCCGCGATGGTGGTCGGGACGCTCTTCGCCATGCTGCGCACGCGGGCGCCTCTGGTCGGGTGGCTGTTCGAATGGCCGGCGTCGACGCGCGCGAGCGCCCTGCGCTGACGAAGGTGGCCCCCTCGGGGTGCACTCTTGGGGAACGGGCATCTCGAGGGGGCCACTGCGGGAGAGTCGGTTGCGGGCGACGCGTTGGGGACCGTGTCGCGCACGCTGCTGGGGACAGCGCCAACCGGAGAATTCTCTCCCCGTCAGCATTTTAGGGAGAAACGGCGCTATATGTCGAGTAGGCGGGCAGCGACACGCGGTTCCGGGCGAACATGCGGAATGAAGAACGCCCCCTACGGTGCGTCGGGGGGAATACGCGGGTGTCCGTAGAGGGCAATCGAAAGTGCGTTCGGCGGCACAGGGGGGATAGTGGTCGCCGAGGATAACTCTCTCGATAGTGATGCTACGCCGCTCGAGCCTCGTCCGGCAGACAGGCTTCTTGCCGCACCCCAGGAAGCCGCGGCCTGGGAGGCGGCGGTGAAAGGGCGACCGGACGCGGCCGAGACACCTCGCCGTAACGACGTGGGCGTACGCTCGATATGCCATGAGAGTCATCTCGTACAACCTTCGCAAGCACCGGGCCGCCCGCGAGCTGGCGTCGCTCGCCGACCGGCACGATCCGGACGTGCTGTGTCTGCAGGAGTGCGACTCGACAGGCATCCCGCACGAGATCCACGGGCTCCGTCTCGCGGAGGCCACGGCGCGCAACCGGCTGGGGCTCGCCGTGTACTACCGCGCGAACGGGTTCCGGGCGCTGGATGTGCGCGCGCTGGCGGTGAAGAAGTCCCTGCACGATCGCGTGCTCAAGCCGGCCGAGGAACGCGTGCTGGGAGTGCGCCTGCTGGATATCGACGCGGGCCGCGAGATCATCGTCGCCTCCTTCCACGCGGCGCCTCTCACGGCACTCAACTCGCTTCGCCGGCACCAGATCCGTACGGCGCTCGTCGAGCTCGAGAAGATGGGCCCCGGGCTACCGGCCCTCATGGTCGGCGACTACAACTACCCGGTCTTCAAGGAGAACCTCGGGCAGAAGGTGAGGGAGCAGGGGTACGAACTGAACCTCAGCGACGCCCGCACCTACACCCGTTACCGGTTCTTCCGCGGTCACTACGACTTCGCGACCTCGGTCGGGTTCGACATCGAGGGCGTCCGCACGCTCCCACAGGGGCTGTCCGATCACAAGCCGATCCTCGTCACGGCCAGCCCGGGAGCGGTGCCCCTGACCTCGACGGTCGCGGCATCCGGCGTCTGAGGATCATCGGCGACGGGGAAGGGCGATCAGGGCGATCACGAGCCCCAGCACGCCCCCGGCGGCATTCGCCGCGACATCCAGCAGCGTCGACGTGCGGCCGGGCCCAAGCGCCTGCCACCCCTCGATGAGGGCCGACACCGCGAGGGCGGCGAGCGGGATCGTCCATCGCCAGCGGGGTGCCACCAGCACCGCGAGCAGGAAGCCTAACGGCACGAACAGGAGAATGTTCGCGGCGAACTCGAGACGGTTGTATGTCAGGAGGGGCACGCGTTCGAGGAGCCATGCGATGTGCGGGGAGAACGGTGCGTCGATGTGGGTCGGCCACAGGGCGATGAGACCGAGGGTCGCGACATAGACGACGAGCGTGCCCACCGCGAGTCCGCGGGAGACCTGTGACGCAGGACGTCGCGGCTGCTCGTACGGTGTGTGCATTCGCCCTCCGCGGGTCGTGGGAGGCGTCGTCGCCGGGTTGCCGGAATCCTATCCCGGTGGCGGTGCCCGCCGCGCACGACGAAGGCCCCCCACGCCGTAGCGGTGCGGGGCCTTCGTGGAGCCGGTGTCAGGCCGCGTGCTGGCGCTGACGGCGGACGGTCGTGGCGACGACGATCGCGCCACCGGCGAGCAGCAGGGCACCGCCGCCGACCCAGAGGCCGAGCATGAGCGCGCTGTCGGTGCCGGTGTCGGGCAGGGCGTCGCCGCCCGAGCCGCCGGCCGCGGCCGCGGCGGTGATCGTGATGTTCGGCGTGGAGACGTTGCCGTCGGTCGCCGTGAGCGTGTAGGTGCCCGTCGCCTGCGGGTGCAGGGTCACCTGCACCGACGCGGACCCGTCCGCGTTGGCGGGCTTCGTGTAGCTCTTCGTCTCGATCGCGGTCTTGACGATCGACGCGAGGGTAACCCCGCTCGCGCCTTCACCCGTGATCGTGAAGGTGACGGTGGCGCCCGCGTCGAAGACGCCGGCGGCGAAGCTGAAGGTGCCGGTACCGCCGGGTGCGACGGTCGACGGGCCGCTGATGCTGCCGCTCGGGACGTAGGCGCTGGCAGCAGCAGGAGCGCCCAGCGCGAGGGCACCGGCCAGGGCGAATGCGGCGGCTGCCTTCTTCATCGTGAGCTTCATGTTGTGAATTCCCTTGGTCTGCGTATGTGGTCAGCGTGATGTATGCACTGAGACCACGAAGCCCCCACTTCGACGGTCTCGGGGAAACATGAAGCCCAGCCGGCCAAGACCCCCAGCGGGTCAGCCCCCTCCGCGTTCCAGTATTCAGGAAGATCGCAGGATATGCCAACCCCGGATGTTTCATTTGCGTGAAGAGACGCTGAACGCGTGCGTACTGCGGAATGACCGCCGGGAGGGCGAGTTCAGCTTCGCAGATCCTGCTCCGCGTGCTCGGGCGAACAGTAGACCGCCCTGGCGGACAGGCGGTAGGCCGCCCCCGGGCTGAGCGTGCTGCCGCATTCGGCGCAGCGTTCCTGCCCCGTCCCCCACAGCATCCGCGGCACGAACGGCCGTCGCGAGGGCTCGAACGGCGGCGCCGAGCGTCGTGTCGCCTCTGGCGCGCTGCCCCGCGCGCGCTCCGCATGCACCGTGAATCCGACCATGGTGTTCCCCAACCCCAGATTTCATCCACATCATCGTGGATGCCGGGGACGATACTCCGCGGGCCCTATGCGCACAACGCGGTCGGCGATCGGGGCGCTGGGATGCGCCGCACGCGGCGGGGCGCCAGAATGGCACGATGAGCGACGGCAACCCCGGGGCGCACCTGAGCGCTGAGGTCATCGACGGCACGTTCGCACTCGCGCGCGAAGGACGTACCGGCCCGCTGGCCGAGATGATCGACACCGGTGTGCCTGTGAACACGCGCAACGCGCGGGGGGACACGCTGCTCATCGTCGCCACGTACGCCGAGCACAGCGAGACGGTCGCCGATCTCCTCCGGCGCGGAGCGGATGTGAACGCGGTCAACCAGGCGGGTCAGACGGCGATCGCGTGCGCCGTGTTCCGCCGCGATGTCGATACGCTGCGCGCCCTGCTCGGAGCTGGAGGCGATCCGGATCTCAGCGTGCCGACGGCCGCGCAGATCGCCGACCAGTTCGGGTTGCCTGAGATGAAGACGGTGCTCGACGAGGCGCGGTGACCGCGCAACACTCCCGTTACCTCGGGGTCACGGTGGCGTAATCGCTCGCGGACATACTGGCGGGGCAGCGTGAGCCGCTGCGGACCCATCCGAGACACAAGACCTCGGGGGCATCTTTCCCACCGGTGCGTACCGGCAGATGCGGCTCGGCTGTCCTCCGTCGGTGCGATCCCCACCGGATCGCCTGGTCGCCCCGTGCGCCATCCGTCGAAGGAGTCTGCCCATGAGCTTCGTTTCCGATCTCGTCGAGCACCCCGCGCAGACCGCGCCGCCGTCTCGATCCCTGACAGCCGTAAGCGACGAGCCCGCGCATGTGCGGGGGGCGTTCGGACGGTTCCCCTCCGGCGTCGCGGCGATCTGCGCCGTGGTCGACGGGTCCCCGGTCGGCATGGTCGCGTCGTCCTTCTCGGTGGGCGTGTCCTACAGCCCCGCGATGGTCATGTTCTCGGTGCAGAACGCCTCCACCACCTGGCCCGTGCTCGAGGGCGCGGGCCGGCTGGGGGTGTCGATCCTCGGCGGCGATCACGCCGACGCCTGCCTCCAGCTCGCCTCCCGCAGCCGCGACCGGTTCGCCGGGCTGTCCACGACGGCGACGGATGCCGGGGCTCTCTTCGTCGACGGCTCCACGATGTGGCTCGACTGCGAGGTGCTCTCGACCACCCCGGCGGGCGACCACCGCATCGTCGTGATGCAGGTGCATGGCCTGAGCGTGGATCACGACGCCCATCCCCTCGTCTATCAGCAGCAGCGCTTCCACCGGCTGAGCGGCCTGGGGTGAGCCGCACCCGCTGCGCGGTGTAGCGCATCCGGGTGGCATCCGCCAGCCCCGGCGGCGCCGGGCGCCCGCCACCTAGCGTGGTCGGACCGCCTCAGGAAGGACACTCCGTCATGAAGAAGGCATTCATCCTCGCCGCGCTCACGGTCATCGTGATCGCCGCGTTCCTCGCCGGTTCCCGTCAGGGACGGGCGCAGTACGACGCCGTCCGCGACGCCGCCGGGTCGGTGTGGAACGACCGCACGGTGAAGAAGATCCGCAAGCGTGCGAGCAAGAAGTTCCGGCGCGCCGTCAAGCGGGCGCAGAAGCAGCTCGGCTGATCCGTTCACGGCGGGTGGTGCGATCGCGGCGTCATATCCGCTTGAATTGGACTGACATCACGAAAGGCCGAGGCTCTTGGGGGAGCAGGCTTCGACTCGTGCCGGTCACGTGCGGGGGCTGTCGATTCGGGTGGTATCGGGCCGGCAGCCCCCACCCCCGCGGGATCAGATGATATGAGCCGTCGCGCCCGCGAGACGGCTTCGGACGAGGCGCCGACGAAAGGTCCTGACGTTTCGGCGTCGTGAGTTCTCGCGCCTGTGGTCGGGTCAGACCGGAGCGCCCTGCCTCCGGCCGAGCGCGTGCGCCCCCGCTGCGAAGAACAGCGCCACCGTCACGGCGCCCGGGTCGGAGGCCCCGCCGCCATCCGGCACTCCCCTGCGGGCCGATGCGCCGTAGACGTTGGGCATCGCTCCGGTGGCCCGTGCGCCGGACTCGGCCGCGGCGGCCGCCTGATCGAGCGCGGTGGCGCCGTCGGCGCCCGCGCAGACGGCCGACGCGAGCGCCCAGTCGGCCGGGAGGAGCGCGTCCAGGAGCGTCTTCTGGCCGAGCGTAGCGCCCGTGCGCCGGGCGACCGTCGCACTCGCCGTCCGCACCGCGGCCGCCAGCTGGGAGAGAGTGAGGTCGTCGTCTCCGCGGCAGCCCCGCGAGATCGCGTGGAAGACCATTCCCAGAAGCGCGCCGCCCATGCTGCCCACCTCGAGGAAGCCGCGGCCGAGGGCGAGGAACGGTGCGCGCGCTCCGTCTGCGGGTAGGAGCGCCAGGTATTCGCGCGTGAAGACGAGCCCCTGTCGGACGTTCTCTGCGAAATCGCCGTCGTCGTTGCGCGCGTCGAGCTCTCCGAGGAGGTCTGCCTGTGACAGCACAGCGTCCTCGAAGAGCTCCAGCCAGCTGAGCGAATGACCTCGGGTGATCACCGGTACTCCTCGACCCCAGTGGGGAAGCGGTTCGGGTCCGTGGCTGCTCGAGGTGGCCCCCTCGAGACGCGCTCTTGGGGAACGAGCGTCTCGAGGGGGCCCGAGCGCGAGGACCCGCCGTGCACCGGGCATTGGGGACTGCGTCGGCACCCGTCGCTGGGGACGACGGTGGCGGGCGATAGACCTCGCACCCCCCCACGGTAGACGGAGCGGCCGGCGCAGCCGACGAAAAACCGCCGCCTCACCCGACCTTCACCCCGGTGAGCGGGCCCGATCCGCTCAGAGGTCGCCGCGGCGGTGTGCATGGGCAAGGGCCTCGGCCGCGGAGGACGCGCCGAGCTTGCGGTAGAGCAGGCGGAGCCTGGTCTTGACGGTGTTCACCGAGACGAAGAGAGCCGCAGCGATCTCGGCGCGGGTGGCCCCGGTCTCGAGCAGCGTGAGAAGCGCACGCTCCCCGGGAGTGACGGCGCCCGGGTTCGATTCGCCCGGCGACTCGACTGTGGGCGACGACGCCCGGTCATCCAGCGCCGCCGCGACGTCGGCGGGCAGGAGGCCGCACTCGCTGGGGCTGAGGGGCATGGACTGCGAACAGAGCGCCCCGAGATGGTGGTCGGCCGCGTCCGAGTCCTTCGTGCGGAGCGCGCACGCCGCGAGGATGCCGAGGGCGGTGAGGCGCATACGCCGCATCCCGGTCGCGCGTCGGAGGAGTTCCTCGGCGGAGTCTCGTGCGCGGCCGAGCTCGCCGGTATCGAGGAGCAGCAGGGTCCGCGCCGACCGGGTTTCCCAGCAGCGCGGATCCGCGCGGCCGAGAGCCCGCGCGGCGCCGAGCAGGTCTCCTCGCGCGCGGGCGATGCCGGCTCTCAGGAGCGGCACCACCGACCCCGGGAGCCCGTCGCTGGTGTCCACTCCGGGCCAGCCGGCCCGTTCGATGCTCTCGAGCGTCGCCTCGACATCCACGAAGTGTCCCTGCTCCAGATGCGGCTGCGTGTAGACGACGGCGGCGAAGGGCCAGAGCTCCCGGAGATCCGACAGGGGCATCGACGGGGAGGTGCGGCGGTCGATGTCGCCGGCCTCGAGCGCGGAGAGGCACAGGGACTTCGCCGCGGCGATCTCCGCCTCGACCCAGGACCCGGTGACGGGGACCTGATCGAGCGACTTCAGTTCGCCGAGCGCCACCGCGCGGTTGCCGACCACGGCGTGCAGCAGGGCGGAGAGGGCGTGGGCGTGCCGGTGGATGATGCGCAGCTCCGGCGCGACGTGCCACATGCGTGCGCGAGTGAGATGGGCCTGTGCATCGACGAGGTCGCCGGCGAACATAGCCGTGCTGCCGCGGAGCAGGGCGAGGAAGGGATGCCACCCGTCCGAGTCGTCGACGGTGGCGGAGGCGCGCTGCACCGCGACGTGTTCGCGGAGGATCTCGAGCGCTTTCCCGGGCCTGCCGCGGGCGCGCTCGCGTACGGCGCAGGCGATCTTCTCGTCCCTCGGGAGGATGCCGTCGGTGTCACCGGGATCGGGGACCCCGGTGAGGGCCAGGAGGACGTGGCGTGTCGACCGGCCCAGAGCGTCGGTGGGGACGCTGCGTGCGAGCGAGGCCCTCAGGCGGTGGGGATCGGTGCCGTAGTAGAGGGCGAGGGCCGCCCCGGGCCGGGGAGAGGACGGTGCGAGCGCGGGAACGGCTCCTCCCGCGGCGTCGTCATCGTGGGGGATGGGGGGCGACTTCGACGGCGTGGTCATCGGCCTCCTGAAAGATGAGCCCGTTCTCATCCGATAGGGCTTCATGCGCTCGGGTGCGCAGCGCAAGTCTCTCCCAATCCGCGGATTTCGGTCAATCCGCGGCCGCATGACCTCTACGTGGAAATGAGATGCTTCTCATCCCTCGGCCGCGGGGATCGGCCTCGACGACAGGGCTTCGAGGGCGGCGCCGATGCGGGCGACGGCCTCGCGCAGGAGCGGGCGCGGCATCGCGAACACGAAGCGGCAGTGACCGACTGCCGCTTCGCCGCAGGCGGCCCCGTCGGTCATCGCCACCCTCGCGTGCTCCCGGAACCACGCGCCGAGATCTCCCTCGAGCCGATAGGCGCGGAAGTCGATGAGGGCGATGTACGTGCCCTCGGGAACCGTCACGCGGGCGAGGGGCGCCGCCGCGGCGAGGTCGGCCACGAGTGTCCGGCGGTTCTCGTCCAGATAGGCGGTGACCTCCTCCAGCCATCCCCGGCCGTGCTCGTAGGCGGCGATGTTCGCGATCACCCCGAGGGTCGAGGTGCCGACGCCGGCCCGCATCCCGAGCTTCTCCCACGCCGCGGCATCCTCGTCGTTGGAGAGGATGAGCTGTGCGCACTTGAGTCCGGCGAGGTTCCAGGCCTTGGATGCCGATGCCGCCGTGATCGTGTGGCCCGCCGCCGCCGGCGACACCGAGGCGTAGGGGATGTGGCGCGCCGGAGCGTAGACGAGCGGTGCGTGGATCTCGTCGGAGAACACCCGTCCGCCCTTCACCTCCACCAGCGCCGCGACGGCCTCGAGCTCGGCGCGGGTGAACACCGTGCCGAGGGGGTTGTGCGGGTTGCACAGGACGAGCATGCCGGCGCCGTCGTCGAACGCGCGGCCGATCGCGTCGAGATCCATCCCCATGCGGCCGTCGACCAGTACGCCGGGGATCTGGATGACCTCACGGCCCCGCAGCTGGGGCACGAAGAGGAAGGGCATGTAGGCGGGCGTCGGAACGATGACGGGCGACCCCGCCGGAGTGAACTTCTCGATGGCCAGCTCGAACGCGGCGATGACGTCAGGGACGTGGTGGACGCGCTCCGGCGGTACATCCCATCCGTACGACGTCGAGTACCACCGGGATGCCGCGGTCGCCAGCTGCGCTCCCCGCTTCGGCGTGAGGTAGCCGGTCTCGCCGCGGTCGACGGCCTCCTTAAGGGCGTCGGCGACGGCGGGTGCGACGCCGAAGTCCATCTCCGCGACGAACGCGCCGATGGTGTCGGGGAACATCGTCCACTTCAGGCTCCCCGCCTCGCGCAGGTCGGCCTCGGTGATCCGGGAGAAGTCAGCTCTTGCCATTGCTCCATCCTGCCGCGCCGTGCGGGGGGCTCAGAACGTAACAAGGTGCGCACGATCGCGTCACGCGACCGAAACAGGAGATTCCTACGGTTGAACTAACCAATTCACTCGGGCGGAGCAGCAAGCGCTTCGGGTGCCTCGATCAGGAACGCCCGACCGAACGGAGCCCTCCGATGGCGTCTGCTGCAACTCTCACCGCACCCACCGCTCTGCCGGCGCGAAGCGGGATCCCGGCCCCGGACGATGCGGAGCCCCGTCCGGCCGTCGCCATCCGAGGAGCCGACAAGTCCTTCGCGCTCGGGCGCGGCAAGACCCTGCAGGCGCTCGCGAACGTCGACATCGAGATCGCAGAGGGCGAGTTCGTCGCGATCATCGGGCCGTCCGGGTGCGGGAAGTCCACCGTCCTCCGGCTCGCCGCGGGGCTGGATGAGGCGACCAGCGGGAGCGTCGACGTCTTCGGTGCCGACCCGCGTCAGCTCGCCCGCCAGCACCGTCTGGGCGTGGCTTTCCAGGAGCACGCGCTGCTCCCGTGGGCGTCGGTCCGGCAGAACATCGCGCTGCCGTTCAAGGTCGCCGGCCGCCGGGTCGACGACGAGCGAGTGGACGGGCTGATCGAGCTCGTCGGCCTCTCCGGGTTCGAGAAGGCACGGCCCAAGCAGCTCTCGGGGGGCATGCGGCAGCGCGTGTCCATCGCCCGCGCCCTCGCACTCAGCCCCGATCTGCTGCTGCTGGATGAGCCCTTCGGCGCGCTCGATGCGGTGACGAGGCGTCGCATGAACGCCGAGCTGGCCCGCATCTGGGGCGAGGAGAAGATCACCACGATCCTCGTGACGCACGATGTCGACGAGGCGCTCATCCTCGCCGATCGGATCATCGTCATGACGGGCCGTCCCGGCCACGTGCGGGAGGTCAAGAAGGTGGACTTCCCGCGTCCGCGCGATGCCGAGACGACCCGCTCGCCCGAGTTCCACGCGCTCGTGGACGAGCTCACCTCTCTGCTGGATCACGCCGAGGGCGCCGCGGCGTGAGGCCGACCGCCCGCGCCTCGATGAAGGTCGTGTACGGGGTGGTCGGCAGCGTGCTGCTGATCCTCGCCGCCGAGCTGATCGGGCAGTTCGAGCTCGCAGGCAGGGCATGGCCGCCTCTGACCGACGTCGCGCAGTACGTCGCGACTCCGGCCGGGGCCAGCCTCGTCTGGCGCAACAGCCTCGTCACGCTGGCCGCCGCGGCGGAGGGGTTCGCCCTCGGAGTCGTGGTCGCGGTGCTCGGGGCGGCTCTGGCCCTCGTGATCCCCCTGCTGCGGCCGGGCTTCGATCGGTTCGCGGCGATCCTCCACGCCGTTCCGACGATCGCTCTCGCGCCCCTCCTCATCACGACCGTGGGACGTGAGGACACCCCGATGGTCATCGCCGCGCTCAGCGTCGGCTTCGTCATGTTCGTCACGATGACGTCGGGCTTCGCGCACACCAGCACGGCGCACGAGGACGTCTTCACCGTCCTCGGTTCGGGGCGGATGCGGCGCCTGACACGGCTCCAGCTCCCTCGCGCGGTGCCGGCCTTCTTCGACGGGTTGACGCTCAGCGCTCCCGCGGCCGTGCTCGGGGCGACGATCGGCGAATGGTTCGGGGCTCCGATGGGGCTGGGGCTGGTCCTGGTCAGCGCCATGCAGAACTACCAGATGGCCCTGCTGTGGGCGGCCGCTCTCGCCGCGACGATCATGTCGCTCGCGGCGTACCTCGTCTTCGTCCAGCTCCAACGACTCGCCCTCCGGAGGTTCGCATGAGCAGGCTCCGCACCCTCGCCATGGGCCTCGTGCACCTCTGGCCGATCGCCCTCATCATCGTGGCCTGGGACCTGTGGATCGTGCTCAACGGGTACACCTCGACGGTGGCGCCCCGGCCGTGGTTCGTCATCGCCGATGTCGCTGCCGGGTTCGGCGACTACGTGCCCTCCGTGCTGTACACGCTCGGCGTGTCGCTCGGGGGTCTCGTCGGCGGCACGGCGATCGGCTTCGTCGCCGGCATCGCGGTCTGGTGGTCGGCGGCGCTGTCGGGCGTCGTGACGCCCGCTGCCCTCGTCATCCGTTCGGTCCCGATCACGGCGATGATCCCGATCATCGCGCGGATCGTGGGGTACGGAGATGCCGCGGTGATCACCTCCACCGCCCTCATCTGCTTCTTCCCCGCCTTCGTCTTCACGCTCTCCGGCCTGGCCTCGATCCCCGACAGCGGTCGCGACCTCTTCCGGGTCATGGGAGCCGGCAAGGCGCAGGTGCTCACGCGCCTGGGCGTCCTGCACGCTCTGCCCAACCTCATGATCTCGGTGCGCATCACCGCTCCCAGCGCGGTGCTCGCGGCCATGCTCGCGGAGTTCCTCATGGGCACCAATGGTCTCGGTGCGCTCTTCTCGGAATCCCGCAGCTACATGGACATGGAACGCGCGTGGGGCACCGCCCTCGTCGCGACCGTGGCCTCCGTCCTCGTCTTCGTCGGAGCGCGCGCACTGGAGCGCCGTGTCGACGCTCGCGTCACCTGATCCGCCGCTCCATCTCGCCCGCTCCACCCACCACACCAAGGAGTCCCGTGCCCCCCATCAGCTCCCGACGCCGCTCCCGGCTCGTCGCCGCGTCGTCCCTCGCCCTCGTCACCTCCCTCGCTCTGGCCGGCTGCGCCGGCTCGGCGGGCGATTCGGCTTCCTCGGAGGTCTCGGAGGACCTCACGACCATCCGCGTCTCGCTCGGCTGGATCAAGAACGTCGAGTGGGCGGGATTCTGGATCGCCGACGCCAACGGGTACTACGCCGAGGAGGGGCTGGACATCGAGTGGATCGGCGGCGGTCCGAACGCCCCGACGACGATGGCGACGGTCGCCGCCGGTGACGCCGACCTCGGCATCGTGCCCAGCACGCAGCAGTGGCTGCAGACCTTCGCCGACGGCAACGACTGGACGGCGCTCGGCGCGCTGTTCCAGGAGAGCCCCGGCGCGCTCGTCTCCCTCGCCGGGGATCCGGTCTACTCCGCCGAGGACCTCGTCGGCAAGACGGTGCTCGGGCAGGAGGGCACGCAGATCAACTACGACGCGGCGTTCGCGCTCGCGGGGCTCGAGCCCGACTACGACTTCATCCCGGTCGGATTCGACATCGCCCCCCTCGTGGAGGGTCAGGGCGTCGCCTACACGGCGTACGCGACGAACCAGCCGATCATGCTCGAGGAGCAGTACGGGATGTCGCCCGACGATTACGTCGTCACCCTCTACGCCGAGCTCGGCATGCCCCTCTACGGCAACGTCGTCTACGGCGACTCGGCCTACGTCGAGGAGAACGGCGATCTCATGGAGGCGTTCCTGCGGGCGTCGATCCGCGGGTGGGAGGAGAACGGCGAGGACTTCGCGGTGGGCGCTCAGCTCTCCGTCGACGAGTTCGGCGCCGACCTCGGCCTCGATCTCGTGCAGCAGACGCGGGAGAACGAGCTGCAGCAGCCCCTCGTCGTCGGCGAGTACGGCGACCCCCTGTTCTGGATGGACCCCGAGCTGATGCGGGAGGTCATGTACCCCGGTCTCGAAGCCGCCGGGTACACCGATCTGCCGGATCCCGCGGACTACATCGACCTCAGCTACCTGGAGGCGGCGCACGCCAGCCTGCAGAAGTGATCCGGGTGGGGCCGGAGTCCATCCCTGCGGCCCCACCCCCCCCGCCAACCCCCGAGCGCCAGAAAGACACCGATGACCCTCAGCGACACACTTCCCTCCTCGTCCACGACGCGCGATCTGCGGGCGCTTCCCAAGGGGCACCTGCACCTGCACATGGAGGCCGCGATGCGCCCGGCCACCCTGGTCGCGCTCTCCGAGAGGCTCGGCATCGAGCCCGCGCCGACGAACGGCTTCCAGGGGTTCACCGCGTTCAGTGCGACCTATCGGGGGCTCCTCGCGGCGATGGATCACGACGACCACCTCGGCATCCTGATGGATCAGATCTTCGAGGACCAGGCCGAGGAGGGCGTCGCGTACCTGGAGCTGGGGGTCAGTCCCCGGTTCTACGCCGAGCGCTACGGCTCGCTCGACGCGGCGCTCGCCGAGATGCTGGACCTCGCCCGCGCCGCCTCCGCCGCGCACGGCGTGGCCTTCGGGTTCATGCCCACGATCGATCGCACCGCCGGCCTCGACAATGCCATCGAGGTCGCCCGCTCGGCGGCGCGCTTCGCCGGCGAGGGGGTCGTCTCCCTCGGGCTCGCGGCGGACGAGCGCGGATTCCCGTGCGCCGACTTCGGCGAGCCGTTCGCGATCGCCCGCGCCGCGGGGCTGCAGTCCACGCCGCACGCGGGGGAGCTCGTCGGGCCGGAGTCGGTGCGGGAGGCGCTGGACGTGCTCCACGCCGACCGCATCCTTCACGGCGTGCGCTCGGTCGAAGATCCCGAGCTCGTCGCCGAGCTGGCCGAGCGCGGAATTCCGCTCGACGTGTGCCCCACCTCCAACGTCCTCCTGGAGGTCGTCGCCGAGATCGGGGAGCATCCTCTGACCCGCCTGCTGGATGCCGGGGTGCGCTGCTCGATCAACGCCGACGACCCGATCCTGTTCGGGCCCGACATCCTCTCCGAGTACGAACTGTGCCGCACCAGCCTCGGCCTGAGCGACGAGCAGCTCGCTGCGTGCGCGTGGACGTCGATCGAGACGACGCTCGCGCCGGCGGACGTCAAGGCCGCGGCCAAGGCGCGGATCGACGGGTGGCTCGCGGCATGAGCAAGACGCTCCACTTCGGTGTCTTCGAGGTCATGGGTCCCCAGGTGGGCGGCACGTACAGCTGGGCGCACCCGCGCAGCGAGGGCCTGTCGTATCTCGACCCCGCGTACTGGATCCGGATGGCGCGGATCCTCGAGGAGTCCGGATTCGACTTCCTCTTCTTCGCGGGCGGGTACGGGTACCCGCTCATCGACGGCGACCTTCCGCGGGTCGCGGTGGAGAAGGGCATCAACTTCCCCGGGGCCGACCCCGACTACCTGATCCCGATCCTCGCCCAGCACACCGACCGGCTGGGATTCGTCGTGACGCAGTCGACGGGCGTGGACCACCCCGTGCAGCTCGCACGCCGCTTCGCCACGCTCGACCACCTCACCCGTGGGCGCATCGGGTGGAACATCGTCACGGGGGCCTCGCAGAACGCCGTGGCCGACGTCTTCGGGCACGAGAGCATGGTGCCTCACGACACGCGCTACGAGATGGCTGCCGAGTACGTCGAGCTCGCGTCGCGATTCTGGGAGACGGCGTGGGATGACGACGCCTTCGTCGGCGATGCGGCATCCGGCGTCTTCGCGCGGCGCGACGGCGTGCACCGCGTGAGCTTCGAGGGCGAGCACTACCGCTCCCGCGGCTACTTCGGGGCGCCTCCCTCGCCGCAGCGCACACCGGTGCTCTTCCAGGCGGGGACCTCGCCGGCCGGCCGCGCGTTCGCCGCGGGCAACGCGGAATGCGTCTTCGTGCAGGCGACGACTCCCGCCCGCACCGCCGCGGCGGTGGCGGACATCCGCCGGCTGGCGGGCGAGGCGGGCCGCGACCCGCAGGGTGTGAAGCTCATGGCGGGCCTGACGGTGTTCGTGGGCGAGAGCGAGGCGGACGCCCGTCGGTACGAGGCGGAGTTCGACGCGATGCAGACCGACGAGATCGTCGCCTCCCTGTACGCGGGCAACACCGGCATCGACCTCCTGGCGCTGGATCCCGATCGGACGCTGCAGCAGATCATGGATGCCAGCGGCCCGGTCGGCCAGATGGGCACGAGCAACATCGAGCGGTTCCTGGGCGAGGACGCGCCGACCGTGCGCGAGATCCTGGACCAGCTGCGGGGCCGGGGAACCCGCGGCTTCCGGATCGTAGGCGACCCCGTGCAGATCGCCGATCAGATCGAGGCGCTCATCGCGACCACCGACCTGGACGGCTTCCTCATCGAGCCGGTGTTCGAGCCGAACGACCTCGAGGACTTCGGTCGTCTCGTCATGCCTCTCCTGCGTGAGCGCGGCCGGCTGCGGGACGGCGCGCCGGGGAACTCCCTGCGTGCCCGCCTGACGGAGACTCCCGGCAACGACCGCCTCGGCGCGGCGCATCCCGTGCTGGCGCCGGCGGTGGCGGCCCGCTGAGTTCCGCGACGTCCTCGGCCCGATCGCGCGCCATACAATGAGCGTCGTGGACGGCACACCGGAGCGCCAGCGGCTGCTGGGTCTCGTCGTCAACCTGATCCTGCGCGACGGCGTCATCGACCTCAGCCTCAGCGCGATCGCGCGGGCCATCGGCTCGAACAACCGGATGCTGCTGTACTACTTCGGCTCGAAGCAGGAGCTGATCGGGGAGGCCGCGCTCGTGGCGTTCGACCGGTTTCCGCGCCTGCGCGACATGTTCGACCGACTCCGCGACGCGGGCGACCTCGAAGAGCGTCTGATCGCGGCGTGGGACGACCTCGCCGACCCCGAGAGCCGCCCCTACGTGCGGCTGTTCTTCCAGCGGTTCGGCATCGCCATGCGCGACCCCGACGAGTGGGGCGATTTCATCGAGCGCGTGGGTCGTGAATGGGTGGAGGAGGTGGATGCCGTGCTGCGCGCCGAGGGCTTCGACGGGGGCGACGCGCGGGCCGCCGCCACGCAGATCATCGCCCTGTTCCGCGGGCTGCAGTTCCTCCTGCTGTCGGGGGTGCCGGCCGATCAGCTGCGCGACGCGTATCGCCTCGGCATCCGCCCCGTCCTTGAACGTGCGCCAGGCTTCTCGCGGCGGTGACACCCTCGTAACAAACCCCTCGTACAGTCTGAACTGTTCAGTTCACTTACAGTGCAGGGGGTGGCCGGATGACGGCTCCGTGGAAGATCGGGATGTTCCAGTGCGCGGGCCTGATGGGGGCGTGGAAGCTCCCCGAGAACACCGCGACGGACTTCCTCGACCTGGGACACTGGCTCACCATGGCCCGCCGCTGCGAGGAGGCCGGCGTGGACTTCCTCTTCTTCGCCGACGACTACGGCTACCCCGTCGTGGGTGAGGGGATCCCCGCCACGGCGCTGCGCGGCGGGGTGCAGTTCCCCAAGGCCGATCCGACGATGATCCTCCCGGCTCTCGCGGCCGTGACCGAACGCCTGGGGCTCGTGACGACCCTCTCGACGACGGTCGAGAAGCCGCCGATGGTGGCGCGCAAGATGGCGACGCTCGACCACATGACGAACGGCCGGATCGGCTGGAACATCGTCACGGGAGCGGGGCAGAACGCCTCCGCGCGCCTTTTCGGGCTGCCCATGACCGAACACGACAAGCGGTATGAGATCGCCGCCGACCACGTCGACCTGTCGCTGAAGCTCTGGGAGGGATGCTGGGACGAGGGCGGCCTCGTCGTCGACCGGGAGGCGGGCGTCTACGCCGACCCCGATCGCGTGCGCGAGATCTCGCACGACGGGCCGCATTTCTCCTCGCGCGGCATCCTCACGGTGCCGCCCGGCCCGCAGCGCACCCCCATGCTCTTCCAGGCCGGGGCCTCCGCCCCCGGGCGCGACCTGGCCGCGCGCTACGCCGAGGCCGTCTTCCTCGCCGCGGAGGTGCCGGCGCTCGCGGCGCAGATCGCCGACATCCGGCGGCGCGCCGAGGAGTACGGGCGGGATCCCCGGTCGATCCGGTGCCTGATCGCAGGCACCTTCGTCGTCGCAGGGACGGATGCCGAGGCCCGCGCCCTGCGCGACCGCTCGACCGGCACGCGATCGCTCGATGACGCCGCGGCATCCTATGCCTTCTTCACGGGGCTCGACCTCTCCGCGATGGACCCCGACAAGCCCTTGGAGGTCGACGCCGCCCTCACGCAGACGGGCCGCACCAACGTCGAGCGGTTCCTCGGTCCGGACGCTCCCACCGTGCGGGAGATCCTCGAGGAGTTCCAGCGCAACAGCGTGATGGGGGCGCCGTTCATCGGTGACGCGAGCCAGGTCGTCGATCAGGCGCAGGCGGCGATCGAGGCGACGGATGCCGACGGCTTCCTCGTGCAGCCCGACCACACGGGCACCTTCGACAGCTTCCTCGACCTCGTCATGCCGGAGCTGCGCGCACGCGGCCTCGTGGAGACGGACCGGCACCCCATGACCCTGCGCGAACGGCTGTCCGGAAGCGGGTCGCCGCACCTGGCCCCCGAGCATCCCGGTGCCGCGTATCGACGCGACCTTTCGGAGCGGAGCGTGTTCGCATGACCAAGAAGCTGGCGATCGGGATGTTCCAGAACGGGCGCGCCCGCGGCACGTGGAAGACCCCCGGGCGGGAGCACGAGCCCAACTTCACCGACCTCGACTACTGGATCGATCTGGCCCGGAAGTGCGAGGCGGTGGGGGCCGACTTCCTCTTCCTGGCCGATTCGTACGGCTACCCCACTCTGGGCGGGACGGTGGTGCCGACGGCGGTCGAGCGCGACGTGCAGTTCTCGACCGTCGACTCGCAGATGCTCATGTCGGCGCTCGCCGCCGCGACCTCCACGCTCGGACTCGTCACGACGGTCTCGACCATGGCGGAGAAGCCCCCCATCGTCGCCCGCCAGTACCGCACGCTCGACCACCTCTCGAAGGGTCGCATCGGCTGGAACATCGTCACGGGGTCGGCGCAGGCGGGCTCCGCGCTGCTCTTCGGCGAACCACTCATGCCGCACGACGACCGGTACGCCCTCGCGGACGACCACGTGCAGCTTTCGCTGAAGCTCTGGGAGGGGTGCTGGGCCGACGACGCCTTCGTGCGGGATGCGGCGACCGCGGTGTGGGCCGACCCCGAGCGGGTGCGGGAGGTCGTGCACGACGGACCCTTCTTCTCGTCGCGGGGCGTGCTCGTGACGCCCCCCTCGCCTCAGGTGACACCGACGCTGTTCCAGGCCGGGGCGTCGAGCGCGGGCCGCGAGCTCGCCGCGACGTACGCCGAGGCCGTCTTCCTCGCCGCCGAGTCGAAGGCGCTCGCCGAGCAGATCGGCGACATCCGCCGCCGATCCGAGGCGAAGGGGCGCGGGCGCGACGCCGTGAAGTGCCTGATCGCGGGGACCTTCCGCGTCGCCGACACCGAGGAGGAGGCGATCGCAGCCCACGAGGCGCAGATCGCCGAGATCTCCCTCGAGTTCGCCGCGACGACCTACGCCTACTTCACGGGCATCGACCTGCTCTCGCTCGATCTCGACAAGCCGATGCCGGCGAGGGCCGCGGACACCGACAACGGCCGCACCAACGTGGAACGATTCCTCGGGCCCGACGCGCCCACGGTGCGCGAGATCCTGGAGGAGTTCCGTGCGAACGGCGTCATGGGCAAGCCGTTCCTCGGCACCGTCGAGCAGGCGGTCGACCAGTCCCTCGCGCTCATCGAGGAGACGGATGCCGACGGCTTCCTGGTGCAGCCCGATCCCGACGGCGGGCACGACCTGTTCTTCGAGAAGGTGATGCCGGAGCTGCGGCGGCGAGGCGTGATCAAGGATGAGCTGCCGGGCGGCACGCTGCGCGAGCACCTGTTCGGCGAGGGGCGGGCGCGCCTGCCGGAGACCCACCCCGGGGCGGCGTTCCGGCAGGAGGCGCGCACGTTCGCGTGAGCCTCGCGATTCACCCGGCCGGCGCGGGTGCCTCCCACCGCAGGAGGTCGCCCGGCTGGCAGTCCAGTGCTTCGCACAGCGCGTCGAGGGTCGAGAAGCGCACCGCTCGCGCGCGGCCGTTCTTGAGGACTGCGAGGTTGGCGGGAGTGACCCCCACGAGGTCGGCGAGCGTGCCGACAGACATCTTGCGGCGCGCGAGCATCACGTCGATGTCCACGACGATCGGCATCAGATCACCTCGTCGAGCTCGGAGCGGAGGGCGCGAGCCTCGGCTTCGCGATCGATCGCCTGCGTGAGCAGCGTCCGCATCACCACGACCAGCATCGCCATGCCGGCGAGCACGATCGAGAACCCGCCGACGATGCCGACGACACCCGGCGCCGCCCGTCCTGCGGCGAGCAGCGCCGCCAGGGCGAAGACCACGACCGCTGCTCCGACGACGGCGCCGATGATCACGTCGACATAGCGGAAGGCCGCGGGTGAGAACACCGACCCGCGGCGGACCATCGTCAGTAGCTGCCAGACGCAGACCGCGAAGGCCTGCATCGTCAGCACGCCGGCCACCGCCAGCACCGTCAGCGTGATGCGCGCTCCCAGCGGAACGCCGCCGAGATCCGCCCACAGCAGCGGCACGATGACCACCTGCACCACGAGGGAACCGGCCAATGACACCGCGATGACGGCACGGAGCGCCAGGATCGTCCATCCGCGCATTGCACACCTCCTCGGCGAGAACTATCGA
This sequence comes from Microbacterium sp. NPDC078428, assembly GCF_044542535.1. NCBI lineage: Bacteria > Bacillati > Actinomycetota > Actinomycetes > Micrococcales > Microbacteriaceae > Microbacterium > Microbacterium sp. NPDC078428. The sequence continues at coordinate 65,725 of NZ_JBITUP010000008.1, forward strand.
AAAACAATAGATATCGCAAGGAATTCGATAAGTCAATGCTGTGTCGCGGCGAACAGGACGGCGGGATAGGTGCTGAGGAAGGCGGGCACGAAGTTGTTGAGACCCATGACGAACGCGATGCCGAGATGGAACAACACGCCTACGGCGAGGATGCCGAAGGTCACCGGGGGCGGTGCGATCAGCGCGATCACGAAGACCAGCTCGAACGCGATGGTGCCCCAGGTGAGCACTTTGCCGATCCAGGAGTAGCGCCGCAACAGATCGCCGGCGGAGCGGCTGCCGTACGACGCGGTGTCGACGACCATCCCCACCGCGAGCCCCCTTCTCCACACCGGTGAGATCACCTTGGCGATCCCCGCGCTCAGATAGGCGAGCGTGACCTGGAGCGCGAGGAACCACAGTCCTATCGTCATGACCGTCTCGCTCTGGAAGGGGCCGAACACGATGACGCACGTGATGCCGACGATGAGATTCATCTGGTCGGCTCCGTCCTGACCGTAGCGTTGTCGTGCAGTGATGAGCAGCAGCGCCACCGTCGAGGTGAGGAGACCGCACCACTGCAGCCACGACCGCGCGGGCGCAACGGCGAAGACGAGCACCGCACCGATCTGGATCCACAGCATCGTGGTCATCCCGCGCAAGCCGAAGAGCCGTCGTTGTATCCCCTCGGGGACCAGGGTGCGGTACGCCCCCGACCCGGAGGCGCGGAACACCTTCCACGACATCGCCCCGCGTTCGCCGAAGTCGCGTCGATCGTGCAGGTACTCCGCGGCGGTCAACAGCACCGCGACGGCGTGGATCCAGACGACGAACTGGAGGGCGTCCGTCGCCCCCCACGCGCCGGAGAGGGGGTTCACGCGAGACCGTGGAACGGTGACATGACCAGTGGTACGGGCGAACCCTCGCGTCCGAACCCCTGCCGCTCGACGACCGCGAACTGGAAGGATGCGGCATCCCCGTGGTGATCCGCGCTGTGCGCCACGATGTTGACCAGCACGAGGTAGGGGCCCGAAATGAGCAGGGTGCGCTCGAGAGCTGCGGTCGGGCGATCCTCCCTCTTCGCTCGCCCGATCATATCGACGAGCGTGGCCACGGCATCCACGACGACCTTGGTCCGGCGCTTGCGAGGGTTCCAGAACGGGCTCATGGCGTCCTGACGCGGGATGGGAAGCACGTCGCGCCACGGCGTGAGGGTGCCATCGCGCAAACGATCCCGGCCGATGACGTGATAGTCGCTACGACCGGGGTTCGGTGCGAAGAACGTCCATATCGGAAGGATCTGCAGCACGTCGAAGCGCTTGAGTGCGTTGATCCTGTCAGTGGAGAACTGGCTGGCCACGCACAGCGCGAGCCAGAGGGCGAAGAAGAGGGCGACCGCTCCGTCGGCCGGACTCATCGCGGGGTCAGCTGTCCTCGTCCGCACGCCGTGACTGCTCGAGCGCCTTCACGACGGCCTCGCGTGCCGCGAGCAGATCGTCGAGGGTGGCGCCGTCATCCTCGTCTTCTCCGGCATCGACCGGTGCACCGCGCCCCAGGCGGGCGCTCTCGGTCGCCGCGCGCAGCTGAAAGTCGTCGGCGCCGACGAAGTCCGTCGCCGCCGTGACGAGGGTCACGACCTTCTTGCGGTGCTTCCAGAGCCACTTGCCCGCCTTGACCCAGATGCCGAGGGCATCCGGGGGATCGAATATGGTGACCCGTCGGACGTCGTCCGACTGGGCTTCCTCCTGCAGTGAGATCAGCGCGTCGAGGAGCTGGATCTCGGCGGGCGATAGAGCGACGGACTTCTGCGATGAGCGTGCCATCATGTCTCCTTTGCACCGCTCCGATGCGGTGTGATGGCGCACACGGTAGGTCTCGGGCGATACCTCGACAAGGGCCCTTAGTCCCGCCGTCGAGGATCTCGAGCGGCGCTGCGACGTCTTCTAGCTGCGGAGCGGTTCGCCGCGCTCGTCGAGGTGGTCGCGCCAGGACCGAGCGGGGGCCCAGCCGAAGAGGCGGTGCGCCTTCGACGAGTCGATGCCGCTGGCATCCGCCCGTGACACCGGGCGTCTCTCCACCTCGGGGTGCAGGCGCTCGACCTCGGCGAGCAGGTCGCGACCGCCGATGTTGTCGGCTGCCGCGGCGTACACGACCTCGTGGCCGGGCGTCGGGGTCTCGACGCACGCGACGACCAGGTCGGCCAGGTCGCGCACGTCGATGTAGGCCCAGAACACGGCGCTCGGAAGGTCGGGATCGGCGAAGAAGGGCCGGAGGTTCGATGCGTAGGACTCGGGGGTGAGCACCCACGTCGGACGTATCGACACCGCGGTCGCGTCGGTGCGCGCGACGAGCGCGTCGCACAGCATCTCCGTCACGCGCTTGGACATGCCGTAGGCGTCGTGCGCGAGGTCGGGGTGCGTCTCGTCGATGGGGCAGAAGGCGCCCACGAACGGTCGGAGCGCCCACGTCATGCCCGATACCGAGTCGCTCGACAGATTGATCAGCCGCGGGATGCCGCGGGCCGCCACCGCCTCCACGACGTTGAACGTCGACGACACGTTCGTGAGGAACACGGCATGCGCGACGTTCTTCGTCGGCTCCGGGATGCCCGCCGTGTGCACGACGACGTCGACGTCCCGGATCACGGCGAACGCGTCACCCGCATCCGTCAGGTCGGCCTGGACGTAAGGGACCGGGTCCGACTCGTCCACGTCGTAGACGGGGCGGCCGAGATCGGTTCCCCGCACGTCGTGGCCGGCGGCGCGCAGCGCCAGCACGGCGGCGCGACCGACCTTGCCGCGGCATCCGGTGACGAGGATCCTCTGGGGCGACGATGTCATCTCATCATCCTCACGCGTCGGCGAACGCTCGTCGGCCCGCCTCGATCACGTCGAGATCGAGCTGCAGGCCGAGGCCGGGACCCCGGGGCACCGAGATCCGGCCGTCGACGATCGACGCGACATCGAATCCGCAGCCCGGCGCCACTCGATCGAGCATGGGGGAGAGGTGGAAGGGGTACTCGATCAGGTCGACGCCGGGGACGCTCGCCGCGACGAGGGCGTTGGCTGCGAGGGTGACGGGGCTGCCGTGGAGGTGCATCACGACGCGGGCACCGCGGCCCTGCGCCGTCAGGGCCATCTGCCGGGCGTCCTCGACGCCGCCGCAGATCGAGGCGTCGGGCTGGATGACCGAGACCGCGGCCGCATCGAGGGTGTCGAGCATGTGCTCGGAGCTGAAGAGGTGCTCGCCATAGGCGAGAGGCACGGGGGATGCCGCGGCGATGCGCGAGATCGCGCCCATGCGCGTCGCCGGCACGGGCTCCTCGAACCAGCTGATGTTCAGATCCGCGAGTCGGTGCGCCATCTCGATCGCCTCGGCGACCGAGAAGAGTTCGCTGCCGTCGACCATCAGGTCGATCTGGGGGAGCAGCTGCCTCAGATCCCCGAGGACGCGCATGGCCGTGCGCCAATCGGGGCCGATCCTCATCTTCACGCTGTCCACCCCCCGATCCAGCAGCGGACCGAGCAGCTCGACGTGCGCGTCTGCGCTGCGCGACTCGAGGAAGTGACTGTTGCCCGCGTAGACGCGCAGAGTGTCGGTGCGGCGGCCGATCTCGGCGGAGACCGAGCGCCCCTCGCTGCGCCCCAGCGCGTCTCGCAGGGCGATATCCACCGCGCTGAGGGACTGGGCGGCGGAGTGGCTGAACCCCAGGGTTCGGGCGACGGCACCGCGGGTCTTCCGCAGCGCGTCGAGCGCGTCCCTGCCGGGCAGTCCCGTGACTGCCGGCGCCCAGACGTCATCCACGAAGCGGGCGAGCACGGTGGGGTACGAGATGCCGAAGCTGTCGCAGCTCTCGCCCCAGCCCACGGCGCCGTCGGCGGTCTCGACGCGCACGAGGAAGAGCGTCATCGCGGCGTAGTCGGTCTCGAGTCGGAGGGGGTGTGCGGTGACGGAGGCGATGGTCATGGGTACTGCTTTCCGTGTGGTGAGGGGTCGGCCGAGGGGGCGGGCGGCGGCTCGCGTCGTCGCCCGCCCCGCGTGATCACCGGCCGTAGCTGATGCTCGAGTCGAGGAACTCGTTCGTGTAGATGTCTTCGGCGGTCAGGCCCTCGGCGACCTCGACACCGGATTCGGCGTAGATGTCGGCCAAGAGGGCCGTCATCCGCTCCATCCGCTCCGCGTCGAAGGAGCCGAACACGCCATCGGTGCCATCGGCGACGATTCCCTCGTCCTGCATGACGCGGTGGATCTCGGCGCCGAGCTCGGGCGTGACCTGGAAGAACTGGTCGATCTCGACGAGGTAGTCGGAGATCGCCTGGTTGACCGGCTCGGGGTCGTCCATGTAGTCGATCTGCGCCTGCTGCATGGCGGGCACCAGCTGGGCGAGGCAGTCCGACTGAGCTTCGACGACCTCGGGCTTGCCCGACCACGCGGCGGGGTAGATGTCGTACCCGGAGTCGGCGATGAGGAAGGAGTCGACATCGCGACCGTAGTCGGGGAAGTCCACCTTCAGGCGGTACGGCTCCTGCGTGATGTAGCCCTGCATGACGACGGGCTCGTCGGCGACGAGGCGCGTGACCGATCCGTCGAAGGAGCCATCGACCTGGTCGGCGCGCACGTCGCCCTGGGCGATGAGGTAGTCCATGTAGGTCGCGCCCTGGAAGTACAGCACCGTCGCATCGCTCTCGCCGATGTCCGAGATCTCGTCGAAGGAGTAGCGCTCCGGATCCCACAGGAGGATCTGCGGGTTGACCTGCAGCGGCGTGTACACGGCCTTCGTCGGCTGGTCGGCCGAGAGCTTGACCGACTCGTCGGTGTCGATCATCGCGAGCATGATCGAGTCATCGGAGTACAGCAGCGCGGTGGACTGTTGGAAGCCGATGAAGGGTCCGCCCGAGCGAACCTCGATCGTGATCGAGGGGTCGGCGATCGCGGGACCGGAGTAGATCCCCGCATCGGGGTCGGTCGTCGCCTCGGCGGGATCGATCAGGGCGTAGGCGGCGGAGTGCTCGGGCTCGGGGAACCAGTTGGTCTGCAGGACGACCGTGGCGGGGCAGGCGCTCAGCGCGCCCTCGCCGCCGGCTGCCACGGCGTTCTCGGCGGTCGTCTCCGATCCGGCGCAGCCGGCGAGGCCGAGTGTGACGGCGATGCCGGCTCCGAGGGTCGCGAGGAGGGGGCGTGATCTGTTCATGGTGTGCTCCAGGTGTCGGGTGATTCGGGTGGGGCGGTGCAGGAGGAGGTCATCGGCGGTCGGGCTGGTACCACTTGCCCACGACGAGGCGGGAGAGGAGCCCGAACAGCCAGAAGGCGGCGAGCCCGAGCAGCGAGGCGAGGATGATGGCGCCGTAGAGCATCTCGCCGTTGAGGAGGTTGCGGTACGTGTCGATCGCGAGCCCGATCCCCGACTCGCCCTTGCGGAAGAAGAAGTCGGCGACGATCGCGCCGACCACCGCCATGCCCGCCGAGATCCGCAGGCCGGTGAAGAGCGCGGGCAGCGCAGCGGGGAACTGCAGTCGCGTCATGACCGTCCAGCGACTGGCCTTCTTCAGCCGGAAGAGGTCTTTCATCTGAGGGCTGGCGGAGTGCAGACCGAACAGGGTGTTCGTGATGATCGGGAAGATCGAGATGAGGATGACGACCAGGATGCGGCTGCCGAAGCCGTAGCCGAGCGCGAACGCGATGAGGGGCACCAGTGCGAGGATCGGCACGCTCTGAAGGGCGACCGCGTAGGGGTAGAGCGTCGTCTCGACCCATTTCGACTGACTCATCAGGACGGCGGTCACGATGCCGATGGCCGCCGCGATCGCGAGACCCGACATCGCGACGAGCGCGGAGGTGCCGAGCTGGCGGAGCAGGTCGAGCAGGTTCTCGGGATCGAGGAACGCCACGACGACGATCTCGTGCGGCATCGGGAGGATGAACCGCTTGGAGGGGGTGAGGAGGAAGGCGCTCGTGATGTACCAGAGCGCCAGGACGGCGGCGGCGAAACCGACCGGCATGAGGATGGAGATCCAGGTGCGGCGCGTCATGCCATCGCCCCTTTCAGCAGGTCGGAGATGTCGGAGGAGAGGCGGGCGAACTCGGGCGAGTACCGCGTGTGCTCGTCGCGGTGGTCGCCGAAGGGAACGGCGAACTCGCCGATGATCCGGCCGGGCGCGGCGCCCATCACCACGACCCGCGTGGCCATGTAGACGGCTTCGGCGATCGAGTGGGTGACGAAGACGCCCGTGAACCGCTCCTCGCGCCACAGGGAGCGGACATCGTCGTTGAGCTTCTCCCGGGTGAACTCGTCGAGCGCTCCGAAGGGCTCGTCGAAGAGGAAGAGCGCGGGGTTGTTCACGAGCGAGCGCGCGAGCGACGCGCGCATGCGCATGCCTCCCGATAGCTGGTGCGGGAGGTGCTCCGCGAAGGACGCGAGCCCGACGAGCTCGAGGGAGGTGGAGACGCGCCGCTCGATCTCGGCGCGGGGAAGCCGCTCGAGTTCGCCGAAGAGGGCGACGTTGCGTGCCACCGTCAGCCACGGGAGGAGCGTTGCGTCCTGGAAGACGTATCCGACGTTCTGGGTGCCGACGATCGTGCGACCGGAGGACGCGCTGTCGAGTCCCGATGCCAGGCGGAGGAGCGTGGACTTCCCGCATCCCGACGGGCCCAGGAGCGCGACGAACTCGCCGGGGCTGATCGTGAGATCGACGTGGTCGAGCGCGACGGTCCCGTTCGGGAACCGCATGCCGACATCGTCGAACTCCAGTGTGGCGCCGGACATCGTTCCTCCCGAGCTAAATATTGACTAGATCAATATCTGCCAGGGATGTTTCGCGCCTGTTACCCCGCAATTGCCGATGTGTGAAGGCTGGAGCGCGTGATCAAATATGCTGCTCTGCAATATTTCGTGACTGTGCGTCAGGCCCCGCCTGTGTCACGAGCAGCCGTGCGGGCCAGACGCCGACGACCCGCCACCGGTGGCGCACGCCTCCGGCGAAATAGAGGGTGTCGCCGGGGCCGATGCGGTGGACGCCCTCGGCGTCGAGGTCGACCTCGAGGTGCCCGGAGATGACGTAGATGAACTCGGCACCGGGATGCTGGTAGTAGTCCTCGAATTCCGAGACGCTCGTGACGAACTCGAGGGGATACATCGTGCGCTCGCCGGCGACGAGCGACTTCGCCTGCCCGTTGGACTGCACGGCCATCGAGCCCTGATCGGCGCGGACCAGGCTGACGGTGGACGTGTCGATCTCGGCGGCGGCGCTCGTGCCCGGATCGCCGCCCGAGAGGAGCGCCGGTGTCGTGGTGTCCAGGGCCGATGCGAGGCGATGGAGCGAGGGCATGCTGGGGCGGGCGCGTCCTCGTTCGATCTGGCTCAGGAACGGTTGCGAGAGTCCGGTTCGTCCGGCGAGGGCGACGAGGGTGAGCCCCTTCTTCTTGCGCAACGCACTGATGCGCAGACCGAGCTCGGTCGTCATGCGATCGTTCGGGTCGTCGGCGGGGTGCTCTGCCATGCCTCCAACCTAGGCGTTGCCCGGACCCGCCCCGAGCTCACCGTCTGGCCGGTGGTCGCCGCGCCTAGTCGGGGCGGTTCCCGCGTGCCTCGCGTTCGATGAGCTTCTCGGTCAGCTTGGCCTCGGCGGCGACCTCGAGCTCCGGCTCGGTCTCTGTCTCGCTGGCCGGGCTATAGGCCATGTCCTTCCGCACGTTCTCGGACGCGGGGGCGGGGGAGTCGTTGTCGGTCATGGACGTTCCTTCCATCGGACGAGACCGTCACGCTACGCGCGGCTCTCCGCGCCGCGGAGGGGCTTGACAGGCAGCCGGCTCGGGCGAGGTACGAGGGTGACATGCCGCCACCGCCTGCACGAGGGCGCCCGTGCCAGGCTGGAGGCATGGCGAAGGCTCCCGCTCCCGATCACCACACCTACGACCTGGACGCGCTCGAAGAGAGGGTGCGCCGCGAGGGTGGCGGCGAAGTCGACGACAGCATCCCGCAGCTGGCGGGTGCCGATCCCGACTTCTTCGGTGTCGCGCTCGCGCAGGCCGACGGCTCGATTCGCGGAAGCGGCGATGCCGACGTCGCCTTCAGCATCCAGTCGGCCGTGAAGCCGTTCCTGTTCGCCCTCGCACTGGTCGACACGGACGGCGACGCACTCGAGCGCGTGGGCATCGAGCCGACCGGCGAGGCCTTCGACGCCATCAAGCTCGAAAGCGGAACGGGCCGCCCGCCCAACCCGATGGTCAATGCGGGGGCCCTTCTGACGGCCGCGCTGGTCGACGGCGGGAACGCCGAAGGACGTGATGAGCGGATCCTGCGGGGTCTGTCCGCCTTCGCCGGGCGAGCCCTCGAGGTCGACGAGGACGTCGCCCGGAACGAGCACCTACTCGGCGATCGAAACCACGCGCTCGCCCACCTCATGCGCTCGGAGGGCACGCTCGCCCTCGGCGCAGATGAAGCGGTGGAGGTGTATGCGCGCGCCTGCGCCGTGCTCGTCGACGCCGAGGCGCTGGCCGTGATGGGAGCGACCCTCGCGCTGGGGGGCGTCAACCCCGTCACCGGCCACCACGTGGTGCCGTCTCGGGTCGCGCGCGATGTCGTCGCGGTGATGGCGACGTGCGGTGTCTACGACGGCTCCGGACGCTGGATGAGGCGCGTGGGCATCCCCGCGAAGTCGAGCGTGTCCGGGGCGATCGTGCTGTCGGCTCCCGGCGTTCTCGGGGCGGCGGTCGTGAGCCCGCCGCTCGATGACCAGGGCACCAGCGTGCGCGGCCGCATCGCGAGCGAGCTGCTGAGCGAGGACCTCGACCTCCACGTCTTCGGATCCCTGCGGGGGTGAGCCGCTCGGTCGGCTCCACCGAGCCGGCTCGCAGGGGCGTCGGCGCCGCCCGCCCCGATACAGTGGGCTCATCATGGATCGGCCGCTCAACATCGTCGTAGGTGTCACGGGCGGCATCGCCGCGTACAAGACCGTGCAGATCGTGCGGGACCTCGTGCTCCTCGGCCACGAGGTGCGGGTGATCGCCACCGATTCCGCGCTGCGGTTCGTGGGTGCCCCGACGTGGGAGGCCATCAGCCGCAACCCCCTGAACACCTCGATCTTCGACGACGTCGCGGCCGTGCGCCACGTCGCCCTGGGGCAGCAGGCGGATGTCGTGGTCATCGCCCCCGCCACGGCGAACACGATCGCGAAGCTCGCGGCGGGGATCGCCGACGATCTCCTCGGCACGACGGTGCTGGCAAGTCGCGCGCCGCTCGTGGTCGCCCCCGCGATGCACACCGAGATGTGGCAGCACCCCGCCACGACCGCGAACATCGCGACGCTGCGGGAGCGCGGCGCGACGATCGTCGGGCCGGGGTCCGGCCGACTCACGGGAGCCGACATCGGGCCGGGGCGCATGAGCGAGCCGGACGAGATCGTCCAGGCGACGCTCGCCGCGGCATCCGCGGCCCGCACCGCCGTCCCGCGCGACCTCGAGGGCCGGCGCGTGCTGATCACCGCCGGCGGGACGCGGGAGCCCATCGACCCCGTGCGCTTCCTCGGCAACCGCTCGAGCGGCAAGCAGGGCGCGGCGTTCGCGCTCGCCGCCGCCGCCCGCGGAGCCGAGGTCACCGTCATCGCCGCGAACATGGATGCCGCGCCCGCCGCCGCCGTCGCCGCAGCGGGCGTCACGCGCGTCGACGTCGAGACGGCCGCCGAGCTCGCGGCGCGGGTACAGGAGCTCGCGGGGTCGGCGTCCGTCGTCGTGATGGCGGCCGCCGTCGCCGACTTCGCCCCCGCCGAGCCCCGGGAGCGCAAGCTCAAGAAGGACGAGCTCGGCGAGACGCTCGAACTCGCCCTCGTTCGCACTCCCGATGTGCTCGCCGATCTCGTCGCCCACCCCGTGCCCGGCCGTATCGTCGTCGGCTTCGCCGCGGAGACGGCACGGGACGCCGACGAGCTCGTCGCGCTCGCCCGCGCGAAGGTCGCGCGCAAGCCCGCCGATCTTCTCGTCGCCAACGCCGTCGGCGGCGGGCGTGGGTTCGGCGCCGACGAGAACGCCGCGACCGTGCTCGATCGCACCGGCCGCGTGGTCGCGCAGGTCTCGGGGAGCAAGCGCGAGGTGGCCGACGCCGTGCTCGACGCCGCAGGGGATCTGCTGGTCGGACGCGACGAGGCCGAGCCGACGGCGTGAGCGAGCCGATCCCCTCGACGTATCGCGAGATCACCCGCGCCGAATGGGCGCGTCTCGCCGCCGACATGCCCCAGCCGCTGACGGCGGAGGAGATCGAGCACGTGCGAGGGCTCGGCGACCGCCTCGACCTGGGAGAGGTCGCGGACGTGTACCTGCCGCTCAGCCGACTTCTCAGCCTCTACGCCGCGGGGGCGCAGTCCCTCGGCGCCTCCACCGCGACGTTCCTCGACGAACCCGACACCACGACGCCGTTCATTATCGCGATCGCCGGGTCGGTCGCCGTCGGCAAGTCGACCATCGCGCGGCTGCTGCGAGAGCTGGTCGCCCGCTGGGCCGATACCCCGCGCGTGCAGCTCGTCACCACCGACGGCTTCCTGCTCCCGAACGCGGAGCTCGAGCGCCGGGGTCTCATGCGTCGCAAGGGCTTCCCGGAGTCGTACGACCGCCGCGCCCTCGTCGAGTTCGTCGCGGCCGTGAAGAGCGGCGCGAGCGAGGTGCGGGCGCCGGTCTACTCTCACCGCATCTACGACATCGTGCCCGGCGAGGTGGTGACCGTTCGGCGCCCCGACGTCCTGATCGTCGAGGGGCTGAACGTGCTCCAGCCGCCGCCGCGCCCCAACGACGTCTCCGTGGCCGAGTTCTTCGACTTCTCCATCTATGTGGATGCCGCGGCATCCGACATCGAGCGGTGGTACACCGAGCGGTTCCTCGCGCTGCGCGAGGCGGCGTTCCGCGACCCGGCCTCTTACTTCCGTACCTACGCCGACCTGAGCGATGCCGAGGCGGTGGAGACGGCTGCGGGATTCTGGCACGGCGTGAACCTGCCGAACCTGCGGGAGAACGTGCTGCCCACCCGTCACCGCGCCGACCTCGTGCTGCGTAAGGGCGCGGATCACGCCGTCGAGAGCGTGCTCCTGCGCAAGCTGTGAACGTCGGTGGCGCATTTGTCCGGCGCGCGGTCGTGGAGGATACTCGACACACCCGCACCGTCCGTCCCGGGTGTGTGAACTCATGACCCCCACCACGCCGCAGCCGCGTCGCCCCGTCGCGACGGTCGCCGTCGTCGGTGCCGGGCGCCTCGGCCGCCCGCTGGCGCGGGCCCTCTCCGCCGCGGGGTCGACCGTCACGGGTCCCTTCGGCCGGGACCAGGCGCTGGACACGAGGCGCGTCGACGCCGTGGTGCTTTGCGTGCCGGATGCCGCGATCGCCGATGCCGCGTCGACGGTGCGCGCGTCGGGGTTCGGCGGCGTGATCGTGCACACCTCGGGTGCGACGCCGCTGCGCGGGTCCGGCGCCGACGCGGGCCTGCATCCCCTGCAGACCTTCACGGGCGACGAAGGCCCCGAGGCGTTCGCCGGTGCCGGATGCGCGATCGCCGGCATCACACCGGAGGCGCTCGACGCGGCCCGGGCGCTCGCCGAGGCCCTCGGCCTCCGCGCCTTCGAGGTGCGGGACGAGCAGAGGGCGGGGTACCACGCCGCGGCATCCGTCGCATCGAACTACCTCGTGACGCTGCTGGATGCCGCGGAGCAGGTGGCCGCCACCGCGGGGCTCGATGGCGCCGACGCCCGGGCGCTGCTGCATCCGCTCGTGGCGGCGACGGTGGCGAACTGGGCCTCGCTCGGACCATCGGGCGCCCTGACCGGCCCGGTGGCGCGGGGCGACGACGCGACGGTGCGGCGGCAGCGCGCGGCGATCGAGAGCGAAGCCCCCCACCTGCTCCCCCTTTTCGACGTGCTGCGCGATGCGACGCACGACCTGGCAGAGAGAGGACGGATCCGCGGATGAGGATCGTACGGACCGTGACCGAGATGCGTGCCGCGGCGCGGGACGCCCGCGCGGCGGGTCGACGCATCGGGCTCGTGCCGACGATGGGGGCGCTCCACGAGGGACACCTCTCACTCGTGCGCCGCGCGCGCGCCGATTCCGGGCTCGTCGTCGTCTCGCTATTCGTCAACCCGACCCAGTTCGCGGCCGGCGAGGACCTCAGCGCCTACCCGCGCGACGAGGTGCGCGACGCCGCGCTCGCCGAGGGGGAGGGGGCCGACATCCTCTTCGTGCCGTCGACCCAGGAGATCTACCCCGAGGGGTTCGCGACGACGATCCACATCTCGGGCATCACGGAGGTGCTCTGCGGCGCCTCGCGCGGTGCCGGCCATTTCGACGGCGTGGCCACCGTCGTGGCGAAGCTGCTGAACATGGTCACGCCCGACGTCGCGTACTTCGGGCAGAAGGACGCCCAGCAGGTACTCGTCGTGAGGCGGCTCGTGCGCGATCTCGACATCCCCGTCCGGATCGAGGCGTGCCCCATCGTCCGGGAACCCGACGGCCTCGCGATGAGCTCGCGCAACGTCTACCTCGACGCCGACGCCCGCGCGCAGGCGACGGCCCTCAACAGGGCTCTCGCCGCCGCCGCGGCGGCGGTCGCGGGGGGCGAGACCGCGGCGGGGCCCGTGCTGACCGCGGCGCGGGACGTGCTGGCCGATGCCGGAATAGATCCGGAGTACCTGGAGTTGCGGCATCCCGACGACCTACGCCGGCTCGATCGCATCGAGCGCGCGGCACTGCTGGCCGTCGCCGCAAGGGTGGGGCGCGCTCGTCTCATCGACAACCGGATCCTGGAGGTTCCCCGCTGATGCAGCGCACGATGCTGAAATCGAAGATCCACCGCGCGACGATCACCGGCAGCGATCTGAATTACGTCGGCTCGATTACGATCGATGCCGACCTGCTCGACGCGGCGGACATCCGCGAGAACGAGCAGGTGCAGGTGCTCGACATCGACAACGGCGCGCGCTTCGAGACGTATGCGCTCGTGGGGGAGCGGGGCACCGGCATCCTGCAGGTCAACGGTGCGGCGGCGCGTCTCGTGCACACGGGCGACACGGTCATCGTGATCACCTACGCCCAGTACTCCGAGGCCGAGCTGGCCGCCTACGAGCCCGTGGTCGTGCACGTGGACCGCCGCAACGGAATCATCGACGTCGACGCCGCCGTGGCGACGCTGCGCACAGATTCGGCGCGGTCATGAGCGCGGGGCCGGTGACCTTCGCCACCCTCGCTGCGCGGAAGGCGGCGCGGGAGGCCATCGTCATGGTCACGGCGTACGACTTCCCGAGCGCCCAGGTCGCATCGGCGGCGGGGGTCGACATCGTGCTCGTCGGCGACTCGGGGGCGATGACGGTGCTCGGCTACGACAGCACGGTGCCCGTCACGATCGACGAGATGCTCGTGCTGGTGAAAGCCGTTCGGCGCGGGCTCTCGGGGCCGATGCTCGTGGCCGACCTGCCGTTCGGTTCGTACGAGGTCTCCGACGAGCAGGCGATCCTCACGGCGCAGCGCTTCGTGAAGGAGGGCGGCGCCGACGCCGTCAAGATCGAGCGCGGCGGCACATCGGTCGAGCGTGCCCGTGCGCTCGTGGCCGCCGGGATCCCCGTCATGGGGCACGTCGGCCTGACGCCGCAGACCGCCGCCGTCCTCGGCGGGTTCCGGTCGCAGGGTCGCACGGCCGAGGAGGCCGCACGGGTGGGTCACGACGCCGTCGCGCTCCAGGACGCGGGATGCTTCGCCATCGTGTTCGAGGCCATCCCGAGTGCTGCCACCGAGGCGATCGTGCCGCTCTTGCACGTGCCGGTCATCGGCATCGGGGCGGGCCCCGCCACCGACGGCCAGGTGCTCGTGTTCCACGATCTGCTCGGCATCCACGACGGCGCCCCGGCGCGGTTCGTCAAGCGCTATGCCGCCCTGCGCGAAGCGATGATCGCGGGCGTCTCCGCGTACGCCGACGAGGTGCGCTCGGGTGCCTACCCGGCGCCGGAGCACGGCTACGGGATGCCCGCGGACGAGGCCGCTCGCCTGCGCCACATCCTCTAGCACTCTCTCCCGTCAAGTGCTAGTCTGAGCCTAGTTGAGTCAACGTGACTCAACTTCAGATTGGACGAGAACAGAAGGAGAGAATCATGGCGACCTACGACCCGTTCCGTGACCTCGACCGTCTCGCGATGGGCCTGTTCGACACCCGCCGCGGACCGCGGCGCATGCCGATGGATCTGTACCGCGACGGCGACCACTACGTCCTGACCGCCGACCTGCCGGGCATCGATCCCGGCTCTGTCGACATCGACGTGGACGGTCAGCTGCTGACGATCCGTGCCGAGCGCACGCTCGCCGCCGGTGACGGCGTCAAGTGGATCACCCGCGAGCGCGAAGCGGCCAGCTTCCTGCGCCAGCTCAACCTCGGTCAGGGGATCGACACCGACAACATCGCGGCGACGTACAGCAACGGCGTTCTCAGCGTCACGATCCCCGTGAGCGAGAAGGCCAAGCCTCGCAAGGTCGAGGTGAAGACCGACGCCGACACCCCCATCCTCACCGCGCACGAGAACCGGGGCGAGACGGCGCAGGCCGACGCGCCGCGCCCCGTCGAGCAGTAGCCCGCCGGGAATGGATGCCGCGGGTCGACGGCGGCCCGCGGCATCCGTGCGCCCGGGGAGGGGCCGCTCAGCAGTCCTGACCGCGGAGCTTCGACGTCAGGTCGCGCAGCTGGCGCAGCTCGTCCTCGTCGAGGCGCGACATCCTCTCGCTGATCGTGCGAGCGTGCTGCGTGGCGATCTTGCGGAAGGCCGCCGCGCCCTTCTCCGTGGCACGCACGAGGGCGCCGCGTCCGTCGTCGGGATCGGCGCACTTGGTCACGAGGCCGCGCGCCACCATTCGGTCGACGAGCCGCGAGACGGAGGGCTGGCTCACGAGCATGAGCGACGTCACGTCGCGAAGCCTCGCCGTCATGCCGGGGGCGCGGGTCACGGTCAGCAGCACGTCGTACTCCGCCTGCGCGAGGTCCGAGTCGCGGAAGTCATCGCTGATCTCGGTGAACACCTCGTGCTGGGCGCGGAAGAG
The DNA here is from genome assembly GCF_044542535.1 of Microbacterium sp. NPDC078428. NCBI lineage: Bacteria > Bacillati > Actinomycetota > Actinomycetes > Micrococcales > Microbacteriaceae > Microbacterium > Microbacterium sp. NPDC078428. Next base: position 80,755 of record NZ_JBITUP010000008.1, read on the forward strand.
GCTCTCCCACGCGTCGACGGCGAGGTGGCGGTTGGTCATGGGCAAGAGGATACGCCCTTCGCGCGAGGCTCGACCGGCGAGGCGCGGGCCCTCGGCGTCAGGTCGGGGGCCCGACCCCGATCGGTCGTGGCGCGAGTGCGCGACCCGATGGACGCCATCTGCCCGACGGATCCCACCACGACGGCCCGCGGATCTCGGGAACCCCGTCGCTCACGCGGATGCGCCAGCCGCCGGTGTCGATCGTGCGGTGGTGGTGCCAGCACAGCATCACCCCGTTGTCGATGTGTGTCGCGCCTCCCGCGGCGTGCGGGACGACGTGGTGGATCTCGCACCAGGCGGCGGGCACCAGGCATCCGGGGATCACGCAGCCGCCGTCGCGCGCGATGATCGCCCGGCGCTGGTGGGCGGTGAACACACGCTGCGGGCTCGAGAGCGACAGCACCTGTCCCGCGCCGCCCAGGGTGAGCGTCTGGATGCCGCCGCAGCACGCGATCTGACGCGCGAAGCTTGCGGGGACGGGCGTACGCGAGGTGTCGGACCCGGTCTCGTCGGGAAGGCGCACGCCTTCGAGGTGGGCGATCCCGGCCGGTCGGTGCAGCTCTTGCGCCGCCACGGTCACGAGCAGTGTCGGCGCCTGCCCGCCGAGGGTGGGGGTCTCGGCGGAACGGGCGGCCACCGCCAGGATTCCGGCGAGTGCGTCGTGCTGGCGCTGCGGGCGCGAGCGCAGGTCGGCGGGAGGCTCGCCCGTGCCGGTGCCGTCGTCGGGGGTGAAAGCGGGGCCGGATGCCGCGGCATCCGCGTGCCCGTCGCCCGCGCGCGGGCTCAGGTAGGCGTCCCACAGGCGCTGCAGCTGTGCGGCGACCTCGGGCAGCAGGCGACCCTGGAGGTCGACCAGGCCGTCGCGCGAGCGCCCGAACCGCACGCCGCGGAGGCGATGGTTCCTCTCGTCGTCGGGCAGGGCGCCGTCGGGGTCGAGGTAGAGTGCCCACACCTTCGCCTGGATCCGGATGTCGTCGGCGGTGGCCGGTGGCGCGGCGTCGCTCGTCGTCCCCGTGGCCGCCGCGACCAGCTCGCGCTCGGCGGCCGCCACGTTCGCAACGGCACAGCGCTCGCGCAGCGGCGCGAGGGTGCGTGTGATCGCGGTCAGCGCGTCGATGCCCAGCGCCCCCGTGAGGAAGGCGTCGCGGGCGTCGGGGAAGGCCGCGGGGAGCGGCTCGCCGGTCAGGCCCTCTCCCTGCCGCACGTCGTGGGCGGTCGCGGCGCGCGATCGAGCCGTCGCCGCCGACACCCCGGTGACTCGCTGCAGGAGCTCGGATGCGTCCCGGCAGCCGTATCGGGCGCTCAGCCGCTCGCCGCCGAGCGAGGGCCGGGAGCGCTCCGCGATCTCTCCCGCGACCATCGTGCGCAGGGCGTCGAGGCGTCGGCCCAGATCTTCCGACGCCCGGGCGAGCGCGACCAGTTCGGCATCCGACACCGCCGGACCGGCTGTAGCGGCGAGCGTCGGCGCGACCGCTGCATCCCATTCCGCACGCAGTGCTTCGAGCGACTGCTCGAGTGCGGCGAAAGGGCCTCCCATGAGGAGATTGTCGCAGGGGCCTCCGACATCGGCCGGGGCGCATCGGCGTGGGCGGCAAGAGTAAGGGCCGGTCGGAGAGGCTTCCGGCCGGCCCTTGTCCCTTTGCACCAAGAGTGTCCTGCAATCACATGTCGGCAGCTGCCACAGCAAAACAACTACCGTGCCTGCACTCTATAACGACC
>NZ_JBITUP010000009.1:0-72638 GCF_044542535.1 Microbacterium sp. NPDC078428
ACCACACCCGGCCTCGCCGGATCCACCACACTCAACACCTCACCGGTATGACGCTCCACGCCCCCGATGAACAACCCCGTCCGCACACCCGCGGAAATCTGTGTATCGGTCATCTCGACTACGCACCTCTCTGTGTCTGTCGTCGCCCGGAAGGACCGGGCGTTCACCTCCGCGCTCAGGTCGCGAGGAGGCAGCCGGATCCATCGGTGGTCGGCTCAACGAGTTTATAAGCATTCCTGTTTACTTGTAAATGAGTTCGTGCTAGCGTCACTCGCGTCGCCGCCGGAGCAGGCGGGGACGAGCAAGCGAAGTCGACGACGACGACGTGCGCACAGCGCCCGCGACGCCGTCTTCCGTGTCATCGATGAGGAGACATGATGAGCCCCGCACCCGAGCGTGCCACCACCGATCGACCCAGCGTCGAGCAGCTCGAAGAGCTCGCCTACGAGTTGCGCGCCAAGCTGCTGCACCTGTGCGGCACGTACGAGGGAGCCGTCCACATCGGCGGCGATCTTTCCTCGGCCGACATCCTGACCGCGCTCTTCCACTACGGCCTCGAGGTCGATCCCACCGACATCGCCAACCCGACGCGCGACCGCTTCGTCCTGAGCAAGGGCCACGCGGCCGTCTGCATGTACATCGCGATGGCGATGCGCGGATTCTTCTCCTACGACGGGATCGTCGAGACCTACGGTCAGCTCGACAGCGCGTACGGCATGCACCCGTGCAAGGTGCAGCTGCCGGGCGTCGAGTGCTCCACCGGCTCGCTCGGGCACGGGCTGCCGCTCGCCGTCGGCATGGCACTGAGCGCCCGCGGCCGGGGGGAGACGCATCGCGTCGTGACCCTGATGGGCGACGGCGAGACGGGCGAGGGGTCGGTCTGGGAGGCCGCCCTGGCGGGCAGCTCCAACAAGCTGGGAAACCTCGTCGCCGTCATCGACCGCAATCGCCAGCTCATGACGAGCTTCGACGAGGAGCGGGTGACGCTGGAGCCCTACGCGGACAAGTGGGCCGCCTTCGGCTGGAACGTCGTGCACATCGACGGCCACGACATGGCTGCTCTGGTCGCCGCGATCGATGACCTGCCGGCCACCGACAGCGACAAGCCGACCGTGATCGTCGCCGAGACGATCAAGGGCAAGGGCGTCGACTTCATGGAGCACAACCTCGCCTGGCATGCCGGCTCGCTCGGCGCCGCCGACCTCGAACGAGCACTCAAGGCCCTCGAGGCCACCCGTGAGAAGGAGTCCGTCTGATGCCCGTTACCTTCACCTTCGGTGACTTCCTCGGCGCGCGGTCCGTCATCGGCGCGACCTTGGCCGAGCTCGGTCAGGAACACGACAACCTGTGGGTTCTGACGCCCGACATCGGCGCCACCCTGGTCGAGTTCCGCGACACGTACCCCGAGCGCTTCCTCGACGTCGGCCTCTCCGAGCAGGCGTGCGTCGGCATCGCGGCCGGCCTCGCGTACGACGGCAACATCCCCGTCGTCTCCGGGATGCTCCCCTTCCTCTCCATGAGGGCCCTCGAGCAGGTGCGCACCGATGTCTGCTACCCGAACCTGCCCGTCAAGATCATCGGCACCCACGGGGGGCTGGTGGGCAACGGCGGCTCAACGCACTACGCGGTCGAGGATCTCGCCCTCATGTGCGCGCTCACGAACATGACGGTCACCTCGATCGGCGATCCGCTCATGGTCGGGGAGATCATCCGGCAGTCGATGGCGATGAGCGGGCCGATCTACATCCGCCTCGCCGTCGGCAAGAAGGACAAGGTGCTCTACGAGCCGGGTCAGCACGAGGTGCGGATCGGCAAGGGCATCGTCGCCCGCGAGGGCACCGACGCGACCATCTTCACGCACGGCACGGTCGTGGCGCAGGCGCTCGACGCCGCCGAGGAGCTCGCGAAGGACGGCCGGTCGATCCGCGTCGTGGACATGTTCACCCTGAAGCCCATCGACGAGGAGCTGATCGTCCGATCGGCGGCGGAGACCGGAGGACGCTTCGTCGTGCTCGAGGATCACCTGGCCTACGGAGGCCTCGCATCGCGCATCGCGGACGTGGTCGCCGACCGCGGCATCCGTCTCGAGGCGTTCGAACGGCTCGGCATCCCGCAGGTGTACGCGGGCTTCGGCGAGGATGAGCAGCTGCGCGACAAGCACGGCTACGGACTGGCCGACACCGTCGCCGCGCTGCGGCGGGTCATCGCCGCCTAAACCTGCGCATCAGCGCTCAACGGAGAGACGAATGAGAACAGTAGCCGTCACCAAGATCGGCAGTCTCCGCGACCCCGACGAGGGTGCCCGCGGACGCATCGGGGTCGTGGACTTCCCCGATCAGCCGCTCGGTCCCGAGGACGTGCGCATCCGCGTCGCCTACGCGGCGATCTGCGGATCGGACCCGCATCTGGCCGAGGGATTCTTCGGCACCGACGTGCCGATCGGGCTCGGCCATGAGCTGTCGGGCGTCGTCGAGGCGCTCGGTGAGCGCGCGGTCCGCAACGGACTGCGCGTGGGGGATCGCGTCGCGGGAAACTTCCTGCGCTTCTGCGGCACCTGCCGTCCCTGTCAGGACGGGCGCCAGCAGTTCTGCGAGAACATCCAGGAGTACAACCGTCCCGGGATGGCCGAGACGGTCACGTGGCACGAGTCGCAGGTGTATCGCCTGCCCGATGGGGTGTCGCTGCTGAAGGGCTGCCTTCTGGAGCCGACGTCGGTCGCGGTCCGCATCGCCGACAAGACCCGGATCCGGGTCGGCGACCGGGTCGCCGTGTGCGGCGGCGGCCCGATCGGACAGCTCGCCCTGCAGGTCATGCGGATGTACGGGGCGACCAGCCTGACGATGATCGAGCCGATCGCCGAGCGCCGGGAGATGGCGCTCAGGCACGGCGCGCAGCACGTGATCGACCCCGTGTCGGAGAACCAGTTCGCGCGGGCCGACGAGATCACCGACGGGCGCGGATACGACGTCGTCATCGACGCATCGGGATCCGTGCGGGCGGTCAGGGGCCTGCTCGACATCGCGGCCAAGGGCGGCACGGTCGTCTACGGCGCGATGTACCCGCACGACTTCGAGATGCCGCTGGGGCTCTCCGACTACCTCTACCTGAAGGAGCTGACGTTGACCGGGGTGTTCGTGTCGCCGTACGCCTTCCCTCGGGCGCTCCAGATCCTCCCGCACCTCGAGGTCGACGAACTGACGGCGGCGGTGTTCGACCTCGATGACGCCGTCGCGGCGTTCGAGGCGCACATGAGCGGGCGGCACCCCAAGGTGATCATCCGCTGCAACGACGTCGAGTCCGCGGCGGGGGAGGCAGCGCCGTGAGCGGCCCGGCGACGTCCGCCGCGACGGATGCCGCAGCCCTCGAGCCGACCCCGGCGCTGGAGGCGCGCGACATCGTCAAGCGCTTCGACGGCGTTCATGCCCTGAGCGGGGCGCGTCTGTCGGTGCGGGCGGGCGAGATCCACGCGCTGCTCGGGGAGAACGGTGCCGGCAAGTCCACCCTCATCAAGGTCGTCACGGGTCTGTACGACCCCGACGAGGGCGCCCTTCTCCGGGATGGCGAGCAGGTGGAGTTCGCCAACGTCCGGGAGGCCAATCGCGCCGGAATCGTCGCGCTCTACCAGGAGCTGTCGATCATCCCCTCGCTGAGCGTCGCGGAGAACATCCTCCTCGGCGACCAGACGCCCCGGAGCGGGGGCATCGTGCGGTGGCGGGCGCTGCGGCAGCGCGCGAAGGCCCAGCTCGAGCGGATCCGCCAGCGGATCCCGCTCGGCAAGCTCGCCGGGGAGCTCTCGCCCGTGCAGCAGACGATGGTGGCCTTCGCCCGGGCGCTCGCGACCGACGCGAAGGTGCTGATCCTCGATGAGCCGACCGCGTCGCTGACCGACGTCGAGATCGTCGAGCTCTTCTCCGTCCTTCGTCGCCTGCGCGACGAGGGAGTCGCGATCGTCTACGTCTCGCACCGCCTCGAGGAGGTCTTCGAGCTGTGCGATCGCCTGACGATCATGCGCAACGGCGAGACCATCGTCACCAAGCAGGTCGCGGACTCCCACATCGACGAGGTCATCTCCACGATGGTCGGCCGCGCGAGCGGCGAGCTCTACCCCGACCGCACGACGGCGACGACCGACGTCGCGCTCGTCGTCGACGGGCTGCAGGGGCGGAAGGTGACGGATGTCTCGTTCGTCGCCCATCGCGGAGAGGTGCTCGGCGTCGGAGGGCTCGCGGGGGCGGGCCGCAGCGAGCTGCTGCGCATCCTCTCGGGCGCGCAGAAGCACAAGGCCGGCACGATCGTGGTCGACGGGGTGACGCTGCCGCACTCTCCCGGCGTCGGCAGGGCGCTCCAGGCCGGCGTCGCGCTCGTGCCCGAGGAGCGGCGCACGCAGGGCGTCGTGCTCGGCATGACGATCCGGGACAACATCGCGCTCGCCAACATCCCGTCCGTCAGCGCTGCGGGCGTCGTCTCGGGCGCCAAGATCTCCGACATCGTCCGCAAGGGCATGTCCGATCTTCAGATCAAGGCGCGCAGCGCGGGACAGTACGTCGGCGAGCTCTCGGGCGGCAACCAGCAGAAGGTGGTGCTCGCCAAGATGCTCGCCCGCAGCCCGCGCGTGCTGCTGCTCGACGAGCCCACCCGCGGGATCGATGTCGGCACGAAAGCCGAGATCTACCGCCTCATCAGGCAGCTCGTGGCTCAAGGGACGACGGTGATCGCCGTCAGCTCCGAGTTGCCCGAGCTCATGGGAATGAGCGACCGGATCCTCATCATGCACGAGGGCCGGATATCCGGAGAGGTCCGCGCGGAAGACGCGGACGAAGAGCTGTTGCTGTCCTACTGCTATGGAAAGGCCGACCGATGACCACCACACGTAACCCCGGGCTGGAGGATGCCGCAGAGCTGCGGTCGGGGCCGAAGAGCTCCGTCGGGCAGCGCCTGCTCTCGGGCGGCACGGTGCTCGCGCTGGTGCTGCTCATCATCTTCTTCTTCGCCATGCGCCCGGACGTGTTCCTCACGTTCACCAACGTGCGCAACATCCTCTACCAGGTGGCGATCCTCGCCATCATCGCGGGGGCGCAGACGATCGTCATGGTGGTCGGCGACTTCGACCTGTCGGTGGCGGCGACGTCCGCGCTCGCCGGCGCGGTGGCCGCATCGCTCATGCTCGCCGGGATGCCGGTGGCCCTCGCCATCCTCATCGCCATCATCGTCGGCACCCTGATCGGGCTCGCGAACGGCCTGCTCGTGGCCTACCTCAATCTGTCCGCCTTCGTCGCCACGCTTGCGACGCTGACATCCGTCACGGGCCTGGCGTTCCTCGTCACCAACGGCACGACGCTGTTCAACCTGCCGGCGGACTTCAACGTGCTCGGCCAGGGGCGATTCCTCGAGGTCCCGCTGCCCGTGTTCATCGCCGTGGCCATCTCGGTGATCCTCTGGTTCGTGCTGCGGTACACCACGGTGGGTCGCCGCTGGTACGCCACGGGCGGCAACGCCGAGGTGTCGCGACTGTCGGGCGTCAACGTGAGGATGTCGCGGCTGACCGCCTTCACGGTGGCCGGTGCCGTCGCGGCCATCGGCGGCATCCTGCTCGCCGCGCGCCTGGGAAGCGCCAGCGCGGTCCAGGGCGAGGACAACCTGCTCTTCTCCGTCGCGGCCGTCTTCCTCGGCATGACGGTGGTCCGCTCCGGCGCGGCCAACATCGTCGGCACGATGGTGGGCGTCGCGATCATCGGGGTGATGAGCAACGGGCTCAACATCCTCGGCGTCAACGCCTACGTCCAGCAGGTGGTCACGGGCCTCATCATCATCGCGGCCGTCACCCTCTCGTCGTTCAAGAACCGGGAGAGGTAGTCACCCGATACCTCCTCCCTCCGGGCGCGGCCTGCCGGGCCCGGGCACCAGGAAAACACGCAACTGCAACAAAGGAGTAGACAAGTGCGTACATCATTCAAGGCGCTGGTGGCCGCGGCCGCCGTCGCGACGCTCGCTCTGACCGGATGCTCGACCGGCTCCGCCGATGGCGGGGGCGGAGGCGAGGACGGCGACCCGTTCAAGGTCATCGCCTTCACCTCGGGAAACCAGACCCCCGTCGGCGCATGGTGGGTCAAGGCGGTGGAGGAGCAGGCCGAGGAGCTCGGCTGGGACCTCACGATGATCCAGGGTGACTTCGACTTCCAGAAGATGAACCCCGCGGTGGAGAGCGCGATCGGACAGGGCGCGGATGCGATCTTCGACGGCTACACCGACGTCGCCTCGATCGGATCCATCGTCACGGCGGCCAAGGACGCCGGCATTCCGATCTTCGCGATCGACTCGGGCACCGAGGCCAACGATGCGTTCGCGATCAACATCACCGCCAATCAGGAGATGATCGTCGACCAGACCGTGGGTGCGCTCGACGAGGCGCTCGGCGGCCTCGATGGCAAGAACATCATGGTGATCGGGCACGACCCCCACCCCGGCATCCGCATGCGCGCGGGGCTCGCCGAGGAGGCTCTGAAGGAGGCCGGCGCGACGATCGCGGGCGGCTCGATCCAGAAGGTCGCCTCTCCGGCGACGGGTCGCACGGAGGCGCTCGCGCTCGTGCAGGACTACCTCGCGGCGAACCCCGGCGGCCTCGACGGAGTCTGGGTCGGCTGGGATGACGCCGCCCTCGGCGCCGCGCAGGCTATCACCGAGGCGGGAGCCGATGCGAAGGTCACCGGCGTCGACGCGGTGAGCGAGGCGATCGCGGGTGTGAAGGCCGGGGGCGCGATGCTCGCCACCGTCGAGCAGCCGTGGCCGATGATCCTCGACACGGTCATGGACCACATCGTGGCCTACCAGGAGAGCGGCACGCTGCCCGACACCACCTTCGAGATGGCCGACACGACGCTCGTGACGATCGACAACGCCGACGCGATCACCCCGTCCGACCAGCTGGGCTGACGCCCGCACTACCGGGGGAGGCGGTGAGCTCCGCCTCCCCCGGTCCTCACACCCGTCCCCGCGTCGCGCATCGTGACGCAGAAGGAGAATCATGCGTTTGCAGGACAAGGTCGCCCTCATCACGGGCGGTGCGAGCGGAATCGGGCTCGCAACGGTTCAGAAGTTCGTCGCGGAGGGGGCGAAGGTGGTCGTCGCCGACGTCAACGCCGAGCGCGCGGCGACCGTCGCGGATCGGCTGAACGCGGACACACCGGACAGCGCGACGTCGTTCGGAGTGGACGTGTCGGTCTTCGCCGAGGTCGAGGCCGCCGTCCAGCACGCCGTCGACGTGTTCGGCCGGCTCGACGTCATCTTCAACAACGCGGGCATCGCGGGCGGCAAGCCGCTTCTCGAGCACGACCCCGCCGTCGACTACGAGCCGATGATCCGGATCGATCAGGACGGCGTGTACTACGGCATCCTCGCCGCGGGACGGCAGTTCCGTGCACAGGGCGGCGGCGGTGTGATCATCAGCACCTCCTCCATCTACGGCGAGCAGGCCGCGGAGCTGTCGTTCACGTACAGCGCGGCGAAGGCAGCCGTCATCTCGTTCACCCGGTCGGCGGCGTACGAGCTCGCGCAGTACGGCACGCGCGCCGTGGCGATCACTCCGGGCCGCGTCGGCACCGCCATCATCAACCAGTTCTCGGACGAGCTGAAGGCCACCTTCGCGTCCGAGCAGCTGCGCGGCACGATGACCGAGCCCGAGGAGATCGCCAACGTCGTGGCCTTCCTCGCCTCGGACGAGGCGAACGTCATCAACGGCACCGTCGTGCACGTGGACGACGGCTACTCGGTCTTCAAGCAGCGGCTCGACCTGCCGACGTTCTGAGGCGGTGCAGCGATGACGACCGACCATGACGCCGGAACGCTGGATGTGGCGTGCCACCTCAACGTGCTCCTGGCCGATGCCTTCTCGGATCTCGTCCCCGCGGCGCTGAGCGCGGTGGTGGCCGAGGGCTACCGCCGCGTCGTGCTCCCTCCGCTGGATCCGGACGCGACGGACACCGCCCACCTGCGCGACGTGCTCGCGGCGCACGACGTGTCGCCGATCACGATCGCCGGGCAGGCTCCGGGGGCCGATGTGTCCTCCGCAGATCCGCAGGAGCGCGCCGCGGGGGCGGCGATGCTTCGGGCGGCCCTGGACCTGACGGTCGCCCTGCGCGGCGACCAGATGAACGGCGTCCCCTACGGGCTCTTCGGGCGCCCCGCGGGCGTGACCGACCCGGCGGCGATCGAGCGGGCTGCCGTCGAGGTGGGCCGGGTGGCCGACGAGGCAGCCGACCGGGGCGTCATGATGACGTTCGAGGTGCTCAACCGATACGAGACGTCGGTCGTCAACACGGCGGCTCAGGCGATGGAGTTCGTCGCTCTCTCGGGCTCCGAGAACCTGCGCATCCACCTCGACACCTTCCACATGGCGGTGGAGGAGGCGGACCTGGCCGGCGCGATCACGATGGCGGCGCCCAAGCTCGGCTACCTCGAACTCGGGCAGTCGGGGCGCGGCATGCTCTCGACCGGTGCCGTGGATCTCGAGGCCCTCGTCCGCCACGCGTTCGACATCGGATGGAGCGGCCGGTTCGGCGTCGAGGCGTTCTCCCGGTCGGTGCTCTCGCCGTTCGCGAGCGACATGCTCGCGATCTGGCGCTCGCCGTACCTCGACGGCGTCGGGCTGGCGCAGGACGCGATGCGCGTCATCCGCCGCGGGTTCGCCTCGAGCGTCGAGGGTCGGCGGGCCGCCCGTCTGTCCCGCGTCGGCGGGGGGTAGCGCGGGGCGCTTCGTCAGCGTCCCCCTGCTTGGGGGGAGGGGGTCGACCGGGGCGAGGATCGAATCGGCCGGCAACCTCCTCTCCTCGGCATCCGCCCTCGCCCGGGGAGAGGGGGTCTGCCGGGCAGAGGACCGAATCGGCCCGCAACCTCCTCTCCCCGGCATCCATCCTCGCCCGAGGAGAGGAAGCCCCGTCCCGCCCGGCTCCGCGGCTGGACGCGGTCACCACGAACTGCCAGATTCGTCTGCGAGCGTGAATGCTGCAGACCCACATCGACGAGAGGAACAACGATGTCGACCGTCACAGAACCGACCACCGCACTGATCGACCCGGAGGTTTTCGCGGGTCGCGTCCACATCGACGGCGAATGGGTGCCCGGCGGAGGGGGCGAGATCGCCTCCGTCGAGCCCGCCACCGGTGAGACCCTCGCCATGGTCGGCATGGCGAGCCCCGAGGACGTCGCCCGCGCCGCCGAGGGCGCGGCTCGCGCGCAACGTGAATGGGCCGCGATGCCCCACCCCGCCCGGGCGGCCGTGCTCCGCAAGGCCGCCCAGCTGTGGGAGGCGCACGCCGAGGAGATCATGGGGTGGAACGTGCGCGAGGTCGGGGCGATCCCGCCGCTGGCCGGGTTCGCCCTGCACGTCACTGCCGCAGAGTGCTACGAGGCCTCGGCATTGCCGTCTGCGCCGCTGGGGTCGATCCTCTCGAGCGAGGAGCCCCGCCTCTCGCTCGCGCAGCAGATCCCCGTCGGCGTCGTCGGGGTCATCTCCCCGTTCAACGTGCCGCTCATCCTCGGCATCCGCGCCGTCGCACCCGCCCTCGCGCTCGGCAACGCCGTGCTGCTCAAGCCCGACCCGCGCACGGTCATCACCGGCGGCGTCAGCATGGTGCGCATCTTCGAGGAGGCGGGGCTGCCGGCAGGCGTTCTGCAGCTGGTTCCCGGGGGCGCCGACGTCGGCGAGGCGATGGTCGCCGACCCCCGCGTGCGGGTGGTCGCGTTCACCGGCTCCACGCGGGCCGGACGCGCCGTGGGTGAACTCGCCGGCCGTCACCTCACCCGTGCGCACCTCGAACTCGGCGGCAACTCGGCGTTCATCGTGCGACACGATGCGGACGTCGACAAGGCGGTCAACCTCGCCACGTGGGGCGCGTTCCTCCACCAGGGTCAGATCTGCATGACCGTGGGCCGGCACATCGTCCACGAGTCGATCTTCGACCAGTACGTGGAGAAGCTCGCGGCGAAGGCCGACTCGATGCACGTCGGCGACCCCGCCGCGGGCCAGGTGCACCTCGGTCCGCTCATCGACGAGGTGCAGCGCGATCGCGTCCACACCCTCGTGCAGGACGCCGTCGCCCAGGGTGCGACGCTGGCCGCGGGTGGAACCTACGAGAACCTCTTCTACCGTCCGACGGTGCTCGCGAACCCGCCGAAGGATGCCGCGGCGTACTGCGACGAGGTGTTCGGTCCCGTGGCATCCGTCGTGTCGTTCGCGACGGACGACGAGGCCGTCGCCCTCGCCGCCGACACGGACTACGGGCTCTCGCTCGGCATCGTCACGGCGGACGCGCTGGCGGGTTACGAGCTCGCCACGCGCATCCCCTCGGGAATCGTGCATGTCAACGACCAGACCGTCAACGACGAGGCGAACGCCCCGTTCGGCGGGGTCGGCGCGTCGGGAACCGGCTCGCGTCACGGGGGCGCGCAGGCGAACATCGACGCCTTCACCGAGACCCGCTGGATCACGATGCGGCGCGAGCCCGGCCAGTACCCGCTGTAAGCGTCCTGCGGACCTCTTGCACCCGCCCCGGGGGATCTCGTCCCCCGGGGCGGGTGATCGTGCGTCACCGCAGGTCGCGCCGGCTGACCTCCGCGATCGCGCTCCAGTCCGCGTCCTTCAGCTGCGGATCGGCCAACGCCCGCTCGAACACGCTCACGAGCGCCGGCACCGGCTGGAGCCGTCCGTGACGACCGGGATCGTGCTCTTCGGGGGCCGGGCGAAGGACCTGCCGTACCCGGGGTCGACGACCGTGTCCACCATCAACGGAGGGGTGACGGGCCTGGTCAACACCCTGGCCCTCGAACTCGCGCCCATCCGCGTCAACGCGATCCATCCGGGGATCATCGGCGACAGCCCGTTCTGGGCGAGCAAGCCCGAGGGCGTGCTCAAGGCGTACGAGGATCACACCCCCGGCGGCGCCCTCGCGACGATGGCGGACGTCGTGGATGCGACCCGGTTCCTCCTGCGCAACCAGGGCGTGTCGGCGGTGAACCTCTACGTCGACCGGGGCACGGGCGTCGTCTGATCACCCCACGCGGGGCGGGCGCACGGCATCCTGGACTCGCTCAGCCGGCGAAGCGAGCACGCAGATCTGCTTTGCGGACCTTTCCGGACGCGGTGCGGGGGAGCTCGTCGACGACGACGACGTTCTTCGGCAGCTTGTAGCGGGCGAGCCGGCCGTCGAGGTGCGCGCGGACCGCGTCGGTGTCGGTGGTCGTTCCCGCCGAAAGCGTCAGGATGGCCCAGGGCACCTCGCCCCATCTGTCGTCGGGGACGCCGATGACGGCGACGCCGGTGACCCCCGGCAGGTCGCTGATCAGGTTCTCCACCTCGGCGGGATAGATGTTCTCGCCGCCGGAGATGATCATGTCCTTGAGGCGGTCGGCGATGAAGAGGTAGCCGTCCTCGTCGACGTAGCCCAGGTCTCCCGACCTGAACCACCCGTCGTCGGTGAAGGCGGCGGCGGTCGCGTCCGGCAGGTTCAGGTAGCCGGCGAAGACGTTGGGCCCGCGAAGCTGGACCTCGCCGACCTCCCCGGGCGGCAGCTCCTGCCCGGACTCGTCGGCGACCCGCACGTCGAGGAAGAACTGCGGCAGCCCCACGCTGCCCTGTTTCGCGCGTGACATCTCGGGCGGCAGGCTCGTCCCGCCGGGAGAGGTCTCCGTCATCCCGTAGCCCTGGGAGAAGGAGAGCCCGCGCTCCTCGTACGCGTTGAGGATCCGGGTCGGAACCGCGGAGCCTCCGCACGTGAGCTTCTGCAGCGAGGAGAGGTCGGTCTCCGCCCAGGCGGGGTGATCGGCCAGCATCTGATACGTCGTCGGGACGCCGCTGAGCATGGTGACCCGGTGCTTCTCGATGAGCGCGAGCGCGCGCGCCGGGTCGAAGCCCTTCTCGAGGACGATCGTGCCGCCCTTCAGCAGCACCGGCAGGGCCCCCATGCCGAGGGACGCGACATGGAACAAGGGGGAGATGAGCAGGGCGATGTCGGAGGAGACGACGTCGTAGTCGACGATGCAGTTCAGCGACACGAACGTGAGGTTCTGGTGCGTGAGCATCGCGCCCTTGGGCCGGCCCGTCGTGCCCGACGTGTAGATGATCGCCGCCGGATCCTCGGGGAGCATCCGCTCGGCGGCCGGCAGCGGGGCGGCGTCGGACACGAGCGCCGACAGCGCGGTCGGCTCCTCGCCCGTCCGGATGACCTCCGGCATGTCGTCCTCGCTCAGCACCGATGCGAGCACCCCATCGAACTCCGGGTCGTGGACGAGCAGGCGCGCCGCGCTGTCGCGGAGCACGTGGGCGATCTCGGGGGGCGCGAGCCGGGTGTTGACCGGCACGAAGACGGCACCGCGCTGCACGATCCCGAACAGCACAGCGAGGAACTCGGGGCTGTTCTCCCCGAGGTACGCGACCCGGTCGCCCCGCCCGATGCCCCGCGCGGCGAGCAGCCCCGCGACCCGGTCGACCCGGTTGGCCATCTCCCGGTAGGTCCACCGACCGCCGTCGAAGATCAGGGCGGGTTTGTCCGGCGACCTCAGCCGTCGCCGTGCGAGCCATCCGCCAACGCCGAGTTCGTTCATGTCCGCACTCCTTCGTGGGATGTCCAGGTCTGCGACGCCCTCGGGAACGGGCGCCACAGCGGGGTGGGTCAGGCGTAGAAGCGCTGCAGGCTCCGCGCCACGACGGCGGGCTTGCTCCCGCCCTCGATCTCGATCGTCGCGTCGACGACCATCTGGATGCCGCCGCCGGCCTCGGTGACCTCCACGACGGTGGCGGTCAGGCGGATGCGGGAGCCGGCGGGGACGGGGGAGACGAAGCGCACCTTGTCGAGTCCGTAGTTGACCTTGGTCGTCGCGCCCTCCACGTCGAGCAGTTCCACCCACAGCGGGATGAACAGCGACAGCGTCAGGAAGCCGTGGGCGATCGGCGCTCCGAAGGGCCCCTCCTTCGCGCGCTCGGGGTCGACGTGGATCCACTGGTGGTCGTCGGTGGCGTCGGCGAACGTGTTGATGCGGTCCTGCGTGATCTCGAACCAGTCGGTGTAGCCGAGGTCGGTTCCGACGAGGGTCTGCAGATCGGCGAAGGCGACGGTGGTGGTCATTGTGTGTCTCTCTTTCGTGGATGGATGACGCGGGTCAGACGAATGCCGACTCGCCGGTCAGGGCGCGGCCGACGATGAGGGCGGTGATCTCGTGCGTTCCCTCATAGGAGTAGACCGCCTCGGCGTCGGCGAAGAACCGGGCGACGCCGTGCTCGAGCAGCAGCCCGTTGCCGCCGCACACCTCGCGCGCGAGCGCGACGCTGCGTCTGGCGAGAAGCGCGGTCTGCATCTTCGCGAGCGCGGAGTTCTCGTCGGCGAACTCGCCCGCGTCCTGGCGGGCGGAGAGCTGGACGACCATGCCGAGCGAGGACGTCAGATTGCCGAGGATCCGGGCGAGCTTCTCCTGCACGAGGGCGAAGCCCGCGACGGGGCGCCCGAACTGCGTCCGTTCGCGCGTGTACCGCACCGCGGCATCCAGCGCTCCCGCCTGCAGCCCGGTGGCGATCCAGGCGACGTCCGAGCGCATCGCGCGCAGGATGCGGGCGACGTCCCGCCACCCGCGCACGTTCTGCAGCCGGTCGGTCTCGGGGACGCGGACGTCGTCGAGGCGGATCGCGGCGTTCTGCACCGGCCGCAGCGCGATCTTGCCCTCGATGGGCGTCACCGTGACGCCGGGGCTGCGCCGGGGGACGAGGAAGGCGAGCACGTCGCCCGTCTCGGAGTCGCGAGCGAAGATCGCGAGGGTGTCGACGGCCGCGGCGGCACCGATCCATCTCTTCGCCCCGCTGATGATCCAGTCGTTGCCGTCCCGGCGGGCGGTCGTCTCCATGCCGCCGGCGATGTCGGAGCCGTGGTCGGGCTCGGTCAGCGCGAATGTGCCGGTGAGGCGGAACGAGGCGATGAGCGGATCGAGGCGTGCCACCTGCTCGGCGGAACCGCCGAGCGCGACCGTCGTGCGGAACAGCCCGGACTGCGCGTTGTAGAGCGTCGCGACCGACACGTCCGTGCGCGCGAGGACGTAGTTGCGGAATCCCGAGAACATCGAGCTGCGCGCCTCGGCGTCGGAGACGCCGGCGGGGCGCATCAGGTCGAGCGGGCCGAGCTTCTCCCACACCTCGGCGGGCATCGTCGCGCTGTCCCACGCATCGGCCAGGAGGGGGCGGATCTCGCTGTCCAGGGTGCGCTGGAGGGCGCCGAGGGCGTCGCGCGCGGGGGCGCTGAGGTGGGTCTGCGCGAATCCGTACGGGTCGATCCCGAACGTCGCGTCCGACTCGAGGGCCGGCATGCTCAGCCCCCGAGGCCCAGCAGCCTGGCGGCGTTGTCCTTCATGATCCCCGGCATGACCTCCGCCTTGAGCGTCGTCTTCTCGGCGTCCGCGATCCAGCGGTCGGGTGTCAGCAGCGGGAAGTCGGAGCCGAACAGGATCCGGCGCTTGAGGTAGGAGTTCGCCGCGCGCACGAGCTGGTCGGGGAAGTACTTGGGGCTCCAGCCCGACAGGTCGATCCACGTGTTGTGCTTGTGCGTCGCGACGGAGAGGGCCTCGTCCTGCCAGGGCACGGAGGGGTGCGCCATGATGATCTGCAGATCCGGGAAGTCGGCCGCCACGCCGTCGAGCAGGATCGGGTTCGACAGGGCCAGCTTGAATCCGCGGCCACCGCGCATGCCCGCGCCGATGCCCGTCTGACCCGTGTGGAACAGGGCGACGACGCCGGCTTCCTGCAGCGCCTCGTAGAGGGGGTAGTACGCCTCGTCGCTCGGATCGAACCCCTGCACCGTGGGGTGGAACTTGAACCCCTTGACGCCGTGCTCCGCTGCCAGGACGCGCGCGCGCTCCACCGCCGCGAACCCCTTGCGGGGGTCGACCGACCCGAAGGGGATCAGGACGTCGTTGTTGCGGGCGGCGCCGTCCGCGATCTCCTCGCTGGAGAGGGCGGCATGCTGCAGCTGCGTCTGCGCGTCGACGGTGAAGACGACCGCGGCCATCCGCCGCGCGCGGTAGTAGTCCGCGACGGTGTCGAGGTCGGGCCGGTCGATGCCGGCGCTGAAGTACTTCGACGCGGCCTCGACGAGGTCGGGCGGCAGCGACGAGTGACCGTGCGCATCGACCTCGATGTGCACGTGCACGTCGATGGCCTCGATCGCGTCGAGATCGATCGCGGGTTCGTAGCGGGTCATCTCGTCTCTCCTCCGGACCGCTGGGTCACGTCGTGCTCACCGCCGGCTCACCGACCGGGCGCGGGGCGCTGCAGGTCCTCGGGCAGCGGCGGGAACGACTCGCCCACGCTCTGGAGGCATCCCTCGGTCGCTGCCGGGAACTCCGCCTCGAGGGCGGGGACGTCCCAGCCGCCGTCGTGGTACGCGGTCACGACCGGCTCCGGGTGGGACCAGACCTGCAGGCGGTCGCCGCCCACGCCGATCGCCTGCCCCGTCACGCCCGCAGCGGCGTCGGAGGCGAGGTAGGCGACGATGCCCGCGGCATCCCGAGAGGTGCCGAACCCGAGGTCGTGGCGGAAGAACGCCGGCATCGCCTCGCCGCGGGAGTCGGCCTCCATCGCGGCCGCGAAGTAGGGGATCGTCGCGGTCATCGCCGTGGCGGCGACGGGGATCACCGCGTTCGCGGTGATGCCGGCCTTCTTCAGCTCCAGTGCCCACGTGCGCACCATGCCGACGATGCCGGCCTTCGCGGCGGCGTAGTTGGTCTGGCCGAAGTTGCCGCGCTGCCCCGTGGGGGAGCCGATGCAGATGATCCGCCCGGCGACCCCGTTCTCGCGCATGTACGTAGCCGCCGCGCGCACGCAGGTGAAGGTGCCGCGCAGATGCACGCCGATCACGGTGTCGAAGTCGTCGTCCGTCATCTTCCAGAGCGTCTTGTCGCGAAGGACGCCGGCGTTCGTGACGAGGATGTCGAGGCCCCCGAAGGTATCGACGGCGGCCTTGACGAGGGCGTCGGCCGTCTCGGTCGGCCCCACGGGGGCGACGACCGCGGTGGCCCTGCCTCCGGCGTCGGTGATGGATGCCACGGCGGATGCCGCGGCGGTCTCGTCCATGTCGTTGATGACGACGGCGGCGCCCTGGTGCGCCAGTTCCTGCGCGTAGGCCAGCCCGAGCCCGCGGCCGGACCCCGTGACGATAGCGACTTTGCCCTCGAGTGACATGGAGGTACTCCTTCGTTTGCCTGAGATCAGGAAAGCATCAACTGTTGAGATTGTCAATCATTGTTGGCGTTGACCTTTGCTATCGTTCGACCATGACGGAAACCGGGAGCGCGCGCGACCTGCGCGACGATCTGAGCTTCCTGCTCGCCCGCGCGAACGCCCTCTCGCTCGCGAGCGGCAACGCCGCGCTCGCGGCGCACGGCCTGAAGGTGCGCTCCTACTCCGTGCTGGCCCTCGCCGTGGGCGGCGGTCGTCCCTCGCAGCGAGAGATCGCCGAGTATCTGCGGCTGGATCCGAGCCAGGTCGTCGCGCTCGTGGACGAGCTCCAGCGGCGCGGAGCGATCTCGCGGGAGTCCGACCCGAACGACCGGCGGGCCAATGTCGTCGTCGCGACCGACGCGGGGCGTGCGCTGTTCGCCGACGCGGAGAAATCGGCGCGTGAGGCGGAGCGGGAGATCCACGCCGAGCTGGACGACGCGGAACGCGACGTACTCGTCCGCCTGCTGGGACGGCTCGCCTTCCCCGGCTCGGGGGAGCCTCGCGCGGGCTAGCCTGGACAGTGGCGCCTCACCCGACGGCGCCGCCACCGTCCGGAGGTTCCCGTGAAGATCACCGCGACATCCGACTGGCGCGATGCGCTGTCGTACGACGTGCCCGTCCTCGTCGCCGACGTGGTGCCGGGAGACCCCACCCGCTGCGCGCTCTGCGGCCTGGACGCGGCGCCGCTCGAGCGAACGGCGCTCTGGGCCGTCAAGCACCGCAACCCCAAGAATCACGCCGGCATCGTGCGGTTCTACTGTCTGGCGCACCGGCCGGAGCCTCCGCGCCAGGTCGAACCGCCCGTCGCGCCGGCGCGCGCGGCCCGAGCTCCGCGCGCCGCGGGGTCGCGGGCGCGCACGACCCCCCGCGCCCCCGTTGCCGAGAAGGCGGCGCCCGTCTGCCCCACGTGCTTCGTGGAGGTGCCCGCGACGGGCGTCTGCGGCATGTGCGGCGAACGCATCGCCTGATCGGTTCACCGGCGGCCGCGCCCGTCAGCGACGGAACGGTCGCGGGTCGAAGACGTAGCGCTCGCGTCCGGCGAAGATCCCTGTCGCCGACTGGGCGACGAGCGTCAGTGCGAGCAGGGCCAGCGACCAGGACCACGACCCCGTGACGGTGTGCACCCAGCCGAAGACGACCGGGCCGACGGCGGCGACGATGTAGCCCACCGACTGCGCCATACCCGACAGGGCGGCGGACGAGTCGTGGTCGCGTGCGCGCTCCGCCATCAGCGTGAGCGACATGCTCAGCGAGGCGCCCGAGGCCAGCCCCACCGGCAGCACCCAGAACGCGATGCCGGCCGGGGCGATCAGGAGCCCGAGCACGCCGACGACGCCGAGCACCGGGAGCATCGCCGGCACGAAGCGCCGGGCGCGCCCGCGAAGCAGCACGGGGACCACGAACGGGCCGGCGATCGTGAGCAGCTGGTAGGTCATGACGTCGAAGCCGGCGACGAGCTCGCTGCGGCCGATCGACATCGAGATGCTCGCGAGCCAGGTGAGCATCATGTAGAAGGTGGCCGCCTGAAGCCCCATGTAGGCGGCCACGAGCCAGGCCACGGGATCGGTCCAGATGCCCCGGCGCGACAGGCCGTCGCCGGGCGCGGCGAGATGCGCGGCGTGATGACCGCGGGTGGCCAGTGCCCACGCCGCCATGGCGAACGGCAGCAGGGCCGCGCCGCTGACGAGCAGGGCGATCCGCCACCCCGTCGACTCGTCGCCGAGCGCGGACAACGGCACCGCCACCCCGGAGGCGATCGCCCCGACGCCCCCCAGGAGCGCCGTGTAGAGGCCCATCATGACCGGAACGCGTGCGGGGAAGTCGCGTTTGACGACGGCGGGCATGAGCACGTTCGCGATCGCGAGCGCGACGCCGATCAGTGCGGTGCCGATCCACAGGCTCGCGACCGGGCCGGGCAGGGAGCGGACGAGCGTGCCGAGGAGCAGGAGCGCGAGGGAGGCGAGGACGACCCGGGACATCCCGAAGCGCCGGGAGAGCCGGAGCGCGAACGGCGAGACGAGCGCCCACGCCGTGAGCGGTACGGCGGCCAGCAGGCCCAGCGTCGCGACGGTCAGGCCGGTGTCGGTGCCGATCTGCTCCAGCAGCGGCCCGACCGCGGTGATCGTCGGTCGCATGTTCGCGGCGACGAGGCAGACGGCGACGACCAGCAGGATGATGTCGGTGGACGTCCGCCGTTGAGTGGTCACGAGCACCGGACTATACCGCTCCTCGCCCGTCGCGCAGCGCGGAGCGCCCATCCACCGGGAGCGCGCCGCGCGCTCGCCGCGCGCCGTGGGCTCAGTCCTCGAACGGCCAGCCCGTGTACGCCTCGGCGAGGTACGCGCGGCCCGCCTCGGACTCGACGACGCTTCGCAGCTCGCCGATCTGTCGCCGCCGATCGAAGTCGGAGGCGTCCGGTGCGACGTGGAGCATGCTCGTCATCCACCAGGAGAAGTGCTGCGCCTTCCAGATGCGGCGCAGGGCCTTCTCGGGGAAGGCGTCGATCGCGCGCTCGTCGCCGTCCTCGAGCAGCGCCCGCAGCGCCTTCTCCAGGAGCAGGACGTCGGCGATCGCGAGGTTCATCCCCTTCGCGCCCGTGGGCGGGACGGTGTGGGCGGCGTCTCCGATGAGGGCGACCCGGCCCCGGCGGAGCTCGTGGGCGACGAAGCTGCGGAACCGGAGGACGTCCCTCTGGAAGATCCGTCCTTCCTTGAGCGTGGTCCCCGGCACGCGCGACTGCAGGGCGTCCCAGAGCTCGGCTTCGGACGGCGCGTGCGGATCCGCGCCGGGATCGCACTGGAAGTACATGCGCTGCACCGTCGCGCTGCGCTGGCTGATGAGCGCGAATCCGTTGGGCGAGTTGGAGTAGATCAGCTCCTCGGAGCTGGGCGGCGCCTCGCACAGGATCCCGAACCACGCGAACGGGTACTCGCGGAAGTATCCGCCCGTGGACGAGCCGGTCACGGCGGCGCGCGCGATGCTGCGCGACCCGTCGGCTCCGACCACGAAGTCCGCCTCGATCTCGAGGGACGTGCCGTCGGCATCGGTGGCGACGACGCGGGGGCGCGCGGTCTCGGCATCCTCGATGCGTTCGGCCGTGACGCCGAAGCGCAGGTCCTGCCCGCCGGCCAGGCGCGCGGCGATCAGGTCCTTGAGCACCTCATGCTGGGGGTACAGCCAGACGCTCCGGCCCGTCAGGGAGGAGAAGTCGATGCGGTGCCCCTCGCCTTCGAAGCGCAGCTCTATGCCGTCGTGACGGCGACCGCTGGTGAGGACGCGATCGGATGCCCCGCTCTCGTCGAGCACGCGCACGGTGCCGTGCTCGAGGATCCCGGCGCGGATCGTGGATTCGATCTCGTCGCGGGTGCGCGAGTCGATCACGACGGACTCGATGCCGGAGGCGGCGAGCAGGTGCGAGAGGAGCAGGCCGGCGGGGCCCGCTCCGACGATCGCGACGCGGGTGCGGAGGGTATTCGTCATGGGTCGTCTCCTTCGACGGCGGATGCCGCGGTCCATGATGCCGGGACCGGGCGGTACGAGGCGCGCGGTGGCCCGTTCAACGGGTGGCGTGTTGCGGGGCGGAATGCTCTCCCGGCCTCACGGCGCGGCGAGGGCGCTCTCGATGCCGGCGGCGGCTCGTCGCAGTTCGTCGATGGCGCCGGCCGTGGGGGCGTCTCGGGGCAGGACCACGGCGAGCGCCGCGATGACGGGGCCCCGTCGCCCCTCTCGCACGGGGACCGCGACCCCCGTCGACACGGTCTCCACGGTCCCCGGGGCGATGACGAACCCCTCTCGGCGCACGCGCTCGAGCTGGGTGCGCAGCACCGCGGCATCCGTTTGGGTCTCGGCGGAGAGGGCGCGCAGGGGCTGCGAGAGCACGCGCTCCCGGAGCACGGGGGGCGCGTGCGCGAGAAGGACGAGCCCCGCGGAGGAGGCGTGCAGGGGCAGGCGGCCCGCGATGCGGGTGATGTTGGCTCCCGCCAGCGGGTGCGAGAGGCGTTCGATGAAGAGCGCTTCGTCCTGTTCCAGGACGGCGAGCTGGGTGTGCTCGCGCACGCGTGCCTGGACGCCCTCCATGAAGGGCAGGGCCGCCTGTCGCAGGCGCAGGGCGAGCGAACCCCGGAGCGCGAGCTCCCACAGCCGCATGCCGAGGCGCACGCGGCCGTCCTCGTCGCGTTCGAGCAGACCGGACGCGGCGAGCTCCGCGACGATGCGCTGAGCCGTCGAGGAGGGTAGCGCGGCGCGCCGCGCGATGTCGGCGATCGTCTGCACCGTGCGGTCGGCGTCGAAGGTCTCGAGCACGCGCACGATGCGCGCCGTCATCGAGTCGCCGGAGGGCGAGTTCGCCATGCCCCACACTCTCTCACGCCGCCCGCCGTCCCCTCCTCCCCTCGCCCCTCGTCCCCGGCGCTCCCCTGTCGGATATCGACCTTCGCAGGGTGCACGAGGGTCGATATCCGACAGGGGAGGACCGGGCGGGTGAGGGCGGTGCGGCGGCGCGCCGCGGTACGTTCGAGGGGGAGGGGTGCGGGATGGAGCAGGGCGACGGGGCGGGCGCGGGTGACGGGGCGGGTGCGGGCAGGGATGCCGCGTCGGGCGCGGGCGACGGGGCGGGCGCGGGCAATGGCGCGGGCACGCTGGCGCGGGCCATGTCGGTGCTGGCGTGCTTCGGCGACGACGACCCCGCGCTGACCGCCGCCCAACTGGCCGCCCGCACGGGGCTGGCGTCGTCGACGACGCACCGGCTCGTCGCGCAGATGCTCGAGCACGGTCTTCTCGCGCGCGCCCCGGGGCACCGCTACACCGTCGGGGCGCGGCTCTGGGAG
This sequence comes from Microbacterium sp. NPDC078428, assembly GCF_044542535.1. NCBI lineage: Bacteria > Bacillati > Actinomycetota > Actinomycetes > Micrococcales > Microbacteriaceae > Microbacterium > Microbacterium sp. NPDC078428. The sequence goes on from NZ_JBITUP010000009.1 coordinate 21,076, forward strand.
CTCGGCGAGCTCTCTCCCCTCGCACTGCGCCTGCGGGAGACCGCCCTGCCCCACATGTCGCGCCTCTACGACGCGACCGGGGAGAACGTCCACCTCGCCGTGCTCGATGCACCCACGCCGGAGGAGGCCGCCGCGCTCTACGTGGGACGGCTCTCGGGGCAGGCGTCGTATCCGACGCTCAGCCGGATGGGCGGGCGCCATCCGCTGCACACGACCGGTGTGGGCAAGGCCCTGCTCTCCACGCGGGACGAGGAGTGGATGCGGCGGTACTTCTCCGTGCCGCTCCAGCGCGAGACCACCTATTCCGTCACGACCGAGCCGCAGCTGCGCGCCGACCTGCAGCGCGCGAGGGCGCGCGGGTACGCGATGACCCGCGAGGAGATGACGCTCGGCAACGTCTCGGTGGCGGCGCCGCTCGGTCGCGTCGAGGGGCTGCCGAGGGGGGCGCTCGGCATCGTCGTGCGGCTGGAGAGCGCCGACGAGCGCCGGCTCGGCCCTCTCGTCGTGCAGGCCGCGGCGGACCTCACGCGCGCGCTGCGGAGTTCGTAAGAATCCCATTCAGTGGGAATGGTGCCGGGATGCCGCGGCGCGGCGCGTCATCCTGGAGGCACGTCCTCGTCGAAGGAGACACGATGTCCACACCCGCGAGCCCCGACGCGGCCAACCCGGCCGAGTCGCACGCGACCGCCGCGAAGCAGTTCGCGGCTCCCGAGTCCCTGCTGGCCGCCCCCGATCAGGCGACGCAGCGGCAGATCACGCAGGAGATCCGCGACATCCACGCCGACGTAGCGCGTCGGGTCGCCGCGGGCGAGAGCGTGCCGACCACGCTGTTCGACTTCCCGCCGTATCGCTCGAGCGTGCTGCGTCACCCGACGAAGAACCCCCGCCTGGTCGACCCCGAGACGATCGAGCTCTACTCGCCGGCCTTCGGTCAGCGCGATGTCGCGGCGATCGAGTCCGACCTCACGCTGCAGCACGCGGGCGAGCCCCTCGGCGAGCGCATCACGGTCACCGGGCGGCTGCTCGACTCGTGGGGGCGCCCGCTCGCGAACCAGCTCGTCGAGATCTGGCAGGCGAACGCCGCGGGGCGCTACATCCACCAGCGCGACCAGCACCCCGCGCCGCTCGACCCGAACTTCACCGGCGCCGGCCGCACCGTCACGAACGACCAGGGCGAGTACTTCTTCACGACGATCAAGCCCGGCCCGTATCCCTGGAAGAACCACGTCAACGCGTGGCGACCCGCCCACATCCACTTCTCCCTCTTCGGGTCGGGCTTCACGCAGCGCATCATCACGCAGATGTACTTCCCGGGCGATCCGCTCTTCGCGCTCGACCCCATCTACAACACCATCCGCGACCAGCGGGATCGGGACGCGCTCATCGCCGCCTACGACCACGACCTCACGGTGCCCGAGTTCTCGATGGGCTACCGATGGGACATCGTCGTCGACGGTCCCGACGCCACCTGGTTCGAGCCCGAGGGAGAGCACTGATGACCACCCGCACCCCGCGCGAGATGGGTCCGCGCACCCTCGCGCCCACCTCCGGACAGACCATCGGTCCGTTCTTCGCCTTCGGCCTCGTCTATCCCAAGATGCACGCGGTCGCCTTCCCTCACACCCCCGGCGCGATCGTGCTCGGCGGGACCGTCCTCGACGGCAACGGGTCGGCGATCCCCGACGCCCTGGTGGAGATCTGGGGGGCCGACAGCGACGGATCGGTGCCCGCCACCCGGGGATCGCGCAGACGCGACGACCACACCTTCACGGGCTTCGGTCGCGCCGCGACGACGGATGACGGCCACTATGAGTTCTGGACCCGCAATCCGGGGTCGGTCGACGGCGAAGCCCCCTTCTTCTCCGTCGTCGTGTTCGCGCGCGGCCTGCCCAACAAGCTCCACACGCGCATCTACCTCCCCGACGACGAGCAGGCGCTCGCCGCGGACCCCCTGCTGTCGCAGCTGAGCCCGGCCGAGCGCGATACGCTCATCGCAACACGCACGCCCGAGGGCCACCTCGTGCACGACATCTGGCTGCAGGGCGAGAAGGAGACCGTCTTCCTTGCCTTCTGAGTCCCCCGTCGCCGAGTATCCCGCTGCCGCCAGGGAGCCGCTCGACGAGGGGCTGCTCTCGCCGGTGAGCGTGGGCCACGACGGCGACGTGACGGATGCCGCGGTCCTCCGCGCGCTCGTGAGCGCGGAAGTCGCGTTGGCCCGCGCGTACGCGCGGACGGGCCACGCGCCGCGCGAGACCGTCGCGCAGATCGACCGTGCCCTCGACTGGCGCGGCACGGAGGAGGGGTGCGTCGGCCATGGGCTCGACGTGGCCGGGATCGCCGGGGCGGCGGTGGCGGGCGGCAATCCCGTCATCCCCCTCGTCGGCGCGCTGAAGGCCGCGGTGCCGGAGGGGTCGCGGCTGTGGGTGCACCGCGGCGCGACGAGCCAGGACATCCTCGACACGGCGCTCATGCGGGTGGCGGCCTCCGCCTCCGCCCGTGTCGCCTCCGCGCTGCGGGAGACCGAGCGCTCGCTGGCAGGATTCGCCGGGGCGCACCGCGACACCCTCGCCGTGGCGCGCACGCTGACGCAGCACGCCGTGCCGACCACGGTGGGCCTTCGGGCCGCCGGCTGGCTGGGCGGCGTGCGTCGAGCCCGGCGGCGGCTCGATGCCGCCCGTGCGGCCCTTCCCGCCCAGCTGGCGGGCGCGGGCGGCACCCTCGCGTCCTTCGTCGAGATCACTGGATCGCCCGCCGCGGCCCTCGAGCTGACGGCAGCGTTTGCCGCGGAGGCGGGCCTGGCCGTTCCCGACGCCCCCTGGCACACCCACCGCTGGCCGGTCACCGAACTGGGCGACGCGCTCGTGCAGGCGGTGGATGCCGTGGGCAAGATCGCCGCCGACGTGGCGACGCTGTCGCGCACCGAGGTCGGCGAGCTCGCCGAGGGGGCGGGCGGGGGCTCCTCGGCGATGCCGCAGAAGCAGAACCCCGCGGCATCCGTCCTCATCCGGTCCGCCGCGATCCGGGCGCCCCAGCTGGGCGCGACGCTTCATGTCGCGTCGGCCCTCGCCGTCGATGAGCGCCCCGACGGCGCCTGGCACGCGGAGTGGCCGGCGCTGCGCGAGCTGCTGCGGACGGCGCGCGGCGCGACCGCCCACGCCGCGGCCCTCGTGGCCGGCCTCCGCGTCGACGACGCGTCCGTGGCGCGCAACCTCGCCACCACGCGGGGGCTCGTGCTCGCCGAACGCCTCTCCCTCGTGCTCGGACCGCTCATCGGAGAGCAGCGCGTGGCGGAGATCGTCTCGGCCGTGGCGCGCGGCGACGACCTGGGCGATCGCGTGCGGCGGCTGCCGGAGGCGGCGGCGCTCGACATCGACGGGCTGCTCGACGCCGCCGGCTACACCGGCGCCGCGGCATCCCTCACCGACCACCTTCTCGAGGAGCAGTCATGACCGTCCCCGCCATCCGCATGACCGAGCCCGTGGGGCCGGCCGGAGCGCCGCTCGTCGTGCTCGGCCCGTCCTTGGGCACCTCCGCGATCCTGTGGGAAGACGTCGTGCCGCTGCTCACCGCCGACTACCGGGTGTGCGCGTGGGACCTGCCCGGCCACGGCGACGCCCCCGCCGCGACCGAGCCGTTCACGGTCGGCGAGATCGCCGACGCGGTGGCGGCGGCGGTGGCCGAGACCGGCGCCGATCGCATCCTGTACGCGGGGGTGTCCCTCGGCGGGGCGGTCGGGCTCGAGCTCATGCTGCGCCACCCGCGCCTCGTGGATGCCGCGGCGATCGTCTGCTCCGGAGCGAAGCTCGGCGACGAGGAGGCCTGGCGCGAGCGCGCGGCCCAGGTGCGCGCGCAGGGCACGTCGAGCCTCGTGACCGCGTCGGCCGGTCGCTGGTTCGCCCCCGGGTCCCTCGAGCGTCGCCCCGAGATCGGCGGACGCCTGCTGCACGCGCTGCGGGACGCCGACGACGAGAACTACGCGCTCTGCTGCGAGGCGCTCGCGGTGTACGACGTGCGCGATCGTCTCGCCCGGATCGAGGTGCCCGTCGCGGCGGTGTGGGCCGAGTTCGACGCCGTGACGCCCGAGGCGTCGGCGGTGGAGATCGCGGAGGGCGTGCGGGACGGACGCGTCCTGCGCATCGACGACGCCTCGCACCTCGCGCCCGCAGAGCAGCCGGATGCCGCGGCCGGGATCCTGCGCGGGTTCTTCGCGGAGGCGGCACGATGAGCCGGCCGGAGGGAGAGGGCCTGACCGACGGCGGCCGGTGGCAGCAGGGCATGGGCGTTCGCCGCGAGGTGCTCTCCGATGCGCACGTCGACCGCGCCGTCGCGAACACGACGGACCTGACCGCCGACTTCCAGGACTTCATCACGCGCGTCGCGTGGGGCGACGTCTGGTCGAGGCCCGGCCTGGACCGGCGGTCGCGCTCGGTGGCGGTGCTCACGGCGCTCATCGCGCTCGGTCACCACGAGGAGCTGGCGATGCACCTGCGTGCCGCGCTGCGCAACGGGCTGACGATCGATGAGGTGAAGGAAGTCATCCTGCAGTCCGCGGTCTACTGCGGGGTGCCGGCGGCCAACACCGCCTTCCGGATCGCGGGCGAGGTCTACTCCTCCGAGGGCTGACGCGGTAGAATGATCGCAGAGCGCACATGCGTTCGCATAGCGAACACTTGGTGAGGAGAGCGCGTGATCGACAAGTCCGTGTCCACCGTCGCAGACGCGGTCGGCGACATCCCCGACGGGGCGACCGTCATGATCGGGGGGTTCGGGCGCGCCGGCCAGCCGGTCGAGCTGATCGACGCCCTCATCGCCCACGGCGCCCGCGACCTCACGATCGTGAACAACAACGCAGGCAACGGGGACACCGGGCTCGCCGCGCTGCTGGCCAACAAGCAGGTGCGCAAGATCGTCTGCTCGTTCCCGCGCCAGAGCGACTCCTGGGTCTTCGACGGCCTCTACCGCGACGGGGAGATCGAGCTCGAGCTCGTTCCCCAGGGCAATCTCGCCGAGCGCATTCGCGCGGCGGGCGCGGGGATCGGCGCCTTCTTCTCGCCCACGGGCGTGGGCACCGAGCTCGCCGAGGGCAAGGAGGAGCGTGAGATCGACGGGCGCCGCTACGTGCTCGAGTACCCGATCCGCGCCGACTACGCGCTGATCGGCGCGCTCTCGGGCGACCGCTGGGGCAACCTCGTCTACCGCGAGACGGCCCGCAACTTCGGCCCGATCATGGCGGCTGCCGCGACGACGACGATCGCGCAGGTCGATCAGGTCGTGCCGCTCGGCTCGCTCTCCCCCGAGTCCGTCGTCACCCCCGGCATCTTCGTCGACCGCGTCGTCGCGGTCGGGGAGCGCGCCTGGCTGCGGGACGGCGAGTTCGTCGGCGGCGTCGACATCGAAGGGCGCCCGCTGGCGGATGCCGCGGCATCCACCACCGAGGGGGGTCGGCAGTGAGCACTCGCATCTCGCGCCAGGAGCTGGCGCAGCGCATCGCGGCGGACATCCCCGAGGGCGCCTACGTGAACCTCGGCATCGGCGCGCCGACCCTCGTCGCGAACTACCTGCCCGAGGGCCTCGAGATCATCCTGCACACGGAGAACGGGCTGCTCGGGATGGGACCGGCCCCCGCCGAGGGGATGATCGATCCCGACCTCATCAACGCCGGGAAGCAGCCCGTCACGGCGCTGCCCGGGGCCGCCTACTTCCACCACGCCGACTCCTTCGGGATGATGCGCGGCGGCCACCTCGACGTGTGCGTGCTGGGCGCCTTCCAGGTCTCGCAGTCGGGCGATCTCGCCAACTGGTCGACGGGTGCGCCGGGCGCGATCCCCGCCGTGGGCGGCGCGATGGATCTCGCGATCGGCGCGAAGGACGTCTTCGTCATGACCGACCTGCTCACGAAGCAGGGCGAATCCAAGCTCGTCGAGGCGTGCACTTACCCGCTGACGGGCGTGGGATGCGTCAGCCGGGTCTATACCGACCACGCGGTGTTCGACGTCACCCCCGACGGCTTCGCCCTGCGCGAGGCGTTCGGGGAGAACACCGTCGAGTCCCTGCAGGAGCTGACGGGGCTCAGGCTCGCGCCCGCCCGGTGAGCGAGCCGCAGGGCGACCGCCGCGACAGGGCTCCAACCACACGAGAGGTACCGACATGACCGCATCCGTCATCTACGACGCCGTCCGCACGCCTTTCGGCCGGGCAGGAGGTGCCCTCGCCGGCGTGCGGCCCGACGACCTCGCCGCGCTCGTCATGAAGGCGGCGCTCGAGCGCAGCGGGGCGGACCCCGCCCGCATCGACGACGTGATCTTCGGCGACGCCAACCAGGCGGGCGAGGACAACCGCAACGTCGCCCGCTTCGGGGCTCTCCTCGCGGGGTTCCCCACGTCCGTGACGGGCGTGACCGTCAACCGCCTGTGCGCCTCGAGCGTCGAGGCCGTGATCCAGGCGTCGCGGGCGATCGAGTCGGGCGACGCCGACCTGGTCCTCGCCGGCGGCGTGGAGTCGATGAGCCGTGCGCCCTACGTCGTCGAGAAGTCGCCGAAGCCGTGGCCGGGTGTGGGCAATCAGACGATGTGGAACACCTCGATCGGCTGGCGCATGATCAACAAGGCGCTGCCCTCGCACTGGACGATCAGCAACGGGGAGTCGGCGGAGAAGATCGCGGGCGAGTGGGGCATCTCCCGGCAGGCGCAGGACGAGTTCGCGGTGCGCTCGCACCGACTCGCGGCGCAGGCGTGGGCCGACGGTGTCTACGACGGCGAGATCGTGCAGGTGCCGGGTGCGGAGCTGGCGCGCGACGAGGGGATCCGCGGCGACACGTCGGTGGAGAAGCTGGCGGGGCTCAAGGCCCTGTTCGCCGCCGACGGCACCGTCACGGCGGGCAACTCGTCGTCGATCAACGACGGCGCATCGGCCGTGCTGGTGGGTGCCGAGGGTGCTCTGGATGCCGAGCCCCTCGCCCGGATCACGGGTCGCGCGGCGCACGGCGTCGATCCCGATCAGTTCCCGATCGCCCCGATCGAGGCCGCGAACAAGGCCCTCGCGCGAGCGGGAAGGACTTGGGCCGACGTCGATCTCGTCGAGCTGAACGAGGCCTTCGCCTCGCAGAGCCTCGCGTGCCTGGCGGGCTGGCCCGAACTCGACCCCGAGAAGCTCAACATCCACGGAGGGGCGCTCGCGATCGGGCACCCGCTCGGAGCCTCCGGTGGCCGCATCATCGGGCACGCGGCGCACGAGCTCGCGCGCCGTGGCGGCGGCGTCGCGGTCGCCGCGATCTGCATCGGGGTGGGCCAGGGGCTGGCGGTCGTCCTCGAGCGCTGAGCCGACCACCGCGAGCCGCAAGCGATCTGCACGTGTGTGCAGATCGCTTGCGCATTGTTGCTCGGCGCGTGATCCTGGCCTGTGGAAAGGACTGACACATGGCTGATCCACGCCCGGATGTCGCGACCGCGTTCGCCGACCCGGACTACGACGTTCTCATCATCGGAGGCGGCATAAACGGCCTCGCGACCTTCCGCGATCTCGCGATGCAGGGAGTCCGCGTCCTGCTGGTGGAGCGGGGCGATCTCGCCTCAGGCGCGAGCGCGGCGTCGAGCCACATGATCCACGGCGGCATCCGCTACCTGGAGAACGGCGAGTTCCGCCTCGTGCGCGAATCCGTTCGGGAGCGCAACGCGCTGCTACGCACGGCGCCCCACCATGTGTCCCCCCTTCGCACCACGATTCCGATCACGACGGTGTTCTCAGGGCTCTTCGCCGCCCCGCTGCGCTTCCTCACGCACACGCAGGGCAAGCCGAAGGCCCGCGGTGCCCTCCTGATCAAGGTCGGCCTGACCATCTACGACCTCTTCTCGCGCGACGGCGGCGCAGTGCCGCGCCATCGGTTCCTCGGGAAGAAGGCGTCTCGCGAGGAGCTTCCCCGCCTGGCGGAGAACTTCCGTTTCACCGCGACCTACTACGACGCGTCGCTGCGCGACCCCGAGCGCCTGGCGCTGGATGTCGCGCTCGATGCGGAGAGCCACGAGGGCGCGACCGCGCTCACGTACGTCGAGGCGGTCGGCGCGGCGCCGAACGGGGTGATCGTGCGCGACCTCCTGACCGGGCGCGAGCAGACGATCGCCGCGCGAGTCATCGTGAACGCCGCGGGCCCCTGGCTCGACCTCACGAACGCCGCACTGGGTCGCGAGAGCGCACTGACCGGCGGCACGAAGGGCTCGCACATCGTGCTCGACCACCCGGAGCTGCTGGCCGCCACCGGCGGACGGGAGATCTTCTTCGAGCACGACGACGGCCGCATCGTCCTGGTGTATCCGCTCAAGGACCGCGTGCTCGTCGGCACGACCGACATCGACGCGGACCCGGCCGAACCCGCCGTGTGCACCGAGGAGGAGGTCGACTACTTCTTCGACCTCATCGCGCAGGTCTTCCCCGACATCGCGGTGGACCGGTCGCACATCGTCTTCCGGTTCTCCGGCATCCGCCCCCTGCCCCGCCATGACGACCTCGCCCCCGGCTTCGTCTCGCGGGACTACCGCATCGTCGACGCCGAGGGTCCGGGAGCACCCATGCTCGACCTCGTCGGCGGCAAGTGGACGACCTTCCGCGCCCTTGGCGAACACCTCGCCGATCGCACGCTCGCCCTCATCGGACGTGAGCGGGTCGTGTCCACCGACGGCCTGGCCATCGGCGGCGGGCGGGACTTCCCCTCGCCGGCGGAGGCCGATGCCTGGATCCGCCGCGAGCTGGGCGGGTTCTCGCCGGAGCGGGGCAGGGTGCTCCTCGAGCGCTACGGCACCCGCGCGCGGGACGTCGCCCGGTACATCGCCGAGGTGGAGCCGGATGACGAGGCCATCGCGGGCCCGCTCCTGTCGACCGCCGAGGTGGCTTACATGGTGTCGCAGGAGAAGGTCGTCCACGCGACCGATGTCGTGCTGCGCCGTACGGACCTCGCCTTCACGGGCGACCTCACGGGCGAGGTGCTCGAGCAGGTCCTCTCGGCCCTCGCCGAGGCGGCCGGCTGGGACGACGCCCGCGTCGAGGCGGAACGAGCCCTCGCGATCACCGAGCTGCGCGAGCGGCACGGCGTCACGCTGACCCGCGCCGGAGCCCGCCAGCGCGCCCGCTGAGCGCGTCCGGGGTTACGGCTCCTGCCGTTCCCAGTCCAGGGTGCGCGAGACGGCACCCTGCCAGCGCTCGAGGAGGCGGGCCCGCTCCTCGGGCGTCGTCGTGCTCTCCCACCGGCGGTCCTCGCGCCAGAGCGACTCGAGCTCCTCCAGGCCCGACCAGAACCCGACCGCGAGCCCCGCGGCGAAGGCGGCGCCGAGCGCACTGGTCTCCGACACGCTCGGGCGGACCACCGGGATGCCGAGACAGTCGGCCTGCATCTGCATCAGAAGGTCGTTCTGCACCATCCCGCCGTCGACCCGCAGCTGCGTGATCGGCGTTCCCATATCGGCGTTCGCCGCGTCGACGACCTCGAGGGTCTGCATCGCGACGGCCTCTAGGGCTGCTCGGGCGATGTGCCGGCGGTCGGCGAACCGCGTGAGGCCGAGGATGGCGCCGCGCGCATCGGGACGCCAGTGGGGGGCGTAGAGGCCGGAGAAGGCCGGCACGATCACGACCCCGCCGCTGTCGTCGACGGATGCCGCCAGCGCCTCGACCGCGGGTGCGCTGTCGATGATGCCGAGGTTGTCGCGCAGCCACTGCACGAGGGATCCCGTCACCGCGATCGAGCCTTCGAGCGCGTACGCGGCCGGCTCGTCGCCCAGCCGGTAGGCCACGGTGCTCAGCAGGCCGTTCTGGGAGCGGACGGGCGTGTCGCCCGTGTTGACCACGAGGAAGTTCCCCGTGCCGTAGGTGCTCTTGCTCGCACCGGGCGTGAAGGCCGCCTGGCCGAAGGTCGCCGCCTGCTGATCGCCCATGATCCCCGCGACGGGCACGCGCCGGAGCAGGCTCGACGGCTCGATCTCGGCGTACACCTCGGAGGAGGACCGGATCTCGGGCAGGACGGACGCCGGGATGCCGAAGGCGTCGAGCAGCTCGGGATGCCACTGCAGCGACGCCAGGTCGAGCAGCAGGGTGCGGCTGGCGTTGGTCACGTCAGTCGCGTGCGTCCCGCCGTCCGGGCCTCCCGTGAGGTTCCAGAGGAGCCAGGTGTCGGTGGTGCCGAAGGCGAGGTGGCCCGCGTCGGCCAGCTCCCGCGCGCCGGCGACATTCTCGAGCATCCAGGCGATCTTCGTCGCGGAGAAGTAGGACGCCAGGGGCAGCCCGGTGAGATCGCGGAAGCGGTCACGCCCGCCGTCCTCCGCCATGCGGTCGACGAGCGGCTGCGTACGGGTGTCCTGCCAGACGATGGCGTTGTGGATGGGCTCGCCCGAGCGCTTGTCCCACAGCACGGTCGTCTCGCGCTGGTTGGTGATCCCGACGGCCGCGATGTCGTGCCGCGTGATGTCGGCGCGGGCGAGCGCCACGCCGATCACCTCCTGCGTGTTGTGCCAGATCTCCATGGCGTCGTGCTCGACCCACCCGGCGCGGGGGAAGATCTGCCGGTGCTCCAGCTGACCGGAGGACACGACGCGCCCGCGGCGGTCGAAGACGATCGCGCGGGTGCTCGTGGTGCCCTGGTCGAGGGCGAGGATGAAGGACATCGGCAACTCCTTTGTCGGTGAAGCGTCGCGACGGCGAGACCTCTGCTTACGTTACGGAGGGCGGACGCATGCGTGCCACCCCGTGCACGAACGTGCGTCAGGGGGTTGCGAGGAGGCGCCGCGCCGAGCCCTCGTCGATGACGAGGTCGGTGATCAGGCGGGCGTTGAGGGCGCCGCGCAAGCTCGGCAGCTTCTGCTCGCCGGCGATGACGCAGACGCGGCGGGCCACGCGGCGCAGCTCGTCGAATGCCGGACCGGTGGCGCGCTGGTTGAGCTCGATGTCCTGCCAGCTGCCGTCGACGCGGTAGAACACCGTCGCGACATCGCCCACGACCTCGTCCCGGTCGAGGGTCGCGAAGTCGCCGTCGTCGAGGTAGCCGCCGATGTACACCTGGCTCGGGACCTCGGCGAACGGCGAGCCCAGGCCGAACAGGGCGACGTCCATGCGGGACTGGATGTCCAGCACGCGTCGCGTGCTGCGCTCGCGCCACACGGCATCTTTCGTCGCGGGGTCGTCGAAGAACGCCGGTACCGGGAAGTGCTGCACCTTGGCGCCGTAGGCCTCGCCGAATCGACGCAGGATCTCGCTCGTGACATCGATGCCGGTGGTCAGGTAGCTGCCGGCGCCGTTCATCTGCACGACGGTGACGTTGTGCGTGTCCTTCGCGGCGAGGTGGCGGCTGATCGCGCTCACGGTCGATCCCCACGCGATGCCGAGGGTCATGTTCGAGTCGATGAACCGGGCGAGGATGCGCGCCGCGGTCAGCGCCACCCGCTCCAGCCGGTCGACGTCGCTGACGTCGGGCGGCGTCGGCACGAGGTGCACGGCCACGCCGTAGCGAGCGGAGAGGTCGCGCTCGGTGTGGGAGGCGGCGTCGAACGGCGAGCGGATCTGGATGTCGACGAGTCCGCTCTGCCGAGCGTGGCTGAGCAGCCGCGAGACGGTCGATCGAGAGGTGTGCAGCTCCCTCGCGATCGCCTCCATCGTGAGGTCCTGCATGTAGTACATCTGCGCGGCTCGGAGCGCCCCGCGCGTGCGCTCGTCATCCCGCTCGGCATCGACCATGGAACGCCCCTTCGTGCATCGATGGTGGTCATTGTTTCAGTTCGCGCGCCGCCGCGGCGGTAGGGTGGGCGCGATGGAGGAGCCAGGGGCGCGGGCGGATGCCGGGGCATCCGGGGAGTTCGTCCAGTCGCTCGCGCGCGGGCTCGCCGTGATCCGCGCCTTCGACGCCGGGCATCCCGAGCTGAGTCTCAGCGATGTCGCGCGCCGCACGGGGCTCACGCGCGCGGCCGCGCGCCGATTCCTGCTGACGCTCGAGTCGTTGGGCTACGTGCGCAGCGACGACCGGACCTTCGCCCTCACCCCGCGCGTGCTCGAGCTCGGCTTCAGCTACCTGTCGTCGCTGACGCTGCCGGAGATCGTGCAGCCGCACCTCGAGCGGCTGTCGCGCGAGGTGGACGAGAGCGTGTCGGCGGGCGTGCTGGATGGCACCGACATCGTGTACGTCGCGCGGGTGCCCACGCGACGGATCATGAGCGTCCGCATCACGATCGGCACCCGCTTCCCCGCGTACGCGACGAGCATGGGCCGTGCGCTGCTCGCGGGCCTTCCCGACGAGACCGCGTCCTCGGTGATCGAATCGACCCCGCTGCGCGCCATCACCCCCCGCACGATCGTCGACGAGGGGACGCTTCGCGCCGAACTCGCGCGCATCCGCGAGCAGGGGTGGGCGCTGGTGGACGGCGAGCTCGAGCCGGGGCTGCGTTCGATCGCCGTGCCGTTGCACGACCGCGCGGGGACCGTCATCGCGGCGATCAACGTGTCGATGAGCGCGAGCAGCGGCGACGCCGCACAGCAGGCTGCCCGCTACACCCCGGCGCTGCTGCGTACGGGGGCGGCGATCGACGCCGAACTGCGCCTGGTCTGAAGCGGGCCCTCGGTCACCGGACGCCGCGCATGAGGGCCAGCACCGGCTTCACCGAGGCCAGCAGGGCGAGCCCCACCACGATCGCGATGGCGCCGAGGATCGAGAAGTAGGGGACCTCGTTCGTCGGGTCGTAGAACTTCGCCAGCTCGCCCGCGATCGCCGTGCCGAGGGCGACCGAGAGGAAGAACAGGGCCACCATCTGGGTGTGGAACGCCTCCGGGGCGAGCTTGGTGGCGACCGACAGCCCGACGGGGGAGAGCAGCAGCTCCGCCACCGTGAAGACGAACAGGATGCCGACGATCGCGAGCAGGGGCGTCGAGTTGGGTCCGCCGCCCGCGAACGGCAGGAACAGCAGGAACGCGAGGCCCATGATCACCGCGGCGAGCGCGAACTTCACGGGGGTCGAGGGCTGCCGGCGCCCGAGCTTCAGCCACAGGGCGGCGAACGCCCCCGACAGCAGGATGATGAAGATCGGATTGATGGACTGCACCCAGGACACCGGCATCTCCCACCCGAGGATGTCGCGGTCGAGTTTCTGGTCGGAGTAGATCGTCACGACGGTGAACTGCTGCTGGTAGAGCGACCAGAACGCGACGCTCGTGATGAAGAGCGGGATGAAGCCGACGACGCGCGACCGCTCGACGGCGGTGATCCGGCTGCTGGCGAGGATCACGACGAAGTAGGCGATGGTGGCGAGGAGGGTCACGGCGATGACGACCGTGGCGAGGTTCTCGGCGCGGATCCAGCCGAGGAGCACCGCGACGGCGATCGCCGTGACCCCCGCGAGCCCGATGCCGATCACGACGCCGTAGCGGCCGCGGGGCAACGGGTTGGGCACCCGGCGCGCCTCGGCGGGAAGCTGCTTCCGGCCGAAGGAGTATTGGATGAGTCCGAGCGCCATCCCCACGGCGGCCAGGCCGAAGCCCCAGTGGAATCCGAGCGTCGTCTGCAGCAGTCCCGTCAGCAGGGGTCCGGCGAACGCGCCGAGGTTGATCCCCAGGTAGAAGAGCGAGAAGCCCGAGTCTCGGCGGGGGTCGTCGGCGGAGTAGAGGGTGCCGACGACGGATGTCGCGTTGGCCTTGAGCCCTCCGGAGCCCACCGCGACGAGCACGAGACCGATGCCCACCCCGAGGAAGCCGGGGAGCAGGGCGAGGGCGATGTGACCCGCCATGATGACGATCGCGCTCGCGAAGAGCACGCGCTCCGATCCGAACAGCCGGTCGGCGAGCCAGGCGCCGAGGATCGTCGAGAGGTACACGGCGCCGCCGTACGCGCCGACGATGCCGGCGGCGACGGTCTCCGGCATCCCGAGCCCGCCCTGGGCGGCGGAATAGTAGAGGTAGATGAGCAGGATGCCCTGCATGCCGTAGAAGCTGAAGCGCTCCCACATCTCGACCCCGAAGATGTGGGCGAGGGCCCAGGGCTGCCCGAAGAAGCGGGTGTCGCCGTCCCCCGTGCCTCGGCCGTTCGCCTCGGTCTCGCCGCGCCGGGCGGTGGGGGCTCCGACGGGGCTCTGCTCCGGCGTCCCGCCGCGCGTCTTCGACATGCGGCCAGGGTAGCGCCGGATGCCGCGCGGCACGCCTAACGGGGGATCGACGCGTGCCGCATGGGCGCCGGGTGGCGCGGGATGAAGAACGTCAGCACGAGCGCGACGACGGCGGCGGAGCCCGCGATCCAGAAGCCCAGCTGGAAGGCCGCGGGCGTGGGGACGGCGACCCCCTCGAACGGTTGCGACATCGCTGCCAGGACGCCGCCGAGCACCGCCGCCGCACTGCTCGTGCCGACCGAGCGGAACAGCGCGTTCAGGCCGTTGGATGCCCCGGTCTCCTCCACGGGCACGGCGCGCATGATCAGCATCGGCATGGCCGCGAAGCTCAACCCGATCCCCACGCCGACGAGGCAGTTCGCGACGACGAGATGCCAGACCTCGTGGGAGAGGACGAGCACGAAGGCGTACGCCGACACGACCGAGAGCGCCCCGAGCGTGAACAGCAGCCGCGGCCCGAACACCCGCGAGAGCCAGCCCGCTGCGGGCGAGATCATCATCATGATGAGCCCCGAGGGCATCACGACGAGAGCGGCGCCGATCAGGGAGAGCCCGAACCCCGCCCCCGATCCGATCGGAAGCTCGAGCATCTGGGGGAAGAGGATGTTCGAGCCGAACAGTGCGAAACCCATGCCGATCGAGGCGATGTTGGTCAGCAGCACGGGGCGCCGGCCGGCCACCCGCAGATCCAGCAGCGGCTCCGGCGTGCGCAGCTGATACCGCCCCCAGACCAGGAGCACGGCGATGCCGCCCAGGCCGCAGGCGACGGTGGCGGGCGATGCCCAGCCCCATTCGCCGCCGCGCGAGACGGCGAGCAGGATGCCGGTCAGGCCCAGCGCCAGCCCCGCGGCCCCCACGTAGTCGAACCGGCCGGGGTATCGCAGCACGCTCACCGGCACGATCCACAGCACGAGCGCGAAGACCGCGGCGCCGAGCCCCGCGGCGACCCAGAACAGGGCGTGCCAGTCGGCGCGCTCGGTGATCAGCGCGCTCACGGGCAGCCCGATCGCTCCGCCGACGCCCATCGTGGCGCTGATGAGGGCCACCGCCGTGCCGAGGTGGTCCTGGTGCAGCACGTCGCGCAGGATCGCGATGCCGAGCGGCACGACGCCGGTCACGGCGCCCTGCAGGGCGCGCCCGATGATGACGCCCACGATCGAGGTGGACAGGGCCGCGATCACCGACCCCAGGACGAGCAGGGCGAGCAGCACCAGGACGATGCGGCGCTTGCCGTACATGTCGCCCAGCCGACCCGAGATCGGGGTCGCCACGGCGGCGGTCAGCAGCGTCGCGGTGACGACCCACGCGGTGTCTTCGCGGGGTGCGTCGAGGAGCGCGGGCAGCGCCGACTGGATCGGCACGACGAGGGTGAACATGAACGACGCGCACAGTCCGCCGAGCGCGAGCACGGCGACGATGGCCCACTGCGGGGTCAGCCGGGTGAGGCGAAGCCTGTCTTCCTCATCCGAACCCACGGCCTCAGGCTATCGGCGCACTCTCCCGGGCCGGGCCGGCGTCCCCGGTCAGTGGGACGGATGCCGCGCGGGTGCGACACGCTCGCGCAGTCCCGCCTGCACGGCATCCAGCCACCGGCCCACGCTCGCCCGCGCCTGCGCGGTGTCGGGGTAGCGGCACCGCAGGTGGAGTCCGCTCTCGTTGACGATGAACCAGATCATGACGCCGTCCGTGCGCACCCTTGCGGAGACGTACTGGATGCGCAGGCCCGGCGGCACGGCGGGCAGCCGCCGCGTGTCGAGCCACGAGATCGCGAACATGCCCGGACGCGCGGGCATGCCCCCGTAGGGGGCGAGGATCGGCTGGAGCGGATGGGACCCGAGGGCGAGAGCCTCCCGGATCGCCGCGGCGGCGGCCCGGGGGTCGGCGTCGGCGCACTCGATGACCGAGTTGGTGATGTACCAGCCGACGGAGTCGAGCCAGCGGGGCTCGTGGCGGCTGTGCACGGGGAAGACCGCGCGCAGCGGGGCGTCGCAGAGCGTCGCGGTGACATCCGTCAGGACGGAGACGCCGAGCGCGCTGGCGCGCACCCCTGCCTCGGAGGCCGCGGCCTCGAACGCCGCGGCCTCCGAGGCATCCAGCACGTCGCGCACCTCGACGACCTCTTCGCGGGGCCGGCTCACGTCGCCGAGCGGCAGCGGGAACGTCGGCATCGCCCCGTCGCCGGCGCGGAGGATGTCCTCCCAGCGCCCGTGGATCTCCTCCGGTGCGGAGGGGAGCTGCGCGAGATGGCCGGTGTGCTCGGCGAACGACGCCGGCGGGGCGGGTGCGGGCTCGGGTTCGATCCGGAGCTCGGTGAGGAGGTCGCGCACCAGGACGAGGAGCGACCACATGTCGACGTGCGAGTGGTCCGCCGCGATCACGATCGTGGGGCGTCGTCGACGATCGGCGGGCCGGAGCACGCAGAGCCGGTGAGACGGCGCGCCGAAGGGGTGGCACCGGTCATCCAGCGCGCGTCGGAGCACGTCGCGGGGCGCGGAGCCGCCGTCGGCGCGGTGCTCGACCCACTCGCCGGGCTCGGTCGCCCTCTCCTCGAGGATCAGGTCTCCGTCCGCATCCCGCGAGAAGACGGTGCGGAGCGTGCCGTGGCGTGCCACGACGCGGTCCCACGCCGTGGCGAGATCCTCCCTGCTCGGCGACCCGTCGGGCTCGAAGGCGACGGCCATCCACGAGCCGTCCCTCTCGCCCTCGCCGACGTGGCGCCGCTGGTCGAACGAGATGGGAAGGCGACGGATCGCGGCGCCCGAGACGCGCACGCCGTAGCTGGAGAGACGCCCCTCGGGAAGGGTCATCTGGGTGACGTTCGTCAGGCGCATAGCGGCGTAGTCTAGGGGCCCCCGATCTCGCGCAGATGTCCCGGAGGTGCCGTGCCCGTTCTCGAGATCGACGACGCGAGGATCGACTACGACATCGCGGGGGATGCCGGTCCGCTCGTGGTCCAGCTGCACGGCCTGACCTCGAGCCGGGACCGCGACGCCCAGCTGGGACTCGACCTCGGGCGGGCGCTGCGGGGCCATCGCGTGCTCCGTTTCGACGCGCGCGCGCACGGCAACTCCTCCGGCACCCTCCGGGCGCAGGACTACGGCTGGGACAGCCTTGCCGGCGACCTCCTCGCGCTGCTCGACCACGTCGCACCCGGGGAGCGCGTGCACGGAGTGGGGCCGTCGATGGGAACGGGCACGCTTCTCCATGCGGCGGTGCGCGACCCGCGGCGCTTCGCGAGCCTCACCCTCGTCGTCCCCCCGACGGCGTGGGGGTCGCGGCGCGCGCAGGCCCAGACCTATCTCGACGGCGCGGACCTCGTGGAGCGGGAGGGCATCGGCGCCTTCCACGAACAGGGCAGCACGGCGCCCGTTCCGCCGGCGCTCGCGGATGCGCCGCTGACCCGACCGAGCGTGGACGAGCGCCTGCTGCCCACCGTGCTGCGAGGCGCGGCGGCGACGGACTTCCCGCCCAAGCGGCTGATCGAGCAGATCGCCGTGCCGACGCTCATCCTCGCCTGGAGCGGCGATCGCACGCACCCGCTGAAGACGGCGAACAAGCTGCACGAGCTGATCCCCCGCAGCCGGGTCGTGATCGCGCGCTCGCCGTACGGGGTGATGGCGTGGCCGGGGCTGTTCGCCGAGCACGTCACGACGTCGGCATGACGCCGGCGGCCCCGGCATCCGTGCAGACTGGTGGCATGCGAGAGATCCGCGAGCTGACCGAGATGGACGAGATGACCGAGGCCTCGGTCATGATCCGGCGCATCTGGGGCGGCGATCGCGACGTCATGCCGGCGTCGGTGCTGCGTGCCCTGCAGCACTCGGGCAACTACGTCGTTGGCGTGTTCGACGACGGCGAGATGGTCGGGGCATCCGTCGGCTTCTTCGGCGCGCCCGCGCGTCGAGCGATGCACTCCCACATCACGGGCGTCGCGCCCGAACGGCAGGGGCAGGGCTGGGGGCGGATGCTGAAGAACCACCAGAAGGAATGGGCGTTCGCCCGCGACGTCGGTCACATCACCTGGACCTTCGACCCGCTCGGGGCGCGCAACGCCCACTTCAATCTGCGCGTGCTCGGCACCCGCGCGATCGAGTACCTGCCCAACCACTACGGCGCGCTGCGGGGCGGCATCGAGAGCGGCGACGAGACCGACCGGCTGATGGTCACGTGGGCGCTCGCGGCGCCCCCCGCCCCGACGCCCGACGACGCCGACGTCGTCGCCTCGGTGCAGATCCCACGAGACATCGAGGCGGTGCGCGCCGAGGATCCCGAGGATGCCGCGCGGTGGCGCGTCCGCGTGCGCGAGGCCATCCTCGGGCATCTGTCGGAGGGCCTCGTCATCGGCGGATTCGACGACGAGCGCGGCTACCTGTTCGTCCGCCCGCGCGTCTGACGCGAGGGCCACGCGCGTGCGTCCGGGCGGTGCCCCGCGAAGGCGACGGCGAACAGGAAGCTCACGACGAACGACATCGTGACGATCTCGCCGCCGTCCTCGAGCGCCGTCCTCGAGCGCCGTCATCGGGGCGTCGAAGACGGGGTACTCGAGGAAGAGGTGGTGGCCGGCGTCGATCACCACGCCGAAGAAGATCAGGACGGCGATGAGCGCGGCGAGGATGCGCGAGAACGACCGCGCCGACGGGCCGGATCGCCAGTGGGCGATGCCGACGACCGTGACGAGCACCGCTCCGATCGCTCCCGCCCAGACGAGCTCGCCGAGATGCATGGCGGTCGTCCCCATCTCCGGGAACGCGTCCAGGGCGGCCCAGCCTGCGCGCTCATGCAGCTGCAGGCCGTCGTCGGCGGCGAAGACGATGCACACGAGCGCCCACGCCGCGGCGAGCCACGACCTCGCGTGCCCCTTCGGCCGCCCGGAGACAGGAGGAGCGCCCGGCGCAGGACGTTTCGCGCGGCATCCTCCTGTCTCCGGGTGTTCGCCTGTTCCCGGTGGGCGGCGGTACCCGGCGCCGGGGGCGTCGGGCGGCGCCGGGGATCACCGCGACTAGGATCGAGGGGATGCCGCGGCCTCGCTGCGCCGCTCGGTGTCCGCGCCCCCAGCCCCCACCTGCCTCTGGAGCCACCGTGGCCGAACAGTCCCGCCTCGACAAAGTGATCGCCCTCGCCCGCCACCGCGGGTTCGTCTTCCAGGCGGGCGAGATCTACGGCGGATCCCGATCGGCGTGGGACTACGGCCCTCTCGGCACGGAGCTGAAGGAGAACATCCGCCGCCAGTGGTGGCAGACCTTCGTGCGCGGCCGGGGCGACATGGTCGGCCTCGACTCGTCAATCATCCTCCCCAAGCGCGTGTGGGAGGCATCCGGTCACGTCGCGACGTTCACCGACCCGCTCGTGGAATGCCTGCAGTGCCACAAGCGGTTCCGCGCCGACAACCTCATCGAGGACTTCGAGGCCCGCAAGGGTCGCCCCGCCGAGAACGGTCTCGCCGACATCCCGTGCCCCAACTGCGGCACGAAGGGCCAGTACACCGAGCCCAAGGCGTTCTCGGGCCTGGTCAAGGCGTACCTCGGCGTCGTCGACGACGAGACGGGCCTTCACTACCTCCGCCCCGAGACGGCGCAGGGCATCTTCGTGAACTTCGCGAACGTGCTCACCGCTTCGCGCAAGAAGCCGCCGTTCGGAATCGGCCAGGTGGGCAAGTCGTTCCGCAACGAGATCACGCCCGGCAATTTCATCTTCCGCACGCGGGAGTTCGAGCAGATGGAGATCGAGTTCTTCACCCCGCCGGAGGATGCCGGTCAGTGGTTCGAGTCCTGGGTCGAGGACTGCTGGAACTGGTTCGTCGACCTCGGCGTGAACCCCGACAACATGCGGCGCTACGACGTTCCCGTCGAAGACCGCGCGCACTACTCGGCCGGAACCATCGACGTGGAGTACCGCTTCGGCTTCCCCGGCAAGGAGTGGGGCGAGCTCATGGGCATCGCCAACCGCACCGACTACGACCTCACGAGCCACTCCGAGGCATCCGGTCAGAGCCTTTCGTACTTCGACCAGGCGACGGGCGAGCGCTACACGCCGTACGTGATCGAGCCGTCGTTCGGTCTGACCCGCGCCATGATGGCGTTCCTCGTCGACGCCTACCGCGAGGAGGAGGTGCCGAACGCGAAGGGCGGCACCGACACGCGCACGGTGCTGGCGCTCGACCCGCGCCTCGCGCCCGTCAAGGTCGCGGTGCTGCCGCTCTCGCGCAACGAGAGGCTCTCGCCCGTTGCGAGGGAGGTCGCGGCCGAGCTGCGCGGGGACTGGAACATCGATTTCGACGACGCCGGCGCGATCGGGCGCCGCTACCGCCGCCAGGACGAGATCGGCACGCCCTTCTGCGTGACCGTCGACTTCGACACCCTCGAGGACCGCGCCGTCACGGTGCGCGACCGCGACACGATGGCGCAGGAGCGGGTGCCCCTGGACGGGCTGCACGCCCACCTCGCCGAGCGTCTCCGCGGCGCCTGACCCGCGGCGCCTCACCGGCCGAGGGCCGCCGCGCCTCAGGCGGTGACAGTCAGGTGCGCGTACTCTCCGTCGCCGCCCGCCGCGACGAAGCCGTGCGAGCGGACGAGGATGCGGCGCAGGGTCTCGCGGTCGATCGCGCCGACGTCCTTGAGGTAGAGGCATCCGACCCCGGTGGAGTGCGGGCCGAGGGAGGCCAGGTCGTCCCGGTGCGCAGCGATGCCGTCGAGCAGGTACAGCGTGCACGCCTGCTTGCGGGGCGCCAGGCCGATGACGGGGGAGTCGCCCTCCGTCCCCGTCGGGTACCGATAGTGGCACGAGCCGAAGCCGATGACCGTGCCCCACATCGCGGGCTCCTGCCCGCTGACCTCGCGGAGGAGGTCGACGAGGATCTCGGCATCTCGGCGGCGTGCGGCCGGAGTGATCTTTGCGAGGAAGGCGTCGACGTCGCCACCGGTGAGTTTCATCCCTCGCCCTTCGCGCGCGCGGCCGCCTGCTTCATGGCCTTCTTGTACTCGCGCACCTTGGCGAGCGACATCGGGCTGGTGATGTCGGCGACGGAGCGGTACGCACCCGCGTCCCCGTAGGGGGTGGATGCCTGACGCCAGCCCTCACCCGTGTAACCGCACTGCTTGCCCAGCAGTGCGAGGAAGATCTTCGCCTTCTGCTCGCCGAACCCCGGCAGGGCCTTCAGGCGCCGCAGCACTTCGCGGCCGTCGGGGTGGTCGCGCGTCCAGATGGCTGAGGCATCCCCGCCCCACTCCTCGGCGATGGTGGCGCAGAGCGCCTGGACCCGCCCCGCCATGGATCCCGGGAAACGGTGGACGGACGGCGTCTGCGAGAACGCCGCGGCGAACTGCTCGGGGTCGTACGAGGCGATGGCCCCCGCGTCGAGCCCACCGATGCGATCGCGGATCTTCGCGGGCCCTGAGAAGGCCGTCTCCATGGTGATCTGCTGGTCGAGCAGCATGCCGATGATCAACGCGAGGGGATCGTTCGTGAGCAGCTCGTCCGCATCGGCATCGCCGGTGATATGGAGCGTCATCACCCCAGTCTCGCACTCGGGGCCCCCGCGGCACACCCCGTCGGTCGTGGGAATCCGGCTCAGGCGGTGGCGGAGTCGGCCTGCGCGGCCGCCCGCTCGGCCTCCTGCGCCGGCACCTCGATGCCGAAGAGGGCGCCGAGCGCCGCGACGTACTCGTCGGCGCGCCCCTGCGCCGCCAGGTCGTGCGCCCGCGCGGTGGGAGTGTGCAGGAGCCGACCGACGAGGTGGCGCAGGGCCTGCTCCGTGCGGCCGTCGTCGTCGCGCGTGCGAACGCGCGAGATCTCGTCGTCGAGCACACCGAACACGTGCTGGCGGAGCGCCACGACCGCCGGGGCGAGCGACTGGCGCTCGCCCGCCTGCGTGAAGCGGCGGGCGGCGGCGCGCACGATCTCGCGCGCGGCGTCGGTGGCCTGCAGCTCCTCGAGGGGCGCGTGCAGGCGGATGGTCTCGAGGTCGAGCAGGTCGACGTCGGACACGGTCGCGACGTCGGGGTCGACGTTGCGCGGCAGGCCCAGGTCGATGACGAGGCTGCGGCCGCCGCCGTAGGCCGAGCCGCCCATCGGGCATCCGGATGCCGCGGCCTCGCCGATGCGCGGAAGGTCCAGGCCGAGCTCGGAGCGACCCTGGCGCAGCACTCCCGCGTCGAGCACGTGGTGGTCGGCGGTCGTGCAGGTGATGATGAGGTCGGATGCCGCGGCGGTGCGCGGGTAGGCGGCGTCGTCCGTCCACACCAGGCCGTGCTTCGTCGCGAACTTCTGCGCCCGGCCCGACGGCGAGTAGACCGTGATGTCGTCCGCCCCGCGGTCGCGTAGCGCGGCGAGCGTGGCGGCGGCGTAGGCGCCCGTGCCCACGAGCAGCACGCGCAGCGCCGCCCAGTCGGTCACGCGGCTGTCGGCGAGGTCGAGGGACAGCCGGACGAGCGAGCGGCCGGCCCGGCCGAGCGCGGTGGAGTTCTTCACGCCGCGCTGGGCTTCGCTCGCGCGCTGGAAGAGGCGCTCGAGCTCGCCGGATGACGTGCCGAGCTTGCGGGCGTCGCCCAGCGCACGGCGCACCTGACCCGCGATCTCGCCCTCGCCCACGACGACCGACTCGAGCCCGGAGGCGACGGCGAAGAGGTGTTCGGCGACGTCGGCTCCGGCCACGACGGAGTAGGACCCGTCGAACTCCGCGGCGGTCACGCCGGTGGCGGCCTCGACGGCGAGCAGCGCCGCCTCGACGCCCACGGCGCCCGCGGCGGTGACCGGCTCGTCCATGTCGACGTACGCTTCGAAGCGGTTGCAGGTCGCGAGCACGACGGCACCGCGCACGCACTCGTCATGCTCCGCGATGAGCGGAGCGATGTCGGTCGTGTGTACGCTCAGCCGCTCCAGGAGATCGAAGCCGGCGGTCTTATGACTCGCCGTGACGCACAGCAACACGTCTCCAGTTTACCCGGTGCGGGAGCGAGCTCGCTGAGGTCGCTCGTGGTCGAGACATCCGGCGGGATTCGACCCGGGGCCGGATGGGAGAATGAAGCCCATGCCCCTCTCCGAAACTCCGCTGCTGCGCGCCCTCCGCGGCGACCGTCCCGACACCGCACCGGTGTGGTTCATGCGCCAAGCGGGGCGCTCGCTGCCGGAGTATCGCGAGCTGCGCGTCGGCACGCGCATGCTCGACGCGTGCCTCGATCCGGCTCTCGCCGCCGAGATCACGCTGCAGCCGGTGCGCAGACACGGCGTGGACGCCGCGATCTTCTTCAGCGACATCGTCGTGCCTCTGCGCCTGGCGGGTGTGGCGGTGGAGATCGAGCCCGGCCGGGGTCCCGTCTTCGCCGATCCGGTGCGCACGGCCGCCGATGTCGTCGCGCTCACCTCCATCGACCCCGCGGAGGTCGCGGCCGCGTCGCAGCCCATCCGCGACGCCGTGGCGATCATCGCCGCCGAGCTCGGCGAGCGCACGCCGCTCATCGGCTTCGCGGGTGCGCCCTTCACGCTCGCGGCGTACCTCGTCGAGGGCGGCCCGTCCAAGGAGCACCTGCGGGCGCGGGCGATGATGCACGCCGACCCGGAGTCGTGGCATCGCCTCGCGGGGTGGCTCGCACGGGTCGCGAGCGAGTTCCTGGCCGTGCAGGCGGATGCCGGGGCATCCGCCGTTCAGCTCTTCGACTCCTGGGCGGGCTCGCTTTCGCCCGAGGACTACCGCACCTTCGCCGCGCCGCACTCGCGCGCGGCGCTCGAGGACGCGCGCGGCAGGGTTCCGATCATCCACTTCGGCGTCGGGACCGGCCCGATCCTGCCCGATATGCGCCTCGGCGGGATCGCCGACGCCGTCGGCGCCGACTGGCGGACCCCGCTCGACGAGGCGGCGCAGCTGCTGGGCCCCGACGTGACGGTGCAGGGGAACATCGATCCCGCGCTCCTGCAGGCCCCGTGGCCCGTGCTCGAGACCCATGTGCTCGACGTGCTGCGCCGCGGGCGCGCGGCGCGCGCGCACATCGTGAACCTCGGTCACGGCGTTCCGCCCGACACGGATCCGGCGGTCCTCACCCGTATCGTCGAGCTCGTCCACTCGGGTCGCGCGTGAGCGACTCCCTCGGCGGGGCGGGCGGCCTGCGGGAGCGTGCGGCCGCGACGCGCGTCGTCGTGATCGGAGGGGGCGTGGCCGGGCTCGTGGCCGCCCTCGAATGCGCGAAGGTCGGCCTGACGGTGACGGTGCTCGAGGGTGGCGCGACGCCGGGCGGCGCCGTCCGCCGCGCCGACGTCGGCGGGCTCGCGCTCGATGTGGGCGCGGAGAGCTACGCCACGCGCGGCGGCCACGTGCGCGCCCTGATCGACGAGCTCGGCATCGGCGATCGCGTCGTCGCCCCGGCGGGCGGTCGCGCCTGGCTCGCCGGCGTCCCCGGCGTGGGGGCGGCGCCGATACCCGCGGGCGGGGTGCTCGGCATCCCGGAGAATCCGTTCGCGCCCGACGTGCGGCGCGTCATCGGCTGGCCGGGAGCGTGGCGCGCGTACGTCGACCGCCTGCGTCCCGTCCTGACGATCGGACACGAGCACAGCCTCGCGACCCTGGTGCGCTCCCGCATGGGCGCCCGCGTGCTCGACCGCCTCGTGGCCCCCGTCGTGCAGGGCGTCTACTCGGCACGCCCCGACGACATCGACGTGGATGCCGCGGCGCCGGGCCTCAACGCCGCTCTGACACGGGCGGGATCGCTGAGCGGCGCGGTGGCGGCCCTGCGCGGCGGAAAGCCCGCCGCGGCCCCCGGCGCCGCCGTCAACGGGCTCGAGGGAGGGATGTCGACCCTCGTCGATGCGCTCGTGCGACGGCTGGGCGAGCTCGACGTCGAGCTGCGGACGAACAGCGAGGCCGTGGTGATCGAACGCGCCGAGGGCGGCTGGCGGGTCGACGTCGCGGAGAGGACGGTGCGGGACGCCGAGGCGCCTGACGCCGATTCCCTCGGCTCCGAGCCCTCTTCGCTGTTCGCCGACGTCGTCGTCGTGGCGGTCCCCGAGGACGCCGCTCGGCGGTTGCTCGCCCCCGTGGTGCCGGAGCTGCCCGCGGCGGGCGAGCGCCCGGCGCCCGTCGTCGAGGTCGTGACTCTCGTCGTCGACGCACCGGCGCTGGATGACGCGCCCCGCGGGAGCGGGGTGCTGTGCGTTCCGGGCGTCCACACGGCCAAGGCGCTCACCCATGTGACGGCGAAGTGGCCGTGGGTCGCGGCGGCCGCGGGGACGGGCAGGCACGTCGTACGGGTGTCGTTCGGTGCGCAGGGGGAGGCCCCCGCGACGGCCGCCCTGGACGAGGACGGTGCCGCGCGTCTCGCGCTCGCCGAGGTATCCGCGCTGCTCGGGGTGGATCTGCCGCCGTCGGTGCTGGTCGCCGCGCGACGGGAGCGATACGAGCAGAGCCAGCCCGCGTCGGTGATCGGCCAGGCCGACGCCGCGGCGCGCGCGCGCGCCGCGGTCGGCGAGCAGGAGGGGCTGGGCGTCGTGGGGGCGTGGATCGCCGGAACGGGCTTGGCTCAGGTGATTCCCGACGCCATCGCCGAGGCCGATCGGCTGCGCCACGGCGCACTCTGGGCCTGAAACCCGCGTGTGTCAAGGGTGGATGCCGAAATCGGCATACGGGTCTACTCTGGTGACCTGACCGATTGATCCATCCGAAGACGAGCGTGAGGAAACCCACTATGCGGGGCAAAGTAGGACTCGTGATCGGCCTGGCGGCGGGCTACGTGCTCGGCTCGCGTGCAGGACGCGAACGTTACGAGCAGATCAAGACCCAGGTCGACAAGGTGTGGAGCCTCGACACCGTGCAGGCGCAGGTCGGCAAGGTCAAAGACCTGGCCGCGGATGCCGCCAAGGCCGTTCCGGCCGTGCTGTGGGACGGCGCCACGAAGGTGACGCACGCCGTGACGCAGAAGGGCAGCGCCGGCGAGAAGCTGGATGCCGCGGTCAAGGCGGGCAAGGACTCGGGCGCAGAGGTGCGCCAGGCTGCGGCGAAGGCCAAGAAGGACGCCGAGAAGATCGCGGACGCGGCCGAGGAGGCAGCCGCCGAGGCGGATCGGTCGACCGCGGGCGGAGCCTGACCGTGGCGGGTCCCCGCGGAACGCGGGACCGCGCCGACGACAGCCTTCTGACGCTCGTCGGCGAGGTTCCCGAACTCGTCCGCAACCTGGTGGTCGCGGAGGTCGACGCCGCCCGGTCGTGGGTGTCGAAGACTGCGAAGGACTACGGCATCGGTGCGGGATGGTTCGTCGCCGCGCTGATCGTGGTGTTCTGGTCGGTCCCGGTCTTCGGGACCGCGGCGATCGCCGGCCTGGCGACGGTGTGGCCGGTCTGGCTGTCGGCCCTCGTCATCGGCGCGGCGATGCTGCTCGTCGTCGCGGTGCTCGTGCTGCTCGGCCTCGCGCGCTTCCGGCGGGCGTCGCAGCGGGAGAACCCGCTCACCGCGGCCAAGGAGGACATCGGGATCGTCCGGGAGGTTCGAGATGAGTACTGAGTACACGCCGAAGCCCGATGCTGTTCTGGTGTCGATGCCTCGCACCGTCGTGCCCTCGCTGGACGACCCCGTCGCGCAGGCGCGAGCCGAGCTGAAGGCCGCCCTCGCCGCAATCGAGGAGAAGGCCAATCTCCCGAAGCGGATCGCTCGCGCGACCGACCGCGGGATCGTCAGGGCCCGCGAGTTCCACCGCTCCCACCCGGGTGCGGCCGTGGCGGTCGCAGCGGGTGCTGCCGCGCTCGTGGGAGTCGCGGTGTGGGCTGCCGTGCGTGCGTACACCTCCCCCCGCCACTGACGGTGCCTCGCCGGACGCGCGCCGTTTTGCTATCCGGCGGGCGAGCGTGAGACTGGTGTCATGACGCACAGTGGCATTCCCGACGCCGATCGCGCCCCCGCTTCATCGCCTTCCGAATCCGAGGCGCCGCAGGGCTTCACCCTGTGGGCCGTCTGGCGCCGCAACCCCGACGCGCCCGTCACGGAGACCGGTGCGACGGAGCTCGAGGACATCGTCCGCCTGATCGAAGAAGGCGGCGTCACCGTGCGCGGCTTCTACGACGTCTCCGGTCTGCGTGCCGACGCCGATCTCATGGTGTGGCTGCACGGCGACACGGCGGAAGACCTGCAGCGCGACCTGCGCCGGCTGCGCCGCACCGAGCTGCTGAAGCACCTTCTCCCGACATGGAACGCGATGGGCGTGCACCGCGACGCGGAGTTCAACCGCCAGCACGTGCCGGGGTTCCTCCGCGGCATCCCGCCCCGAGAGTGGCTGTGCCTGTATCCGTTCGTGCGGTCGTACGAGTGGTACCTGCTGCCCGAGGAGGAGCGCGGCCGGATGCTCGCCGAGCATGGGCGCAAGGGCGCGGCGTTCCGGGGCGTCCTCGCCAACACCGTCGCGTCGTTCGCGCTCGGCGACTACGAATGGCTCCTGCCGCTCGAGGCCGACGACGTCGTTGACCTGGTGGACCTCATGCGCGACCTGCGCGCCACCGACGCTCGCCGCCACGTGCGAGAGGAGGTCCCGTTCTTCACCGGGCGGCGCCTGCGTCTGGACGAGGTGCCCGAGGTGCTGCAGTGACCGACGCTCGAGGGCTCGCCGCCGGGACGGGCGCACGGTGACGCTGCGCCTCGGTACGCGGCGGAGCGCACTGGCGCTCGCGCAGTCCGGGCACGTCGCCGACGCGATCACCCGGCTGACGGGGGTGCCGGTGGAGCTCGTACCGATCGTCTCGGAGGGGGATGTCTCGCGGGCGTCTCTCGCCCAGATGGGCGGGACCGGGGTCTTCGCGACGCGGCTGCGCGAGGCGCTGCTCGCGGGGGAGTGCGACCTGCTCGTGCACTCGCTGAAGGACCTTCCCGTGGCGGCCGCGCCCGGGCTCGTCGTCGCTGGCATCCCGCCGCGCGAGGACGCCCGGGACGTCGTCGTCACGAGCGACCCGGGCGGCCTCGGGGCGCTGCCGCCGGGTGCCGTCGTCGGGACGGGCTCCCCCCGGCGCATCGCCCAGCTGCGCCGACGGGCTCCTCGTGTGAACGCGAAGGACCTGCGGGGAAACGTGGACTCGCGGATGCAGCGCGTGCGAGACGGCGAGCTGGCGGGCGTCGTGCTCGCTGCGGCGGGGCTCTCGCGCCTCGGGCTGTTCGACCCCGCCGAAGACGTCGACGGTCCTCGGCCCGGTCTCGGCGCGGCATCCGATCTGTACCTCGAGCCGCTGGGGCTGGCCGAATGGCCCACGGCGGCGGGGCAGGGCGCGCTGGCCGTGGAGGTCCGAGAGGACGCCCCGTCGCCCGTGCGGCAGGCCGTCGCGGCGCTGGACGACGCGGCATCGCGACTCGCCGTCACGATCGAGCGGGGCATCCTCGCCGACATCGAGGCGGGGTGCCACGCGCCGGTGGGCGTTCACGCGGAGATCGACGGCGACGAGGCGCGTGTGCGATCGGTCGTGTACGCGATCGACGGGTCGACGCGCGTGGGGGTGGATCGGACCGAGTCCCTGACGGGGGGCTATAGTCGAACAACGGGCGGCGGCAATGGCGCGAACGCCGCCGACGGCGCGGACCCGACCGCGCGGGCAGCGCTGATCGGGTCGGCCATCGCACGTCGGCTCCTCGACCGCGGGGCGGCCGGCCTCGTGTCACGAGAGTCACCGCAATGAACCAGACCACCGGAAACGCCGCAACGGACAAGCCCCTCGGCGGGTGGCGTGTGCTCGTGCCACGTGGCGGCCCGTGGGGCGACGGGGTGGCAGCCAGTCTTCGGGCGCAGGGCGCCGTTCCGGTCGTCGCGCCCCTCATCAACTTCGCCCCGACGAGCGATCAGGCCACGCTGGATGCCGCGCTGCACGACCTGCAGCAGGGCAACTTCGACTGGCTCACCGTGACGAGCGCGACGACCGTCGACGTGCTCTACGCGCACCGGGTCACGATCCCGGCCGCGACGAAGATCGCCGCTGTCGGCGAGACCACCGCGGCTGCGCTGCAGGCCGTCGGCTACCGAGTTGACCTCGTGCCGGAGCAGGACAACTCCGCGGCCGGCATGGCCGAGCAGATGATCGCGCTCGAACCGGGGGCCCGCAGGATCCTCACCCTCCGCAGCGAGATAGCCAAGCCGGTGCTCACGCGCATGCTCATCGATGCGGGGCACGACGTTCGCTCGGTCGTCGCCTACCGCACGGTGGGGGTGCCGGTGACCGAGCGCATCGCCCGCGATGTCGCCAGCGGGCGCATCAATGCGATCCTCGTCACGAGCGGTTCGGTCGCCGAGCAGGTGAGCCTGCAGTTCCCCGACGTCCCCGACTCGACCGTGATCGCCGCCATCGGGCCGCGCACGGCGAAGGACGCCCGGAAGGTCGGCCTGTCCGTCGACGTCGTAGCGCCCCAGCAGACGGTGGCCGCGCTCATCGAGGCGGTTTCGCACCTGGCCCTGCCGCACGCCGCCGACGAGCTCCAGCCGTGAGCTTCCCCGCCCACCGTCCCCGCCGGCTGCGCACGACGCCCGCCGTCCGTCGCCTCGCGCGCGAGACGCACCTCGTGCCGTCGCAGCTCGTCCTGCCGATGTTCGTCCGCGAGGGCATCGACGAGCCGCGCGAGATCGGATCCATGCCGGGCGTCTTCCAGCACACGCTCGATTCGCTGCGGCGCGCGGCGACGGATGCCGCGGCATCCGGCATCGGCGGTGTGATGCTCTTCGGCGTGCCCGCCGTGCGCGATGCGTGCGGCACCGGCGCCGATGATGACCGCGGCATCCTGAACGTCGCGACTCGCGCGGTCGTCGAGGAGGTCGGCGACGCGCTCGTCGTGCAGACGGATCTGTGCCTGGACGAGTTCACCGACCACGGCCACTGCGGCGTGCTCGCGGAGGACGGGTCGGTCGACAACGACGCGACCCTCGAGCGCTACGTGGCGATGGGGCTCGCGCAGGCGCGGGCGGGGTCTGCGATGCTCGGTTTGTCGGGCATGATGGACGGCCAGGTGGCCGCCGTGCGCGACGCGCTGGAGGCCGAGGGGCTGGTCGACACCCTGATCCTGGCGTATTCGGCGAAGTACGCGGGGGCGTTCTACGGACCGTTCCGCGAGGCGGTCGATTCTCAGCTCAAGGGCGATCGGCGCAGCTATCAGCTCGACCCCGCGAACGCGCGCGAGGGGGTGCGCGAGGCGCTCATGGATGTCGACGAGGGCGCCGATGTCGTTATGGTCAAGCCGGCCCTGCCCTATCTCGACGTGCTCGCCGACGTGCGGTCGGCCGTCGATGTGCCCGTGTGGGCGTACCAGGTCTCGGGCGAGTACGCGATGATCCAGGCGGCGGACGCCAACGGCTGGATCGACGGGCGCGGCGCGATGCTGGAGGCGCTCCTCGGCATCCGTCGGGCGGGCGCGGACGCGATCCTCACCTATGCGGCGATCGAGGCCGCCGGCTGGCTTCGCGACGCGCTCTGACGTGCCGCGCCGGCGCGGGGCTCCTGCGTCGAGCCGCCGCGACGCCCCGCCGCGACGCATCCGGGGCAGGTTGTGTGCTGCGGGGCAGGTTATGCCGTGCCCCACAGCACGTAAGGTGCCCCGCAGCATGCGAACTCGCCGCGGCACGCGAGCTGCCCCGCGGCGCGCGGCGTGACCGCCTAACCCCCTCGCCGCGGCCGACGCGCCGAGCCGGGGGAGAATGGAGGGATGACCGACCGCAATGACGACCTCTTCGAGCGTGCCCGCACCGCCATCCCCGGAGGCGTGAACTCCCCGGTCCGCGCCTTCGGATCCGTCGGCGGCTCGCCGAGGTTCCTTGCATCGGCCCGCGGTGCGACGGTGACGGATGCCGCGGGTCGCGAATACATCGACCTCGTCGCATCGTGGGGGCCGGCGCTGCTGGGCCACGCCCATCCCGACGTGGTCGAGGCGGTGCGGGAGGCCGCTCTGCGCGGCCTGTCCTTCGGTGCCCCGACCGAGGCGGAGGTCGAGCTCGCCGAGCTCATCGCGGACCGTGTCGCCGTCGGTGAGGACCGGCCGGTCGAGCGCGTGCGTCTGGTCTCGACCGGAACCGAGGCGACGATGACCGCCATCCGGCTCGCGCGCGGATACACGGGCCGCGATCTGCTGGTGAAGTTCGCCGGCAACTACCACGGGCACTCCGACGGTCTTCTCGCGGCCGCGGGCTCGGGGCTCGCGACCCTCGGCCTGCCCGGTTCGGCGGGGGTGCCGGCGCCGGTCGCCTCCCAGACGCTCGTAGTGCCCTACAACGATCTGGGCGCCGTGCGCGAGGTCTTCGAGATCCACGGCGACCGCATCGCGGGCATCATCGTCGAGGCCGCGGCCGCCAACATGGGCGTCGTGCCGCCGCTGCCCGGATACAACGCTGGTCTCGCCGACATCGCGCACGAGAACGGCGCGCTCCTGATCGTCGACGAGGTGCTCACGGGCTTCCGCGTGCACCCGGCGGGCTACTGGGGCCTGCAGGCCGAGGCGGGCGAGCGCTATTCGCCCGACCTGTTCACGTTCGGCAAGGTCGTGGGCGGCGGGATGCCGCTGGCCGCGCTCGGCGGACGCGCCGATGTCATGGACAAGCTCGCGCCCGTCGGCCCGGTCTACCAGGCGGGCACGCTCTCGGGCAATCCGCTGTCGGTCGCGGCGGGGCTCGCCACCCTGCGCGCCGCAACGGCCGAGGTGTACGCGCGGGTGGATGCCGCGGCATCCGTCGTCGCCGACGCCCTTTCGGCGGCTCTGGCCGCCGAGGGCGTCGACCACTCCGTCCCTCGCGCGGGGAATCTGTTCGGGATGGCGTTCGCCGCGAAGGCGCCCGTCGACAACGACGAGGTTCAGGCGCAGGAGGCGTGGCGCTATCCGGCGTTCTTCCACGCGATGCTCGACGCGGGAGTCTCGTTGCCGCCGAGCGTCTTCGAGGCATGGTTCCTCACGGCGGCGCACGACGATGCGGCGCTCGAGCGGATCACGGCTGCCCTGCCGGCGGCGGCTCACGCCGCGGCGCGCGCCGTGGCCCCCGCCCGCAACTGACCCCGCGGTCGTTCGGGCGGGGCGCCCGACGACCGGCCCCGCGGATGTGCGGCGCAAGACCGCGGCGAGCAGGATGCCCGGCGGAGGGTGCAGTCTCGAGCGCGCGATCGCCGTGAATTTCCGCGTGCGCGGGACGTGTCGTAAGCTTGTCGGCGGTGACGTGTCCGAGCGGCCGAAGGTGCAACTCTCGAAAAGTTGTGTAGGGTAACCCCCTACCGTGGGTTCAAATCCCACCGTCACCGCCATAGAGAACCCCCGACCAGTCGGGGGTTTTCGCATGTGTGCGGGCGACGTGGTGCATTCCTGGTACACATCTGCGCCGGTCGCTTCGCCCCCCCTTGCGTGTGATGTCTCAGGACATCGGTGACGGTTCTGTATCAGGACATCGGTGACAGTTCGTGTATCAGGACATCGGTGACACTTCCTTCTTCTTGGGTCCGCGGGGTTTGCCGTTGCCGACGTACTTGATGCCCGGCGGCGGCCAGAGGTGCTCGACGATGAGGGTGCCGCGGTCGTCGAAGATCATGATCCCGGCGGGCTCGTAGAGGACGAACACTTCCTGGCCGCGGAGTGGGTAGCTGACGTTGAAGATGATGCCGCGGGCTTTGATCGACCCGTTCGGGTGGACTGTCGCGATCCGGATCCCGTCGAGCACCCGGCCGTTCGGTGACGGTGCGGGCGGGAGCGGGTCTTCCGGCTTCCGTGGCGGCGACGGCCGGGGCCGAGGCGGGGTGGCCTTCGGCGTCGCCTCCCACGCTTGCAGCGGCGTCATCCGGCCGGGCAGTGCCTGGTGTCCGCGTTCGGTGTTGTAGATGTGGTCGAACGCGTCGACCTGGGCCTGCAGCTCGCGGAGGTTGCGGGCGATGGGCTGCTTGTCGAGGTAGCGGAACAGTGTCTGGTGGAATCTCTCGTTCTTGCCCTGCGTGGTCGGCTTGTATGGCTTCCCTGTGATCGGGTCGATCTAAAACTGACGGACGTTGTTGACAGTTGGGTCTTCCGATTGGGAGGAAGACTTCATGTCAGATCGAGCGATCGAGCGGCGGGCGAGACACAAGCTCGCGGTGCTGCGCCACGTCGAAGAAGTCAGCGGCAACATCTCCGCCACGTGCCGCTACTACGGGATCAGCCGGCAGTGCTACTACGGCTGGAAGCGACGATACGAGGCGGAGGGCTTCGAGGGTCTGAAGGACCGCTCCAGTGCGCCACTCCGTCAGCCCACGAAGACGGTCCCGGACGTGGTGGAGAAGATCCTCTGGCTGCGGCAGCAGTACCACTTCGGCCCGCAGAAGATCTCGATGTACCTCGCCCGCTACCACGACGTCACCATCAGCGCGTCCGGGGTTTGGCGGATCCTGCACAAGCTCGGTCTCGGCCGGCTGCCGGCCTCGCAGCGATACAAACGCACCCAGACCAGGTGGAAGCGGTACGAGAAGCAGCGCCCCGGCCACCAGCTGCAGGTCGACGTGAAGTTCATCGAACCGCTCGGCCAGAAGGGCACGAAGAAGCGGTTCTACCAGTACACCGCGATCGACGACTGCACCCGTGTCCGAGTACTCCGGGCCTACCCTCGCAACGATCAGAAGACCGCGATCCAGTTCATCGACCACGTCCTGGCGAAGCTGCCGTTCCAGATCGAACGCGTCCAGACCGACAACGGCACCGAGTTCGGGCAGGCGTTCCACTGGCATCTGCTCGACAAGGGCATCGACCACGTCAGGATCCGACCCCGCACGCCACGTCTCAACGGGAAGGTGGAGCGTTCGCACCGCATCGACTCGGACGAGTTCTACAAGCTCCTCAAGGGCGAGGTCCTGGATGACACCCGCCTCTTCGCGGAACGTCTGCAGCAGTGGGAAGACCACTACAACTACGATCGACCACACGGCGCCCTCGGCGGACAAACCCCCTACGAACGGCTCAAACAGAAAGCGGCAGCCCCACTGTCATAGGCCTTCGTCAGTTGCACACGCCCCCCTTGCGAGGGTCGACGTGTTTCCGGCGCCGCGCCATGCGATGGGGCAGACCGGACACATTTCCAGCAACGGGGTTTTCGATCAGGCACGCCCCAGATCATGAGGTCATCGGGTGCGCCGCGCAGGTCTACATCAGTGGTCCGTCTCGTACTGGCGCGGGAGCTGGCGGCGGTGCCGGTGCCGCGGCATCGATCGGTCCGATCACGGCAGATAGTTGCGTCTTGCCAACGCTCGAGACCTTGTAGGCGCAATCCTGCGAGACTGATGGCGGGGCGCCGATGCCCCGAACGCCAAGAAGTAGCGAACCCGTCCGCTGGGTGAGAGTATTGGCGGCGTGACGGAGCGGCTCGGTCTTGAGATGATCAACAAGACGGACGCCATCCTGACAGCGCTGGATCAGCATGGGGAGCTCACCGCTCCTCGCGTGGCGGAGCTCGTAGGCGAGCCTGTGAGCTCTACCTATCGGCTACTGACGTCACTGACCGCAATCGGGTGGGTCGACAAAGGCTCGCGCCGCGGCCTTTTCCGTATCGGCCTCTTCTGTATGGGGATCGGCGGACTCGTGGAAGACCGCATCGATATCCGTGAAGCGGCGCTCCCCTCGATGCACGATCTGATCCGCACGACAGGGCACACCACATATCTGTGCGTCCGTCGCGACGACCGGGCGGTCTGCATCGAACGATTGAACGGCCGCGAGGTGCGCTCGCTCGCGATGCGATTGGGCGACTCGCTGCCGCTGTATGTCGGCGCGGCACCGAAGGCCCTCTTCGCCTTCCTGCCGCGCAGCGAGCGGGACGCGCTCGTGGAACGGTGCGTCGGTCCGGGGTCCCCGTGGGGGGATGTGCCCTCGCGCGAGGCGCTCGTGCAGATGACCGACGAGACGCGAGAACGCGGCTACTCGATCTCCGATGGCGATGTGACCCCTGGGATCGCCGCACTCGGCGCGCCCCTGTTCAATCATCGTGGAGAGCTCGAGGCCTCCATCTCGATCAGCAGCTGGCGTCAGCCCATCCTGGCCGAGCCCGACAGGATGGCGGCAGAGGTGACCGCCGCGGCCGAGCGCATCAGCCGGGCGCTGGGGTTCGAAGCGGGGAGGGTGAGCGCGTGAGCGGTGCCACGCCGATCAAGGTGCTCGCGAACGCTTCCACCCTCATCGAGACTCTCGGGGCGGAGGGTCCGCAGACTCCGGCCGAGATCGCGGCGCGCATAGGCATTCCCCGATCGAGCGTCTACCGCCTGGTCGAGGGACTCGAGGCGATCGCGATGGTCGAGACGCTGGAGGACACCCGCGTGCGTCTGAGCGCGCGCTGGCTCCACCTCGCCGACTCCGCGCGGACGTCGATGGGCGAGTGGTCCGAGACGGGCCAGGTCCTGGAGGGCCTGGTCGCCACGACCGGACTGACGGCCTACCTCTCCGTTCGACGGGGCGGTCGCGCGGTGTGCGTCGACTGGCGTCAGGGGAGAGGCATCGCGCTGATGTCGCTGAAGCCGGGACTGTCGCTTCCGCTGAACGCGGGCGCCGCCGGCCGGGTGCTGCTCGCCTTCGGCGATCACGAGGGTGTTCTGGACGACCCGGCGATGCGGCCAGCCCTCACCGACCTCACGATCGTCGATCGTGAGGAGCTCGCGGCCGATATCGAGCTGACGCGATCGCGCGGCTTTGTGCTGTCCGAGGAGGACGTCACGAAAGGAATCGGTGCCCTCGGCATGCCGGTTCACGATCGTCGGGGCCAGCTTCGCGGAGCAATCTCCCTGGCGGGGATCGTCGCGGAGATCCGGGCGGAGCAGAACGAGTTGCTCGATGAGCTGCGCGCGGCGATCGCGGCAGTCTCTGCCTCTCTCGCTGTCGCGGAGTGAATTGCTACCAAATGGACACTCTGTCCGTTAGCCGGGATGTTGGTGGCCGTACTTCACCGTGTCGGGCTGGGTTGTCCATTCTGCCGCCTTACAGTAAATATCACTTGCCGGACTACTTGTCTGTGCTGTAGGAATAGTGGAGCATGTGAGGCGGACACAACAGCACGATCCCGATACCGCCCTCACGAACATCATGGCTACGCGCACTACACAAGGAGGTCGTTGTGCACATAAGCAAGACGCGAAAGGTGGCGCTCATCGCGGGCGTCGCGGTGGCGGCGTTCGCCCTCCAGGGCTGCGCGTCAGGGGGTCCGGACGGAGAGGGCGACGCCTCGTCGTACCCGGGTGGGCCGATCAACTACGTCGTCCCCTACAACCCCGGCGGCTCCACCGACCCGGTCGGCCGCGAGTTCTCACGCCTGCTGGCCGAAGAACTGGGCACGACCGCCGTCGTGGAGAACCTGCCCGGGGGTGACGAGACCATCGGACTCACCGCCGTCATGCGTAGCCCCGCCGACGGGCAGTCGATGGGGCTCAGCTCCGCCACGGGAATCATCGTCCAGCCGCTCGTCAACGAGTCGCTGCCCTTCCAAGGACCGGACGACTACACAGCCGTGGTGAAGATGGTCGAAGCTCCCAACGCCATCTTCGTGGCCGCAGACTCGCCGCTGCAGACCTTCGACGACTTCGTGGATGCTGCCACCGCCGATCCCGGCGGGATGTCAGTAGGCACGACCGGTCGACTCACCAACAACACATTTGTGCTCGTCTCGATCGAAGATCAGCTCGGCATCGACCTCAACATCGTCCCCTTCTCGGGCGGCGCCGGTGAAGCGGTGCTGGCCACCCTCAGCGGAGAGGTTGACGCGGTCATCCCCACAGCAGCCGGACAGCTCGGTCTCGTGGAGTCGGGCGAACTGCGTCCCCTGGTGCACACTGGCCCCGCGGAGTACGACGAGGTCCTCCCGGGGGCGGTGAGCTTCACGTCGCTGGAGCTGGACGTGCCGTTCTCATCCGACTACGTCACCGTAGCGGCGCCGGGCCTCCCGGAAGACGTCCAGGAGCGTCTCGTCGAGGCGGCATACGCCGTAGCCTCGAGCGAGGAATGGGCCGAATGGTGCGCCGGGGTCGGATTCCTCTCCGACCCGATGATGGGTGAAGAGCTTGACGAGTGGATCGCCGCGGTGACTGAGGCGAGCCGCGAAGCCATCGCGCTCGTGGAGGCCACCGAGTAAGCACCGCGAAACGCGAGGTCCGGCCGAGGCGTCACCGCCGAAGCCGGACCTCCGAGCTTCTGGACCGGTACCGGCCCGCCCTCCACCCCACCGTCCCTCCCATCGAACAGAGGAGTTCTCATGGCGCTCGTGCCCTACGTCGACCCCGCGGATGTTCCTGACGACCTCAGCGCGGCGTTCAGCCGCCCGATCAATCTCCTCCGAGCTCTCGTGAACTCCCCGGGAGCATTCCGCCAGTTCCATCCGTTCGGCGAGTGGATCCGGTGGCAGTGCGAACTCGACCCGCGGCAGCGTGAACTGCTGATCCTCGCGGTCGGATACCTCGCCTGCTCGCCCTACGAGTACAGCCATCACATCGCCCTGAGCGCCCAGTTCGGCGTGACGGATGCCGACATCGCGGCGCTCGTCGACCACCTGGAGGGGCATCCCTCCGATCTCGGCGATCAGGAACGGCTGCTGATCGATGCGGCGCGAGAGCTCACAGAAGACCGTCGACTCTCGGACCGGACAGCTGCCGCGCTCGGGGCGCACTACAACGACTCCCGGCTGGTGGACATCGTTGTCGTCGCGTCGTTCTACAACATGGTCGTGCGGGTGCTCGGCGGGCTCCGAATCGACAACGAGCCCGAGTACGACGGCCACCTCGACCGCTTCCCCTTGACCAACGGCGCTCGCGGCGTTGGTTGAGCGGGTCGACGGAGCCCACCGACGACACTTCCCGGCATGAAGGAGGAGCGATGACGCTCGACGAGCAGACGGCGAATGAGGCCGAGCCCCGCTCGGCATTGCAGGATCCCCAGCGGCGCGGGCGCCTCATCATCGGCGCCTTGAGCCTGCTGGTCGGTTCCGCCTATACCTGGCAGGCCTTCCTCATGCCTCAGGGAACGGCCAACCAGCCCGGAGCAGGCCTCTGGCCGAGCGTGGTCGGAGTGGCGTGGATCGTGATTTCGATCATCGTGATCATCGAGGCCGCGGTCAGCACGCAGGTCGGCGGCGATGTCGACTTGCCCACGGGGCGACAGCGCCGCGACGTCATCGGATTCTACGTGATGACGGCGCTGTTCGCCGTCGCCATACCGATTCTCGGCATCTACCTGGCTTCGGCGGCGTACACCATCGGTCTCATCAAGCTCACCAGCTCTCTGTCGTGGTGGAGGTCGACCCTCTCCGGAGCGATCATCGGCGTCGCGATCCCCGCGCTGTTCATCGTCGTCCTCCAGATCCCCCTCCCGCTCGGCTTCCTCGGCGCCATCTTCTAAGGGCTGATCATGGATCCCATCGACGGCTTCCTCAGCGGGCTCGCACTCGCTCTCTCGCCCGAACTGCTCATGGCAGCGCTCATCGCCGCCTTCATCGGCACCCTGATCGGCGTGCTCCCCGGGCTCGGACCCGTTGCCGGCGCCGCGATTGTGCTGCCGCTGACGTTCGCGTTCGAACCGGCAGTCGGACTGATCCTCATCGCAGGCATCTATCTGGGCGCTCAGTACGGCGGATCGACCTCGTCCATCCTGCTCAACATCCCGGGCGACGCTTCAGCGGTCGTCGCCACCTTCGACGGTCATCCGATGGCCAAGAAGGGGCGCGCCGGCGCGGCCCTCGCGCTCGTGGCGATCGGGTCGTTCATCTCCGGCACCATCGGGCTCACGATCGTCGTCCTGTCGGCGACTACGGTGTCACAGTTCGCCCTCGAGTTCGGCTCGGCCGAGTTCTTCGCCCTCACCGCCGGAGGCCTCCTCGCCCTCGCCCGCATCTCGGGCGGCAGCATCGGCGGCGGCCTCCTTCCGATGATCCTCGGCATCGCCGTGGCAACCGTCGGGATGGAGATGGCCACGAGCTACCAGCGCTTCACCTTCGGCAACCTCGATCTCTCGCTCGGCCTCAGCATCGCTGTTGTGGCGGTGGGCCTCTATGGCATCTCCGAGATGATGTACCTGCTCGAAGAGCGCGACCCGGAGAAGCGGCTCCAGCGCATCCGGATGCGCGAGCTCGTGCCGACCCGCACGGAGTTCCGTCGGGCGCTGGCGCCGTGGGGGAGGGGATCCTTCCTCGGATTCTTCTTCGGTCTGCTGCCCGTGCCCTCGGCGACGCTCTCCACCTTCACCTCCTATCGGCTGGAGAAGTCGATCTCGCGTCGCAAGGACGAGTTCGGCAAGGGCGCGGTGGAAGGGCTCACCGGCCCCGAGGCGGCGAACAACTCGGCGGCGATCGGAAGTATCGTGCCGGTGCTCCTCCTCGGGCTCC
Organism: Microbacterium sp. NPDC078428; assembly: GCF_044542535.1. Lineage (NCBI taxonomy): Bacteria > Bacillati > Actinomycetota > Actinomycetes > Micrococcales > Microbacteriaceae > Microbacterium > Microbacterium sp. NPDC078428. The sequence continues at coordinate 60,479 of NZ_JBITUP010000009.1, forward strand.
CCTTCTCGGCCACGCTCGCGCTCATGATCTCAGCGATGGTCGTCCAGGGCATCCAGCCCGGTCCGCTCATCCTCGAGCAGCGTCCCGAGCTCTTCTGGTCGGTGCTCGCCGCGCTGGGAATCGCCAACCTCATGCTCTTGGTGCTGAACCTGCCGATGATCGGCGTGTGGGTGCGTGTGCTGCAGATCCGCCGGCACTACCTGGTGCCGGTGATCGTGGTCGTGGCCGCCATCGGCGCCTTCAGCGTCAGCAACAACATGATCAACATCTACCTGATGGTGGCCATCGGCATCGTCGGCTATGTGCTCCGCAAGTTCAACTTCAGCCTCGCCTCGATGCTGATCGGCGTGGTGCTCGGTCCCCTCATCGAGAAGTACTACATGCAAGTCATGTTCATCTCGAGGGGAGACCCAATCGCCTTCGTCGCATCCCCGATCGCCGCCGCCATCTGGACGGTCGTGGGCGTCGTGATCATCGGAGGATTCTTCTGGCCCCTCATCCGTCGCGCCCGCGCGATGCGACGCGGCGAAAAGGTGTCGGCGATCGCCGCAGAGGACAACGACTGACCGGGCATCCGCTCGATGAAAGGACGGCATGACATGGGCCGACTCGACAACAAAGTGTGTGTGGTCACGGGAGCGGGCTCCCGCGGGCCGGGCTGGGGCAACGGCAAGGCGGTCGCGGTGCTCTTCGCTCGCGAAGGCGCGACCGTGGTGCTCAACGACCGCGACGCAGATGCGGTGGCGGAGACCGCGGCGATCATCGACTCGGAAGGCGGCACCGCGTCGACCGTGATCGGCGATCTCACCGATGCGGCGGTGGCCGAACGGCTCTCCACCCACGCGGTCGAGAACCACGGCCGACTCGACGTGCTCCACAACAATGTCGGCATCGAGGGTGCCGGTTCCGTCGTGGACATGACCGAGGAGCTTTGGGACCGGGTCATGGCCGTCAACGTGAAGTCGATGGCGCTCGCATGCAAGTACGCGGTGCCGGCGATGGCGGCCTCCGGCGGCGGGAGCATCGTCAACATCTCGTCGATCTCGGCACTGAGACCTCGCGGGCTGACGCCGTACTCGGCCTCCAAAGGTGCCGTCATCGCCCTCACCCGTGCGATGGCGGTGGACCATGCCGTCGAAGGCATACGCGTGAACTGCGTGGCTCCTGGACCGGTCTACACGCCTCACGTCAACTCCAAAGGGATGGATGAGCATACGCGGGAGCGGCGACGAAACGCCTCACTCCTGAAGATCGAGGGCACTGCCTGGGACGTCGCCTACGCGTCGCTCTTCTTCGCGTCGGATGAGGCGCGCTACATCACGGGCGTGACGATGCCGGTCGACGGCGGGGTGACGAGTACCAGTGCTGCCCGCTGACGCATCGCCCGCCGCGCCATCTCGACGTTTCCGGGTCGTCGTGCTCGACGATTACGCACACTCCGCGCTGTCGCTGGCCGACTGGGGTCGCATCGGCGATGACCTCGACCTGGTCGTCGTGTCCGAACACGTCGGCGACGAGGAAGCGGTGCACGAACTCCTCCGGGGCGCCGACGCCGTGGTGGCGATGCGCGAGCGCACGCCGCTGCCGCGTCGGCTTCTGACCCGCTTGCCGAGGCTTCGTCTGATCGTGACGACCGGTGCTCGCAACGCCTCCATCGACCCGCCGCCCGGGGTCGTCTTCTGCGGCACGCGTTCGCTCACCTCGCCCACCGTGGAGCTGACCTGGGCGCTGATCCTCGCCGCGCGGCGGCATCTGCTCTCCGAGGTCGAGCGCCTGCGCGGCGGCGGCTGGCAGGCGACCCTGGGCGAAGGACTCGAAGGCGCGAGCATCGGCATCGTCGGACTCGGCAGCATCGGCCGACGTGTGGGGCGTGTGGCATCCGCCTTCGGTATGCGGACCCTCGCGTGGAGCGCGAATCTCACACCGGAGGCGGCCGCCGAGGAGGGCGCCGAGTACGCCCCCTTGGACGAGCTGTGCGCCCGGGCGGAAATCGTCTCGGTGCACACGCGGCTGAGCGATCGGACCCGACGGCTCATTGGCGTCTCTCAGATCGAGGCGATCGGGCCGAGCGGACTCCTAGTCAACACGTCTCGGGCCGAGATCGTCGACCAGCAGGCCATGATCGATGCCCTTCACGCGGGCCGTCTCGGCGGGGTTGCGCTCGATGTCTTCGAGGCCGAGCCGCTCGCGGAGGGCGACGCGCTGCGGGACGCCCCGCGGACGTTGCTCAGCCCTCATCTCGGCTACGTCGTCCGCGCCAACTTCGAGCTCTTCTACACCGACGCGGTGGAGGCGATCGTCGCCTACCGCGCCGGCGCCCCCATCCGCACCATCGAGTCGCAGGATGACGGGGTCACCCCTTCGGCACATGAGAGAGGAACAGCGTGAACGACAGGCGACGACTCGAGGACAAGGCGGCACTGATCGTGGGAGGCGGTCAGACCCCCGGCGTGACGGCAGGCAACGGTCGGGCGACGGCAGAGACGTTCGCTCGTGAGGGAGCCCGCCTGGTTGTGGCCGACCGTGATCTCGCTGCCGCCCAGGAGACGGTCGGTCTGATCGTCGCGGCAGGCGGCGACGCGATCGCCCTTCAAGCAGATGTGACCGACGAGGAGTCGGTTCACCGACTGGTCGCCGATGCGCATGACCACCTCGGCCGCATCGACATCCTCCACAACAACGTGGGCGTCTCCCTCGCCGGCGGCGACGCGATCGTCACCGACATCGACATGGCGGCGTTCGATCGGGTCACGGCGATCAACCTGCGCGGAATGGTCGCGACCTGCAAGCACGTGATCCCCCTCATGCGCGAGCAGGGCGGCGGCGTGATCCTCAGCATCGGGTCGCTCGCATCGCAGATCGACTATCCGTACATCGCCTACAAGACCTCCAAGGCGGGTGTCGTGGCCCTGATCGAGAACATCGCGATCCGTCATGCCGGAGACGGCATCCGGGCCAATGCAATCCTCCCGGGGCTCATCGAGACGCCGATGGCGATCGAGAACCGCGTGGGTCTGGGTGGTTCCACCCGTGAAGACGTCATCGCCGAGCGCAACCGGCACGTTCCGCTTCGTCACGAGATGGGCACGGCGTGGGATGTGGCGAACGCCGCCCTCTTCCTCGCCTCCGACGAGGCGAAGTTCATCACCGGCGTGGCGCTCACCGTCGACGGAGGGCAGACCCTTGCGGTGGGATGAGGGCGCCCGCATCCGCCCGTCCGGCGGGGAGAGTGCGCGATGAGTGCGACAGCGGCACAGATCGAGATCTACTGGATGCCCGGGTGCAGCAGCTGTCTGCGACTGAAGGAGTTCGTGGAGAAGACCGGAAAGCCCTACGTCGCCATCAACGTGGAGGCCGAACCGGCGAGGGCGGGAAAGCTCACCGAACGCGGGATGCGCGTACCCGCGCTGTGCGTCGGAGACCGTTGCGTGAACGGCGTTCATCTACCGACGGTGGCGGAGCTCATCGGCGTCGACTATGCGGAGCCCGACCGGCTGAGTCCCACCGAACTCGTCGAACGCTACCGGCGCGTGATCGAGGTGCTCCGGGCGGTGGTGCCCCAGATCACCCCTGACGTCGCCAAATTCGCCCTCCCCGGCCGGGAGCGCACCCTGATCGAGGTCGCCGGGCACGCGGGCTGCGTCATGCGGTACTTCCTCGGCAAGTATGACGACGACGACCATCCGAAGTTCTTCGACGACCTTGAGCCGCAGGGGATGGATGCCGCCGCGCTCGACGGGTTCATCGCCGAGACCGCCGCGTCGTTCGAGTCGTGGGCGGCGGAGGCCGCGGACGATCCGCTCGACACGGTCGTGCCGCTGTACTGGGGGCATCGACCGCTCCACGAGGGACTCGAGCGAGAGGTCTGGCACACGGCACAGCACACCCGGCAGGTGATCTTCATGCTCGAGCAGAGCGGTGTGACGCCGAACCATCGACTGTCGCCGGAAGACCTCGCGGGCCTTCCGCTGCCGGAGAGGGTGTTCGATTGAGCAGGGTGCCTGCCCTCACGGGCGCCGACTTCGACGACAAGGTGTCCTCCGAGCCGTTGGCGTTGGTGGACTTCTGGGCCGATTGGTGCTCCCCGTGTCACGCGATGAAGCCGGCTCTGGCCGAGCTCGCGCGTTCTCGTCCGGACGGTGTGGCCGTGTACGCCGTGGACGTCGTCGCCGAACCCGGCCTCGCCGAGCGCTTCGGCGTGATCTCCCTCCCCACCGTGATGCTGTTCCGGAGCGGGGCACCGGTCGCGCGCTCGGCCGGGGTCAAGCGCGAGGCGCATTTGCGCCGATTCGTCGCCCAGCACGCGGAGGATGCCGCGCTGTGACTGGGCCGGGGGGCGAGGACCCTCCGCGGCGTCCCGCCACGGCGGCGGCGCTGGTGTTCGCCGTGGCCGTCACGGGCCTGGGCGCGCTCCCGGTGTGGATGCTCTCCGCCTACGCTCCGGCCGTGCAGTCCGACCTCGGCTTCGACTCCCGCGCGCTCGGCCTCGCCATCGGCTGCTTCTTCGCGTTCTCGACGCTCACGGGGCTGCCGATGGGGCGTCTCGTGCAGCACCTGCAGTGGCGACGCGGCGTCGCGCTGACCGCGATCCTCGCCGGGATATCGCTGGCGACGATCGCCGTACTCGCCCAATCGATCGTCGCGCTCATCCTGCTCCTGTGCGTCGGCGCCATCGCCAACAGCACGTCACAGCCTGCGGGCAATCTCGCTATCGCGTCGAGCATCAGCGACCGGAAGCAGGGTCTCGCGTTCGGGGTCAAGCAGGCGGCGCTGCCGATCTCGACGTTCCTCATCGGGCTGTCGGTGCCCCTGTTCGGCGGCGGGCAGGATTGGCGGAGCGCCTACCTGTCCGCGGCGGGCATGGCCGCGGTGGTGCTCGTCGCCGCCGGTCTGCCGCGCGCGGGTCGAGCGTGGCGCGAGCGCGCGCACCTCCGGAAGCCGGTGCTCGGCCGTGCGCTGCGGCCGCCTCTCACGGTGAGCAGCATCGGGCCAGGGGTCGCGGTGCCGAGGGCGCTCGTCCTGCTCGCCGTGGGCGCCGGCTTCGGCACGGCTGTAACGATCTCGCTCGGCGGCTTCACGGTCAGCTACGCGACCGCTCAGGGGTTCAGTGCCGCCGAGGCCGGACAGCTGCTGGCGGTTGCGAGTGGGATCGGCATCCTCTCGCGTGTGCTCTCGGGCTATCTGGCCGACCGCCGTGGGCGGAGGCATCTGGTGGTCGTGGCGGCGATGATGGCCGCCGGAGCTGTGGGCATGGTCGTCCTTGCCTTCGCCGGATCCACCCTGGGCGGAATGCTCGTCGGGATCGCGCTCGCCTTCGGCCTCGGCTGGGCCTGGAACGGGGTGTTCCACCTCTCTGTGGTGCGGTACTCAAAGATCCCCGCGGCAGTGGCGACGAGTGTGGTTCAGACCGCGATGAGCTTCGGCGCCACATTCGGCCCCCCGCTGTTCGGAGTGGTCGCTGCGGCATCCTTTCCCGCTGCGTGGATGGCATCGGCGGCGGGACTGCTGCTCGCCGCGGCCTTCATCCTTCTCGGGCGCCGCGAATTGCGACGGCCGCGCGCTCAGTGACGCGCGGCCGTCGCAATTCGGTTCAGTGCGGGGAGAGGCCGTCGACCAGAGTGCGGACGGTGGCAGCGACGCGCGCGGACGACAGGCCGTACTTCTCGAGCAGGAAGTCGTTCGGTGCGGATTCCGTCCACGTGTCGTCGAGTCCGATCCGGAGGACCCGCCGGGGGGAGCGCTCCGAGACGATCTCGGCCACGAGGCCGCCCAGCCCTCCGAGGACTGAGTGGTCTTCGACGGTGACCACCAGCGGTACGTCGCCGAGGGCCGCGACGAGACCGTCCGCGTCGATCGGCTTGATGGTGGGTACGTGGATCACCCGGGCGCTCACGCCGCCCTCGGCGAGCTCACGGGCGGCGGCGTGGGTGCGTCCGGTCTGGATGCCGGTGGAGACCAGCGCGAGCTCGTCTCCCTCCTTCAGGGTGTGGACGCAGCCGAGCTCGAACCCGTGGTCCGGCCCGAAAACGTTCGGTTCGGCGTCGCGCGCCAGCCGCATGTACACGGGCCCATCGTGCGCGCACGCCCACCGGACCATGGCCGCGCACTCGACGGCGTCGGCGGGGGCGAGCAGCGTCATCCCCGGCATGGCCCGGATGATGGCGATGTCCTGGACGTCCTGGTGTGTCTTGCCGGTTGCGCCGGTGAGAAGGCCGGCGTAGGCGCCGGCGAGCTTGACGTTCGCGCCCGTCTGGGCCACCAGCATCCGCACCTGGTCGATCGCACGGTGGGTGAGAAACGGGGAGAAGGTGCTCGTCCAGGGGACCCAGCCCTCGGCGGCGAGCCCGGTCGCCACGCCGATGGCGTTCTGCTCGGCGATCCCGACCTCGATGAAGCGATCGGGTGCGCGATCGGCGACGATGTCGGCTCGGGTGGAGTTGGCGACGTCCGGGTCGACGACCAGGATCCGCTCGTTCTCCTCGGTCAGATCGGCGAGTGTATTGCCCCATGCTTCACGCATCGACAGCATCGGTTCGTCCCCTCGTTGCAGTGGTGAGTTCGGTGCGCGCCAGTGTCAGCTGCTCCGCGGTGGCCACGCCGGTGTGCCACTTGTGCTGGCCCTCGGCGAAAGACAGCCCGCGTCCCTTCACGGTGCGGGCGACGATCACCGTCGGCGCGGCGACGGCGGCCCGCTCTCCCGCTCCACGGAGGACGCGGTCGATGTCGGCGTAGTCGTGTCCGTCGCAGTGGAGCACGTTCCATCCGAAGGAGGCGAAGATGGCGCCGACGTCGAACCCCACCCACGGATCCTGGCGATCCGCGCGGCCGCGTCCGTCGGAAGGCCAGCCGTACTGCTGGAGGCCGTTCTGGTCGACGATGGCGATGAGGTGCCCGAGCTCGTACCGCGCTGCAGCATGAGCGGACTCCCAGATCATGCCCTCCTGGAGCTCACCGTCGCCGAGCATCACCCAGTGGCGGCTCTGCCGGCCGTCCATCCGTGCGCCCAGTGCGAAGCCGACGCCGACCGCAAGACCCTGACCGAGCGATCCCGTCGCGGTCTCGATGCCGGGGAGCTTTGTCGGGTCGGGGTGGCCCTGTAGCCGGGAGTTGCCCTTGTCGAACGTCGCGAGCTCGTCGACGGGGAGGTATCCGCGGAGCGCCATGACCGTGTAGAGCCCGATCGCCGAGTGCCCCTTGGAGAGGATGAAACGATCCCGTTCGGGCCAGTCGGGGCGCTGCGGATCGATGTTCATGTGTCGGAAGAAGAGCGCGGTCAGCAGATCCATCGCCGACAGGGGTCCGCCGACGTGGCCGGCCTTGCTCGCCGCGACGGTGCTCACGACGTGCAGTCGCGCTTCGTCGGCGATCCGCTGGAGGGCGTCGTCGTCCAGGACGGTGCGGTCGGTCGAGTGGGTCCGCTCAGGGTGCATCGTTGAATCCTCGGGAGTCGGGGTGCTACGAAAGGCTAAGATATCATGTAGTGAACAAATTGTCTGCTTGACGAGAATCAAGCAGAACCTACGGTGACCTTCGGCTGATCTCCGCGCTCGGCTGCCGCCAGCGCCTCGGCGTACTGGTCCAGCGAGAACGGCGTCCCGGTGATGAGATGGTGGGGAATCGCGCCTTCCTCGAGCATCGCCACCGCTGGTGGGAAGGAGAACCGCGTCGTCATGCTCCCCGCCACGCGCATCTCGCGGGCGAAGAGCTCGTACGGCGAGATTGAGACGAGGGCGTCGGGGCGTGCTACGCCGATCTGCAGAAATGAGCCGCCGCGGCCCACTCGGCCGAGCCCGTCGGAGATCGCCGGCGCCGCGCCCGTCGCGTCGACCACGATGTCGAAGCGCTCTTCCGCGAGACGGTCCGCCGCCGTCTGGGCCGCATCGACACCGATCTCTTGCGCCCGATCGAGCCGAGTGGTGTTGAGGTCGATGATCGACACGTCGGCCGCACCGAGCCGGCGCGCGACGACCGCGGCGAGCAGACCGACCGTTCCGGCGCCATAGACGAGAACCGATCCCGCAGCGGGTGAGGGGACGAGGTCGAAAGCGTGGATCACGCACGCGAGCGGCTCACCGAGCACCGCGGCGCCCGCAGGAACCTCGCTCGAGACCGCGTATAGATTCTGCGCCGGAACGACCAGCTGCTCCGTAGCGGCCCCGTCCTCGGTGACTCCGAACGCGCGTCGGCGCGTGCAGAGGTTGAAGGTGCCGCGCCGGCACTGGCGGCAGTCGTGACAGGGCAATCCCGGATCGAGGATCACGCGCGTGCCCGCGGTCAGGCTCTGGACCCCGGCGCCGATCTCCGCCACCACGCCGGTTGCTTCGTGCCCGGGCGTCACGGGGTAGCGGGCCGTCGGGAACGTGCCGTGCATCATATGGAGATCTGTCGCGCAGATGCCGATGCGATCGATGCGCACCGCTACTTCGCCTTCGCCCGGGTCCCGGGAATGCTCGTCGACCACACCAATGTCTCCCGGAGCCTCGAATCGCACGGATTTCATGGATATTCCCTTCAACGCATCCGGATGAACATAATCATCTAACGAACTATCTGTCCGTTGTGCAAGAATACGGTCACAGATTTCGACGACTCGACGAGGAGTGACGTGCGCGCCATCATCTACCGAGGCCCTGGAGCGCTCGAATTCGGCGAACGGGAAGCACCGGTCGCCCGCCCCGGTGAGGTCGTCGTAGAGGTGGCCTACGTCGGCATCTGCGGGTCGGATCTGCTGATGTGGGAGGGCGGTTTCGATCGCGTGCGGCCGCCCGTGACCATGGGGCACGAGTTCAGCGGCAGGGTGGTCGCGATCGGCGAAGGCGTGGAACTGCCGCTCGGTCAGCGGGTCGCCGTGATGCCCCTCATCTCATGCGGCCGCTGCGCGCCCTGCAGAGCGGGCCGGACCCACGTGTGCGAGACGCTGGGGCTCTACGGTATCGATCGCGACGGCGGGGCAGCCGAACTGGTGAGGGTTCCCGCCGCCTCTGTCTATGCCATCCCCGACTCGCTCGGCCTTCGCGAAGCCGCCCTCGTGGAGCCCACCGCCGTCGCGCATCACATGGTGAGGCGTGCCGCCATAGGTGCGGGCTCGCACGTGCTCGTGGTCGGCGGCGGTCCCATCGGGGCGTTGCTGGCTCTCGTCGGCATCGCGGTCGAGGCGGCATCCGTGCGGGTCAGTGAACCCAACCCCGACCGGCGCTCCCTCCTCGAAAGCCTCGGCATCTCAGTGATCGACCCGACGGGTCGCGAGATCTCCGAACTGGTGTCGGACATCCCCGATGGCCCTGATGTCGTCGTCGAGCTCACCGGGCTCGGTATCGGTCTCGACACCGCGCTGCGCGCGGCAGCGACCGGTGCCACCGTGCTCCTCGGAGGGCTCGCCCATGCGCCGCTGCCGGTGGCGACCTCGGTGGCTGTGTTCAAGGAGCTCCAACTCGTGGGCGCGCGGGTGTACGAGGCGGAGGACTTCGCGCAGGCCGTGTCGCTCCTCGCCGCCGGCGCGGTGCCCGGTGCGTCACTGATCACGCGCGTCGTACCGCTGGAGGACGCCGTCGACAACGCGTACGGACGACTTCGCACCTCACCGACCGACATGAAGATCCTCATCGAGGCGAACGGAGCTCCCGCATGAGCGACCCCAACGACCGCGCATTCGGCAGGATGGACGGCCGCGTCGCCCTCGTTACCGGGGCCAGCAGCGGCATCGGGGAGGCGATCGTCAGATCCTTCCTCGACGCGGGAGCCCGCGTGCACGCCGTCGCCCGCAGGGGGATGATGGTCGAGGATTCGGTGGGGCTGGAAGCGATCGAGGCGGGACGCGTGGTCGTGCACGCCCTCGACGTCGGCGACAAGGAGGCGATGCTCTCCCTCGGCGCCGAACTCGAACGCTCCGACCCCATCGACACCCTCGTCTGCGCGGCGGGCGTGAATGTCACCGCGCGCCGGATGGCCGAGCTCACCCCCGAGTCGTGGGAGCAGCTCGTCGACACGAACCTCCACGGCGTCTTCTTCTCGATCCGCGCCACGCTCGGGCAGATCCGGGAACGCGCCGGTGATGTCGTCGTCATCTCCAGCGTCACCGCCACCTGGCCCGACCACGCCGGGGGCGGCTATGGCGCCACCAAGTCGGGCGTGTTGGGGCTGGCCCGCGGGCTCAGCATCGACGAGCACATGAACGGCGTCCGCGTCACCTCGATCCTGCCCGGCATCGTCAACACCCCCATCCTCGACAAGCGGCCGATCCCGCCGTCCGACGAGCTTCGGGCGTGGTGCCTGCAGCCGGAGGATGTGGCGACGGCGACCCTGGTCGCGGTCACGATGCCCGCCCGAGCCAACGTCGCCGAGATGACCCTCGTCGCGACCCGCCTCCAGGCGCTCGGCAAGACGCAGCTCGCGAATCCCGAGTTGCCGGACGCGCTCCGAGCGAGTGCGAGCTGAGGTGAGCGCCGCCCTCCCCGCGCCCCGCATCGCGCTCAACGACGGCCACCGCATCCCACAGCTCGGGTTCGGGGTTTTCCAGGTGAGCCCCGACGAAGCCGAGCGCATCGTCGGCGAGGCTCTGGATGCCGGCTATCGGCACATCGACACCGCGATGATCTACGGCAACGAGGAGGGTGTGGGGCGGGCGATCGCTTCGCGAGACATCCCGCGGGATGAACTGTTCATCACCACGAAGCTCTTCCGGGGCGACCACGGCCACAACAACGCTCTCCGCGCGCTTCCGGCGAGCCTGGAGCGGTTGGGGCTCGACTACGTCGACCTGTACCTCATCCACTGGCCGGCGCCGGCGCGGAACGCCTACGTCGACTCGTGGCGGGCATTCGAACAGATGAGGAACGAGGGACTCGCTCGGTCGATCGGCGTCTGCAACTTCCTGCCCGAGCACTTGGCTCGTCTGCAGTCAGATGCCGAGACATTGCCCGCGGTCAATCAGATCGAGCTGCATCCGCTGTTCGCCCAACGCGACTTGCGCGCGTACCAGGAGCCACTCGGGATCGTTACCGAGTCCTGGGCGCCGCTCGGTCAGGGAAAGTATGTGCTCGATGAGCTTCCCGGCATCGCCGAGATCGCCCGCCGCCACGGCAAGAGCGCGGCGCAGGTGATTCTGGGGTGGCATCTTCAGCAGGGGCTCGTCGTCTTCCCGAAAACGGTGCGCCGCGAGCGGATGATCGAGAATGCCGACGTGTTCGACTTCGTGCTGGACGACGCCGAAATGGCTCAGCTCGCGCGGCTGGACTCGGGCACGCGGATCGGCGCGCACCCTCGCGAGCGGAATTGAGTGGTGCGTTACCCCGGGAGCGCGCACCTCGATCGACGTGCGCGTATCGGCGAACAGGAGAAACCGTGACCCTCAGCAACCACGACGACGACGCGTTCGCGCGTGGTGTGGCGATGCGCACCGCGGTGATGGGCGAGACACACGTGGTGCGAAGCGGCGGCACCGACAAAGATACGGCGACCGACCTGCAGCGATACGTGACCGAGTTCGGATGGGGAACCATCTGGCAGCGCGGGACACTCCCGCTCCCGGTGCGCAGCCTCCTCACGGTGGCGATGCTGATCGCGCTCGGCCGCCCGCATGAGCTCGCCGGGCACTTACGTGGCGCCCTCAACAACGGCTGCACGCCGGAGGAGCTCCGTGAGACCGTGATCCACGCCATCGCCTATTGCGGCTTCCCTGCCGCGATCGATGCCATGCGCATCCTCGACGGCATTCTCGCAGATGAGTGAGGCGCGCCCGCTCCGCACGTCCCGCCCGCCTCCCGGTCTCCCGGACTCGGATCGTCGCTGTGGGATCGGACGCGGGGCCGCCGCGCATCCGAATCCGGGTTAACCATCCGAGCCGTCTCACCGAGGAGGGAGGGCATCGCGCGCGGGCCCGATCGGGGGCCGAGTCGACCGATGAGGGCGACTCTGCCTGGACAATGCGGGCTGTCTGCCACCGAATCCTGAAAAACGATGAAGAAACCCCTTCGCGTATAAGCCATACGAGGTCTTCTAGGGGCTCCGACCGGCATCGATCCGGTGACCTTTCGAGTAAGAGTTCGGGACTATCAGAGGTTTCTGCGGGGTGACGTCCCCTGGGGTGGTGTAGTTCCTGGGCTCGAGTGTCACGTCGTTGACGTGGTGAGCCATCGTGCGATGGTCAGGTGAGAACCGACTA
>NZ_JBITUP010000010.1:0-41507 GCF_044542535.1 Microbacterium sp. NPDC078428
ATTGGTACGACAGGGGGCAACAATCATGCCGGTCCCGGCTGGCTGCCTTGCTCCTCATCCTCGCGGGTCAGGAGCTACGAACAAAGTAACGGGGGCGAGAGCCGATTCACCTCGCCCAGGAGACCGGACTCATTTGACCCTGTGAACCAGCGGTGAGCCGCCACGTCTGCAAAGCAATTTGCATATCGAGGCGTCGAGGCCGTTCACGCCAATCCGGGACCAACCGATCTATCTGGGCGAGTCTTTGACGGACGGTGTTTCGATGAATGAAGAGTTCTTCGGCCGTGCGAACGGCGTTTGATTCTGAGTCCAGGAACGTCCACGCGGTCATGGTGAGCTCAGTCCCGTGGGTTCTGTCGTAGTCGAGCAAGGGTCGAATGGCTGCGGTCAGCGCATCTCGACTCTCTGGGGTGCGGCAGGCATCGAGCAACGCGCCGGTCGCGCCGAGCATGTCGCCGTCGAGCATTCCATTGCGTACACCCGTCCCGAGAAGAGCGGACATGCCCCGCTCGGCGCGAATGTGTGCAGCAGGGATGGACGCGAGATCTAGCACGGGGCCTGCTCGACCGATCACGGCCTCAATGGAGCGTTTCTCGAGTTCGTAGCGAATTACGTTTGCGATTCTCTCGTACCCTGACGCGATGACGCAGGTGTGTGTATGGTCCTGGTTCCCGGTGATGTGCTGTGAGATGAGTGCTGTTCTTGCACCGAGGCCCTTCACGATCGCGGACTCGATGCGGGCGGGATCAGCGGAGTGGGCGCTGATCGTCAGGACCATGACCGGTTCCCCGGAACTGATACCGTATCGGGTCGCGCGTCGCTTCGTCTCCTGTGTTTGCTCGCCGTCGCGAAGGAGTGCGTCCATGAGTGCTGATTGCAGAAGCTTGTTTGCGCGGTTTGCGTCGAGGTCAAGGTCGAGGCGTTTTGCAATTGGTAGGAACGCGACGAGCCGCTTGAGTAGCGCGCACTCTGCCGTATCTAGGCGTTTGCGCACAATGAGTGTCGCATAGTGGTTCCCGGCGACCTCACTGCATGCGATAGTTTGCTCGAACCCATCTTCCGCGTAAACCTGGGGTTCCGCGAGAGCGAATGCCCGATCAATCGTCTCCCGGGTTGTTGCACCGATGAGTGTTGGGTTCGGGTCAGAAGGCTCTTCGCTGTTTTCCGCGGGGGCTTTGGTTGTTGCGAGTACACCGTGTGCAGCGTCTAGGATCGTTACTTTGGCGCTGAAGACTCGCGCGGCGAGCTGAAGCAGACCGTCAAGACCGTCGCCGACCGTGACCCGCGTGATGAGATGGTCGTCCAGCTCCACGAGAGCCGACACTGCTTCGAGAAGTTCGGTGCCAGTGCGTTGCTCCTCACTCAGCCGCTTGAGGGTCTCGTTGACGTTCGAGAAGCGTTGCACGTTATCGAGCGCAACCGAAGCATGCTTTGCCAGCGTATCGACGAGCTCAAACATTTCGGAGGTGTATTGACGCGGGCTTCGATCGGAAATGAGGAGGGCGCCAATCACCTTGCCGCGGAGATTCATCGGCACAGCTAGGATTGAGCGCACGCCCTCGCCCCTGACGGCTCGGTCAGCGAAGCTGAGATGGTCAAAGGTTGGGTCGTCAAGATAATCCGAGGTCGTGAATGGTGCAATGCCAGTGGCAGCTCGGCCAATGACGCCAATTCCGATCGGTAGTCGCAGCGTGCGGTACGCTTCGGTATTTACCCCGTCGCACTTGCGAATGTAGACCTCGTTCGTCTCCAGGTCGTTGAGTGCGATGTACCCGATGTCGCTGCCAGTCAGTATTCGTACGCGCCGGACGATTGCGAAGAGCACCTCTTCGACGTCCCCGGAGTGGCCGAGGTTGGTTGCGGTGTCGTGCAGTACACGCAGCAGGTCTTCTCGAAGCTTCGAGCGGGCGAGGCGACGGTTGAGGTCGCAAAGATCGTCAGCGCCGTCCGCGGGCAAATCCCCGCGCTCGACGGCGCTCCGTGTTTCGGCGATGAGCTCCTCTTGGGAAACTCCGCGCAGCAGGAGCTTGAGGTAGGGCAGAACCCTATCCACTCCGCGACCTCTGTTCATTATGGCCACTCCGAACATGTTTGATGTCGATCTGTGTTCACCCTGCCCATACTACATCGCCCTGTCTGATCCTAGTGTTGATGCTGCCTGGAATCCAGGTGACAGAGTCGTCGCCCTGAGGGCGCCAGAACGAGGAGCAATAATGTCGTCACCATCGATACTGGATGATTCAATCGGGGCACGGGCGGAGCGCATCGCGTCTGACGCCGTAGCCTCACTTCGATCGCGACGGTTCTCTCAGTTAATTGATGGCGAACTCGTTGCGGGCGCGACCTCTCAGGGCGTCATTGACCCTGCGACGGAACTCACTATTGCGACCGTGCCCGTTGCCGACAACGCGCAGATTGACCAGGCCGTGGACGCAGCGAAGCGGGCCTTCGCGACCTGGCGGAAAACTGACCTCTCGGAGCGAATCGCGATCGTTCAGAGCATCATCGAGCGCATCGAGCAACACCGTGACGATATCGCGCAGCTTACGACGCTCGAAATGGGCAAGCCCTACGAGGCCGCCCTTGGCGATGTGGACCTGGCGCTGACCTGGGCTCGCGACACGGCAGCTGACGTGACCCGCATTCTCACGCCCCTCATCGCGCGAGAAGACGAAACTGTACGGGTCGAGGTTCGACGCAAGCCGATCGGGGTCGTCGCGGCCATCGTGCCATGGAACTTCCCCTTCTTCCAGTCGGTTTACAAGCTGGTTCCTGCCGTGCTGACCGGCAACACCGTGGTGCTGAAGCCCGCACCCACCTCGCCACTGAACGGCCTCCTGCTCGGGGAGATCATCGCCGACATCGTTCCAGCCGGGGTCGTGAACGTTATCGGCGACGGTGGTGACGCGGGCCCAGTGCTCGTCGCCCACCCGGGAGTCGGCAAGGTGTCGTTCACGGGCTCGACGGCTGCTGGGCGACGGGTGCTCGGAGATTCCGCCGCGACGCTTCGCCATGTGGTGCTTGAACTCGGTGGGAACGATGCAGCGCTCGTGCTCGATGACGCTGACATCGCGGAAGTCGCGCGCGGCATCTTCCCTTGGGCTTTCTTGAATACGGGGCAAGTCTGCATCAACATCAAGCGAATCTTTGTGCCGCGTGCGCGGTACGACGAGTTCTGCGAGGTGTTCGCTGGCATTGCGAACAACGCGAAAATCGGACACGGGCTCGATCCATTGACTGAGTTCGGGCCCCTAGCTCACTCGCGACAGTACGAAGCTGCGAAGTCATATGTGGAAGTGGCACATCGTGATGGCGCGGTCATCGCGGGTGGCAGCATTCCGGAGGGACCCGGGTACTTCGTGCCGCCTACAGTGGTGCGGGACGTTGATCCGAATAGCACCCTGATCCGTGAAGAGACGTTTGGGCCGGTACGTTCGATCATCGCCTACGACGATGTCGACGAAGCTATCGAGCTCATCAATGACACCATCTACGGTCTCGGCAACTCAGTCTGGAGCAGCGACATTGATCGTGCAGTCGAGGTCGCCGATCAGCTTGAGAGCGGCTCGGTCTGGATCAATGAGCACTTCGCGCTCTACCCCGACGTGCCGTTCGGTGGCCAAAAACAGTCGGGTGTTGGCACCGAGTTCGGTGATGAGGGAGTCCTTCTCTTCACCGAGATTCAAGCCCTCAGTATTCCAAAGCACTGAGCGCTCCCAACGCCCAGCATCTAACACACAAGAAGTGTCATGAGGAAGGAAGCCAGACCATGACCATTAATTATCAGGCCGCAGTCGTCCACAACGTTGGTGGGCCGATGACCTTTGACGAGCGGGAGGCGCCGCAGCTCGGCCCGCGCGAGGCGCTCATCAAGCTCCGTGCTACCGGTGTCTGCCATTCTGACGTGCACACTGTCGATGGAGACTGGCTCGTACCGCCGCCACTGCCAAGCGTTCCCGGTCACGAGGGCATCGGTGAGGTCGTCGCGCTCGGTTCTGAAGTGCAGGGAGTCGAGATCGGCGAACTGCTCGGCATCGGCTGGAACAACCGCGCTTGCGGTGAGTGCAGCTTTTGCCAGGACGGCTGGGAGACGCTCTGCGACAATCTCACGATCCACGGCTATCACATCGATGGTTCTTTCGCGCATTACATGGTGGTCGACACGAAGTACGCGGCCCGAATTCCCGAGGGCGCAGATGTGCTCGAGGTGGCTCCGCTGCTGTGCGCCGGCGTGACAGTGTACAAGGGCCTGAAGCAGGCTTCTGCGACTCCCGGTTCATGGGTTGCGGTGGTCGGAGTCGGTGGGCTTGGACACCTGGCCGTTCAGTACGCCCGAGCGATGGGTTACCGAGTGGTCGCTGTCGATATCAACAGCGATGCGCTGGAACTGGCGCAAGAGCACGGCGCCGAGTTCGTTGTGAACTCGCGTGACGCTGACGCGGCCGAACAGATCACTGCTCGGATTCCCGGCGGCCCCGCTACAGTGTTTGTTTCGGCCACTCACCCGAGTGCCTACGAACTTGCGATCCAGGTTGTTCGTAAGCACGGAACCGTGATCTGCATCGGCATCCCCGCATCCGCCGTGTCTGTGCACATGTATGACGTGGCCGCACGCGGTCTCACGCTGCTCGGCAGTACCGTCGGCACGCGCAAGGACATCGAGGAGTCGATCGACTACCACACGCGCGGCCTCGTGAAACCAACGGTCACCGCTCGCAGGTTCGATGAGCTCAACGACATCATCGACGAACTCCGTTCGGGACGCGCCCACGGCCGTTCCGTTGTCGACTTCTCTCTGTAGTTGATTGGCGTGGGAGCCAGACCGGGCGCTGGATCCCACGCAACCGCTAAGTTGTGCCGCTGCCCTCTGGTGTGTGACACCATGCATCTGGCACCTAGCCGTTTTGAACACGCCTTGAACGGCTCGGGATCGACCGTGCACTTTGACCGTTCCCGGAACTCTCGCACACTGACGAACAGGAATCACCATGTCAATCGATGCCCCAACTGCTTCGTCCGCCCCCTCCGACGCACACGGCGAGAAACAGTCAATGCGCATTCTCGGTGCGGTGCTGGAGCGAAGCGGTGCCCCGCGTCCATACACCGCGAGCAGGCCAATCTCGGTCGACGAACTCGAGCTCGATCTTCCGGGCGAGGGCGAGTTGCTTGTTCGGATTGAGGCGGCCGGAATCTGTCACTCCGACCTCTCTGTCGTGAACGGTGACCGGCCACGGCCCCTGCCGATGCTCTTGGGGCATGAAGCGGCGGGGATCGTCGAATTGGTCGGAGCCGGGGTGACCGGGGTTCATGTCGGAGAGCGAGTCGTGATCACATTCTTGCCGAGGTGTGGCGTGTGCACGGCATGTGAAACTGGGGGGCGATTGCCCTGCGTAGACGGGAGCGCGGCGAATGCGGCAGGAACCTTGCTTTCGGGCGGGCGTCGCATTCGACGATCCTCTGGGTCTGTAGAGCACCACCTTGGCGTGTCGGCGTTTGCGACGCACGCGGTCGTTGACGCGCGTTCTGTCGTGCCGGTTGATGCTGACGTTCCTCCAGATGTCGCAGCGGTTCTCGGGTGCGCGGTGCTCACGGGAGGCGGTGCGGTGATCAACGCGGGCCGGCCGGCTCAGGGGGAGACGACGATCGTTGTTGGAATGGGGGGCGTCGGCACCGCCGCACTCCTCGTAGCCGTTGCGCTCAACGCGGGTCCAGTGATTGCGGTTGACGTTAACCCGGAAAAGCTGCAGCATGCCCTCGAGTTGGGCGCTGAGCGTGCGCTGACGCCCGAGGACGCCCTGAAATCGAACTTGCGGGCGGAGCTGGTCATTGAGGCGGCTGGCCATCAGTTTGCGTTTGAAGCTGCGTTTGCGTTGACGGCGCCCGGTGGTCGCACTGTCACGGTTGGGTTGCCCGCGGAAGACGCCATAAGTCGGATCTCGCCGGTTGCTGTGACCGCGGAGGCGCGAACGATCATCGGTAGCTACCTTGGATCAGCAGTTCCGTCCCGAGACATTCCGCATTATGTGCGTTTGTGGCGTGAGGGCCGTCTTCCCCTCGAGTCCCTCATCTCTGGGCACGTTGAGCTACAGGGAGCTAACGAGGCGATGGATGATCTCGCCGACGGTCGAGTGCTTCGGCAGGTGATCGTCTTCTGATCGGGCTCTCAGTATGCGGCTGAGAATCGCATCTTCCGCAGGCTTAGGTGGTAGTGAACTTTACGCTACCCGATTCGAAGATGCGGGTGATGGGGTGCGCCGCAGACCGTCGTTTCATCTTGCACATCAATGGCATACATGCACATAAACAGACAATGACAGTGGCCTATATGAACATTATAGTACGCGCTTTGGTGCTCTATCTTGAACGCAATTCGCAAAGCGAGAGGGTGCATTTCTCTCGTGAGTTTCTCGAAAGTGGAGGACGCTGATGTCCGCTTAATCAAGATCATCATTCGGTGACTCGCGCGAAATGGGTTCCTTGCCCCTGCCACCATCCGCGCGGCCCCGACAGAGATGGCCCAATACGCCAGGCTCGGACAAGTTTATTTCCATCTACGAACACCACAACACGGACTTAGGAGGTCCATCATCATGAAGTTCAATACGCCCTCAACGGCGAAGGCGGGAATCGGCCGTCGTGCCTGGCGTGCGCTGGGTGCGCTGGCACTGGCTGGCTCGCTTGGCTTGTCGGCCTGCACCTCGACTGCAGGCGGCGAAGCAGAGGGAGAAGCGCAGCAGTACACCAAGGATGACGTGATCATGATCACGTTCGAGCGCAGCATCGACTACGCTTACGGCGCGTCATGGGTTGACGGTGCCACGAAGTACGCTGATGCGATTGGCGTCGAGCACAAGGTCGCGCTGGCGCACGGTGACTCGAACAAGCAGCTCCTGGAGATCCAATCGATCATCGCGCAGGGCAAGCAGGAGGGCAAGATTGTTCTGGTCATGGGTGACCCGGACGCCTCCGCCGATGTTCCCGCGATCGCTCAGGCCGTGAAGGCGGGCGGCGGCTACCTCGTGACCGGCTGGAACAAGCCTGACGATATGCATCCTTGGGACTTCGGTAACAACTGGGTCGCACACGCTGACTTCGACGGTGTCGAGTTCGGCGAGCGTGGCATGACAAACCTTGCCGAGGCTATGGGTGGCGAAGGCGGCGTTGTGATGCTCGCAGGTGTGCTGGACAACCCGCCGCAGAAGCAGCGCAAGGAAGGCGCGCTCAAGGCACTTGAGAACTACCCCGGCATCACCGTGCTCGATGAGCAGGTGACGAACTGGGACCGTAACCTCTCTTACGATGCTGCCAAGCAGATGATCGCCAAGCACGGGTCTGCACTGAAGGGCTTCTTCGGCGCCAATGATGACATTGCTACCGGTGCTGTACAGGCTGTCAAGGAGTCGGGACTGAGCGATCAGATCAAGGTCGTCAGCGCCTCCGACGGCACCCCTGAGGCTATTGAGCTCTTGCAGTCGGGCGACCTCATCTCGAGCACCTTTATTGACCCGTGGTACTTCGGCGCTTGGGGCCTGGCAATGGGCCTGGCCGCAGCAACCGGCGAACTCGACGTGAGCTCGCTCACCAACGAGCAGCGTGAGGTTGTCATCCAGGGCTTCCCGATCGACCAGTCAAACGCGCACGAGTATGCAGAGGCGCCGACCGGTGAAGAAATTGTGGCTGCGCTGAATGAAGGCCTGTACGCCCGTGTTCTCAACACCGACGGCCCGAAGAACTAAGTCCGTTCAATTCTGAGTCCGGAGTCATTATGGCCACGACACACCACGTTGCAGCACCAGCTGCAGAACGAACCAAGAAGGCAGAGGGAGTAACTGCGAATTCCAGCACGATCGGACCGATCGTCACGCTGCTTGTGCTAATCGTTGTCTTTACGGTCATCAACCCGCGGTTCGTGAGCCTCGAGAACATTCAGACCGTTTTGTATCAGGCGGCAATCCCTCTGATCCTTTCGGTCGGGGCTACTCTCGTCATTCTTATTGGTGGTATCGACCTGTCGATCGAAGGCGTGATGGCAGCGGGTGCGTTAACCTTCGTGCTGTTGTCGCCGAATAACATCAATGACAGTGACTTCGGAGTGATGGCAATCGGGGGAGCGCTGCTTGTCGGCGCTCTCCTGGGAGGCCTCAACGGCTTCGCGCATGTGCGCTTGAAGATACCGTCCTTCATGTCTTCTCTGGGCGTTTGGTACATCGGTCTTGGCATTGCCTCAATGTTGTACGACCAGAGCACCCCGCGCCTGTCGGAGAGCGCCAACATCGCGTGGGCGAGCGGCACGATCTTCGGTATCTCCAACTCCTTCTTCATCGCTCTCGGCGTGATTATCCTTGGCGTCGTTGTGTCCCGGTGGACACGCTTCGGAAGGTACGCCTATGCGATCGGCGGAGACGAAGCCGTTGTCCGGCTGACTCCCATCAACATTGGTCGATACAAGATCGCGATATTTGTGGTCGCGGGCGCCTGCGCGGCATTCGCTGGGGTGCTCGGAAGCATTCGACTCGGCGTCGGTGTGCCGGCAGTTGGCACAGGCCAGCTCTTCACGACAATCTCTGCGGTGGTGCTCGGCGGAACCCTGCTCAGTGGGGGCCGAGGCGGCATGCTCCACTCGCTCATCGGCGTGATGGTCATCGTGGTGCTTGCGAACGGCCTCGTGCTTTCAGGTGTGAGCCCATATGTCCAGCAAGCCGTGCAAGGCCTGGTCGTCATCGCTGCCGTCGGCATTGCAGGTTGGAAGCAGCGTTCTATCTTGAGGATCGTAAAATGACCGAGTATGCACTCCAGCTGAATGACGTCACTAAGCGCTTCGGGGCGGTGACCGCACTCGAATCGGTCTCACTGAGCGTGAAACCTAACGAGGTCGTCGGGATTATCGGGGAGAACGGCGCGGGTAAGTCAACCCTGCTCAAGGTTCTCGCAGGTATCTACCAACCCGACTCAGGCGAGATCGTGATCGGGGGGAAGAAACAAAAGGTCAACGGACCGCGTCACGCGGGAAAGCTCGGCATCGGCGTCGTGCACCAGGAGCAGTCTCTGGTTCCTTCGATCACTGTCACGGAGAACCTGAACCTCGGGTTTGAGGGGAACGTCGGCCGCTGGGGCTTGTATCGATGGTCGAAGCTGCGCGCTGAAACACGATCCTTCCTGTCACGTGTGAGCAGCACCGTTGACCCTGACGCCCGCACAGACTCGCTCTCGTTCGCAGAACGCCAGATGGTAGAAATTGCGAAGTCGCTGAAGGCAGTCGCAGGTGCTCCCGGCAGCCCGGTCATCGTGCTTGACGAACCCACTTCGGTGCTGGAACGCGATGACATCGCCGTGCTGCAGAAGGAAGTCGAGGCGCTGAGAGAGATCGGATCCGTGATCTTTGTCTCGCACCGACTCGATGAAGTGCTGGATTTCTGCGACCGCGTCTACGTGATGCGCGGGGGACAGGTGGTTGCGGAACGGGAAACCGAGGGGGTCGCCGAGGAGGAACTCTATCGCCTGATGGTGGGTAGGGACGCTTCGGGCCTGCACTACATGGAGGACCAGCAGCTTGAACCGCAAGACGAAGCGGTGCTGCAGGTGACGGGACTGACTTCACCCGGTGCCTTCGAAGGCGTAAATCTAACCGTTCATGCCGGCGAGGTCGCAGCCATCGTGGGTACGAACGCGTCAGGTCGGGAAGAAGTGGCACGTGCGATTTTCGGACTCCACGGCTACACCGCGGGCGAGATCAAAATCAAAGGTGAAGTACTGAAGCCCGGTAATCCCCGAACAGCGATATCTCGGGGCGTAGGGTATGTACCGGCTGAACGAAAAGTTGAAGGCATAATAGCGGGAATGTCGATCGGCCAGAACCTAGCGATGATCTTCTCGCGGGCGATTGCCTTCGGTCCGTTCCAGAGCCCTCGAAGAAGGCGTGAACTCAGCAACGCTTGGATCGATCGGCTGCATATTCGCCCCGCAGATCCGAACGCCGACATCGGCGCGCTCTCGGGTGGAAACCAGCAGAAAGTAGCCTTTGCCCGTTGGATGGTCGAACCGGACGTTCGCGTGCTGATTCTCGACCACCCCACGCGCGGTCTCGACCCCGGAGCGCAGCAGGACATCTACGCTCACATACGTGAAGCTTGCGAATCAGGCGTAGCGGTCTTGGTGCTCGGTGACACGCTGCAGGAATGCATCGGACTGGCGCACAAGGTGCTCGTGATGCGTGACGGAATGGTCACCGCCCTGTTCGATGCACCTCGGACGCACAAGCCGACCCCACTTGATCTGATTAAGGAAATGGTATGACACGCGTAATTGAACGCACCTCTGCCGGCCAAAGTGCGGCTAGTGCGTGGAAGAAGAAGCTATCTCTAAGGCCTGTGGTGCCGTTTGGGATGCTCGTTATTCTGGTGGCGATCACCGCGATTATTCAGCCCTCGTTCTTCACGGCGGCAAGCGTGAACGTGCTCATTGAGGGTTCTGCTCTTATCGCGATTCTCGCGCTCGGACAGATGTTCGTGCTGCTGGTCGGTGGCATCGACCTCTCCAGCGCGGCAGTGGGCACCTTCACCGCAGTGCTATTTGCGAAAGTCGTGGAGCCGCTCGGGCCGTCTAGCGTCGTGGTGGTGCTCGTCGCGGCTACGGTGATTGGGGGTGTGAACGGCTGGCTCGTCGCTTATCTGCAGATTCCCTCATTCATTGTGACCCTGGGTTCGCTCGCCTTTTGGCAGGCTGCAGCGCTCATTCTCTCCGATGCGACCACGCTTTCAGTATTCGGCGCTGGGTACGACCTTGTCGGGTGGATCACCGGGCAAAAGATTGGGCCATTTACCCCCTCGGTGTGGCTGACGGTGGTGCTTGCTCTGGTGTCATGGTTGATGCTGAGGTACACCAAGCTGGGCCAATCGCTCATCGCTGTCGGGCTCAATGAGCGAGCCGCTCTGCTTGCAGGGCTGCAGACGCGATGGATGAAGATCCTTGCGTTCGCACTATCAGGGCTGTTCTCAGGATTTGCCGGACTGACCGTTGTTTCGGGCTCGTTCAGCGCGGGCCCTGGGCAGATCGACGCCCTTCTTCTTCCCGCTATCGCAGCTGCCATCATTGGCGGTTGTTCGCTGACAGGTGGCATCGCCAACCCCTTGAATGTGCTGATAGGTTCATTGGTGCTCGTCGTGCTGCGGATGGTTCCCACCGCGATCGGCCTCGACGCCAGGTCCCAGCAGATCATTTACGGCGTGACGGTCATCGCGGCTGTGGTGGCCACGATCGATCGCTCAAAGATTCCGATACTTAAGTAGCTGTCGCGTTGGGTCTGACACGAACGCAGCTAGCAGCCCGGCGTTGCCGGCAGGGCAACGCCGGGCACCTAAGTGGTGCACCCGTTCCCCTGCCGTAAGTAGGCGTTCTTTTTTGGGGGTAGGACGACGAGGTAACTGCGGGCGGCCGCCTCTCGTTACCATGGTGACCATGAGCTCAACGAAGGTACCGTCATCTGTGCGGTCAGATGACCCTTGAAGAGAGGGTTTCGCTCATCTCGGGCGGCAACTTCTGGAAAACGAAGCCCGTGCCCCGCCTCGGCATTCGGGTCTGCTGCACGTTTAGGTGACAGTTTGACCTGCCCCACAGTTTGGTTTCCACTCCGGGTAGCTAGTCGATGGCCTTCATGAAAGGCTCACCCGTATGCCACGCCCCTACCCGCCAGAGTTCCGTGCACGCGCGATCGCGCTCGTCCGAGAAGGCCGACAGGTCAAGCAAACCGCTGCAGATCTTGGCATCCACGAGGTCACGCTGCATTCGTGGCTCCGTCAAGACGATATAGATTATGGCCGCAGGCCCGGTAGATCTACCAGCGAAGACGCGGAGCTGCGAGCAGCACGAGGCCGGATCAGACAGCTCGAGCAAGAGCTTGAGATCGTGAAACGCGCTTCGAAATGGCTCTCCGAGGAGGAACGCGTCGACCCAAAAGGGCCCACCCGGTGATCGACCGTCTCGTCGATGCCGGGGCACCCGTAGAGACTTGTTGCCGACTCTTAGGTGTCTCCAGGCAGGGCTACTACCGGTATCGAAAACGCCCAACTAGCCCCACGCAGTTGCGTAGGCAGTGGCTCACGGGCCTGATACGTGAAATCCACACGGCTTCGCGCGGAACCTATGGGTACCGTCGCATCCACGCCGAGCTCACCATCGGCTTGGAGATCCCGTGTTCGAGTCGACTGATCTCAGTACTGATGACGAAAAGTGGAATGTACGGGCTTCCCGGTCCTACGCGAGTGAAACGGTTGAAGGGTGTGGCTACCGCTGATGATCTCGTGCACCGCAAGTTCCACCGACTGTCGCCGAACGAGCTCTGGGTCACGGACATCACAGAGCATCCCACGCGGGAAGGAAAGGTGTTCTGTGCGGCAGTTCTTGACGCATGCAGCCGGAAGATTGTGGGGTGGGCGATCGATTCCAAGCAGGATTCAACTCTCGTGGTGAATGCGCTCGACATGGCGCTCCGAGCGCGAACGCCGGGCCCGGGTGGCATCGTTCACGCCGACCACGGAGTCCAGTTCACGTCCTGGGCCTTCACTCAGAAGGTCCGCTCTGCAGGGCTTCTGCCTTCGTTCGGAACCGTCGGTGATGCGCTCGACAACGCGATGATGGAATCGTTCTGGTCCTCGATGCAGATCGAGCTGCTCAACCGGAAGAAATGGAAGACGCGGATCGAGCTCGCGAACGCGATATTCGAATACATCGAGGTGTTCTACAATCGCACACGAAGGCACTCGTCCTTGGGTTATCAAACGCCCACGGACTTCGATCTCGCCCTCTCAAAGCAGTTGACATCCGCCTGAAGCTAGCGACCGGGACTGGAAACCAGACTGTAGGTCAGGTCAAACTGTCACCTAAACGTGCAGCAGACCCCATCAGTCACGAACGACACACACGAACCCGACCAGGTCGCGACATAAGTGATGTCGCACACCCAGAGCCGTTTCGGCCCGTCGGCAATGAACTGCCGGTTCACGAGATCTCCGGGTAAGCGATCGTTCGGATCGATTCTCGTAGTGATTGCTTTCCTCGACCGGCG
The DNA here is from genome assembly GCF_044542535.1 of Microbacterium sp. NPDC078428. Classification (NCBI taxonomy): domain Bacteria; kingdom Bacillati; phylum Actinomycetota; class Actinomycetes; order Micrococcales; family Microbacteriaceae; genus Microbacterium; species Microbacterium sp. NPDC078428. Next base: position 13,061 of record NZ_JBITUP010000010.1, read on the forward strand.
CACCCCGCGAACACCAGCCAGATTCATGAGCCGCTCAGTCTGATCGCGGCCGATCTCCCAGCCTTCACGCTTGAGGAGGGCATGCATCTTCCGTCGCCCATACCCGCCGTAATGCGGCTCTTCGGAATTGAGGGTGTAGACGGTACGCCCGGAGTGGTGTCGGGGAAATAGATCGAGGTCTCTCGATGATGGAAGTTCTCACACTACCCATCCGAAAGACCTCGACGTGTCCAACGCTACCTTCTGCACCCCTGATCTCACTGCTTTCTGCCGCCTGGATGAACTCGGCCTGGAAGCGGTCGGGCAACGCCTCGAACCAGGCCGGGCTGTACTCGAGTGTCGTGTCAACGAACCCGACCCCTGGTGCCGTCGTTGCGGGGCCGAGGGAACCCTGCGTGATACCGTCACCCGAACGCTCGCGCATGAGCCCTTCGGGCATCGCCCCACGGTCCTGAACATCCGGATCCGCCGTTTCCGGTGCTCCTGGTGCCGGAAAGTCTGGCGGGAAGACACCACTGCTGCGGCACCTGTCCGGGCGAAGATCTCTCGTGCCGGTGTCCGCTACGCGCTCGAGGCGCTCGTGATCGATCACCTCACCGTCGCACGTGCGGCCGCGAATCTCGGGGTGTCCTGGCACACTGCGAACACCGCGATCCTCAACGAAGGTCGCCGCTTACTGCTCGATGACCCCGGTCGTTTCGACGGGGTCACCACTATCGGTGTCGACGAGCATGTATGGCGGCATACTCGCCGCGGCAACAAGTATGTGACGGTGATCATCGATCTCACCCCGGTGCGTGAGAAACGAGGCCCGGCCAGGCTCCTGGACATGGTCGAGGGTCGGTCGAAACAAGTATTCAGTGACTGGCTTGCTCAGAGATCCCAGGCCTGGCGTGACGGGATCGAGATCGTCGCGATGGACGGGTTCACTGGGTTCAAGACCGCGTCCAAGCAGCATCTGCCCGACGCGGTCGAGGTGATGGACCCGTTCCACGTCGTCCAGCTCTCCGGTGATGCACTTGATCGGGTCAGACAGCGAGTGCAGCAGGAAACGCTCGGGCATCGCGGGAGGCGCGGCGATCCGCTCTACGCGATCCGGAGAGTGCTGCGCACGGGCGAAGCGTTCCTGACCGAGAAACAGCAGGCCAGACTCGACGCAGTGTTCGCCGATCCGGCATATGCGGATGTGTGGCGGGCGTGGCGGGTCTACCAGCAGGTCGTCGCAGCGTACCGAGAGAAGCACGGCGGGTTCGGGCGGAAGCGACTGCGCGAACTCATCGACACTCTGAAAGCGACCACGCCGGCCTGGTTCATCGAGCTCCGCAAACTCGCGTACACGCTCGACCGGCGCCGGGAAGACATCCTCGCGTACTTCGATCATCCGCGGACTTCGAACGGGCCAACCGAAGCGATCAACGGTCGGCTCGAGCACCTTCGTGGTTCCGCTCTGGGATTCCGGAACCTGACTCACTACATCGCACGATCGTTACTCGAGGCCGGAGGATTCAGGCCACACCTACACCCTCAATTCCGATGAGCCCGTAATGCTTGGCGTGGAGCCGTAGGCTCTCGGGCACGAGCAGCTCGTCACGTAGACGCTTTGCAGAGGCAGGTCTGAGTCTTGCTGCCCGGTATCCGCGAGAGGTGAGAATCCACGAACTGCCGCTTTGGGTGTGCGACAGAGGAACTCGCCCCCGTAACGATCACGATGCTCATCAATGAACGCGATCATTTCGTTCATGGCCGGTCGAGTTCTTTCGCGAAAACACACTCGCAGCTTTGAGCACCGCGTTCGCTTTTCGCAGCTCGGCGTTCTAGCTGTACCCGGTCAGTGGGTTGGTGACACTCGGCTGATCGGGGGCCGGCCTCCGCAAGCGGTATGGCCTCGATCATAGTTGTAGTGGTCGAGCCAGGGCCCGAGCGCCTCGACCCGCTCTTGATTATATGTGAACGGTCGCCGGTAGGCCCAGCCTTCCTGCAGAGTCCGGTTGAACCGTTCGGCCTTCCCGTTCTGCCAGGGCGAGTGAGGCCTCGTGAGGACATGCTTCGCGTTGAGCGCCGCGATCGCGGCCTGGAAATCCCGCGAACGACGATAGTTCAGTGCGTTGTCAGTCATGACCTCACGGACCTGGACCCCGTGGGCGGAGAAGAACGCGGCAGCATCGGCGAGGAACTCGACGCAGGTGGCTCCCTTCTCGTCCGGGAGCACCCGCGCGTAGGCGAGGCGTGAGTGGTCATCAACAGCAACGTGCACGTGATCCATGCCGAGCTTCTTCGACTGCCCGCGCCCGCGATTGTGGTCAATAACATCGGGGCCGTCCACGCGCCAGCCGCCACCCTCGGGGACGCGGCCGAGTTTCTTGACGTCGATGTGGATGAGATCTCCCGGCGCAGCGCGCTCGTAGCGGTGGCTGGTGCGACGCGAGGCCCGGATCCTGATCCCGGTGACCGGGTCGAGCTGATGCAGCGGTGCCAGGCCGGCCCGGGCGATGATCCGCGACACTGTTGCGGGGCTGACCCCGGCCCTGGTGGCGATCTCATCGCGTCCGATCCGTTCGTCTCTCCGGATACGCAGCACACGCTCCGCGACCAGGGCCGGGGTTCTGCCGGGCGAGCGATGGGGTCGTGAGGAACGCTCGTGCAGACCAGAGAGCCCCTGGTCGCGATAACGGCCGATCCAGCGGTGGGCACACTGACGCGAGACGCCCATTTCTTTCGCGACGTGCGCGACGGGACGTCCTGAGAGTATCCGCCGGACCAGGATCAGTCTGCCCGCGGGGGTGAGTTTGGCATTACGGTGGGACACGAGAAGGCCTCCTCGGTTGAGTGACGTTAGACACCACTCATGATGGAGGCCTTCTCCCTATCCGTCAGTCACCAACGTCCCGACCGGGTACATCTAGCGCTGCAAACGGCGAATTTCAGCTTGTGCGTTGGTGTAAGTGCCGGGGCGTTCGCCAGCATCAACCTCGTAGCGGCGCTGCCACACGCACAGGGTCTCCGGGCTGACATTGAGCAGACCGCCCACGTGACGACACGTCGCCATCAACGACTCGTGCTCAGGTTTCGCCTCGACGAGCATCCGGAGTGCACGCTGCCGGAACTCTGGGTCCTATTTGCTCGGCATGGTCTTCCCATCCTTGTATAGAGGTCGGAACTAAACCCAGGCCGAATCAGTTTCATGCCCCTATCGGCACGAGCTCGACTGAAACCTCGATCCACTTTTGATTAACGGCCGCCCATCTTCGGTAGCCCTGGCGTAAGAACGTGGTTCAGTCTGTACCTGTATCAAATGCAGCCGCGAGGCCAAGCTCATCCGCATTCTCATCAATACCTTCGACAGCGCTTGCGATTGCTTCAGCGCCGCCAGATTCGAGTTCACCGACGAGGTCTGCCGTCGCGCCACCTACGAGGCTGAGCTGCGCGTACTGCTCGAGGCGCGCGCGCGAGTCGGCGATGTCGAGGTTGCGCATGGTGAGCTGGCCGATGCGATCCTCGGGGCCGAACGCCGCGCCCACGGTGCGCTCCATCGAGAGCTTCTCAGGGTGGTAGCTGAGGTTCGAGCCCTCGGTGTTCAGGATCGTGTAGTCGTCGCCGCGACGCAGGCGCAGCGTGACCTCGCCGGTGATCGCCGAACCGACCCAACGCTGCAGCGACTCGCGCAGCATCAGCGCCTGCGGGTCGAACCAACGCCCCTCATACATAAGGCGACCAAGCATTCGGCCGTCGTTGTGGTACGACGCGAGGGTGTTCTCGTTGTGGATCGCGTTGACGAGGCGCTCGTATGCGATGTGCAGCAGCGCCATGCCCGGAGCCTCGTAGATGCCGCGCGACTTCGCCTCGATGATGCGGTTCTCGATCTGATCCGAGACGCCCAGGCCGTGGCGGCCGCCGATCGCGTTCGCCTCGTACACGAGCGCCACGGGATCGTCGAACTCGACGCCGTTGATGGCGACGGGGCGACCCGCCTCGAAGCGCACCGACACCTCCTCGGTGGCCACCTCGACGTCGTCTCGCCACGCGGCGACGCCCATGATCGGATCGACGATGTCGAGGCCGGTGTCGAGGAACTCGAGCCTCTTCGCCTCGTGCGTGGCGCCCCAGATGTTGGCGTCGGTCGAGTAGGCCTTCTCGGTGGCGTCGCGGTAGGGGTAGCCGTGTGCGACGAGCCACTCGCTCATCTCCTGGCGGCCGCCGAGCTCCTCCACGAACTGCTTGTCGAGCCACGGCTTGTAGATGCGCAGCGCAGGGTTCGCCATCAGCCCGTAGCGATAGAAGCGCTCGATGTCGTTGCCCTTGTAGGTCGAGCCGTCGCCCCAGATATCAACGCCGTCCTCCTTCATGGCGCGCACCAGCAGCGTTCCGGTGACCGCGCGGCCGAGAGGTGTGGTGTTGAAGTAGGTCTTGCCGCCTGAGCGCACGTTGAACGCGCCGGTCGCGAGCGCGACGAAGCCCTGCTCGACGAGCGGGCGCTTCGCGTCGACGAAGCGCGCGATCTCGGCACCGTACTCCTTCGCGCGAGCGGCGACGCCGTCGATGTCCGGCTCGTCGTACTGCCCGATGTCTGCCGTGTAGGTGCACGGGATAGCGCCCTTGTCGCGCATCCACGCGACCGCGCAGGAGGTGTCGAGACCACCGGAGAACGCAATACCGACTTTCTGGCCAGTAGGAAGGGAAGAGAGAACCTTAGACATGGCTCGATTACTCCATCGTAGAATTTTGAGATAGTGGTGGTAGACCGAAGGCCACCCACTTGCTGTTGCTAGTGAATGGCCTCTCGCGTCGGCTGGTGCAGCGGCCTTACTTCTTCATGAACTCAGCAAAGCCATGAATTGCGGCCCGAATAGTGTCTTCGCTGGCTGCGTAGGAGAGGCGCAGAAACCCCTCGCCGCCGGAGCCGAACGCAGTTCCAGGAACGACGGCAACGCGCTGTTCCTCGAGCAGCTGAGTTGCGAACTGAGCACTGGTCTTGCCCGTAGCGCGAATATCGACGAATGCGTAGAACGCTCCTCCTGGGGTTGCGCAGTCGAGTCCGTCGATGGTGCGGATCCCGTCGACGACTAGGTCGCGTCGCTTCTGGTACTCGGTGACCATCTTGTGCAGATCGTCGTCGGGGCCTTCGATCGCTGCAAGGCCTGCCTCTTGGATGAAACCGGGCACGCAGGATGCAACGCCTTCCTGCATGCGCGGCATCAGAGTGAGGAAGCGCTTGGGGCCAATCACATAGCCGAGTCTCCACCCGGTCATCGCGTAGCTCTTCGAAAACGAGTTGATGATGAGGTAGTTGTCGAAGTCGGGATCGGCCTTGGCGACCGAGACATGCTCCTTGCCGTCATAGACGATGCGGTCGTACACCTCGTCAGAGATGATCGTGAAGCCGTGCTCCTTCGAGAGATCGATCAGACCCTGGAACTCTTCTTGGGAAAGGGTGGTACCGAGTGGGTTCGACGGCGCGTTCACTACGAGCGCTCTGGTGCGTTCGGTGATCAGTGGCGCGACGAGATCCGCAGTCATCTTGAACCCGGACTCCGCAGCGAGTGGCACCCGAACGGGAATCGCGCCGATCAGGTGCGCTTGTCCCTCGTAGCTCGGGAAGCCGGGATCGGGAACAAGCACTTCATCACCAGGCTCAAGAGAGGCCATGAACGACAAGAGCAGCCCCTCAGCCCCTCCCAACGTGATCATCACGTTCTCTTCGGTGAAGGGCCGGCTCCACGCTGCCGAGTATTTGCGCGCGATGGCCTGACGAAGCGGGATGCTGCCACCGTTCGGGGTGTACCGTGTGTTGCCGTCGCGCAATGCTCGGACACCCGCTTCGATGATGTGCTCCGGGGTGTCGAAGTCGGGCTCACCGACGGTGAGCTTCACGACATTGTCGTACTTCGCGACCTGCTCGAACACCGCACGGATACCAGAGGGCGGGTAGTCTGCCGCGAGACGAGACACCGGTGATTCGGAGACGTGGAAAGTTTCGGTCAATTCGGTTGGCTCCTTCGCCACCGCCCCGCGACCAGGTCGCGGGGCGGATCAAACGGATGAGAAAGGGATGGTTCAGTTCACCTGCTGCGGGATACCCAGCGGGTTGGAATCGTGCAGCTGTGCAGGCAGCAGCGCCTCGGGGAAGTTCTGGAATACCACCGGACGCAGGAACCGCGCGATCGACGTTGTGCCGACCGCAGTCGTCGTCGGGGCCGTGGTCGCCGGATACGGGCCGCCGTGCTGCTGTGCGTAGGTCACCGACAGACCGGTGGGCCACTGGTTCCACAGCAGACGCCCGGCCTTCTCACGCAGAATCGGCAGCAGGTCGCGAGCAACCTCAAGATCGGAATCGCTCTCAGCCTCGGCGAAGATCGTCGAGGTGAGCTGCCCGTCCAGAGCCTTGGCCACCTCGGTCAAAGAAGCGGGGTCGGAGTAGGTCACCACGACTCCAGCGGGGCCAAAGATCTCAGCAATCAGCGTCTCGGGATCCGCGAGCACCTGGTCGATGCTGGTGAACAGCACCGTCGCCTCCGGAGGATCGGCGAGGCTGTTGTCACCCGACTTGATGGTGTCGACACCCTCTACGGCCTGGATGCGCTGCAGCTCGCGAACATACGACTCCTGAATCCGCTCGTTGAGCAGCGGAGCCGGGGAGGGAGACGTAGCGACACGGAGGCTCTCCACCACCGTGGAATCTTCGGGAACGAACAACAGTCCCGGCTTCGTGCAAAGCTGCCCCTGGCTGCCAGTGATCGATCCAAGGTAGCCGTCTGCTATTTCTCCGGGGCGCGCAGTAGCAGCGGCCGGCATGAAGAATGCAGGGTTGACGCTGCCAAGTTCGCCGTAGAACGGGATCGGCTCCGGTCGCGCATTCGCGATATCGAACAGCGCCCGCCCACCTGGAATGGAACCGGTGAACGAGGCGGCCTTGATTGCAGGATGCTTCAGCGCGTCGACGCCTTCCTGTTGGCCGTGGATGACTTCGAGCAGGCCCTCCGGTGCTCCCGCTCGTGCGGCAGCGTCGGCGATCACGGCAGCTGTCGCGTCGGAAAGCTTGGGGTGCCCCGAATGAGCTTTCACTACCACGGCGTTGCCTGCCGCGAGCGCAGCAGCGGTATCGCCACCGGCCACGGAGAACGCGAAGGGGAAGTTGCTGGCAGAGAACACGAGCACCGGGCCGATCGGAACGAGCATGCGTCGCAGATCAGGGCGGGGAGCGCCCATCGGCCATTCGGGGTCGGCATGATCGATGATCACACCGAGATACTCACCCTTCTCAATAGTCTCAGCGAAGATACGAAGCTGGAACGTCGTGCGCTTCAGCTCACCCTGCAGACGGGGCGTGGGAAGGTTCGTCTCTTCCTGTGCGATTCGAATCAGTGAATCACCTGCCGCGTCCAGCGCATCCGCAATAGCCCGAATCACGCGCGCTCGCTCGGCCTCCGAAGTGGCCGCCCAGACCGTAGCGGCCCCCGCGACCTTGACTACAGTGTCCTCGATAGACGCGACAGCTTGGCTCTCAGTCATTCATGCTCTCTTCCTTGATGTGAAACGAAGCGTTAATTCTGCGCGCATGGGCGTCCTCGCCTGACGCATGGTTCCATTGAACAACGTGGAGCGGTTAAAGTAGATGCATGCGATCCGATGAGCGGAACGAAAGAAAAGGGATGATTGCCCGCGTCTCTGACGTGATGGCTGCGTTCAATGCGGATGAGCCGGTGCTCCGCGTGTCTGAAATTGCTCGTAGGACAGGGCTTGCCAAATCCGTCACTTCGCGAATTGTCGCTGATCTTCTTGAGGTTGACTTCCTTGAACCGGCAGGCAAGGGTGTGCGTGTTGGCATCCGCATGTTCGAGCTAGGCGAGTTGGCGCAGAGGTCGAAAGAGCTGCGACAGCTTGCTCTGGGAGCGATGGCTGACTTGCGCCAGGCAACCGGCCTCACGGTGCAGTTGAGTGTGCTCAAGGACACTGATCAGGTTTATGTCGAGATTCTCCGAGGTCGTGGTGGAGCCGCTCAACTCGAGATCAAATCTCGTATTGGAGGCAGAGTCCCCGCATACGCGACCGCGGGAGGCAAGGCGGTGCTTGCGGCGCTGCCTGATGACGAAATCGAACGGGTGCTATCTGGCCCTCTTGAGAAACTCGGGCCAGGCACCATCACAGATCCTGTGACACTGAGGCGGCAGATCGCGCAGATTCGCAACGACGGGGTCGCGTACGAAATCGAAGAATCCAACCCAGGCGTAACCTGTGCCGCTGCAGCGATCCTGCGTGCCGACAGGTCTCCGCTTGCAGCGATTTCGGTAACGGGCCCATCTGCAGAAATCAACGTGAAAGTGTTCGGTATCGCCGTGCAGACAGCGGCGCTTGGGTTGAATCGGCGCATCCGTGCCAGTAGTGCTTTTAGTGATCTTTAGTTGATCCGCTCATCGGATCAGTAGTTTACGAATCAGGCTGGCCAGAACTTACAGTGTGACCGTACCCGCATGGCGGGCTGTTCTCTGAGCGACTCACGAAGTCGCTGTCGTGTCACACAAAGGAGTGCATTCGCAATGAAAGCGAAAGCAATGGTCATGTATGAGACCGGAAAACCGATGGTTCTCGAAGAACTTGAACTCGACCAGCCGGGGCCGGGCGAAGTGCTCATGAGAATCGAAGCGACTGGCGTCTGCCACAGTGACGCGCACTATCTCACCGGTGACCTCATCGCAAAGACACCTATCGTGCTTGGTCACGAGGGTGCAGGCATCGTCGAGGCCGTAGGCGAGGGCGTCACCGCGTTCAAGCCTGGGGACAAGGCCGTATTGCTGTGGCGTCCGCGCTGTGGCAACTGCGAATACTGCCTCGCTGGTCGCCCCGCACTGTGCCCACTCGGTCGGAGCCACGGACAGAAGAACGAACTCCTCCGTGGCGGTACCAGATTGAGCAAGGACGGAGTGCGCTACCACCACCTTATGGGTGACTCCTGCTTCGCGGAACGCGCCGTGGTCTCTCAAGAGTCGCTTGTCGCGATCGACCAGGACGTACCCTCAGAGATCGCCGCGATCGTGGGATGCGCAGTGATTACCGGGATGGGCACCGTCATGAACTGCATGCCTGAGCCCGCAGGTAAGAGCATTGCGATCATCGGAGCGGGCGGAGTGGGGCTCGCCGCCGTCATCGGCGCACAGCTCGTCGGTGCAGCACAGATCATTGTCTCCGATGTCGTTGACAGCAGGCTCGAGAAGGCACGTGAACTCGGAGCAACTCACACGATCAACTCCGCCGAGGAAGACTTCGCCGAGCGGGTTAAGGATATCACCGGTGGCGGCGCACACTACGTGTTTGAAGCCATTGGGAAGCAGACAACGATCCGCGCAGGCTTCGGTGCATTGCGTTCTGGTGGCACATTAGTCGTCGCGGGGCTTGGCAGAACCCAGGATGATATCTCAATTCCCCTAAACCACCTCGTGCAGGGCGAGAAACGCATCGTTGGAAGCCTCTATGGTTCTTCAAATATCCCACTGCAGCTTCCGGAGATACTTCGTCTCTATCGTTCGGGTCGGATTCCGCTCGACAAACTTCTCGATCAGTCGTTCCCGCTCGCAAGGGCAAACGAAGCTATCAAACACCTTCGCACTAAGACAGTTGGGCGTTTAGTCCTCGTTCCGTAGTCCCGGAAGCACTTTAGACGCCCGCGAAAGCGAGGCCGGTACTCCCACATTTACGAGAACTTCACATAACAGGAAAGGGACGTCAATAATGACAGTCAGCTTCACCGTAGGTATCGATGTCGGTGGTACTTTCACTGACTTCGTTGCGATTCCACATGGTATAGAACAGCCCGTTCGTCTCAAAGTGTCAAGCACCCCGAGCGATCCGTCGGCTGCGGTCGAGGAAGGTCTACGTAGACTTCTCGGCCTACTTCCCATTGAGAGCGAGATCACGAGCATCACCCACGGAACAACGATTGGTTTGAATGCGCTTATTCAGCGTGCGGGTGGCAAGGTTGCGCTCGTCGTGAGTCGGGGTTTCCGTGACATCTTTGAGATCGCCCGCTCGCGCATGCCGAGTTCATGGGATCTGCACGCCTCGATTCCAGAACCTTTGGTGAATCTCGAGAGCGTCATTGAGATCGACGCACGACTGGATCAGGACGGTAATGTGCTGAAAGAGGTTAGCGACGAGGACCTGAAGGCGATCGCCGCCAATGTGCAGAAGATCGCCCCAGAGGCCCTCGTGCTGAACCTGCTCAACGGATACAAGAACGTCGACTACACTGACGAACTCGCAACTCGCATCGGCGCGCAACTCGGTGGGTTGCCGATGATCTCCGCGACGAAGGTGTGGCCCGAGATACGCGAGTACGAGCGATCGCTCGTCGCCGTTATGGGTGCGCACATTCACGGGCTCATGTCGGCGTACTTCACGAAGCTGAAGTCGCGTGTCGAAGGCTTGGGCATCGAAGCCCCGCTGTTCATCGCCGGCTCGAACGGCGGAACGCTGGCGCTGGAATCGGCGATGGAGCGTCCGCTCGACACGGTGCTGTCGGGCCCGGCGTCGGGCGTGACAGCGGCGCGTCTGCACTACCCGGGTGAGAGCCTCATCACTTTCGACATGGGTGGTACGAGTAGCGACATCTCCATTGTCGTCGGGGGCAATTCGCAGCTGTCGACCTCGACGGAGATCGGCGGGCTCGAGTTCATGATGCCGGTGGTTGATGTCAACGCGATCGGTGCCGGCGGCGGCTCCGTGATCTGGGCCGACGAATCGGGTAGCCGGGCAGCGCTGCGAGTCGGCCCGATGAGTGCCGGCGCCTTCCCCGGTCCAGCATGCTACGGGCAGGGAGGCGAACGAGTGGCGATCACCGACGCCTATCTGACCTCTGGCATCATCAGTGCCGGTAACTTCTTGGGCGGCGCGATGAAACTCGACGTCGAAGCGGCTCGCGCGGGTCTCGCGGAGGTCGCCGATACGATCGGCATCGCGACCCAGGATGCCGATCCCGCCGTGCAGGCGGCCGATGCGGGATTGCGCCTCGCGACCGCGCAGATGAGCGCCACGCTGCAGAAATTGCTCGCTGAGCGGGCGCTCGATCCGCGCGAATTCACACTCGTGCCGTTCGGCGGAGCCGGGCCGACTCACGCCGCGATGATCGCCGAAGAGCTCGGCATCGAGCAGATCCGTATTCCTGATGCCGCGGCGACGTATTGCGCGCTCGGTGCGGCGCTCGCACCGCTGCGCCGTGACCTCGTCAACAGCGTGCGTGCGCTGCTCGATGAGCGCACCGCGCAACGCTGCCGCGACATTGTCACGGAGCTTGCGGCAGAAGGTCGTGAGTGGTTGCGAGAAGGCGGCGACAACCCCGACCTCGGCTCGATCGAGGTCACCGTCGATATGCGGCATCCGTTGCAGGCATACGAGTTGAGCATCGAGCTCGGTGAGATCTCGCTCGCGGATATCGCTGCGGGAAGGCCGCTCGATTTCGTCGACAATCAGAAGATTCGTGACGCGTTTAATGCCGAGCACACGGTGCGTTACGGCTTCGCGAATACGGACGCTCCGCTCGAGATCGGCACGTTGCGCGTCGCCGTCATCGGCCAGCCGCCGCTCGGAAGCGAGGGAAACCACATCATCCCCGATAACTCGAACGAGCCCGCGCCCGTCGCGGTCGGGTCGCGTCCGATTCGCTGGCGCGAGACATGGATCGATGCGTCGATCTACTCCGCAGACACGTGGGAGGGCAAGGGATCGGTAGACGGCTCAGCGGTGATCGAACTCAGCGATACCACCGTGCTGGTGCCGCCGAACTGGACGGCGCGCGTGCTCGAGAACAAAGACATTCTGCTCACATGGAAAGGTGACCTCGCATGAGTTTCTCCGTCGACCTAGAGATCAATTCAATCAAGCTCACGGCGCTGACCGAAGAGATGTGTCTTGCCCTGCAGCGCAGCAGCCGCAGCCTGTACGTGAAGGAGACCGCCGACTACGCATGCGCGATCGCGGGCACCGACGGTTACTTCGTCGCCTACCCGGGCGCCATGGGAGTGTCGGGTTTCGTCGGTCTGAACGTGCTGAAGGCGGTGGAGGAAGCCAGTAAGCACGAGCCGCTGCATCCGGGCGACGTGATCATCACGAACGATCCGTATTCGACCGGCGGTCTCGCAACTCACTTGCCCGATATCCACATGATCTCGCCATATTTTCACAACGGCGAGATCGTCGCCTACGGCTGGTGCTTCGTGCACTGCGCCGACATCGGCGGTCGCGTGCCGTCATCGGTGAGCCCGTTCAATACGAGCATCTACGCCGAGGGGCTGCAGATTCCTCCAGTGAAGCTCGTACGCGGTGGAGAGGTCGTCGAAGATGTGAAGGCGTTGCTGCACCGTAACAGCCGCACGCCCGAGATCAACGAGGGCGATTTCAAGGCGATGATCGGTTCGCTCGTGACGGGCGGTCTTCGCGTCGCCGAGATGATCGAGGCGACCGGCGTCGAGACCTTCTTCGAATCATGCACGTACGGCGTCGAGCAGGTCGCGGCTCGTTCGCAGCGCGCATTCCGCAGTTTGGGAGAGGGCGTCGCCCGTGGCATCGATTACCTCGACAACGACGCGATCAGCCCGGTACCCGTCCGAATCGCTGTCGAGGCGACCCTGAGCGATGGCGACCTGAAAATCGACTTCACGGGCAGCGACCCGCAGGTCGCCTCCGCGTTCAATATCGCCAGCTTCGGCACGGTGCACGCGTGGCTCACGACTCGGGTGCTCGCGCTCATCGCGACGCTCGACGCGAGCATTCCGCTCAACGTCGGTCTGCTGCGGCACGTCGAAGTCGTCGCACCCGAAGGAACGATCGTTCACGCGACCCGCCCGGCCCCCGTCGGCGCACGCGCCGCGACCGCGACTCGTGTGAACGACCTCGTGAATGAGGCTCTCATCCAGCTCGCCCCCGAGCAACTGCCCGCAGCGAGCAGCGGTGTCGCGGTGCCGGTGGTCGTATCGGAGTGGAACGGCGCGAGCGAAGACGTGCAGGTCGTCGAACCTGTCGTCGGCGGCACGGCTGCGTGGTTCGGTTCCGATGGCGTCGATGGCCGCGAATCCGGCCTGTCGAACTTGGCGAACAGCCCGGTGGAAACCGTCGAGGCCGAGATTTGCGTACGCGTGCAGAAGTATGCGATTCGCAACGGCTCGGGTGGCGTCGGAAAGTGGCGCGGCGGCTGCGGTCTCAACCTTACCTTCGAGGCGATTCGCCCCTGCAATCTGATGATGCGCGGTATCGAACGAATGACCTTCCGCCCGTGGGGCTATGCGGGTGGCGGAGCCGGCGAGGCTACTCTCGTGATCATCAACGAGGGCACCGACCGCGAGTTCCGCCCGCTGAACGTCGATATTCTGCCGCTCGCCAAGGGCGATACCGTGACACTGCTGACGCCCGGCGCCGGTGGATACGGCGATCCGTTCGAGCGTGAGATCGAAGCCGTGAGCCGCGACGTGCGCCGTCGACGAGTCACGGTCGAAAGCGCCGCCGCCGACTACGGCGTCGTGCTCGACGAAGAGGGCGTCGTCGACCCGGCGGCGACCGAAGCCTTGCGTTCAGCACCGCGTGAGCGCGTGTCACCGGTTGGGCCTGAGCGCGAGCGCTGGGACTCGGTGTTCGACACCGCGACGTACGACGGCATGATCGAGGGGCTGTTCTCGGCAGATGTGGTCGATCGCAACGCTCTCAAGCACACCGTCATCGGCGACGTGATGAAGCAGCTGCCCGAGGGCTTTCCTCGTGTCGAGGCCGATTCGGCGCAGGTCGAAGCGGCGTCGAAACGATTCGCCGAAGCGGTCGCGACGATCGGAGCCCGAAGCTGATCGAACCGCTCCAGGGGTCGGCCAGGCTTTCGACGGGCCGACCCCGACGGTCTCGACGCGATTGAGACCGTGCACATCCAAGGTTCTCATCACAGGCGCGAACCACTCACCGAACTTTCTCGTATACGCATCATGACGTCCAACAGGCAAAGGAGCTGCAATCATGAGCACAGTTGATACCGGCACCGCAGAGAGCGGTGCCAAGAAACCAGGCAGGGTCAGAACGATCGTCGGTGGCGGCATCGGCAACCTGGTCGAGTTCTACGATTACGGCGTGTACGGCCTCATGGCCACACCGATCGCGATGAACTTCTTTCCGTCAGAAGATCCGACCGCAGGTCTGCTTGCGACATTCACCGTGTTCGCGGCCTCGTTCGCAGTGCGACCGCTCGGCGGCATCTTCTTCGGGCGCTGGGGCGACAAGGTGGGGCGCAGGAAGGCGCTCGCCGGGGCCGTGATCCTCATGGGGGTCAGCACTCTGCTGATCGGCGTATTTCCGACGTACCACAGCGTGGGCGTCTTGGCGCCGATTCTGCTGGTGCTCGCTCGCCTCGGGCAAGCTTTCTCTGCGGGTGGTGAGTACGGTGGATCAGCCGTCTTCTTGGTCGAGCACGCCCCGAAGAAGCACAAGGGGTTCTTCGGCAGCATCGTGCAGTTCAGCGCCATGCTGGGCGTTGCCCTTGGCTCTGCGACGGGTGCCATAATCGCGAACACAGTGTCGCCCGACATGATGAACGAGTGGGGCTGGCGCGTACCGTTCATCGTGGGCGGTCTGCTCGGCGCAATCGGGCTCTACGTCCGTTCGAAGCTCGAGGAGAGCCCTGAGTATGAGGCAATCCCCGAAGATGTCAAGGCCGAGACGAAGCCGCTGAAGCTCGCGGTGACGAGTTATTGGAAACAAACGCTCACTCTCGTAGGCCTGGTCGTCGCCTACACGATCACCGTCTACATCGTCATGACCTACATGACGACTTTCCTCACGGTGACAGTCGGCCACACGTTGGGTGAGGCGCTGACAGTGACGACGATTGCGCTGATCGTATACATCATCTGCGTTCCGCTCGCAGGCGCGCTCTCGGACAGGATTGGTCGGAAGACAATGATGGTTGCTTTCTGTATTCTGATGACAGTTCTCGCATGGCCGATCTTCGCGCTGATCGCGGCCGGCGCCATTTGGCAGGCAATCCTGGGCGACATCATTCTGGTGATTGTGCTCTCGCTCATGGGTGGAGTGGCGCAGACAGTGTACGTCGAGCTGTTCCCGACCGAGGTGCGCAACACTGCAGTAGGCCTGGGGTACAACGTGTCGAACGCCATCTTCGGCGGCACGACGCCGTTCGTTTTGACCGCACTGGTGGCAGCGACTGGAAGCCAGATGGTCCCGGCCTATTACTTAATCGCGGCATGTATAGTCACTCTCATCGTGGTGATCGGGATCCGTGAGACCGCGCCACTGGTCGTCGCGCGGCGAAAAGCTAAGCTCTCGGCCGAGACGACATGAGTATCCCCTGTTCCTGAATCTTGGACTTTCGTCTAATTAACCGACTGTTGGGGCCAGGCACAATAAGGGCCTTAGTGTGTACGTGACAGCAAGGTTCTCATGAATTGAGAAGACGTTTCAGGCTCCAACATTGACAAGCTGCGGCGTCGAGTCGGCATGGTTTTGCAGCACTTCAATCTGTTCCCGTATCTGACGGTGCGCGAGAACATCGTGATGCCCTTGCAGTAGGTTCGCAGGACGCGCCGATCAGAGCCCTCGCACTAGCGGAGAGGAAGATCGCGGATGTCGAGTTCTGCACGCACTTCGAGGCCCGGCCCGCAAGCCTCTCAGGCGGTCCAAAGCAGAGAGTCGCAGTCTCACGCGCGCTGGCAATGAAGCCCGAGGTGATGCTCTTCGACGAGGCCATCACCGCAGGCACACCCTGAGCTTGTCAAGGGTGTGCTTGCGGTGATGGCTGACCTTGCTTCCTCGGGAGCGACTATGGTCGTCGTCACCTACGAAATGGGCTTCGCGCGCAACGTAGCCGATCGCGTCGTGTTCATGGATAGTGGGGTACGTGGTAGAAGAAGGTGCCTCGGGCGATCTCTTCGACAACCCGAATACCACACGATTGCGAACCTTCCTCAATCAGGTTCTATAAGGAGTAGCGGTGACCACATCTTATAAAACACGTGTCGGCGCGTGGATCTCGATTGCTTCGGCATTCGCAGCAGAGCAGATCGCACGCGAAGGTTTCGATTACGTCTGCGTTGACGGACAGCACGGTCTTCTCGATTACGGAGAGCTGCGTGACGCACTCATCGGAATCACTGCAGCAGCAGGCCCAACTCCGTTCGCCCGAGTATCGACCAATAGTGCTGCAGAAATTGGCAGAATGCTCGACGCTGGCGCGCAGGGAATCATCGTGCCGTTGGTGAACTCAGTCGAGGAAGCAGAAGAAGCAGCTGCAGCTGTTCGATACCCGGTCTCCGGTGGGCGCCGCTCATACGGCCCGTTCCGACTTGGGACACACTTCGCCGAGACTCCCGCACAGACTGACGACGGTGTGACACTACTGGTCATGATCGAGACCGCTTCGGCACTTGAACAAGTTGAGAGAATCGTCGCTGTCGAAGGTATCGACGGGGTCTACGTTGGCCCGTACGATCTTTCTCTCGCGTTAGGCGCGAAGGTGCCGTTCGAGCCAGAGATCCTTCCTCGCCTTGAAGAAGCCATCGAGCGGGTGAGACGTGCTGCCTCCGCTGCGGGCAAGCTCGCGGGAATCCACTGTGTAGACGGTGATATGGCGCAGGCTAAGGCCGCGCAGGGTTTTGATCTGGTCACTGCCGTCACTGATATTGCGGCGCTTCGCAGCGAGTGTTCTCGACAGCTCTCGCTCGCGAAGAACCAGGTGCAAGAACGGAGCTCGGGCTACTAGATGGAGAGCTCGCGTTGCGGTTGGGATTCACAGTCTCAATCGCAACGCGAGCACCGAACAAGTTCCGGCATATTCAGGCATGACGAAACACAACGATGCAGGCCCCCTCCTGCTCTCCGCAAGCCAAGTCAGATCACGCATAGATCCAGAGCGCGCGCGAAGCCTCATCGAAGAAGCGCTCCTCTCAGGGTTCGACCCCATGACCGACCCTGCACGTGTCGTAGTCGAGGCGGGCTCCGGTGATGGGCATTTGCTCATGATGCCGTCGACGCTGGGCAAATGGGCTGGGGTGAAGATGGCCTCTGTGTCCCCGGATAACCCCCGTAAAGGGGCCCCTCGGATTCAAGCAATGTACCTGCTGATGGACGCTGACACGCTCACTCCGCGCCTGATTCTGGACGGAACGGAACTCACCAAGCTACGCACTGCTGCCACCACTGCGGTCGCCGTTGACCGACTCGCGGGATCCGGCGCATCGAAGCTCGTCGTGTTCGGCAGTGGAGCACAGGCGATCTCGCACGTCATCGCCTTCAGTAAAATCCGTGGCCTGTCCGAAATTCGGCTAATCGGCAGAAGCATCGAACGTACCGCGTCAGCTCTTCGTCAACTGGCGGCACACGATATCCTGGTCGCGCTGGGGGAAGCGGGCGATGTCGCAGACGCCGATATCGTGCTTTGCGCGACAACGGCCCAGGAGCCACTGTTCCCCGCTGACTGGGTCAAGGATGGCACCTGCGTTGCTGCGATCGGTTCCCATCGGCCCGACCAGCGCGAGCTCCCTGGCTCACTGCTTGCGCGTTCACAGGTCATCGTTGAAGACCGCGATACGGCTCTACGAGAAGCGGGCGATATCGTTCTCGCGATTCAGGACGGTGATCTCAACCCAAATACGCTCGTGACAATCGCTGAGCTAGTGAAAGACGAAGTCCGGCGAGACGAGCAACGCCCCAACGTCTTCAAAGGCACTGGAATGGCATGGCAAGATCTCGCGATCGCGGCAGGCCTTGCGCAGGCCGATTTGTTGATCAACCACGAGAACGAAGCTGAGACACCATGACCACCAACATCGATACACAGGAAATTCGCGCAAGCCTGCTGGCGGGAGCAAACATCCGCCGCGTGATCAAAATTGATATCTCACCAGCAGAGACAGGAATTGTGATCTGCGCAAAAGTAGATCTACCCCGTGACCTTTCCATGAGCGAGGTTTCGGTGGTGCTCCATCAGGCGAAGCGGCGTCTGCAGCCCCTCGTGCCCGAAGCCAAGGAGATCTACCTCGAGCCTGATGTGTGGATAGATCCCGAGGCGGTGCGACCGACAACTAGCGCCATAGTGATTCTCTCGAGCGACTAGTTTCCTGCCTGGCGTTACCCAGCATGGCGCATAGCGACGAGTTGAGGACGGTTGATAGCGGCTACTGCGCTCGCTCCAGTGTGAGGTGGCAAGGGTCACGAGGGAGGTACTGAGTGGATGATAGGTTGGCAACATAATCGTGGAGCAAGTGGGTGTTGCGCGAGCAGCCGGCACTTCGACGTTATCTTCATGTCGCAGAGGTTGAAGGCCTCGCCACTGAAGGTCAGCAGAAGCTGGCAAGCCACGCCCTCATGTAGTGTGCAAGACCTAGGTATTTATGGTGAAGTCATGCCAAACCTCTGAGGGCTCAGATTGTCGGAGTGGCGAATCGGTCGGAAGCGCAGACCAAGTCTGTTCTACCAGCAGCAAGCCGGTGCGGCAGAGGTGCTCACGCATTGCTGCTGCCGCTCGCTGCGCGTCTCCGTCGCGGATGGCTTGCAAGATTGGGGCGTGCTCGCGGAGGATCTGATCGAGGGATCGCTCTTTTCCTGCTGTCGATACTCCCAGTCTGCTCGTGGACACACGGAGGCGGTTCACCACGTCTCGCCCACGAAGCGCTCCCGATGCGTCCATGATCAGATCGTGCAACCGCCGGTCTTGCTCCATGAAAGCCTCCACATCGCCGGCAGACGCGAGCGCGGTCATCGTCTCGGTAATCTGATCGGCGTCGGCGCACCAGGTTCGATCCGCGCGTTTGGCTGCTCTGGCTGCGGCTGGAACTTCCACCGCCATTCTCATGCCGAAGATCTCCGCGACGTCTTGCGGGCCGACCGGGAGTATCTCGAAGCCCTTGTTGCGGGAGAACTGGATCAGGCCGGCCTCTTCAAGGCGTAAGAGCCCTTCTCGGACGGGGGAGCGGGAGATGCCAAGCTGTTCTGCTAGCTGATAGACGCTGTAGAACCGCCCCACTTCCAGATCTCCTGCAGCCGCTGCGTTTGTTACGAACCGCACGACCTGGTCGGCGAGTGAAGCTCCGAGCGTGAGCGAGGTCTCACTTGGTCTAGACACTGTCCGCTCCTTGAACTGCACCGAAACTTGCCTCGCTCATGTTGAGTCGGGCACTACGATTCTTCCATAACGATCTTCACGTTGACGGCAGCATTCCTTGGCACCGATGCAGTCCTCCCGCAAGTAGGTCTCCGGGCGCCGGGCCGAACGGTCTTCATCTTGCGCAGGCGCTTCAACGTTCCCTGGCCAAGTCGGAGGGCGCGTAGCCGCTCAGTGCTATCCAGACGTCCTGCTGGTAAACAGCGTGTCGAGCTTCTCCGCCCCGTAGTTGAGATGCGTCTTGAGTATCTCGGGCCAACGGGGGTCGTTCGCTTCGATAGCGTCGAGGATCTCTCGATGCTCGACGGTCATGCTGGACATGTCGTTCTTCACAGCCGGGGTGAGTTCGAGCAGCACCTCGAGTGTGCGTTCGATGGTGCGAGAGGCGTTCGTTACGTGCCGCTGCGGGGTCGCCTCGTAGAAGCCTCGGTGGAATTGGAGGTCAGCGAGTGCAAACGCGGCAGCATCGCCCTGTTCGGCTGCTGCATGCATCAACTCAACGGCCTGGCGGCACTGCGTCCAATCGGGAGTGGAGCGCAGAGCCCGCTCGACCGCGAGCTTTTCCAGGGAGAACCGCAGGTCATAGAGTTCCCTGACGTCGTCTCGGGTGAACTCGGACACTCGGTAGCTTCGCCCCTGCGCCTCGATGAGCCCTTCCTGCGTGAGCTGTCGGAAGGCGTCGCGAACCGGCCCTCTGCTCAGGCCGAACTCCGCGGAGAGTGCACTTTCGATCAGGAGGTCTCCGGCGCTACGGGTTCCGTCGAGGATTTCCCGGCGAAGCCGCTTGGCAAGTTGAACACCGAGGGGCTGATTCTTGATGATCACATCCATCCTCTCCTGGCGCGGGCTTCAAGCGCATCATACTTCTCGGGGGAAGAATCCCCGCAAAGGGGCGCTGCGATTACTCGGTTGCCGTGAATGAAATCTTGACTTAACATGTTACATGCGGGAAACCGTTAACAGATTGTTTCGTTCTGAAGACAAAGGTGTCTATGAATCACCAAAAGATGAGAAAGCGGCGTGCATTGGCCGCAGCGGGATTGGGGAGCGTCCTCGTGCTCCTGAGCGGGTGCAGCGCCACGGTGGAGGAAACTAAGCCGGAGTTCACGCTCGTGGTCGCGCATGAGGTGCCGACCGATCATTATTACCATGAGACGTACCTGCTGTTTGAAGAGCTGGTAGAGGAGCGATCGAACGGGCGAATCGAGGTCAAGGTCGTTCCCAACGCATTGTTCGGGACTGCTGATGCGCTGACCACTGCTGTGCAGCTCGACAGCATTCAAATGACGGCCACCACCTCCGGGATTCTGGGCCAGTTCTCGCCAGAGCAGAACGTGTGGGATACCCCCTATCTCTTCGATGATCCCGATCATGCTCACCGGGTGCTTGATGGCGAGTTTGGTCAGGAGGTGCTCGCCGAACTCGAGCACATTGACCTCGTAGGCCTGGGGTACTTGGAAAACGGCGTGCGTCATCTCACCACGCGCGGCATCGAGGTGGATGGGCCCGATGACCTGAATCGGGTGAAGATCCGCGTGCAGCCAAATACCCTCCAGCTCGAGGCATGGGATGCAACACAGGCGAATCCCACTCCGATGGCTTTCGGTGAGGTCTATACCGGACTGCAGCAGCGCACGATTGACGCACAGGAAAACCCGCTGGCGCTCATCGTCTCCCAACGCTTCTACGAGGTGCAAGACCGAGTGACCTTGACCGCGCACGTCCACTCGACGAGCACGCTCGTCCTGTCGAAGATCTTCTACGACCGGCTGCCTGAAGACCTGCAGCAGGTTGTTGTCGAGTCCGCTCAGGAGAGTGTCGAGTTCAATCGGATCCGCGCTGCAGAATCGGATATCGAATCCGCCAAGATCATAGAGGAAGCCGGCGTCACCATTGCCGAGATCTCCGATGAAGGGCGCGAGGAGTTCCGGGAAGCCATGCAGGGTGCCGCGCTCCCGTATCTGCGCAAGACAGTCGGCGATGAGACCGTAGACCGCCTTGAAGCGGCAATCGAGGAGGAACGTCAATGACGACGAACACGACAGTAATCAGTCTCAGCCAGCCCAAAGTCTGGTGGAAACGACACTCGATCGAAGAGTATGTCGGCGGCGCGCTACTCGGCGTCATGGTCGTCGTGATCTTCTTGCAGGTGATCGCACGATACGTCTTCGGCGACTCCTTCTCTTGGAGTGAAGAGCTCGCACGCTACTGCTTCATCTGGCTGATCTACTTCACGCTCGGCGCAGTCGTACTCAAAGCCCAGCACGTCACGGTCGACGCCATCATCTCCCGGCTCCCCGCGAACGTTTCACGCTGGTGGGAACAGGGAATTCAGGTCGTGATCTTCGCCCTCAACGTCCTGATCCTGGTCTACGGGATGATTCTCGTCGTTCGGATGTTCGGGCTCGGGCAGACCTCTTCAGCGCTCCACTTGCCGATGTGGGTGGTGTACACCGCACTACCGGTCGGCCTCCTCCTCGCGTCTATCCGAGCCATGCAGGCAAGTGTCGCCATCTGGAAGCCACCACCCGGCGGGCGAGCGCCCTTTCTTGATGAAGAAGCGGAGGTGTAACCCATGGACGCACTCCTCCTCACCCTGGTCATGCTGGTCGGGCTGGCCTGCGGAATCCCCGTGGTCTACGCCTTCCTCCTCGCCAGCGCGGTGACCATTCTCTTCGCTGACACCGGCATCACCCTCACCTTCGTCGCTCAGTCGTTGACAGTCGCCGGAGATTCCTTCCCGCTGATGGCGATCCCGTTCTTCATCCTCGCCGGTCTCATCATGGGGCGGGGCGGCATATCGAGGCGATTGTTCGTACTCGCGAACGCGCTCGTCGGCCACCTTCCCGGCGGAATCGGAGTCGCGGCAGTGCTGACGGCAATGTTCTTCTCCGCGATCTCAGGCTCAGGACTCGCGACGGTTGCCGCCGTCGGCAGCATCATGATCCCCGAAATGGTCAAGTCCGGGTACAGCCGAAGGTACTCGGCCGCGCTGATCGCCGCAGCCGGAACCATCGGTGTCGTTCTGCCGCCGAGCATTCCTCTCGTGCTCTTCGGAGTCGTGACCGGCACCAGCATCGGAGATCTCTTCATCGCGGCCGTGATTCCGGGCATCATCATGGGGCTCGCGCTCATGGGGTGGGTTATCGTCCACGCGAAACGCCATCACATCCACGGGGTTGAACGGAGCACCTGGCGTGAGCGCGCACAGGCTTTCTGGGGTTCCATCGGCGGGCTCCTGATGCCCGTGATCATTCTCGGTGGCATCTATGGCGGAGTTTTCACTCCGACCGAGGCGGCGGTCATCGCCGTTGTCTACGGACTGGTCGTCAGCCTTGGTTTCTATCGCGAAACCACCCTGCGCGAGATTCTCAATACCTTCGGACGCGCAGCCATCTCGACGAGCGCCCTCATGGTTATGGTGACCGCCGCTGTTGTATTCGGGCACTTCCTGACGATTGAGGACGTACCCGCGACGATCGTCTCGGCAATGAGCGGCATCAGCGACAACCCGATCGTGATCGTACTCCTTGCGAACCTGTTGCTTATCCTGATCGGCACGTTCATGGATACGATTCCGGCGATTCTTCTCACCTCACCGGTGCTCATGCCGGTGCTCGTTGAAGCAGGGCTCGATCCGATCCATATTGGTATCATCGTCGTTGTCCAGATCGCGATCGGCTTCGTCACGCCACCGCTCGGCCCGAACGTGTTCATCGCGTCGAACACCGCCAAAGTGAGCAGTGAACAGACCATGATCGCGATTATGCCGGGAATCGCACTACTGCTCGGCGTCGCGCTTCTCGTCAGTTTCGTGCCCTGGCTCTCGATGGCCTTTATCGCCCCGTAGGTGACTGAGCAGTGAACGGTGAGTTCCGCCGGGGAAGCCTCCGAACCAGAGGGAGTCTTCCCCGGCGTCACTCAGGCAAATTCAGCAAGTTCCTTTGAAGAGCGAAGCGATGTCCGAAACAGCGAAGGATCTCAGCACATGCAGCATCGGTGGCGGTGATGGCGAGTGAGTAGAGAACATACCGGACGTTGGCTTGAGAACAATGGAAAGAGATTGATCCAAAATGCACGATGACAGCCCCCGTAGGTCTGAAGAGGCACTGAAAACATTCGTCGACATTCTGGGAAAGAACCACGTTCTGATTTCCCACCGAGCGACGGCCCCGTATGCGCGCGGGAGCCGGTTCGGTTCCGGCAAGGTGCTCGCAGTGCTCCGTCCAGGCACCCTGATCGAGATGTGGCGAGCGCTGCAGGTCTGCGTCGACAACGACCTCATCGTCATCCCGCAGGCCGCGAACACCGGCCTGACCGGAGGCTCCGGCCCCGGAGATCAGGACTATGATCGCGAGGTCGTGATCATCTCGACAATGCGCATCAATCAGATCCACCTGATCAACGACGCCCGCGAGGCAGTGTGCCTCGCCGGTTCTAGGCTGTATGAACTTGAAGATGCTCTGGCGCCGCACGGCCGCGAACCGCATTCGGTGATCGGCTCCACCTCTGTCGGGGCGTCCGTGATCGGCGGCATCGCCAACAACTCCGGTGGTAGCCAAGTTCGCAAGGGCCCCGCTTTCACGGAGTACGCGGTCTACGCCCGCGTCAATGAGCACAACAAGGTGGAGCTCGTGAACCATCTAGGCATCGAGTTGGGGGATGATCCCGCGCAGGTGCTCGACCGGCTGCAGCGCGGCGACTGGGATGCGGCGGATGTTACGCCTCCTCCGGCTGATTCCCTCGGCACGGACTACAGCGACCATGTGCGCGAGATCGTCGGCACACCAGCGCGGTACAACGCTGACCCGAAGTTCCTCTTCGAGGCATCTGGATGTGCGGGCAAACTCATGGTCTTCGCCGTGCGTACACGCACCTTCCCCAAAGATCGACTCACCACGACCTTCTACATCGGCACGAATGATCCGTCCGAACTCGAAGACCTACGGCGCGGGGTTCTCGGCTCCGACCGGCAGCTCCCCATCTCTGGCGAGTACT
Source organism: Microbacterium sp. NPDC078428 (assembly GCF_044542535.1). Taxonomy (NCBI): domain Bacteria; kingdom Bacillati; phylum Actinomycetota; class Actinomycetes; order Micrococcales; family Microbacteriaceae; genus Microbacterium; species Microbacterium sp. NPDC078428. Next base: position 37,194 of record NZ_JBITUP010000010.1, read on the forward strand.
TCGACCGTGCGACGTTCGATCTCGCTGAGAAGTACGGCAAGGACACCTTCGTCGGGCTGAAGCACTGGGGAAACCAGCAGGTGCGCCGAATGTTCGCTCTCAAAAGCTGGGCGAACGGGGCCTTGGGAAAGCTCTTCCCGTTTCTGGGCCCGACGTTCGCCGACACTATCTCCCAGACGGCGTTCGCGCTGCTGCCTCAGCAGCTGCCGAAGCGGATGCTCGACTACCGGGATCGCTTCGAGCATCACCTGATCATGGAGGTCGGCGATGCCCAGAAGGCGGAGACCGATGATCTCCTCACCTCGTTCTTCGCCGAACCGGGAAGGGGCGGCGCTTTCTTCGTCTGCACCGATGACGAGGCGCAGAGCGCGATGCTGCAGCGTTTCGGGGCGGCCAGTGCGATCGCGCGATACTTCAACCTCTACCGCAGGCGCGTCGGTGGCATGGTGACCTTCGATGTGGCGCTTCGTAGGGATGACGACGACTGGCTCGAAGCGCTGCCGCCCGGGATCGCCGATCAGCTCGAGGTGAGCGCGTACTATGGCCACTTCTTCTGCCACGTCCTCCACCAGAACCATGTGGCGAAGAAGGGCGTCGACACGGTCGAGCTCAAGAAGCGGATGACGAGGCTGTTGGAGGAGCGCGGAGCGGCGATCCCTGCCGAGCACAACTACGGCCGACTGTACGAAGCGCCCCCCGCACTGGTGGAGCACTACAAGCGGCTTGACCCGGCCAACGTGTTCAACGCCGGGGTAGGTAACACGTCGCCGCGCAAGAACTGGAATTGACCAGGTGAGAACGGAGGTCGGACGGAGGCTGCTGCCAGAAGAGATGCGCATAGCGAGGTTCCACTCCACATAACGCGAACATGACCTATGCCTAGGGTCTGCGGTTACTTCACGCGCATGGGCTGTGACATGAGTTCTCGACCGCCTGTTCCGATCCTGGCAGGTGCATCGGCTCGATCCAAAATCCTCTGGGATCGGCAGCATCATCGACCTAAAGAGCGTACCGCCGATGATGAGATCTCGCTCCGCACTCGGATCTCAGACTTCGTGAACCGTCAGGATCTCCATAGATTGTTTAGACTTATTTTTTCGGCTCACATATCTTGCAAACATGGCTGAAAGTGCCGCGATTCGACTCTGATTTAACCGCGTAGTGCGGGGCGGTCGAGGCCACCTTTCGAGTGTGAAAGGTGGCATCCGATGACAGTTTCGATGCGTCGCATGACGGCGGGTGACGGATACAAGTACCTCTTGAAGTCGGTCGCGTATGGCGACGGTGACAGAGCCATGTCGACCCCGTTGACGCGCTACTACGGCGAAGAAGGAACCCCGCCCGGCCGGTGGCTCGGTTCGGGTCTGAACGGCCTCGCGGAAGGTCAGATTGTGGCCGGGGATACGGTGACCGAGACGCAACTCCAACTGCTCATCGGGATGGGCCGCGACCCGGTATCCGGTGACCCGTTGGGGCGACCTTATAGCCAGTTCCAGACGCTCGACGAGCGCGTTGCCGCCCGTGTCGCCGCGCTCGATCCCGAACTCACGCCATCACAGCGTGCCGCAGCGGTCACGATGATTGAAGCTGAGGAAGCAGCGAAGAAGAGCCGCAAGGCCGTCGCGGGCTTCGACTTCACGTTCTCGATCCCGAAGTCGGCATCGGTGTTGTGGGCGGTGGTTGATGGGGGCACGCAACAACTCATCTGGGAAGCGCACCATGCCGCGATCAGTAACGTGTTGCAGTTCATGGAGCGCGAGGTCGCTGCAACACGGGGTGGCGCGCGTGGCCCTGATGGTGCGGTGCTGCAACTCGACGTCGCTGGGGTTGTTGCAGCCGCGTATGACCACTATGACTCCAGGTTGCACGACCCCTACTTGCATACGCATGTGGTGGTGTCGAACAAGGTGCAGCACGCCCAGACCGGGCGTTGGCTCGCGCTTGACGGGCGACCTCTGCACGCAGCGACGGTCGCGCTGAGCGAACTGCATGAGGCGATCTTCGCTGACTCACTCACTCGGATGCTCGGGATCTCGTGGGAGTCACGCGAGCAAGCTGCTGGCCGGAATCAGTCGTGGGCGATCAGTAACGTGCCGGAAGAACTGATCAAAGCGTTCTCGAGACGCGCACGCGATATTGAAGTCGAGAAAGAACGCCTGATCGAGGAGTTCGTGGCCCGTCACGGTCGCAGGCCGTCGTCGGCTCAGGTCATCAAGCTGTTGCAAGAGGCCACGCTCGCAACACGCCCCGAGAAAGACGTGCGATCGCTTGATGACCTCACGAGCGAGTGGCGGGATCGTGCAACAGTGATCCTCGGTGAAGACGCGACGGAGTGGGCGACCCGTGTTGCGTGGCAACACGACCCCAGAAGCTCAGGTCTGCGGTTGTTGCGCGCCGATGACGTGCCGCTCGACATGATCGCTGCCCTCGGGCAGCAAGTGATCGAGACCGTGGGCGAGAAGCGCTCGACCTGGCGACGCTGGAACCTCATGGCCGAAGCATCCCGGCAGTCCATGTGGCTCCGGTTCGCGTCAACCGAGGAACGCGAGGTCATCGTCGGCATGATCGCGGATGCCGCCGAGCAAGCATCGCTGACGCTCACCCCGCCCGAGCTTGCCGTCACTCCCGCCGAGTTTCAGCGCGCTGACGGCTCCACAAGATTTCGGCCGAAGCACTCGACACTGTTCTCATCGACGGCGTTGCTCGCAGCGGAGGATCGGCTGATCGCGAGATCGCGGGGCATGGCCGGCCCCAGGCTCGCGCTCGACACGATCGAGCGGTTCGCGAGCGAACCCGATGATGAGGGGCGCACGCTCGGCCCCGACCAGCGCGACGCGCTCGCCCGGATCGCGGTCTCAGGCCGCACCGTCGATGTTCTCGTGGGGCCTGCAGGTACCGGGAAGACTACGACGCTGGGCGCTCTGCGTCGCGCCTGGGAATGGAAGCACGGTGAGGGGTCAGTGGTGGGGCTTGCCCCGTCAGCAGTCGCGGCAGGGGTGCTCGCTGATGAACTCGGTATCCCGACCGACAACACCGCGAAATGGCGGGAAGTGTTCGAGCGCACCGGGCAGACCTTCACACGCGGTCAGCTGGTGATTCTTGATGAGGCCTCGCTTGCGGGCACGCACTCGCTCGACCTCATCACCCGCGAGGCTGAGCGGGCCGAAGCGAAAGTGCTGCTCGTTGGAGACCCGGCACAGTTGCAGTCGGTCGGCGTGGGCGGCGCGTTCTCCCTGATCGTGAACGACCGCGCTGACGGCACGCCTGAGTTGACGGAGGTGTGGCGGCTGCAACACGACTGGGAGAAGCGCGCCTCGCTCGAGTTGCGCCACGGCCGCGCCCCTGTGATCGACACCTATATGGAGCACGGCAGGATCAGGGGCGGCACCATTGACGAGATGGCCGAGGCCGCATACCGGGCCTGGTGGGAAGACCGGCAGGCCGGGCGAGGCACGATCCTGATCGCAGAAACCGTCGAGAACGTCACCGAACTGAACCAGCGGGCACGCCGCGACCTCATCGCCCACGGCTACGTCGACGCTGAACGCGAGATCGAACTGGGCGACGGCAGCCGTATGAGTGTGGGAGACACGATCATTACGCGGCTGAACGACCGCCGCCTGCGCTCGGCACACGGATGGGTGCGCAACGGTGAACGCTGGGTGGTGACGAACGTGCGCGATGACGGCTCGGTGTTCGTGCGGCCACCCACCATGCGGCGCGGGGGCGGGATCTTGTTGCCCGCCGCCTACGCCAACGAGCACGTCGACCTCGGCTACGCAATCACCGTGCACCGCGCACAAGGCGCCACCGTTGACACCGCACACGCGATAGTCCACTCACCCCAGATGACCCGCGAAAGCCTCTACGTCGCCATGACCCGCGGCCGCGACGCCAACCACGCCTACGTCGCCATCGACCAGTTCCCCCTCGAAGAACACCAGAAGAACCCCGAACCCGACGTCACCGCCCGCAGCGGCCTCGTCGGCGTCCTCGCCCACGAGACCGCCGAACGCTCTGCCCACGAACTTCTCCTCGCTGAACACGAGCACTGGTCCTCCATCGCGCAACTCGCCGGAGAATACGACACCATCGTCACCCACGCACAGCACGACCACTGGCTCGAGATCCTCGAACAATCCCCCCTCACCACGGACCAGGTCGACGCGATCACCGAATCAGACGCGTACGGGGCGCTTGCCGCGGAGCTGCGCCGTGCGGAGGCGGAGAACTATGACATCGCGCGCCTGGTACCTGTGCTCATCGCGTCTCGTCCTCTGGCCGGAGCCGACGATCTCGCCGCCGTGATTCTCC
>NZ_JBITUP010000011.1:0-40367 GCF_044542535.1 Microbacterium sp. NPDC078428
TACAGCAATGGTCGTCCTGCAGTCAATACTCTGCCCTCCGGCGTGGAGCTTCCCTGCGTCGCCTACAGCAAGGAACTGGGCGTTAAACCGCAGAACCAGTAGAGCCCTGTCGTCGCTGCGCCCATACAGGCGCATCGACCCCGAGAACCCCCGGAGGCTGGGGCCCGGCAATGACATTCGTAGTCGCTACTCGGTCAGCCGACAAGCTCCGCTCGCCGCCTACTCCTGCGAGCCCCAAACCGCGGCACCATCGCATGTCAGGCCTCCACCGCTTCTGAACCCAGGCTACGAGTTCGTAGACGAGATGCCTCGTAACTGTCCTCTACCTAGATGCCTCGGCACAGCGGCAGTGCTGCGGCCGTAAAGGCTCCAGCCTGCTGGCCGACCAGGAGGCGGGTCTCGAGGGAAGCCTGGATCGCCGCTTGCTGGATCGCGGCGGTGGCGCGCTCGAGTTCCGTTTCGGAGTCGGCGGAGACGGTGATGAGGCCGGTGTAGCGGAGCACGCCGTGGCCGGCGATCATGTCTGACTCCTGCCGCAGCACGTCCTGATATTCGGCGGACTGCTGCGCGTCTTCGATCTGCCCGACCTTCGCGCGCTGCGCGGCGTCGGAGACATACTCGGTGCGGAGCTTGCGGATACTCCGCGCGGCCTGGTCGGAGCGGATCGGATCGCAGATCAGGGAGAAGCTGCGGCGGATCCCGCTGGAGAGCATGAGCGGCGCGAGGAATCCGGGGTAGACCTGGGATCTGGGCCAGTCCGACACCCAGAGTACGGCGTGGTAGGCGCTGTCGGTACGGAGTCTGCTCCAGCGCTCATCGACGGCGACCGGGCCCGCGGTGGCGAGGTCTTGGCCGAGATCGCCGGAGCGATCGAGGGCGGCCGCGACTTGCGGGTCGTAGGCCGTGCGGAGCATCACTGCGAGTTGCCCGGGCCCGTACCAGGGGGAGGGGCGCAGGTCCGCAGTGCGCAGGGCGCTGGTGAGGGTCGTCATCTCCTGCCGGAGCACCGCAGCTGCGCCCTTCATTCCGCGCCCGGCGGATCGGCTCGCACGGGCAGCAGCCTTCATATCGAGCGCGAGAGAGATGGTGGTGACGTGGCGCTCCCCAGCCGGGCCTGCCCGGTCGATGAGGTCCTGGTAGACGCCCGCGACCCAGGAACCGTCGTTATGACCGTGACTGCTCCACCACTGCGCGAGGCCGGTTCCCGAGTCGGGAAGCGTCCGCTCGAGAACCTGCAGCCGGGCTACGTGGTTTGACCGGCACGCGGTGGCAAGCACGCGACCCCAGGCGTGCACGCGGCGCTCTTGCTCGCCGGGGTCGAGGAGCACGAACGCGGGGTGGCTGACCTCGAGCACGGCGGTGAGGGTCGCCCGGTGCGGGTCGTGCACCATGACGGCTCCGCTATCTGGGTCAAGGTGCATGCGCAGGCTCGCTGCGTCGCCGGGGAGCGCAAGCGTTCCGGCGGGCCGGGGTTTGGTGACGCGTTTGCGGTAGACGGTCTGCTTCGCGGCGACGCGTGCCGCCCAGTGCCCGGTGACGGGGAGCCACTCGATCGCGGGTCTGCCCGCGACGGGCACCCAAGTGAGTGCCACGACCGACGCCCAGGCGGGGCTTGTCCAGGTGACTGCCTCGCCGCCGCCGAAGTAGAGGGCTGACACGAGGATCGTCACCGCGATGCTCGCGGTCACCAGCTGCGGCCCAGTCAGACCCAGGAGCATGCCGCGCCGGGAGACACGGGAGAACTTGACGGGGTGGAGCTCGAACTCGTCACTCATCACGATTCCTCTCTCACGGCTTCACGGACGGTGCTGGCGGTGGGGTCTCCGGCGGCGGAGACGTTCTCGGTGGCGGCGGGGGCTGCTGCCCACCGGGGTCATCTCCGTGTCGTGCTGGTGGAGCGGCAGGCACCGTGGGTGTTGACGGCGGTGGCGGGGTCGTGGATTCTTGCGCGGCCCCGGCATGGTCGGTGGCAGCTCCACCGATCGCGTTGCCCAACTTGGGGCCGGCTTCGGCTGTGGCCTTGACCACCTGGGCTCCCACGATCACCGCGGCGGCGGGTCCGGCGGCTGCGGCACCGCCCGCTGCGGCACCTCCGCCTGCTGCTCCGCCGCCTGCAGCTGCTCCCGTTCCGGTCCCTGCGGCGCTCCCCTGCGCCGCACCGCCTGGTGGTGGTGGCGGTGGCGGGCCGCCTCCCGGTGGGCCTCCACCTGGCGGGCCTCCGCCCGGCGGTGGGCTTCCGCCTTTGTCATTCAGCACGGAGTCCGGTGAGGCGTTCTTCGGAGTGCTGGGAAGAGGCACCGGACGGTTGAGAGCCTGTTTCGCTTCCTGCTCAGCACTCATCGACTGGTACAGGTCAAAGCCGAGGAACGACACGAACTTGTACGTCATGTACGGCGCGAACCCGGCGATCGCCATCAGCACGATCCCTGCGATCGGATCCGACAGGGCGGCCAGGTCAAAGTCGATGGGTGCGTTGACCTGGGTGATCGCGACGAGGAACACGACGGTGATGACGAGCTTGGACGCGATCAGGGCGATCACGAAGCCGATCCACTTCCCGAACCAGCCGCGCGTTACGTCCCATGCCGCACCGGACAGGGCGATCGGAGCGAGGACGATCGCGACCAGCAGGAGCGCCTTGCGGATCAGGAGCGAGAACCACACGATCGCGGCGGCAGCGATCGCGAGCGTGCCGAAGAAGATCATCACGATCGCGCCCACCCCGGGGGAGGCGATGGTGAGGCCGGTAAGCCCGGCGACGAGGACCCCGATCTTGAGGCCCATGTCCTCGAGCGTGTTCCCGGTGGCGTGGATGATGCCGATGCACAGCTGGTCGACGATCTCAAGCAGCAGCCCCGTGAGGCCGATCACGAGGAAGCTGCCGAGCACGGATTTCGCAAGTCCGAGAGCTGCGCGGCTGAGTGCGCCGGGGTCACGGCGGACAAGTCCGGTGACGAGCTGGATGAGGAAGAAGCCGAGCATGAAGAACACCGCGACTCCGAAGAGGATGTTGTACACGCCGACATAGCCAGGGCTGCTGACGTCGACGAGGGTGGTCTGGTCGAACACCGCCCACACGCCCTCGAACATGAGGGCCGCGGTGGAGCCGATGGCCTGCGCGAGCCATTCGAACGGTGCGGTCACCAGGGAACTCGCCGTGTCGCCGACGACGTCGCACACCGTTGACAGCACGGGCACATCGCACAGGCTCATACCTCTTCCTCCTTCCGGTTCGGATTGGCCTGGCGGCTGTTATACGGACTGGCCCACACCCCAGAAGAAGTTCACGAAGGTGACTGCGCCGCCGCAGATCACCGCGGCCGCGCAGGCGATGAGCACGCCCGTCTTGCCCCGGCCGGCGAGGTGCGGGTTGGAGGAGTTCGCGCCGACAGCCCACACGATCGCGGAGATGATGAGGGCGAGCACGGCCAGCACGAGGCCGATGGTCATCACCGCGCCGACGATGGTGCGCAGCTGCGCGATCCCCGGCAGGCCGGAGTCGTTCGGGGTGATGTCGACCTGCGCGGGCAGGGATGCGAGGAACAAGGCGGATTCGGTGAGAGTCATGGGTGCCTCCGGGCGGTGGGATCGAGCGTGCGTGCCCCTGATCGGGGCCGCATGCCGAGAGGTGCCCTCCCGCTTCCACCCGGCCGAGTGCTCGGGCTGAGCGTCGCTGCCCGCGGAAGGGAGCCCGGAGGGTGCGGGCTACAGGTTGCTGCCGACGCGGATCAGGAAGTTCAGCCAGGCGACACCCGCCCCTGCGAGGGCGGCTGCGGCGATCCCCACGAAGAGCCCGGCTTTCGCTTTCGCGACGCCGGTGTGGCTGCCGTGGGAGGACGCGACGGCCCAGGCGATCGCACTGACGAGGATCATCAGCACGGCCACGACCAGCACGACCGTCAGCAATGCGCCGAGAACGGCCTGGATGCCGGCGCCGCTGGTCGCGCCGAAGTCCGGGTACACGTCCATCAGCACCCTCCGTATGTGTGGCCGGGGTTCATCGGGTGCAGCTCCGCACACTCGTAGACGGGTCGGTGACGCCCTCAGCGCCGTGCTCGGAAAGCCACGCATCCGGATCGACAGCGGGGGATTCCCACCCGCCGGGATGCACCTCGAAATGCAGGTGCGGGCCAGTCGAGTAGCCTTCGGAACCGACGTCGGCGACGTGCTGGCCCGCGCTGACCCGGTCCCCGGTGCGAACGTGATAGCCGTGATCCCACATGTGCGCGTACAGGGTGACGACCTTTGCGCCTGCGATGTTGTGCTCGATGACAAGGATGTTGTTCCACCCGGGCCGATTCCCAGCCCACAGCACCACACCGTCGGCCATCGACAGGATCGGCGTGCCGTCGGGCGCGGCGAAATCGGTGCCGTAGTGCATACGGAACAGGCCCGGCTGCAGCGGATCCTCGCGCATCCCGAACGGGCTGGTCTTGACGTAGCTGCCCTCGGGCATCGGCACCACGATCCGCGTCGTGGGTGCGATATCTCCGGATGCCGGGGCCTCCCCGCCACCGCTGGAGGAGGGAACGGTGAGGGCGGTGAGTATCGCTTCGGCGACCGGTTCCCAGTTCGCGTACCGATCCGGGAACGCACTCACCTCCACCGCTTGCGCGACCTCGCCGCGGGTGAGCTGCTGCCAGTTCGGGATGTCGAGCAGCCCCCGCGGGGAGGGATAGTTCGGGCCGTTCGGGCCGCCGTAGAACGCCTGTGCCTGGTAGGTGACGCTCATCAGTTCCGCGACGGTGCCCCACCCGGCCTGCGGCCGCATCTGGAAGATCCCGAGGCTGTCATGATCCGACCCCACCCCGTCGTTCGGGTAGTCGGCCGATTCCGGGTAGGTGGTGTTGGCGAGCATCCGCATCCGGGACTCCGTCAGCCCTGCCATCAGCGCGATGATCACGCCCTCACGGCCCACCTCGTCGATGCTCGCGCCGATCTGGATCACGGTGCGCGCGTGGGTGAGCTGCGTCTTGTTCAGCACGACCTGGACACCGTCACGGGTGGTCGCCACCAGCTCGTCGGGCACCTCGGCGACCACGGTCAGCGACGACACGGTGCAGGCCGCAGCTTGCAGCACAGCAGGGTTCGCGATCAGTGCGGGAGCGACCAGCACCGTCACTGGGCCCGCGAACAGGACCCCGGCGAGCAGGAGCGCGAGCTTCTTCATCGCCTCACTCCAATGGTGTGCCCAGGCCGGACAGGCGCAGCAGGTGGCAGCGGTCGGCATCGGGCGGGCAGAGCACGAACACGGTGAACGCGACCTCGTGACTCGAGGAAGCGTCTTCCCTGTTCCACACGCCGGAGCGGTGCCGTTCTCCGCGGATGGTCACCGCGACCGTTCCCTCGGCCAGCTGGCCGGAGGCGTCCTCGAGGATCTGCGCCCACGATCCCGGTACTTCGGCGCTGTCGATGGTGAGCTGCTGCCGGGTCTCGTAGCCGAGCAGCTGCCGCCACTGCTCCTGGGTGGGGAAGTAGTTCCCCAGGTCAGCGACGAGCCCATTGCCTTCTTCTCCGGCTGGTGCGGCTTCGTCGGCGAGCACTTGGAGGTAGTCGGAGCGGTCGACGCCGGAGGCGGTATCCCAGGTGAACAGGGCCTGAGCGATCTCCCGTGCGTAGTCGACCGGATCCGCAGACCCTTTCACCGTGGGGAGCGCATCCGGCCCCCTGCCGGGGTCGGTGCTTCCAGGTGCGGACGTCTCGGAAGGGTCGGCAGGGTCAGCGGAGGTGCCGGGGCCGCGGATGAGCCCGTAGATGCCGACGCCGATCAGCAGGAGGCCGATCGTGGCTGCGGCGATGACGACGATCATGAAGCGGCGTCGAGCTGAGGGTTCCATACCCGCAGGTGCCCGGCCACTCCCACCCGCCGAGCGGAAGGCGGGTCAGGCGGCGACGCTGTTGCGCAGCCGGGTGGCTTCCTCGAGGAAGCGGACGGTGTGCTGCACCCAGTCGGTGAGCTGCTCCCATTGCTCGTCCGTGAGGGTGCGCGCCACCTCGGACGGGTCGTAGTGCAGCCACCAGGAGTCCAGCTCGGCGACCATCCCCGTCAGCGCGCGAGGCGAGTAGATCCGGATCGCCGCCTGGCTGCGCCCACCTGCGACCTTTGCCGGGGCGCCGGGTGGCGACTGCTCGGCGGCGGTGACCCGGCGGAGGGCTTGCCGGGCTGCTTCTCTCACCTGCGACGGCTTCCCGGTGACAGGCAGAGCTTGCAGCTCCCGATGCGCGAGATCCCGTGCCGGTGCCGGGAGCGAGTCGTCACCCGCGATGAGCTGCAGCTGCTCGGTGTCCTGCACGATCTTCACCCGCAGATAGTTCGGTTCGACCGGCCCGTACGGGTCGATGAGGGAGATCGCTTCCTCGACCGCTCGCCGCACGCGCTCCGACTGGTCCGGGTCGGCCTGCAACTGCAGCAGCTCCACGATATGCCCGAGTGTGTAGTCGGAGCGGCGGCCCGTGACCACCATTGCCGCCCGCTCGGACGCGTGCGTGCGTCGCCCAGTGGCCGATGGTGCTGGTGCACCAGAATCTGGTGCACCAGGTGGTGCCCCGAAGCGGGTCGCCTGCTGCCGCAGTGCCGCGTCCTCGGCGAAGATCCGCCGCAACTGGTCGAAGAATCGGGCCTGCTCGATGCGGGTGTAGGGCTTGCGGTTCTCGTTCTCCTGCTGTTCGGCCAGCAGCAGCTCGAGCTCGCTGGTGATATCGGTGCGCACCCATACATCCACGGTGCGGAGGCCCAGGGCGCGGGCGGCTTGCAGGCGGCGACCTCCGGAGACGACCGCGCCGGTGGGGGTGATCGTGATGGGCTGCACGAATCCGATCAGCCGGATCGACTCGGTGAGCGCACTCAGGTCGCCGTAGTCACTACGGATACGGTGCCCCAGCACGAGATCATTGATGTCGCGGGCGGTCTCGAAGTAGTTCTCACCCATTACGGCCCCCTGATCTGGGTGCTGCGTCCGCGATCTCGACGATGAGGTCATCGTCCTCGAGGAGGGTGTCGATGGTGTCGTAGTTGAGGAGCCGGATGAGGACTCCTTTGCGGGTGGGGCGCCCGGGCTGCGTCTTTCCTCCCAGGAGGACGCGGAGGAGTCCTGGCCAGCACGTAGCGGGAAGCCCGAATCGGGCGGGCATGTCGGTTTCTTTGCGGAGGATCTCGCGGGCGTTTTTGAGGCTGCCGGCATCTCCGGTGCGGGACAGGATGTAGTCGACGGCGATGTCGGTTGCTTCGCCCGGCCAGCCCAGACCGATCAGGAGGTCGACGATGTCGGCGATCGCCTCCCGGAGCCGCAGCACTTCCTCGTCGCAAGGATCTGCGGACTCGTCTTCGTCGGGGAGTGGTGCTTGGTCGTAGAGCCAGTCGCGGTCACCGGCGCGGGTGGGCGCGTCGACGAAGGTGCCGCCCTTGCGGGCGCGTGCGGCGGAGATCAGCAGCCTGTCGCCCATCGTCTCGGACACGATGCTGCGCTGCACGGCCCGGGTGATGACACCCCACGGGTCGGTCGCGGTGATCACGCCGCGAGAGCGCATCGCCACGAATGCCGCGTATCCGGCGTCGGCGGGGTCACGGTGCCATTTGCGTGCCAGCCGCCCGTACTTCTCGATCACATACTCCAGCAGTGCCGCTGCCTCACGATCCTGCTGCCACGCGTGGGGGCCGGCGTCGTGGAGGCGCAGCAGCAGGCGTCGGAGCCCCTCCGGGGTGGTGAACTCCGGCGGGTGCGGCTCCAGGTGCGGTGGGTGCTGTGTCGTGGTCATGGTCTCGCTCCTCCCTTGCGGGGAGGTGCCCCGGTGCTCCCTCCCAAGCCCTGCGACAGTGCCGGGCATGGGAGGGGCGGGGGTCAGGTGCCGTTCACAGGCGAACCGATTCCTGTGCTGCAGGTTCCGCCCCGGTGCGGGTCAGACGCGCGGTGATCGAGTGGCCAAGCCGCGCACCGGCTGCGCGAGAGTCGGCGATAGCGGCGCGGGCGTTCTCACGCGCCCACTCGTGCGCACGCTTGTTCCACTCCACCCCGCGCTCGCTCGCCCTGGCGGAGACTCGTGCGAACAGGTCGGTGGGGCGCACCCACTCGATGCGGGCGCGCGGATCCTCTCCCGCATGCGCGGACACTGTCTCGTCGAGCGGATCGTCCGGGTTCAGCGATGGATCGAGGTGGCGTCGCAGCATCCACGAGCTCTCCGCATCCTGCTCCGGCTTCTCACCTGCGGCAGGGGGAGCGGTTGCGGACTCCGCAGGCGGAGTCGCGTGGGGATCGGTGATGTCAGGGTCAGTCATGGTTCCTCCTGGGTCGGGGCGGGCGGATCGAGGTCGGTGTCGGTGTCGGTGTCGGGGTGTTGTTCCTCTGCGGGATCAGGTGCGGTGGCGGGGGCAAGCCATCGGCCGACGGTGGAGGGATGCACACCGAGCCGGGAGGCGATCGTCCGGTTGGAGATCCCCTCCCGAGACCATCGGATCGCCTGTTCCACGGCCTGGTCTCTTGCATCCGAGCCCGACCCGCCGCCGGGGCGCGTCGCGTCGGCAGGCGTGGTCGCCGCGGGCGGGTCAGCTCCTGGGCGGGATGCGGACGGAGTCGTTGCTGCAGCCGCGGACACCGGGTGATCGGGCCTCGATCCGCGGGCGTCAGCGCTCACTGCTACCGGGGCGGTCACGGGAGGTATCACCTTGCTCGTGCGCTCGACCGGCAGAGCAACCGCACCGGTCGGCGATACCGGGTGGTCGGGTGTGATGGGAGACGGTGCGGTGGTGAGGCGGCGGCCGAGCTGCACCGTGAGGTGCGTGGCCGCCAGCAGTACCAGCGGTGGCACCGCGGCGACCGATGCGGCCAGTATCGGCGGCAGATCGGAATCGGTAGCGACCAGCGCGTGCATGCAGTTCGCGGTCACCGACACCGCAGCCCCCGCGATCAGCAGCGCCCACGGGTACACGGTCGCCCGGGGGCCGTGCCGGGCCAGGGCGACGATCGCGACCGTGGCGACGACGATCATGCCGTCGACGATCACCGGCCACATCCACGCCTGCACCGGGTCGATCCCCGCGCGCCGGGCGAGATCGGTGAGCGTGGTCGCCGACAGCCAGAACGCGCACACGTCGATCAGCGCGGTGCCAGCCCGGGCGACACCGACCGCCCACCTCCCAGTCGGTTGTCGCTGCAGCACCGCGGTCATAACGCGATCCGTTGCTCTCCGGCACCCACCCCGCCGCTGGCTACGGGGGCTGCGAGTCGGGCAGAGCGCTGCGCAGACTGGATCGTGCGCACCGCCTCAAGCTCCTGCAGCCCCGCCCGGACAGCACCCTGCGCGAGGGTCTCCCACTGCTGCGTCGACACCGTCCCCGTCTCTGCGAGGCGGCACGCAGCCCAGAACAGCGACCGGTTCCGGTTCCCTTCCGGCCGCCCTGCCATCCAGTCCGCCAAACGTTCCGCATCCCATCGCGGCCCCTGCCCGGAGCGCTGCGGCCCCGCTGTCGCCTCGAGCTGAACCGTGCGGGCGGGCCGCAGCACCGATTCCAGCCGCCACCCCTCCACCGGGGCCGGACGCGCTCCGGTGGCGACCACCTCGTATGAGCGCACCGTCCCGTCTCGGGTGCGTACTCGGGAAGGGGGAGCGAGGACGTAGCTGCCGTTGGCGAGGAAGTCGACGTGCGCGCTCGGCACCGCCCAACTGCGCTGCTCAGGCGACGGGTTCGAGGGGAACACGACGTGTAGGCCGCCAGACGGCGAGCGCACGATCCGCTGCCACGAGTCGATCAGCCCCGCCTGCTCCACCTGCTCGAGCGCCGCGAAGCCGTCACCGCCCGGGTGCACGTCGATGTCGAGGATGTCGATCCGGGAGCGTGCCGCCCCGGTGACCAGGGCGATGTTCGCCTCGGGCTGCCACTGCCACCAGCGGTGGATCTGCGCCGGATTCGTGCTGGCGTCCTTGAACCCTTGATGGGTCAGCGGTGCTTTCCCCAGCGGTACGCACGGGAACACGGGAACCCCGGCACGTGCGTAGTCGAGAGCCGCGCCCAGCAGATCCGGTCCCCGCGCCTGCTCACTCACGGCTGCTCCGAACGGTGGAGCCTGTGCCAGGATGAAGGAGATGTCCGACCCGCTCCATGTCTCCTCGGCGCATGACCGTGGACCGTGCGAGCGGCGGCGGTTCCAGCGAGAGGGTCATAGCATCGTCCTTCCGGTAGGCCGGAGCACGATCTTCCGTGTCCTCCCTGTCCGTCAGGTGCGCCGGCGCCTCCACCCGCTACGGAACAGTGGCGAACGCCTGCAGCGCCCCAGAGGGTAGAGAATCCCAGCCCTACCAGTCAGCGCTGAATCAACTCAATGCCGGGCGGCGGAATCCTCCGCTCACCGGGCACAATCACCGCATCAGCGATACTCGCCGCCTGTCCGGCGCGAGCCTTCGCCGGTGTTGTTCCGGTGTGCTTCCGATACGCGTTGATCGCGTGACTCACCGACGCCCACCCCACCCTCCGCGCGGCCTGACTCACGGTAAGAGTCGAGGTATGGATGAGGACGATGAACTCGGTCAGGCGACGCTCCGAGAGGAACTGTCTGGGAGACGAACCGACCTCCGCTGCGAAGACGCGGGCGAAGTAGCCCGGCGACAGCAGCGCCGCCTCCGCAAGACTCTGCAGCGTCCATGCCCGCGGGGGCCTCGCCGCCACGAACTCCAACGCGCGCCGCACCCCGGGATGCTGCACCACCGGCAACTCCAGGGTCGCCGCCGCCCGCAGCTGCTCGGCGAACAGACGGTGCGGATGATCCCGCACCACCAGCGGATCCAAGACCTCCATCAGCTGCGACGCGAGCGTCAACATGCGCGGGAACGGATTGCGATCCAAACTCTTCCCGTCCTCACCCTGCAGCCGCATCGCCGCATGCAGAATCCGCCGCACACGCGCCGCCTCACCAGGCGCGGGATGCAACACCATAACCGGGCGGCTCAGCGCCACCGCGATCGCCCGCACCCGGGCGCGGCCCGCAAGCGAGCGGCGCGCGTGTAGCCAGCCGACCGCATCCAGCAGCAGATCCGGGTCGATCGTCATCATGCTGATCCGCAGCGGTCGGGCCGGGGTGTAGTGGAACTCCGCCTCGGGTTCGAACACCACCATGTCTCCGCCGCGCACCTCATGCCGTCCGTGCCGGTTCGTCAACACTCCCGCCCCGCGTTCCACCAGAACCACGGTGACGACCTGACCCAGTCTGCGGCTATGCGCTGAGACATGCTGCTCCGTTAGGAAGCGGAGGGGCACCGTGACCGAGGACGCTGACCGGACCGCCTCCGGCAGCCGCAGACAGCGTCGGAGGCGCGACGCGTGAGCGGCCCATCCGGCCCGTCATAGAAGAACGGCAACGTCACCCCACCCACTCTATTCGGCACTGCAGGAGCTACCCAGGCACCTCGTTTGAGGCGTGCGGCACCGGTACGGGTCTCCACAGCGCTCATGCACTCCCGGCCGCCGCGCGGCCGGGACAGACGGACGAGATGATTCGCGGCCGTGGGCGCCGCGTCAAGGCACACGAAAACTCCTCCCCGAGTCTCACCCCACAGGCGTGGCCGTTGAACGAGGACTTTTCGTTCTTCGGCCTTGACACAGCACCCCCGCCCACGAGCCCGGAAAAGCAGGAAGGGGCACCACGAGGCGGAACCAGCCGCCCGGCCCCACTCCGGAATCGAAGGAACCACCATGACCACGACCACGATCGCGTTCACCCGCCCGACCCCCTCCGAAGACGGTCGCACCCTCCACAGCACCACGACCGTCGTGGAGCGGGAGGACGGCTCCCGGATCGAGCTGGACATCTCCACCAGTCACTGGAAGGGCCGAGGCTACCGGGCCACGGCGACCCGGCAGCACGCCGACGGGTACACCCGCCGCATGTCGCTCAGCTTCGGAGCCGACAGCGACACCCGCACCCTCCCCGCCATCGACGGTGCCCCGGCACCCACCGCACGTTTCAACCGGAACGTCCTGGCCGACCTCCACACCCGCGTGGTCGAGGAGATCAGCGAAGCCTCCGCCGAGTGGACGTCGTGGGCCGCTGACTGCGCCGCCGTCCGCGACTAACCCCGCACCATTCCGGGCCGGGGCGACACCGCCCCGGCCCACCCCCACCAGCACTCCGACAGACAGGAACCGTCATGACCACCACACCCGCACCCGACCCGGCCAGCATCCCGTTCAGCGTCGACCCTGAGCGCACCGCCCGCATTCTGCTCGCCGCCGCGATCGAACCCGGCAACATCGACCTCGGCAGGCTCATCCGCACCCACGGCGCCATCACCCTGCTGCGCCTCCTCTTCACCGACGCCGCAAGCCTCCCGCACACGGACTTCGCCGTCCTCACACGCCTCAGAGACCGCGCCGTTCCCCTGCTCACGACCGAGCACACCACCAGGATCCTCCAGGCGATACGCGACGCCGACCTCACCGTCATCACCCCCGCAGACCACTGCTGGCCGCACCAGGTGAATGATCTCGGAGACGCCGCCCCGATCGTCCTGTTCGCACGCGGCGACCACGAGCTCCTCACCGAGCCCGGGCTCACCGGCATCTGCGGCGCCCGTGCCGCCACCGGCTACGGAGCGTACGTCACCACGGAACTCACGGAAGGTCTCGCAGCTCACGGGGATGTGATCGTCGCATCCGGTAGCTACGGCATCGACGGCGACGCCCACCGCGCCGCTCTCACCGCAGGCGGAAAGACGATCGCGGTACTCGCCGGAGGCCTCGACCGCCCCTATCCGTCAGGGCATCACGACCTGTTCGACCGGATCGTGCGAGCTGGAGGTCTCCTCCTCTCCGAAGCCCCGCCGACTCTCGCACCGACCCGGTGGCGGTTCCAGCGCCGCTCGCGCCTGCTCGCGGCCCTCACGCACCGCATCGTGATCGTCGAAGCCGGTGCCCGCTCCGGAACCCTGCGCCTCGCCGAGTACGCGGCCAAACTCGGCAGGCCCCTCGGCGTCGTTCCCGGCCCGCTCACCTCCGCCTCCTCGGTCGGATGCCACGTGCTGATCCGAGACCAGGGCGCGACCCTCATTACCGGCCCCGCCGACGTGATCGCCCTCGAGCACACGAACACTGTGACCCCGGAGCGCAGCGACTACCCAGTGCTGGACAGTCTGACCGCGCTCAAAGCGGACTGGGAGGACGACCCGCACCTCACCCCCGTGCAGCGGCGCACCCTGCACGCGCTCAGCGACGAGGAAACCCAGGACGCCCTCGCCCAGGCGGCCCGCACCGTCCAGGACGCCTTCTACTCCCTTTTCGACAGCGTCCGCAGCGACACCACCCAGGCGCTGCTCACCCGCCACGGCGCAGACACCTGAGCCGCAGGGTGGTCGCCGCACGGTGCGGCGGCCACCCCGGGGTTCGCGCGGGCGAGGAGCCGCATCCGGGAAGCGTGGCGGATCAAGCGGAGGCCGCTTTGCGGCCGCGGATGAATCAGGGTACTGGCTTCGCCGGCACCCAACTGAGGGGAGTGTGCGGGGCCGGGCGCACCTTGTCAAGGCACACGAAAACTCTCCGCTGAGCAGATCACGAGCGGGCGTGGCCGTGGTTCGGAGACTTTTCGTTCTTCGACCTTGACAAGCCACCCCCGCCCCCTCGGATCCGAGAAGCAGTGAAAGGAAAACAGGAGCCCACCATGAACCTCACCGTCACGATCCACACCCTCCCGGACTGTGTGAACTGCGAGCGAACCGAGCAGTTCCTCACCCGCTCCAGCATCCCCCACGCCAGCACTCCACTGTCCGAGACCGGCCCGATCCGAGACCTCATCACCGAGCACGGCTACCAGAGCGCCCCCATCGTCACCGTCACCGACGACACCGGGCAGCTCATCGACCACTGGGCAGGCCTGCGCCCCGACCGCATCCTCGCCCTCAAATCCACCATCCGCTGAACAGGAGACCCCGATGGCGTTCCTCATCACCCGCGACTTCATCACCGGCAAGCACGAAGAAGGCTACGGCGCAGGCGTCCAAGGCCCCCGCACCGCCCGCCCCAGCATCCTTACCCGCCTGACCGCAGGGGAGGGGGAGCCGTTCCGGATGCTCGACGACGACGGCTACGTCTACTACCACGGCCGCTTCCTCGACGACAGCGACGCCGAAGCCTACGTCGGCGAGGCCGAGTTCCAGCCCCTCGACTGCTACGGCACCCCCAACGCCGGAGCCGTCACCATCCAGTACGGCGACCCCGCCACCGGCGTGTGGACCGCCCTCTAAGCCCCTCTGAAAGGAACCCTCTCATGCGACTCACCATCGACCACGGCGGACGCCCCACCGACCTCGACCTGGGCGACACGTCCGAGCAGACCGGCGTCGGATTCTTCGACGACGGCGACCTCGGCTCCTACGGCGGCAACCTCTACCTCCGCATCGACGGCGTCGAGTACGGGCAGCTGTTCTTCTACACCATCGACGGCGCGCCGCGCATCGAGCTCGGCCAGTTCACCCCCGCCACCGAGCAGTGGGAACCCGTCAACCCGCTCACCGTCTCTGTACCTGATCTCGTCGCCGCCGACGAAGCCGAGCAGGAGGGCAAGTGACCATGGAGAAGATCACCATTAGCGGATACCCGCTCCCCGCACCTGTCACCCTCGACGCCGACGTCGACGACCACATCTTCGCTGACGGCTGGCTCCTCGCCCACGACGACGCGCAGAAGCTGATCGAGGCGTGGTGCGACGCCCCCACTGACCTCTCCCCGGACGGGAGCGATGATGTGCGCCGCACCTGGAGCTACAGCGAACTCGGCCTGTTCGTCACCGTTCTCTACCTCGACGGGGAACTGAGCATCGACCACTGGGAGTCCGCCGAAGGCAGCGAAGGCTACGACATCTACAGCACCACCACGATGCCGTTCGACTTCACCATCCACCCCGCGAGTTGTGCGGAGGCGGCACGATGACCGCCCGCTACCAGCCGGAACAGTTCACCGACTCCGGCTGGCCCAGCGGCACCCCCGAGAAGAAGGCCCGCTTCGTGAACGCCCTGATCCGCTTCATCGACGCCGGTTACCCCGAACACCAGTTCACGCAGGCGCTCTACGAAGGCCTCCACAACCACGGGTACTTCGGATTCATCGCCCACTACAACCGGCACGGCTTCTACGACGAGAAGTTCTCCACCCCCGCACGCCAGCAGGAGTTCCTCACCGACCTCACCTGGGCATGCGAACGCGACTACGACAGCGACCGGCACGACCTCTGGGGCGATGTGAAGACCTACCTCGCCGACCACTTCCACAACGCCCCGACCACCCTGTTCGACCACCTGTTCCAGGAGCAGCCATGACCAGCATCACCGCCATCGCCCGGCAGGTCGCCGAGACCACAGACCTCGCCTACCACCCCAGCCCCGACACCGGCGCGTATGAACCGATCATCGAAGACTACGAGCAACTCGCCGCGTTCATCGAAGACGGCATCCGCGCCTACCTCACCCACCTCGCCGATGCCGCCGTGCGGGAAGAGCGAGCCGCGCAGATCGCGAGAGACACGATGCTTCGCTACGACGTCGAGACGATCCGAGACCTGACCGGTACTTCGGAACTGCTGTCGATGCTGGAAGCCGCCGCCCGGCACGCGCTCACCCAGACCGGAGCGGCAGCATGAAGGCCCGGACAGCTCCCGGCGGGCAACTCGCCTTTGACCTCGACGCGATGATCCATGAGGCCGACGTGCAGCAGGCTCCCGCCTGGGAAGGCGCGCCCCTGCACTTCACCGCCGACTACTACCAGCCCGATGACCTCACCGCCGCATTCGAGCGATGGGTGTTCGAGCACGGGAACTTCGGATGCCTGCAACGCTCCCACATGTGGCATCCCGGCTACACGACCGCTGAGGCCAACACCGCCACCGTCGGACACGAACTGCGCATCTTCGACGTCGACCTGCGCTGCACCCACTACCGCGAGGACTGCTCCTGCGTCGGCGGACTCCTCACGCGCGGGATTTGCGCGCCGTGCCGCTGGCACCTCGACGGCGACGAAGCCACCATCGTCGAGGCCTGGCACGACCACGCCTGGCCCGGCTGGCGGACCCTCCCCGTCATCCCCGCCAGCATCGCGAAGACCGACGACCAGAACCGGCCGACGAAGAAGTGCCGGGCATGGATCGACGAGCACTATCCCGCCGAGTGGCAGCTGCCCGGCGCCCCGGTCATCACCGAACGCCAACCGTACGGCACCCGCCACGTTCCCGGCCGCAGCCCCTGGCAAGGCTTCGACCTCTCCCACACCGCCCTCACCACCGAACCCCAGGAGGAGTCATGACCACGACCACCGACCACGAAGACAACATCGCCCGCGTCGACGCACACACCATCGCCGTCGCCGCACTCCTCCCGTTCCCCGTGGAACTCGAAGCGGACATGGGCGGAACCTTCGCCCTCCACATCGAACTCGGCACCCGCGGCACCGACCCCGGCGACCCGGCCGATACCGCAGGCGTCGACCCCGACCCCGACCACGGCCCCCTCGACTGGTGGCTCGATATCGACGGTGGCTGCGAGACGATCTGCTCCGGCCTCACCATCGACACCGACCCCGCCATCGTCGCCGCCTGGATCACCGAACAGGCCCGCCTGCACGACTGCCCCGCCGCACGATAACCCCACCACCCCAGCACGCGCCCGCGAAAGGAACACACCCGTGAGCATGGACACCATCATTACCGTCGACCGTCTGCCCGAAAGCAACACCGAGGCCGAACGCATCGCCGCGCAACTGCAGCGGCTCGCCGAAGCGTTCGACCTGCCAGATCCCGATATCTGCGTCTGGGTCGACGACAGCGGCACCCTGGGAGATATCCGCCTGGGCTGCTACCACCACTCCTACCAGATCGAGGGGCTCGCGACCCTCGCCCGCATCCTCTCCCGCCTGATTCCGGCTGAGGTCCGCATCGAGGAAGAAGGCCTCCACGACGACTTCTGGGCCGAAACCCACACCTACCGCGCCGGACGCCACATCCGCTCCGGTACCAAGGAATGGGTCGAGTACGACGTCACCGAATAAGCGACGGTGGCGGGACGAGGACACCTCTCCGCACAACCTTGAGGGAGAATCGCACATGCACCGCTCGCCCCGCCCCGCCCGCCTTCGCCCGCGAACCCTCCCGGCCGCGCTCCTCGCCGCCACCGTCATCTGCGGGACCGTGGTCGCCGCCACCGGCTGCGCCCCCTCACCCCTGAACCAGGCTCGCCTCGAGCTCGACGGCGACCTTGAGCTCACCGTCGAGATCGCGGAGACGCCCGAGCAGCAGCGCACCGGCCTCTCAGGGCGCGCGAGCGTCGAACCCGGCACCGGGATGCTCTTCCCCTTCGACTCGGCGGGCCCGCAGCGAGTTTGGATGGCAGGGATGAGCTTCCCCATCGATATCGCCTGGATCCGGGACGGCCGCGTCCTCGCCACCGCCACCCTTCCCGTCTGCACTACGCCCGACCCAGACGACTGCCCCCGCTGGGAGTCACCGGGCGACGTCGACGCGCTGCTGGAAACGACAGCAGGTGCGCTTGACGCCATCGAACCGGGCGCGCTTGTCCGCACCACAGACTGACCGCATAACGGCGGAGAACCCCGGCGCACCTTCCCAGTGTCAGTGCCGAACAGTAGAATAGATACCGAGGAGTTGATCATGGCCACTACCGCGCGCACCGCGCTCACCGCCACGCAGCGGGCAGAGCTGGCGAACATCCGCGCGTCCTGGGCCGTCGAAGGACAGCACGTCACCGCTACGGAGATGGATGTCCTCGAACGCGTCGCCACCGGAGAACTCGACCCTCACGCCGCGTACACGCTCATGCACGAGCAGGACGCCCCCGCACACCGCTGACCCGGGCGGCACGCGGTGAGCCTGTTCGAGAACTGGGGCGACTACTGGTGGCCCGGCCAGTACGAGGAGTGCCTGCGCAACATCCTCCACGACACGACCACCGGCGGGCGAGAGATCCACGACCCCGACGAACTCGAACGCATCGAACGCCGCCTCACCACCATCCGCGCCGCCCAGCTCATCCATGACCCCATCCACGTCGACCAGACCTTCACCCCCGGCCACTATCACGCACTGCATCGCTGGCTGTTCCAAGACGTCTACGAATGGGCTGGACTCCCGAGAGTCGTCACGACCCTCAAAGGTGACAGCCGTTTCGCGGATCCGGAAGACATCGACCGGCTCCTCGCGCTCGTGCACGACAACCTCGGCGACCCCGCACGCTTCCAGCGTGTGCCGCGCGGCGAGTTCCTGGATGCACTCACTCAGACCTTCACCGGGTTGCTCATGATCCATCCCCATCTCGAGGGGAACGGACGCGCGAGCCGCCTCTACCTGCAACAGATTGCGGCGCGCGCCGGATACCAGATCGACTGGACGCAAGTACCTGCACCCGTCCTCGTCGATGCAACCATCGACGCGTTCCGACTCGAACCCGACGCCCTGCAACGCATCCTCCGCAACATCGTCCACCCGTTGCACGACACCGACCCCGCAGAGCATCTTCGGCAGCGCATGCGCGAGATGCCGCCGCCTGGCACTCCCGCCCCGCACGCACCACCGATGCAACCCCCGCAGCATCCCGGCGGGGGAGCGCACCCCACCCCGACCCGCCGCCCCTACGACCACGGCAGCCCCGAGGACCGCACCCTCGGATTCTGAGCCGGCCCCATCACGGGGAACCCGGGGAACGGTGGGAGCGCGTCCGGGCAGAGCCGCCCCGCGCGGCGGCCGGATCCCGGGAGACCCTCCCACCGCGCCCAGCACATCGTCAGCCCTCGATCGCAGCCCGCCACCCGAATCCAGCACTCACCGCCCGCCCCACGCACGGCCTCTCGCAGCGCCCGCACTCAGAGCCCCGCACAGCCAGCCCACAGCGCAGCCCCGAGCCACTCCCGCATGTCCTCTCACGAGACCAACCAGCTCGCCCACACCTCTTGCATCCGAGGTTGTGCGGCCCCTGATAGTATGGCGGCTTATGACAAGCATACTGGATGCGAAGCACCAACTGCTCCACGACCGAACCGGGGGAGGAGCCGCCGCTGACCTCGTCCTCGGACTGCTCACCACCGCTCGCATGATCGATACGGCCTGTGCCGCGCTCTTGAACGAGTACGGCCTCTCGGAAGGGCGCCTCGCGGTCCTCCTCGCCGTGGCCGAGATACCTGGATCGACTCCCGCCCGCATCGCAGACCGCATCGGCGTCACCCGAGCGACCATCACCGGCCTGACCGACGGACTCGTCACCGCCGGCCTCCTCTCCCGCGGCACCGACCAGCGCGACCGCCGATCGCTCACCTTGCACATCACCACTGCGGGGCAACAGCTCATTGACGCACTCGCCCCGCAATACGCGAGCTGGCTCACCGACATCGTGCGGGGCGTTGCGCGAGACGACACCTCCGCAACGATCACCACCCTCGCCGCCATGCAACGCAACCTCACGGCGATCCCATGACGACGTGGGTAAGCCCAGATGATGCGCATGCCGAAGCCGTGCAATCAGGACGCGCCGAGGCGCGCACCCTCACCGAGATCCTCAAGGTCGACCACGGACAACTCCTGCAACACGTCCTCCCATTCGCGCCAGCAGACTTGGTTGCTGCGGTGCGGGAAGCAGGATCGCTCGGCATCCTCACCCGCATGCAAACCATCGGCACCGCATTGCAACTCCACCTCACTCACGAGACGTGCCTCGAACTCACCCGACACCCCTCAGACACCGTCCGCGGCTGGGGGTGGTTCGCGCTCGCCGCGGCGCACCGTGAGGAGAAGCCCAGCGCGCTGATCGGCATCATGCGGCCCGCCGCGGACGACCCGCACTTCGGTGTGCGCGAATGGGCATGGATGGCAATCCGACCCTCGCTCGCCGGGCAACTACGCGAGAGCTTGCACGCGCTCGCCGAACTGACCAGCGACTCGTCCGAGCGCATCCGCCGGTTTGCGAGCGAGACTCTCCGGCCCCGGGGCGTGTGGGCCAAGCACATCGACGCCTTGAAAACCAACCCCGACCCCGGACTCGTGATCCTGGAACCGTTGCGATCCGACCCCGCAGGCTATGTACAGGACTCCGTCGCGAACTGGATCAACGACGCATCCAAGACCCGCCCCGACTGGGCGAGCGCACTCGGCGAACGATGGCGCCTTGAGAGCCGGACGCCGCACACCGAGCGCATCGTGTCGCGCGGCCTCCGCTCACTCCGTAGGCATTCCGGTGACTAGCAGCACTCCGCATCTTCGTGGGGACACGGAGCCCCCCGGAGGGTCCATGCGGCCCTGTTAGGGTGGCGGTATGGCCCTGTTCGCGCGGAAGCCGAAGCCCGCACGCCACCGCGTGACCATCCACTTCGCTCAGCCGGTCTCTCCGACCACCCGGCACGCTCAGGAGGACGGGATCGTCGGCACCCTGCTGCCGCAGCTCGATGCCACAGCTCAGATCATCGGCGGCGGAACGGGCCTGTCCCCCGACGGGGAGCCGACCTCATGCGACATCGAACTCGAGATCACGACGGTCGATATCGATCGGGTCATGGTCTCCCTCGTTGGCGTGCTCGACGACAACGGCATCGCCCGTGGCTCCTGGGTCGCCCTCGACGGAGTGAGGCATCTGGTGGGATCGAGCGAGTTCGTGCTGCTGCGCACGCGCATCGACAACGTGCCGTCCGCGGATGCCGCCGCGCTGACCACGGCTCTCCAGGAGGCGCTGGGATCGGGAAGCATCGGGTGGCACGACGAGACCTTCTCGGGAGCGAACGGGCCCGTCTACGTCTTCAGTGGTCCGTCAGCAGAGAACATCATGACCGCCCTGCGCCTCGCCCTCCCCGCACACCCTTTGCTCGATGGGGCGGAGCTGGCCTCAGTCACCGAAGGAGCCGCCAAAGCCGAGTGACGCCGCGGCGTCGCCAGCTTGTCAGAGTGAGCATCAATCGGCTGCTGCGCATTCCTCCACGACAGCTTGCGCCTGATCACCGACGGGCACCGCTCCCGCTCCGGCGAGGCCGGCCGGCGCCTGGCGAACACACCTCTTACACGCGCCTCATCACCGACGACCGCCGTGGTGCCTCGCGGATCCGGGCAGGCAACTGAGCGGACCGAGGCCGTACACGTGTCTCACAGGACGTGGATGTTCTCTATCCGTACGAGCGTCGGCCCATCCATCCGGTACTCGCAACTCACTGTGAGGTCGTCTGGCGCTCCATCCGTCTCCAGCCGGTACTCAAGCATTCCTGCGCGCGGATCATTCGCGTACCCGATGATGTTCGCTCGTTCGGAATCAATCGTCTGGGTCGTCACTCGACCCGGGTATTCGCCGAGCGCTGTGGCGAGCTCGGCGCGTGTGAGGCCGCTGGCACCGCTTTCGACGAGAGCATGCAGATTGCCTGCCGACAGTTCGTCGACGATCTCTTGGAGGGCCGCGAACACGCTCATCATCTCACATCGTGACATCGAGGCCCACAGGAACGTGCCCGGCGAGGAAGACCCGTGCGAGCTGCTGCACTGGCGCGTCGCCACGGCGGTCGTCGCCTCCGAGTAGGAGAGCGAGCTCGTGCCTTGCTTTGCCGAGGAGCGCCAGCCATGCCAGATCCCGGACGATGTCCGCCGCCGTCAGCTCGCCGTCGCGCAGCGAATCGATCGCCTCGATAACCGCGGAAACGGGCGACATGCGGATACGGTTGCGGTGCTGCGCCGACACGATCGATTCACAGGCCCGCTCCCACTCCCGCGCGGCCAACGGGCCAGGAGCGGGAGCGTCGGGGCGGTCGTTGACAAGAAACATCTGGAACTCCTCCGAGGCCAGTAAGCGTGCCCCGGAGGGCACGCCGACCTGTCGGAACCCGCGGAGCGATGCCGGCAGTAGCGTGCCCACGCGGGAGGCGATGCCGACATCGAGCAGTGCCTCGACGTCGCGCTCCGCGCTCGTCCTGATCGCATCGAGCGCCGCGCCGAGACCGGGCAACGCTGACCACAGAGGTCGGTCCCGGAGGGGCAACCCGCGGTGGCGCACGAACAGATCCAGCGGCGTGTCTGCGGCGACTTCCATGGTGCGGGAGTCCCAGGGGTCATCGTCTACCTCGCAGACCTCATCTCTCCCGTTCATCATCACCAGCGCGCGACCGGCGCCCGCCATCCCGATGATCAAGGCGTCGGGCGGCAACTGCCACGTGTGTGCGCCGCGGTTCGTCATCTCCGTGATGCGTTCGGCGCTGAACACCTCGATGCCGCCGGCCTTTGCACCGTCGCAGATGGTCAGGAACGCACGCAAGACAGGCGGAACCGGTGTCGGCAGCAGCGCATCTGCGACCGCCAGGGTGACCTCATCAGCCGGGGCCCCGAGGATGACGCCGGTGAGGTGCTCCAACTGCCCCTGGGTCATGACATGCCTTCCGTCGTAGCGGCATCGTCGTGATCGACGTCGTGCGGGAGCGGTATGGAGGAGGGCCAGTCGAACGGGAAGACGTCAACCTCCTCGGCATCCAGCGCAGGAAGAATCCGCATCTTCTCTGAGGACGGCATCCATGTCCCGTCGATCTTCCAGCACGCGCCCGCGAGGCTCCCGCCCACTGAGGTGTCGATCTTGAAGACCGAGGGGGTCAGGTCGCCGCGCGGCAGGATCGTCGTACCGGCGATCCAGTACGTCCCGTCGTTGGGTACGACGTTGATCTGCACGACTGTGGGGGTTTGTGAACGCGGGTCGATGCGGATCACGAAGCTCGGCGAGCCGTACAGCAGGTTCAGCCAGCGGATCGTGTTGGTGTCCGGCTCAGTCATCGGCGATCAGCCGGTCGCCGGCGTCGGGCGGTTGTTGGTTCATCGCAGGGAGATCACGTTCTGGATGTGCCGGTTCTCGACGCCCTGCGCTGCGGCGAGGTCGCGAAAGAGCGCAATCGACGCGGGGTGAAGGTCATCGGGTTCGTCGTAGAGCTCGTCGCCGCGTTGCTCTGACATCTCGAGCCAAGCGATCGACAGCGTCAAGAGTCCACTGATGTCTTTTGCGATCGGCTGCGGGTCCCAGCTTCCCGTTCCGTGAATGGCGAAGAACACTTCGCCGTTGACTGACGGGTCCATCATGATCGGGTCGCCGCCGCTGTCTGCGATGACGAGCATGTTCGGTGGCCAGTCCGCGACGGCCTCGCCCGTGCGGCTGTCGGTCGCGTAACCGATTTGCTGATCGTCCAGATCGGCGAAGGGGTAGAACGTGATGTCCTGCCAGATGCTTTCCACAACGACCTCGACCGGGTTGTGCCGGGTGTAGAAGTCGCGTGCATCCGCGCGAGTGAAGCGGTTGTCGACCTGATCCGGATCGGTGTTCGCGAGGAACTGAGGAGGGTCGTGGAACTCGGCGGCGGGGGTGTTCGCCGTCAGCTCCACAAGTCGGCTGATGAAGTGATCCATGATGATTCCTTTCGAAGATGGGAGCAAGTCAGGTGTCTTTCGTCGAGCAGATCAGTCCGATGCCGCGCAGGAGCGCCTCGGCCTGCTGACGGCGGTCAGGATCGCTCCTCCCGGCGATCCGCGGGAACTCCGCGATCGGCTCGGTGTCGCGGATGGCGTCGGTGCCGGAGGTCCAGCCCTCGCCCTCCAGGACGCTGCTGCCGTAGAACCAGCCCACTACCAGATCGTGCGCGTCTCGCGGATCGACGCAGGCGTCCTCGGTGAGGGTCATGATCGTCTCGCTGAGCACGAAGGAACAGCGTCCGAGCACCGGGCCGCGGCGCAGCAACGAGACGGTTCCGGGCGCGGCGAGAACAGCCATCGCACGATCGGCAAGTTCCAGGAGCGCGCAGTGCGCGCAGGGGCGGGCCAGCAGGCCAGCCGGTTGCAGCCGACCCAGGCGCTCGTCGGCGAGATCATGCCAGATAGCGTCGAGCGAGGGAAAGTAGGTGTAGAGCGCGTTCACGGCCACCCCGACCTCGGACGCGACCATCCGTAACGAGATCCCCTCGGCTCGGCCGTTCTCGACGAGCAGCCGATCCGCGGCACGCAGAATGCGCGCCTGCGTGATGTCGCCTCGCGGGCCGCGTGCGGCCATCGCTTCCCCTCCCCCAAGAACAGCGGCTCGTAGACAGATTCAGTCTGTTCAGTGTACAAATAAGCATGCACGTCGTACAGGCTGGACTTCGAGGGAGTGGCGTGGCCACTTCGCCTGAGTGGCTGGCCGAGCCTGTCGACATCGAAGAGCTGATGCCCCTCGAGGAGCTGGACCTGTACGCCCTGTCCTGTATCAGGACGGGGCCGCGGCGATGACCAACGTCGATGACCTTGCGCTGCGGATCCGTGCCCGTGGCCTGCCCGAGCCTGTCGTCACGATCGCCACCCGCGGGGGCATGGGACTGCATCCGGCGCTCGACTACCGTGCGGAATCTGTGGAGCCGTCGCCGGACGGCCCGGCGTGGGCGGTCGTCGCCGCATCGGGCCGCGAGGACCTCGTACCACTGTGGACCTGCGGGACCGTGTCGGTGTTTTCCGCGGCCGACGGGTCGTTCCTCGAATGGGATGCGGAGGAAGACGAGCCATGGACTATCTGGCCGGACTTCGCCCGCGCGGTGCGCAGCCTGCTCACCGATCTGTGGGAAGACGAAACTGACGACGAGGACCGAGCGGCGATCGCACGCCTCCTGCTGCCGGAAGACCAGACCCCTGCAGCCCTCACACCGGAGGAACGATGACGACGATGATCACAAGTATCCAGCTCGACGGAACCCTGGTAGACGTACGAGAACCGCCCTCACGGAGAAGGAAGTAGAAGCTATGAGAACCGCCCGGAAAGGCGGCGAGAGCGTGGTCTCGATCGCGAAGCGGTTCGGCATCCATCGAGCGACGGTCTGGGAGCACACGAAGGCCACGCCACCCCACTCATGAGTCCCAGGCAGGCGAGGTCCCTCGCCAACGGCTCCCGGCCTGAGTTCGCCGTCAAATCTGGTTCCACGAAAACACATCGGTATTTACCTATGTATAGTGGAGTTATGGCCAGACCTCCCGCAGTTCTCGACGTGTTCAGTGCGATCGGGCATCCCCGGCGCCGGGCGATCATGAGCGCCCTAGCGGCAAGGGAAAGACGCGTGTCTGAGCTTGTCGTTGAGGTCGGGGGCTCACAGCCCACCGTGTCCGAGCATCTGGTGCAGCTGCGATCCGTGGGGCTGGTCTCCTCAACGAAACGTGGACGAGAGCGCATCTACCGTCTTGATCCGGCGCCTCTCGATGAGATCGCGGAGTGGATCTCGACCCTCGAGGCCTTCTGGGATGAGCGGTTCGAGCGTCTCGCGCGAACCGTGGCAGCGATCGACGCGGAGGAGGAGTCGTGAGCAGTATCCACCGCACGGCGGAGTTCCCCGTCCCGGCCGCGACTCTCTGGCGTGCTCTGACCGACAGCGAACTGCTGTCCGCCTGGCTCATGCCGAATGACTTCCGCCCAGAGGTCGGCCATCGCTTCACGATGACCACCGACCCGGCACCGCTGTTCGACGGCACCGTGCATCTTGAAGTCCTCGAACTCGACCCGCCGCACCGAATGGTCTGGTCATGGAAAGGCGGCCCGATCGACACGATCGTCACTTTCACCGTCATCGAGACCGGCCCACGATCATGCCGCCTCGATTTCCAGCAAGACGGGTTTCGTGGACTGGGTGCCGAGTTCGCCCGATTCTTCCTGCGCGGAGGATGGCGCAAACTCTCACCCCTGCTCGGCGCGGTCGTGCGCACCATCGAACACGTCGGGAGACACGAATGAACGACATGACCGACCTCGCCCGCAAACTGCAGATCAAGCCCGGAACCCGGCTCTGGGTATGGCCAGAAGACGCTCCCCCGGCCGAACCCCTGATCGCCGAAACGGATGTCCAACGTTCCGATGCCGCGACGGCCGAGGTGGCGCTCATCTTCGGATCCGTGCGGCAAGACATCGACACCGTCCTCACAGATCACCGCACCGCCCTCGCCGGAGCCCGCGCAGTGTGGATCATCTACGCCAAGGGCAACAAGACCGACATGAACCGCGACACCCTCTGGGTACAACTCGCTGGTTTCGGATGGCGGGCAGTCGCGCAAGTCTCCTACGACGCTACGCTCTCAGCACTCCGCGTCCGACCTCTCCGCGATGGTGAAGTCGGACCAATCTGAGGCTGGTGCGCCGAAGACTAGAACACACTCCTCATCTTCGCGTCGATGACTCGATAGAGGACGGCGAGTAGTGCGGCCGCTGCCAGGATGAGGAGGGCGTTCAACAGCGCGGCAGGAAGCCCGATCTGTACGACGTCGAGGAACGGGTAAGGATACCAGCTGACGATCGCACCGCGGATGAAGGTGACGGCGATCCACACTGCCGGGAGAATGAAAGCCGCAGGCACAGTGGCCCAGCTGATGCGCGGTCGCGGCCCGAAGATGAGCCAAGCTCCCACGAATCCAATCGGGGAGACGATATGCAGACCGATCATGGTCGCCAGCGCCCATCCGTCGATGTGGATGTTCGGTGCGAGCAGCACCGCGTAGACGATGCCGGTCACAGTGATCGCGACGAGCGCGTTGAGGCGCAAAGCCTCCCACCAGAAGCCACCGCGCAGCGGCTTGGCGACCAGGAGTAGGGAAGTGATCAAGACGACGATGTTGCTGTCGATAGTGAAGAACATGAACAGCCTGACTAGCCGGGTGCCGACACTCGCAACGTCCCCGCTCTCGCCAGAGTTCGAGTCGGCACCGCCGGTGAACAGGAGCACCACCTGGATCGCGATCGACGCGAGCACCACCGCTGCGATCAGGGCATACCAAATGCGCGCAGTGCTGAACCAGCCACGTGCACGATGGGGCTCTGATCGCATGGTCCTATTCTGTCGTGCCAATGCTGGGCCGTCAGATTCAGGGGCACTGAGCGGTACCCGAGCCCCGATTCCGGCCCTCACGCAGGATCGCGTCGCCAACTAGGGTCTGGTCGTATGAAGCGATTTCGGCCCGTTCATACCTACACGATGCCCGACCCAGTGGTGTTTCGTGTGCAGGGGCAGACGACGGTGCCCAGCCTCACTATCGAGTGCGCGGACTTCAACAAGTGCTCTGCAATGCGGATCGAGGGTGGTCCGGGAGAGGTGCTGCTGCTCCCTCAGCCAGATGCACCGGTCTTCTTCATCATGGGGTTTCTTGAGTTCGGTGACCTGGATCTGATGCACCAGGGCGCGTGGGTGCCACTGACCGGAATGGTCACCACAGGCCTGAGCACTACTCCGACAAGAGTGCGTTCCCGCACTGATTGGAGTGTCGTCACAGGCCGCGTCCCCTGGAACTCGAACGCGCAACCGCAGAGCATAGAAGAATCCGAATGGACGGTCGCGAAGCGTTCACTCGCGGACGAGATATACGCCTCCGGGACGGCGATCATGATCGACGGCGCCCGCAAAGGGATCACCAAGGCGGAAGCCACCTGGGTCGAGCAAATGATGATCGAAGGCGCGGGGCTCTCCGGCCTCCGCAATCTCCGCAGTGGCGGCGGTACCGTCTGGGTGCGCGCGATGCGCGTCATCCGGCAGAACTGCACGGATCCTCGATTCGGTACCACCGATGTTGCCGCAGCACTCCGGATTTCTGAACGCCGACTGCAGGAGGTGTTTCGGGAGCAGGGGAGAACCGTCGTGGGTGAGATTCGCCGGATACGGGTGCAAGCTGCGTTGCGGGCATTGCGAAATCCGACGATGATGGGTCTACCGTTCGAGCAGGTCGCAGCGTCGGCCGGGTTCGCCTCCGCAGCGAGCATGCGTCAGGCGATGAGAGACCACCTGGGAACGTCTCCGACACGGATCCGAGACAGCATCACGATGGGGCCCGGCACAAACGATCAGCCGGTGAAGTACGCGTCATAACCGCGATAAATGGTGTAGATACGCGTCACTTTTCTAGCGCCGTTCCCTGATGCGAGTTCCGTGTTGAGCTTCGCGCTCATGCCAGTTCCTCACTGACCCCCTCCGGTGCCGCTCGTGGTGTGGATGAGGGTAGAACCTAGGCGTAGCAAGGGCAGAACGGCGCTCGCCGCATGCTCAGAGGTGGCATGGTCGGAGCGCCACGCGCTCGATCACCGAAGCCATAGGGGCATGGAAAGTAGAGCCGTTCGTCACCTTTCGCGGTGCTCAGAACTGGCACCCGAATCGTGTTGACTAACCTCGCCCGGGGCTGTGCCCCCATTTCTGCTTTCCCTTGAAGGAGCCAACTTGACGAACTCGACTGTGCCTGCGGGCCGTGAAAATAAACGCCGGAAGACGACCATTGTGCGCCTCGCCCTCGTCGGCGTGGCAGTAGCCGGTGTCGGGGCGGCGCTCACCTCCGCCGCTTGGACGGACCAGGCGTGGTTCACCGCAGAGGCATCGGCTGCCGACATCGAGCTCTACGGCACGCTGGGAACTGCCGGGAGCTGCCCTGCTGCCGGTGATGCCGCGTATGTGGAGGCCAACACGCTGCCTGACGCGGTCGACATCACGCTGGCTCCGTTCGAGGATCTCGTGCCGGGCGAGGAGCGCACGGTCACGATCTGCCTGTGGAACGGTAGCGACG
The DNA here is from genome assembly GCF_044542535.1 of Microbacterium sp. NPDC078428. NCBI lineage: Bacteria > Bacillati > Actinomycetota > Actinomycetes > Micrococcales > Microbacteriaceae > Microbacterium > Microbacterium sp. NPDC078428. Next base: position 28,521 of record NZ_JBITUP010000011.1, read on the forward strand.
TGAACCTCTCAGTGAGCCAGGCTCCGATCGCCACCTCGGGTGACCCGGTGTTCGGCACGGGCGGCGCGACGATCGGTGTCGAAGACGGCGGTGCCGCGTACGTGACGCAGACCCTCGCGGTCGACGCGGTCAAGCCCCTCGAGGTCGTCGTGAACACCCCCGGCGACTGGGCCGAGTCCTTCCAGGGCGCCCAGTCCGGGGAACTCGCCATCACCTTCACCGGATCGACCGACCTCCCTTAACCGGGCCGGGCGAGCAGAAGGAGTCCCCGTCGCCGGGAGCGGCAGCCGCGTATGCGCTGCCGCTCCCGCGCGACTAGGCACAGCATGCAGAGATTCGTGGAGTTCATCGGCTCCGCCCTCACTCGGGCGGTCGCCGGCATCGTTGCGCTCGGCCTTGGCATTCTCCTTGCACTGATCAGCGTGACTCCCGCGCAGGCTGAGCAGACAATCGACATCTCCTTCAGCTTCCCGAAGCTGTTGCCCGGTGTGCCCGCGCAGCAGACCGGCACCTACCAACTGCAGCAAGACGCCGAGCTGGTGTCAGTGGACTGGATTAATCGCAGCGGCATCCTCGCCGATGCACTGCTGGAAATCGAGATCTGCCAAGAGCAGTGCTCGCCCCCTGGGGCGGGAGCGATGTTCACCTCGGGTGAAGTCGACGTCCGCGTCCAGGTGACGCTCCCCGCCGATGCCGAAACCAATGGTGGGCAAGGCGCCGCCACCGGACGCCTCGTGTTCACCGCGGAAGAGAACGAGTTGGCCGTCACCGGCGCGTACGTGTCCTCCGCGCTGCTGTGGGGGATCGCACTCGCCCTCGTCGGTGCGGTGCTGGTCGCCCTTGCACGCCGCCGTACTCTCTCACCTTCCGCCGCCGATTGATGAATGGACTGACCCTGTGCTGCGAGCTCTCCGGTTCACCGGCAACGCCCTCCTGTGGGCGTTGGCGGGAATCGGTGTGCTCTCCGGCGCGCTCTGGGGCGCGAACGCGCTCGGCCTCGTGCAGCCCCTGGTCGTCATCTCCGGGTCGATGGAACCGGGCATCATGACCGGCGACCTGATCTTCTCCACACCCACCCCCGTCGAAGACGTCGAAGTGGGGGAGGTCGCGAGCCTTCGCTCAGACCGCTCCGACAACCTCGTCACGCACCGCATCATCGAGATCAGCGCCATAGACGGCGGCTACGCGATCCGCATGCAGGGCGACGCGAACGATGCCCCGGACGGGGAGAGCTACTTCGTCGCCAGCGAGACGGGCGTGTGGCAGCCCGCGCTCACGATCCCCGGTGGCGGCCGCGCTGTCCAGACGCTCGCTCAACCCGGAGTCGCGATCCCGCTCCTGGTATCCATCGGTGCCCTCATCATCCTCGCCGCGCTTCCGAGCCGCCGCGCCGACACCACAGCCCCGGACGACCCCGAGGGCGTGCCCGGTGAGGACACCACACCCCCGGGCATCAGCGAAAGCCGAATCCCGTGACCGGCGCGCGACGCAGCTGGCGTACCGGGCGCGCATTCAGCGCATTGGCCGGCCTCATGCTCCTCGCCCTCGGCATCGGTGCGACAGCGTCCAGCACGACCACCGCTGCGTGGACCGATCCCGCACACTTCACCACGGCAGCCAGTGCGGGTTACTGGGGCTCTACGACGAACCCGAGCGATGTCGTGATGGTGCCCGGAAACGAGTACACCGAGATCACCGGCACCCAATGGAACGTCGCCGCAGCACCCGGGAACCTTGACTTCTGCGTCACCATCACGATCACCGGCACCCAACCAGACCCACAGCAATGGGAGCTGCGGGCGGACATGTCGCTGCCGCCGTTCAACGGGATGACGGGCACGAGTGGGATGTACTACGGCGGGTCGACACAAGTCGCGTTCTCCAATCCGGCAGACGACCCGAGCACCCTCGTGATTCGCGGCGTCGGTTCCGGTGACCCGTGGAACGCGAACTGGAACAACTCGCTGCTCACCGACCAGCAAACCCTGCAAGTTACGATCTGCGTCAGCTACGCACCAGTCCCCGCGGCTGGTGACCACTCCTGGTACCAGACCCAGCAGGCCCCGTCAGGCACCTGGACCGACACCCTCGCCTGCGTGCGCCTCGACGCGACCGGACTCGTCACCGACCTCGAGGCGAACCCGTTCTACTTCGGATGGACGGCGAACCTCGACCTCACCGCAGCCAAAGCGCACATCACCGCCGCAGGCAAGACCCTCAACTACGTGAGCTGGAGTCCATCACCCTCCAGCGGCTACCAGTTCACCATCAGCCCGACTACGACCAGCCCGCCACAGGACAGCTACATCATCGACTCCGGCCGTATGACCGCGCTGCGCGGCACGAACACCACCGGCATCATCGCCTGCGTCCACGGGTACTGATCCACGCTCGAAGAGTCCGCCCGACGCAAGACGTGATGTGAGGCGGTAGTCACGAGAAATGCACATGCTCGTCGAACAAGCCGACGCGCAGATGATGCGGGGTCGGCGCATGCACGAGCAATACCGAGTGCGTCGGCCAAGGCCGGTCCACAAGCGTGTTGAGGGCGAGAATCAGACGCTCATCGCCATAGGCGCCGGGAGCGAAGTCGACATAGAGCAGGCACGGATTCGCCTGCTCCCCGGAGGACAGGAACCCGGTGAGATCGCGGTCTGCATCCGCTGCAAATCGGGTCTCGAAGGACTCTTCGAAATCCTCACGTTGAATGTCATGTGGAAGCAGTACCAATGGCGTGAGGTCACTCCACACTGCGAAGCGCTCAATGATGTCGTGGCTGCGCTCCACCCAGTCATCGACGAACTCGCCCGTGAAAAGGTATCTCCGACCGATGATGTCCGGGCTGCGCGCGGGCATGCGAGGTCGCCATCGATCGCCGTCTGGCATGTTCACCGTTCCCGGCACCACGAGCTCAATGGGGCGCGTCGCTGAAGCAGCAAGGTAGGCGACGGAGGGTTTCATTGAGCTCTCTCCTCCGAAGACCTCATTGGCATGTACAGGATGGGCGCGGTCCAGGCTGCCGACACGAGGCATTGGCACTGGGGGATAGCGGTCGGCTCCAAGAGAGCCTCGGAGCCGACCGCAGAACCTACCACTCGGCACTATTGGGGAATAGCTGGGAATCCTCGTGCGTAGGTCAACAGGGAACCTGCAACCGGACTCAAGTTTGGGGAGTTGACGAACCGGCACAGGATCCTTAGGGAACCAGCTGGGGAAGCTGGTACTCGCAAGAGTACGAACGTTCTTTTCCGCACGCTGGCCACGTTCCCCCGAGAAGATGCCGCCCCGATGAGCCGAAAAATAGGCGTTGACCAGGAGTTGTCACGGACAAGCAACTCCAAAGCCTCAACGGATCTCATCCTTCCATCTCACCCGCGCACCTTCTGAGCTGCACCTGTCTCGCATAGAGAGGGGGTGAGTAGTTGTAGGGGTGAGTTTCCGGCAAACCGTTCATGCGCGTTCAAGCTTCGAAGGCCCAATGCCGGACTCGCCCACTGGAACTCAATGCACCCAGCATCACCGCAGTTTCATCCGGTTTTCGCCGAAGCCCGGGGAAGCGGTGAGCGGTGACACGAACTCACTTCCGGGCCCGCGAAGAGGGCAAACCGCTCGCCACGCAAGGCGGTGGCCTTCCCCTTGAATATCCACTTGGGGCCTCACTGGCGTTGGATCGGTGTGCTCCGTGAGTCTTGCCTGTACGCCTGCGACACATTTGAGGAACAACCATGTCTGAGGTACTTCGCGGTTCTACCGCGAATCGAGAGGCGCGGGGCCGTTACGGGCGTCGCCCATCAACACCCGCCCGAAACCCCCAAGAACGGCGTCCCTTGAGGAGCGGGCGAATCTGGGCGAGCCTTCTGGCCATCATCGCCCTCGTCGCCAGCCCGCTGGCGGCAACTCCGGCGATGGCAGCTCCGCCCAAGCTTTCGGTCGAGGTGGCGAGCACCGCCACCACGGTGGACACCGGCGCTCGGCTGTCCTACAGCCTCAAGGTGGAGTGCTCCAACCTCATCCCCGGTGACTGCGTGCAGCCGGTGATCACCCTGCCGGTGCCGCAAAGCGCGGACGGCTCGGTGGTCGCCCATTCGCCGGAGGTCGAGGAGCAGTGGGTGGAGAGCGCCGAGCTCAACACGGCCGGTGACGCCTACGTCATCACGCTCGGCAACATGAAGCCCGGCGATACCCGGCTGCTCACGCAGAGCTGGCTGATCGACAACTACACCACCCCCAATGGCGTTGATCTCGATATGGCGGACCCGACGATCACGTTCACCGATGAGAACGGTGCGCCGCAGACCGGCACGCTCACGGGTGGGCCCGATACGGTCACGACGCACGCGGAGCGGATCGTCACCGTCAACAAGACGATGGTGAACCCGAGCTACGCGGATCGCGTCAAAGCGGGGGATGACGTCACCTACCGTGTGAACGCCTACATCCCGGCGGGCACGAACGGCACGATCGGCATCCAGAAGGTCGTCATGGTCGACACCTTCGACGCGGATGCGACCGTGGTTGACGCGGCGGGCGGCACCGTCTCCGGCAACACGATCACCTGGGAGATCGACATCGACCCCGCCCAGCAGCCGCTGGGAGCCGCGAACTCGATCGTCGCCCGCGATGTAACCCTGCACTACCCGGCGAGCATGCAGCCCGCCGTCGACAGCGGCCAGACCCGTGAGGTCGTCAACAAACTCGACGCGACGGTCGATTTCATTGACGGCGGTCAGGAGACGGGCAGCGGCCAGCAGGAGCATGCTTTCATCGGTCCGGCCTCGGCCCCTTCGGGGTCTCTGCACACCGAGCCGCGCATCTCCGCGATGAACCATGCGGCGAACGGGTTCGACACGGCGGTGCTGAACAACGATTCCACCACCGAATGGTCGTACACGCTCGATGGCTGGTGGCGCGATATCCCCAACGAGGGCTGGGTGCAGCGCCCGGAGTACACGCGCAACCTCTTCGTGGCGCACCGCATGGCGTGCTGGGACCCGTCGGCGAACGACGGTGAGGGCCAGTGGCTCGCGCCGCAGATCGGCACCGAGGGCGGGAACGCGACCAACGTCTTCCTGTACTTCAACCGCCCGAATGCGTTCGCCAACCACGGCGATCTTGCCCCCTGGCTGGCTCAGCCCGAGGTCGAGCAGTGCCAGAGCCCGGGCTTCAAACTCGACCGCATCGACGTCGACGACATGGGGGCACCCTCGGAGGGCTGGAACGGTGGCGCGCGCCGCGGTGACAAGGTCGCCGCGATCAACGTCGCCTACTGGGACACCGCCACGAACAGCGGCGGCACCACCCAGCTCCTCACCCCGGGCGGCCTGCACGACAGCACCGTCGAGGTCTACGGCACCGCCGGAGCACGCAATCTCGGCCTGAGCTCGACGCAGACGGTCACCGATATCGTCGTCTTCTACGAGGCCTTGATGCAGCGCGAGGGCCAGAGCCGCGACGGCGACGGGGGCGGCTCAGGCGCCTACGTCGAGGAAGACCGCACCAACAAGGTCAAGCTGTGGGGCACGAGCACCCAGGCGTTCGTCGACAGCGACCGCACCTCGCAGTCGCTGCGTGCGACGTCCTTCGTCTCGCATCAGCGGGACGCTGATGGCGAGCCGAGCGCCGGTGGAAACGCCAACTACAACGTGGTCTGGCAGACCGCTCTGCGTGCCGGTTCGACGGTGATGAACTTCAACCGCTTCTTCACGGACCTCGAGGTCAGCAAAACCGCGCTCAGTGATGTCTCCGCGGTGAAGCCCGGTGACACCCTGCGGTGGGAGGTGAAGGCGGGCCTCGGCGACGCCAACGGCACCCAGCTCGTGACCCCGAAGGTGATCGATGTGCTGCCGGTCGGTCTTGAGTATGTTCCGGGCTCCACGGCGATTGATCACCCGAGCACCTCGGAGCCGGTCTCGGTCGAACCCGAGATCGGCACGGTCGAAATCGACGGCGTCGAGCGGCAGACCCTGACCTGGGAGTTCGACGAGCGCTTCCAGCCGGGCGACGAGGCGACGATCAGCTTCGACACCACGGTGACACTCGCTGCTGCTGCGGGCGCGCACTCCGGTGATGAGAGCCAGGCGGTGTACGTCTTCGACACGGAAGGGCCGCTGAACCTTCTCGGCTCCGGCATCCCCACGGACACCTACGACCTCGACGGCGACGGCGACACCACCGAGCACGTCGGCAAGGCCAGCCGCGACTGGACGGTCGCCGTGGCCTCCGGCGCGACGATCGAGAAGTTCGTGAACGGATCGCAGGGCGCAGACCTGGGCGTCGCGAACGATCCCTCGATCGGTGACTCCGAGTGGACCAAGGCAGGAGTCTCGGCCGCGACCACCGACACCAGCGGCACCTGGGTGGACTACCGCCTCGACGTGTCCAACAACGGCACGCAAGAACTGTTCGACACCGTCGTGTACGACGTGCTCCCGCACTCGGGCGACACCGCGATCGGCGCGGCCCTGCAGGGCGAGGCGCGCGAGTCCGACTTTGAGGTCACGTTCCGCGAACTGGTGGACGCACTCCCCGACGGGGTGAGCGTGGAGTACTCCACCTCGAACAACCCGCCCAGGCCCGAGCTCTTCGAGGGCACCGGGGTGACGCAGGACGGCGCGACGGGCGAGTGGACGAGTACCCTCCCCGCCGATCCGACGACGGTGCGCGCACTGAAGTACACGATCGACTCGCTCGTTCCGGGGCAGACGCTCCAGCTCAGCTACCGGGCAGATATCCCGGTCTACGAGTTCGGCGCATCGCACCCGGCTCAGCAGACCGGTGATGACACCGAGTACGCGTGGAACAACCTCGCGTTCCGCACGAACAACAACGAGGGCCCGCTGCTCGCTGCCGAAGCGCCGAAGGTCTCGATCCGCTCGATCCTGGGCGAGATCGGCGACTACGCCTGGTTCGACACCAACAACAACGGCGTCCAGGACGCGGGCGAGCAGCCGGCACCCGGCGTGGTGTTCCAACTGGTCGACGCCGACGGGAACGACGTGGTCGACGTGAACGGTGACCCCGTCACCGCCACCACGAACGAGAACGGCGAGTACTCCTTCGAGGTGCCGCTCGGCACCTGGGCGGTGAAGGTCGTCGAGATCCCCGAGGACTATGCGCTCGCCCAGGCGAACGCCGGTGACGACGACGAGAAGGACTCCGACGCCACGGCGCTGAACGTCGCGACCGAGCCCGTCACGATCACGAAGGACCACCTGGTCGACCACAGCCTCGATGCCGGTCTTGTCGGCGTCGTCAGCGTGGGCGACTTCGTGTGGCTGGACACCAACCGAGACGGCGTGCAAGATGCGGGAGAGCCGGGCATCGAGGGCGTCGAACTGACGCTCACCGGGCCTGACGGCCAGCCGGTCACCGACGTCAACGGCGACCCGGTCGTTCCGGTGCGCACCGAAGCCGACGGCTCATACACGTTCGAGAACCTGCCCGCGCTGGAGGGCGACCAGAGCTACACGGTGACGGTCACCGATCCGCCGGCGAACACCGTTCCGACCCGCACGGGTCAGGGCGATCGTGGCACGGACTCCTCGACCGGGCAGGCCTCTACGGATAACGCGGAGATCGACCTTACCGAGGCCGGTGCGCGTGATGACACGCTCGACTTCGGGTTCATCGGTGTGGTCTCCGTGGGCGACTACGTCTGGTCCGACACCGACAACAACGGTGTGCAGGATGCGGGCGAGCCCGGCATCCCAGGCGTCACGCTGACCCTCACGGGCCCCGACGGGCAGCCGGTCACGGATGTGAACGGCAACCCGGTGGAGCCGGTGGTGACCGGCCCGAACGGAGAGTACCTGTTCGAGAACCTGCCCGCGCTCTCAGGCGACGAGACCTACACGGTGACGGTCACACCGCCCGACGGGTACCAGCCCGCAAAGACCGGGCAGGGCGATCGGGGCACGGACTCCTCCACTGGAACCGCCGTCACCGATAACGACGAGATCGACCTCTCCGAGCCTGGCGCTCGCGACGACACCCTGGACTTCGGCTTCGTACCGACCGTGTCCGTGGGCGACTTCGTGTGGCTCGACACCGATGAGGACGGTGTGCAGGATGCGGGCGAGCCCGGCATCCCGGGTGTCACGCTGACCCTCACGGGCCCCGACGGGCAGCCGGTCACGGATGTGAACGGCAACCCGGTGGAGCCGGTGGTGACCGGCCCGAACGGGGAGTACCTCTTCGAGAACCTGCCGGTACTCGGCCCGGACGAGCGCTACACCGTCACGGTGACGCCGCCGAACGGCTACGAACCGACCCTGCCTGGTGTCGGCGATCGGGAGACGGACTCATCGACCGGATCCGCTACCACCGAGGGGCTCACAAACCCGGGCGATGAGGATCGCACGCTCGACTTCGGGTTCATCCCGCAGGTGCCCGTGATCGATATCGAGAAATACGACACGGACGGCAACGATGCGGATACCGCTGAGGAGTCCGTCGTGCTGCCCGATGGTTCGACGGAGCTCCGGTTCACGGTCACGAACCTCGGAAACGAGGAGCTGGTGAACATCGAGGTGTCCGACACGATCATCGACGGCACGGGTAAGGTCGACGGGCTCGTCTGTACCTTCCCCGACGGATCGACGGGCACGTCGTGGGCCGGCCCGTTCACGCCCAGCGCATCGTTCGACTGCGAGGCGACGTTGACCGGCGTCGAGCCGGGAACCACCCACCTGGACCGGGCGACGGTGAAGGGCGAGGGCCGCTGGTCGGGAACTCCGGTGACCGATGAGGACGACTACAACGGTCACACCCCGAACCCGTCGATCGACATCGAGAAGATCGACCTCGAGGGGAACGACGCCGACACCGAGCGGGAGACCGTCCGCACCAAGGACGACACCCGGAAGATCAAGATGATCATCACCAACACCGGCGATGAAGCACTCAAGGATGTTTCGGTGACGGACAAGGTGACCCGGGGCGGCGCGAAGGTGGAGAACATCGTCTGCACCTTCCCCGACGGCAGCACCGGCACCACCTGGGCGGGACCGTTCGAGCCAGGTGATTCCTTCGAGTGCACCGCCACCATCACCGGGCTGAAGATCGACGACCTACACGCCAACAACAGCACCGTGAAGGGCACGGGCGTCGACTCCGGCAAGGAGGTGTCCGATGAGGATCCGTACCACGTCATCCGCACCGGCGACCTCGCAATCACCGGCGGTGCCGGGATCGGCCTGGGTGTCCTCGCTGCCGGACTCCTGCTCCTCGCAGGCGGAGCCCTCGTGCTCTACCGCCGCAAGGCAGGTGAGGTGATCACCGAGTAGGTAGCCGAACCCATGGTTACGGGGGCGGCGCCGGAGAGGCTCTCTGGCGCCGCCCCCTCTCGGCTTCCCCAGGTTTGCAGCGCGGGCTAGGGGCGCATGGGATTCGCCTCCCGGGAGTATTCGCCGCGCGCTACGGGTGTCTGTCTGCCGTGGATAGCGGCTTTCCCAACACTCATAGAGGTGGCCCCGGACGCGAGAACACTGGGCTCGCAGAAATCTACACGCCGGAACTAGCGATAGCGTCCTTCTAGAGGTGACCGCCCTGCTTGGGTCTTCATACGAGGAGGAAGCGGCCGGCGGTATGGTGACGCTGTTGTTGAGGGCAGCTCCCTGCAGCGTTGCCGTCTCGGACGCTTGCCCGATAGCTCTTGAAGTAGTGCGCAGATCGGCGCGATGCAGGAGTGTTGCGCATCCACTCCCCGCAAATCCAAGAAGTGAGTAGTTGCAGGGGTGATCTTCTACGAGACAGTGAACCCCCTCGAGCGTGTCGTGTGGCTGTGGAGCCCCGTGAGGACAGGTGCCTTTCCCCCTTGGACGCGGCGTTATCGTGCGGATTCCACGTTGAGTGCCGGCCGCTACGGGAAGCTGCGGCTGATTCCTGGGTCTCGGGTCGGTGGGAAAGCTCTCGCCCCGGGCAGCGCCCTGATTCCCCTTGAATGTTGACTGGGGGCCATGGTCTTGGTACGTCTGCGCCGCGTAAGCGACTCTTGCGCGCGTGCCACCACTACCGATATCGCTCGCTGTCTTCGGTTTCAGGCTCGTTGAGATCCAGCGCGGAGAACCTGCCAAGCTACCGTACTACATAAGGGAAAAAGAATGTTCGAATATGGGAGGGGGCGATGTGCAGCAGGAAGATACTGACCAGCGCATCGAACCGCAGCACATTGTCCAGCCAGACTGGCTGTGGCAACCGTTCCTCGAAGGCCCATTCCCCGTGCCCACAATCCGTCGGCCCCGCCTCGATACCCAGGTGCTGAACGCCAGACAGCGGTGGGTCGCGGTCGTGTCCATGCCAGGCGTGGGCCGCAGCACACTCTTGACCCATGCCGCCGAGACGCTGGAGCAGCGAGGCGAGGCGTTCGCCCTGGTGGAGCGTGGCGAGGACCGCTTCGACTTTCTCCGGCAATACGGGCTCGCCCCGGACGCGTCCATCGATCAGGCGGTCGCAGAAGTCACACAACGCATCGAGGCGAGTGGCACACCGCAGTTCACGCTGCTCATTGATGACTTCGACTGGTTCGTCGTGGACGGCACTGATCACCTGATCTTCGCGCTGATGGCGGCAGTGCCCGGACTCCGCCTGGTCACGACGTCAGTGCAGGGCATCACCCCACTTCCGCACCTGGCCGAGACCATCGAAGCGCCATATGAGATTCGCCTCGACCAACTCGTCTTCACATTCGAAGAGACCAAACAGGTTTACGAAGCTCACACGCAGGATGATAGGCAGCAGCCGGAGTTCCGTGAAGACGAACTGCACCGCTTGTTCGAGGAAACCGCCGGGATTCCGATCGGTGTGACGATTGCTATCGACCGCTCCCGTCACCCTGGCTCGCAACGCAAAGAGGGCTTCACTCTTGCGTTCGCGTTGGCCGCGATCCGGTCAGCGCTGCTGACCGATACGCCTCGGGATATCCTCACCGGACCATTCGGAGACCTCTATTACACGATGACGTTCCTCCCGCGGTTCACCGCGGAGAAAGTGTTCCTCATCGTGCCGAACACTGATCGCTCGGCAGCTGATGATCTCTTCGCCTCACCGTTGCTACGACAGCGTAAATCGATCCGCGCGTACGAATATGTGTGGGCAGACTCGGCCTGGCGTGCATTCCTGCAATGGAATGCCGGGGCAGAGGACCGCCGGAGACAGCTCGCCCTTGAGCTGCTTCGAGAGGGGAGGGCTCCTGCAGCCTTTGAACAATGGCTGTTCGCCGGCGATCTCGACTCCGCAGATCGGCTGGCCAGGGAACGGTTCCTCAGCGTGTACGAAGGCCTCACGCCTGAAGGGGTTCTCGCCCTCACCGGCATCCCCCGGAGACGTCTGCGCCGACACCCTCACCTCGATATTCTGCTTGCGCTGCTCGCGCCTGAATCCGACCGTGACCAGCTGTACGAATGCATCGATCGTCTCGCCCGCATTGCGAAGCGCGCCCCTTCCCCATACGCCGCGTTGATGTCGCTTGCGACGAGGGGTGCGTTGCTCGCCAAACTCTCGGATCGTGCGGCTGCCGTTCGCCAAGCCAACATCGTGCTTGCGCGCGCTGTTGAACTCGAAGAGTCCGCCATTGAAGAACAAGTGGTTACCCTTGCCGAGGCGAAGACCCTCGCTGTCCTCACCTTCCTTTCGTGCCGGACACTCCCCAAAGACCCGGTCGATCTCGGCCCCGCCCTGGGCGAGCAACTCCTGGATCATCGCTCCCGGCTCGCAGCGCAACTCTTGAACGTCCTCCGGGGTGGTGAAAATGCGGGGGGGTGCCCCTATGAGGTTTGTCAAGCCGCGAGAGCGGTCTCTGACCTGGTTTTGGGTTGGTAGATGCTGCCGGTTCTGAGCATCGCGTAGAGC
>NZ_JBITUP010000012.1:0-22649 GCF_044542535.1 Microbacterium sp. NPDC078428
ATTGGTACGACAGGGGGCAACAATCATGCCGGTCCCGGCTGGCTGCCTTGCTCCTCATCCTCGCGGGTCAGGAGCTACGAACAAAGTAACGGGGGTATTGATCACCAGCCGGTGGGGTTCCGTGCGCTGGTCAGCCCAGACATCGAACTCCTCGAAGAACTCGAAGCATTCCGGCAGATCGACGAGCGATTCACCAGACTCCATGCTCGGATCGCGAGTATCCCCCAAGAGGGCCCACCGCCCGGACCGCGGAGACCATTGGCGAACTACGAGTTGCCGCGCATCGTACGAGATGGGATGGATGCTCTCAGAGGTGCGCTCTCGGGCGACATCTCACACGCCATCGAGATGGCCAGCCGGGCCGAGATACCGGAACCGTCCGCGTCAATGCTCGCAGCCTTCGCGGCTCTCCTGACCAACCGGAACCAAGACGCCCTAGACCATCTCGACAAGGTGAAGATCGGGTGGGGTGACCGGATAGAGGTCATGGTCGCCCTGCTCCGCGCCCAGGCGCTGATGCGCCTCGACCGACGCGAGGCAGCAAGACACACCCTCGATGCGCTTCTCGAGCGCGACCCGGCACTGGTCGCACAATCGGCGACGCTGATCCCCGCGGAAGAGATCTCGATGCTCGAAGAGCACTCCGAAGCACTGCAACATGCCGCTCGGGCGGCACAGATCACTGGCACCATCAGATCCCGAATGCTTCTCTCGAACGAAACGCACGTCCCCGCGCTCACGAAACGTGAGCAGGACATTCTCGAGGGGCTGCGAGAAGGGCTGAGCACTATGGAACTCGCCGAACGCCACTTCCTCAGCGCCAACACGGTCAAAACACATGTACGGGCATTGTCACGCAAACTGCAAGTCAGCGGGCGACCGGAAATCGTGCGTCGGGCAAAGGAACTGCGCCTGCTCTCCTGAGAAGGCTTCACCAGCGGCGCCGTGACTGGTGTTCCCGTATCCAGCCCGCAATGAGGAGACGATGATGGCTGACAGCTCAACCGCACGCTCCACTGGCCGAACCGTGCGCCAGCCTTGGCAAGTTCTCGGTGCCCCGGAGGCCAGCGACCTCCATGGTGCCACTCCGAACAGCTCCGAGTTCGATCACGTCGACAACCTGATCCGTGAGGGAGATTATGCGAGTGCCAAGGCACAGCTTGATCGCATTCAGGAAGGATGGGCGCACTCCGGTGACAGCATCGACCGGGAGAAGCTCGCTCAAGCCGGATTCTGGCGCAGCCGACTCTCCCGTGACCCGGAAACGCATCCGTCTGACAACCCCACCCTGCGGCAGTTCATCAGCGACTTCGGCAGCGACCCGGCGCCCGGGGGCAGGATCTGGGTTGCGCATGTACTCATGCACTACTGGCTCGATAATGCCGACACCCAGGCGGACTGGACGGATTTCGATCGGTGCTTCACGCACCTGTTCGGCGAGGACGAGGCCCCGGAGATCCGTCGTATCGACGCCCAGCGCAGAATGCTCCAGGGGCTCCGAAATCGACGACTCCATGGCCAGCAAACCGCAAACATGACGCTGACCAAGCTGATTGAACGCTACCGAGAAGACACAGACCCGATCATCGCCATGCACGTCGAACTTGCCCGCCAGCTGCTCGACCCTTCCTGACAGGCGCACATCACCCCCGCCGGCGGCGGGAGCCGATTGCCACTCGAGGTGTTGATGATCCGCGAGTGACAGCTTCTCATCGCGGTTCTCTGCTGTGAGCAGAAATACCCCTTCGGAACAGGCACGGCGTCTTAGGATGAAGCATGGCCGACATTCCCGCGATTGGACCAGCGAACGACGCTGACCGGAGTCCGATCGAGCGCACGTGTGAAGCGGCACCGGTGCGGGAACCGCTGTGGCGGCAGATGCTGGGAGAACAACTCCGCGAACGCAGAAACGACCTCGGCGACACCTTGAATGACGTGGCAACCCGTGCTGGAGTTTCCCCGCAGTACCTGTCAGAGATCGAGCGCGGCCGCAAGGAACCGTCAAGCGAGATCATCTCCGCCGTCAGCGGCGCATTGGACACCACACTGCTCGATCTGACGCGCGACGTCGCGCGGTCGCTCGCAGCGATCAGCCCGCCCGCTGCGCAGCTGTGCGCGTCGCAGGCGAGCTTCGCGCTGGCCGCGTAACGCTGTAGGCATGGGAGAAGCCGAGTCGGCTTCATCGTTCGGCGATCACTTGATCCAGCAGGCCGTAGTCGCGGGCCGTGGTTGAGGTGAAGACTCGATCATGGTCGGTGTCGGCGCGTAGGGTCTCCACGCTCTGCCCGGTGTGGTGCGCGAGGACTCCTTCGATGTCCGCTCGTAGTCGGATCACCTCATCGGCTTGCAGGATCAGGTCGGGGATCGTTCCCCGGCCCTGTGCGGCCGGTTGGTGGAGCACGATCCGGGCGTGCGGGAGCGCGGCCCGCTTCCCGGGCGCACCGGCGGCAAGGAGCACCGCGCCGACCGAGACAGCCTGCCCCACGCAGGTGGTTGCCACATCGGGTTTGATGAACTTCATCGTGTCGTAGATCGCGAGCATCGCGCTCGGGTCGCCGCCCTCGCAGTTGATGTAGAGCTGGATGTCGCGCTCCGGGCTGTCGGCTTCGAGGTACAAGAGTTGCGCGATGAGCGCGTTCGCGACGCCCGCGTCGATCCCGGTTCCCAGATACACGACCCGTTCGGTGAGCAGATGCGAGTAGACGTCCATGATGCGCTCACCGCGCGGATGCTGCGCAATGACGTTCGGGATGGTGTAGCTGCTCATGAGGCTGCGCCCTCCTGGGTGTGCGCGAATCCGGCGGCGATGCGACGCTGCTGCGGGCGATAGTCATCGAAGGAGGTCACGATGGTGTCGATGAACCCGTACTCGCGGGCTTGCTCCGCCGAGTACCAGTGGTCATGCAACGAGTCCTCGAAGATCCGCTCGACCGGCTGCCCGGTGTCTTCGGCGATCAGGCCGAGCACGGTATCGCGGGTGTGACGAAGGTCGTCTGCTTGCAGAGCGATATCGACAGCGGCTCCTCCGATTCCCGCCGACCCCTGATGCATGAGCACCCGCGCATGCGGGAGCGCTTTCCGTTTGCCCTTCGTGCCGGCCGAGAGCAGGAACTGCCCGGCACTGTAGGCGATGCCGAACACGAGCGTGGACACGTCGTTCGGGATCGTGCGTATGATGTCTCGGATCGCGAGCATCGCGGGCACTGAGCCGCCGGGAGAGTGAATCCACAGTGCGATATCGGTAGACGAGTCCTCCGTCGCCAAGGTGATGAGCTGCGTGGCGAGCAACGTACCGTTGTCGTCGTCCAACGGACCATCGAGCACCAGCACACGACGCTCGTAGAACTCACGCCGCACGGCCTCGGTGAACAACGGTGGCTTCGGGGAATCACTCATGCATCCATCGTGACCCGCGTCGAGTCGCTGAGAGTCGATATCCACTCTCAGCAGATCAGCCTGCAGCAGAGTCGCCCATCAGTACCCTGGAATACACCTTTCCTATACGCCAAGGTTCTGCGGGCCCTCTTCGATTAGCTGCGGCTGTTCCCCTGGATTACTTGGGACAGCCGGTCGATATAGCCCTGCAAGAAAGCGACGGTGGAGTCACTTATGATCTCTTCTCCGCCGTCGAAGAGATCCGGTGATTGTGAAAGGAACACTTCCGGCTGTCCGACGGTGGGCATATCGAAGTAGGACAGCGCGAGCCGCAGATTCTTCTGGGAGGAGTAGCCGCCCATGCGTCCAACGGAGTGGCTGATGATCCCGACTGGCAGCCCTTTCCAGGCGACGTCGCTGTTGGGCTTGGAGCCGATATCGACGGCGTTCTTCAGGCATGCCGGGATGGTGCGGTTGTTCTCGGGTGTGACGAAGAGCACCCCGGCGGAGGACGTGATCGTCTCCCGGAACGCCGTGTACTCGGCCGGTACTGGCTTGTCGGTGACCTCGGGGTCGTCGTAGTCGAAGTCGTAAAGGGGGAGGTCGCGGATCTCCACGATCCGAGCTTCATAGCCTTCGGGGAACATCGGGAGAACGTTCTGTGCGATCTTGCGGGCGAAGGAGCCGCGGCGCAGGCTCCCGACGATCACGCTGACGTGCTTGGTCATGGGTGGTGCTCTCTTTCGATGGTTCAGCTGACAACGCCTGTCGGCGGCTCAGGAGTCGATGGGTGGGGGAACGGGCGCGCTCCGAATGCCGGCGGCGGCCCCGCACGGTGAGAGGCCTCGATGAAGTGGTCGAGCTTTGCCCGGCCTGAGGCGTCCTCGCCGCGCAGGAACACTCCGAGCATGGAGAACAGGCCTCCGAGCACGGCGTCACGTTTCGCGCTGCTGCTCAGGAGTCGGTGAGCGGCGGGCTGGTTGCCTTCGCGGATCGCCTCGAACAGTGCGATCGTCTCAAGCCAGGCACCGTCGTCGGGGCGCGGCATCGGATCGGGCGCCGGCTCAGAAATCCCAGTCGGCATCGGTGGTGTCCTCTCCCTTGCCCATCACATAGCTCGACCCTGAGCCGCTGAAGAAATCGTGATTCTCATCGCTGCCGGGGGAGAGTGCGGCGAGGATCTCGGGGTTCACCTCGGTCTCCTCGGGTGAGAACCTCCCGGGGTAGCCGAGATTCATGAGCGCCTTGTTTGCGTTGTAGCGCACGAACACCGCGACGTCGTCCATAAGGCCGAGTGGCTCGTACAGTTCACCCGAGTACTGCAGCTCCAGTTCGTAGAGCTCTTCGAGCAGGTCGAAGGTGAAGTCGCGCATCTCCTGCTGCTCGGCCTGCGAATGCGTTTCGAGGCCGCGCTGGTACTTGTATCCCGAGTAGTAGCCGTGCACGGCCTTATCGCGCAGGATCAGGCGGATCATGTCCGCGGTGTTCGTGAGCGTGGCGTGCACAGAGAAGTGCAACGGCAGGTAGAAGCCGGCGTAGAGCAGCAGCGAGGAGAGCAGTGTCGACGAGACTTTGCGCTTCAACGGGTCGGGGCCGTAGTAGTGCTGCAGCACCTTCTTGCAGCGCTCCTGCAGCAGGTCGTTGCCGACCGCCCACCGGTACGCGTCATCGATCTCCGGCGTGGACGTGAGCGTGGAGAACACGGAGGAGTAGGAGCGGGCGTGCACGGACTGCATGAACGCGATGTTCGTGTAGACGGCCTCCTCATGCTCGGTGCGGGCGTCCTGGATCTGGCAGATCTCCCCGACCGTGGCCTGCACCGTGTCGAGCATCGTGAGGCCCGTGAACACGCGCATCGTGAGGGTGCGTTCCTCCTGACTCATCTTCTGCCAGGCGGGAATATCGTTCGAGAGCGGCACTTTCTCGGGCAGCCAGAAGTTCGCCGTGAGCCGGTTCCACACCTCCAGATCCTTGTCGTCGCCGACACGGTTCCAGTTGATCGGCCTGAGGCGTGCTGCGGGATCGTGACGGTATGCGGGTGGAGTGATCGAGAGTTCGGTGAGCGGGCGATCGAAAGCGATGCTGGTCATGCTGGTGGTCTTTCTGAGTTGGTCGAGTGGGGTCAGAGGGCGCAGGAGACGCAGCCCTCGATCTCGGTGCCTTCGAGGGCGAGCTGGCGCAGGCGGATGTAGTAGAGCGTCTTGATGCCCTTGCGCCAGGCATAGATCTGTGCCTTGTTGATATCCCTGGTCGTGGCGGTGTCCTTGAAGAACAGCGTCAGCGAGAGGCCCTGGTCGACGTGCTGGGTGGCTGCGGCGTAGGTGTCGATGATCTTCTCGGGGCCGATCTCGTAGGCGTCCTCGAAGAACTCGAGATTGTCGTCGGTCATGTGCGGGGCCGGGTAGTAGACGCGGCCGAGCTTGCCCTCTTTGCGGATCTCGATCTTCGCCGCGATCGGGTGGATCGACGCCGTCGAGTGGTTGACGTAGCTGATCGACCCGGTCGGCGGCACCGCCTGAAGGTAGGCGTTATAGATGCCGTGCTCCCGGATCGAATCGCGCAACTGCTCCCAGTCGGCGACGCTCGGCAGCGCGACCCCGGCCGCTGTGAAGAGTTCGCGCGTGCGCTCGGTGCCGGGCCGCCATTCATCGGCGACGTAGCGGTCGAAATAGGTGCCGTCGGCGTAGTCGCTCTGCTCGAACCCCGCGAAGGCTTCGCCGTGTTCGATCGCGAGCCGGTTCGAGGCGCGCAGCGCGTGGTAGGCAACAACACGGAAGTAGGCGTCAGTGAAGTCGATGCCTTCCTCGCTGCCGTAGCGGATGCGCTGGGAGGCGAGGTAGCCGTGCAGGTTCATCTGCCCGAGCCCGATCGCATGCGATGCCGCGTTCCCTGCCGCAACAGAGGGCACCGCGTCGACATCGGTCTGATCCGACACGCTCGTGAGCGCCCGCACCGCAGTCTCGACCGTCGCCCCGAAATCGGGAGACGCCATCGTCTGCGCGATGTTCAGCGATCCGAGATTGCAGGAGATATCCCGTCCGACCTCCGCGTAGCCGATCGCCGCGTCGTACTCCGAGGGAGTATTGACCTGGAGGATCTCGGAGCAGAGGTTCGACATGTTCACCCACCCCTGGAGTGGGTTCGCACGGTTCACGGTGTCCTCGAAGAGCACATACGGGTAGCCGGACTCGAACTGCAGCTCGGCGAGGGTCTTGAAGAAGTCGCGGGCGCTGATCGTCGTCTTGCGGATGCGCGGGTTCGCGACGAACTCCTCGTACCGGTCGGTCACCGACTGATCCGACAGCGGGATGCCGGTCTCGCGCAGCACGTCGTAGGGGCTGAAGAGGTGCATCTCGCGGTTCTGCTTCGCCAGCTCGAAGGTGATGTCCGGGATCACGACGCCGAGCGAGAGGGTCTTGATGCGGATCTTCTCGTCGGCGTTCTCCCGCTTGGTATCGAGGAACCGCATGATGTCCGGATGGTGCGCATGCAGATACGCCGCACCCGCACCCTGCCGGGCACCGAGCTGGTTCGCATAGCTGAAGCTGTCCTCGAGGATCTTCATCACCGGCACCACACCGGAAGCCTGATTCTCGATCTGCTTGATCGGGGCTCCCGTCTCGCGGAGATTCGTCAGCAGCAGAGCCACTCCGCCGCCGCGCTTGGAGAGCTGCAAGGCAGAGTTCACGCTGCGGCCGATCGATTCGAGGTTGTCCTCGAGGCGCAGCAGGAAGCAGGACACGAGTTCGCCGCGCTGCGCCTTGCCCGCGTTCAGGAACGTCGGGGTCGCCGGCTGGAACCGACCCGACAGCATCTCGTCGACGAGGCGCGCAGCGAGATCCGCGTCGCCCTGCCCGAGGAACAGGGCGGTCGCGATGACGCGCTCCTCGAAGCCCTCCAGGTAGGTGGTGCCGTCGAAGGTCTTGAGCGCGTAGGAGGTGAAGAACTTGAACGCGCCGAGGAACGTCTGGAAGCGGTGCCCGAGACCCGACGCCCGCTCATGCAGCAACTCCACGAAGTCCGGGGCGTAGGCGCGCAGGTACGACTCTTCATAGTAGTCGTGCGCGATCAGCCACTCCAGGCGCTCCCACACGGAACCGAACCGCCTGGTGTTCGGGGCGACGTGCTGTGTGAGGTAAGCGTCCGCGGCCTCACGATCCTTATCGAACTGGATCGACCCGTCCGCGGCGAACAGGTTCAGCTGCGCATTCAGGGCGTGGTAGTCCTTGCGCTCACCGACCCCGGCGCGCACCGGGCGATGGGGAGTGGTATCGGTGGTGGGTGGTGCGGTGATGGTCATGCGATGTCCTTCTCGTTCAGTGGTGAAACAGTCTGTTGCGCCCAGAACTCGGGGAGCCCCTCGTTCACGCGGGCGACGTCGCGGTCGGTGCCCAGGAGCTCGAAGCGGTACAGCTCCGGCACCCGGCACTTGGCCGAGATGATGGGGCCGGCGATGCAGTAGTGCTCGCCGAAGTTCGTATTCCCGGCAGAGATGACCCCGCGGATGAGCGCCCGGTTCGCGGCGTCGTTCAGGAACTGGATCACCTGCTTCGGCACGGCCCCTGCTCGTTCGCCCCCGCCATAGGTAGGCAGGATGAGCACGAACGGGCGGGTCACCCGGATCATGCCCTCCACGCGGGGCCGCAACGGGATCCGCGCCGCTCCTCGATCGAGACGCTCGACGAAGCGCCGGGTGTTCTCGGACACGCTCGAGAAGAACACCAGATCCGGCGACTCTCCCCCCTCGAGCACGCGCACAACCGGGGTGCCACGTCCTGGTTTCGGCCGGTTCACGCTCATCTGCACATCACTCCCTTCTCAACATCAATCACCATATGTAGTGATTCATCGCTGCCGTGGCACAACATCTAGTGTTAGCACGAATGGGGGGCCACTCACTACGACACGCCCATGTTTGTAACTACGGGTGACCGAACATTAGAGTTAGAGGTGCAGATCATGGTGGGGTGCGGGCAGGGCGCGTCACCAGTCCACGCGGGCCGAGACCGCCCATCGAGAATGAATGAGGTTGTGCGATGAGTGATCCGAACCGGATCCAGATTCCTGCCGAGATTCGGAACGAGAGCATCCGGACGTTCGTGGAGGAGTGGGCCGGGGTCACCGAGCCCGACCGGATCGAACTCGTCTCAGCTGCCGACGATGCGCGGCTCCTGGGTGAAGCCCTCGCCGCAGGGGAACTGCTGCCCGCAGGCAAGGGCCGCTACTACGCCAGATCCCATCCGAAGGACACGGCGCGTTCCGAGGAGCGCACCGTCGTCGCGACCTCGGACCCCGCCGATCGTGGCCGATACAACAACTGGCAGCCCGCAAACGAGGTGAAGCCGCTCATCACCGAGCGGATGCGCGGCGCGTCTCGCGGGAAGACGATGTACGTCGTCCCCTACCTGATGGCCCCGCCCGGCACGCCCCTCGCGGGCTACGCCGCCGGGGTCGAGCTCACCGATGACCGTACGGTCGTGCTGCAGATGATCCGCATGGCCCGCGTCGGCCTCGATCACTTCGACGGGCTCACCGACCCGGACTTCTTCGTGCGCGGCGTGCAGGTCACCGGTGATCCCGAATCGCTCGGGCATGGCACGCCCGAGGATGCGCGTCTGTTCGCGACCGTCGCCGATGAGCGCACGATCCTCCACTACGGTTCCGCGTACGGTGGGAACGCGCTGCTGGGGAAGATCGCCCACGGCCTGCGCCAGGCCTCCTACGACGGCTACACCTCCGGGAAGTTCCTCGCGGAACAGTTCCTGCTGCTGGGCATCCGCGACCTCGACACCGGCGTCATCACTCACGTCTGCGGCGGTTTTCCGAGCGCCTCGGGCAAGACCAACCTCGCTATGACCCTGCCACCGGACGCGCTCGGCGAGCGGTACCGGGTGGACTTCTACGGCGACGACATCGCCTGGATGTGGATCGACGACGACGGCCGCTTGCGCGCCATCAACCCCGAGAACGGCGCGTTCGGGGTCGCGAAAGACACGAATGAGCGCACGAACCCGACCGCCATGGCCGCGATCGAGGAAAGTTCCGGCACGATCTTCACGAACACCGCCTACAACCACCTCACCGGCGAGGTCTGGTGGGAAGGACTCACCCCAGAGCCGCCCGCCGCACTCGACGGCTGGCTCGACTGGACCGGCACCCCGATCGCCGACCGCGCTCCCGACCAGCAGGATGCCCCGTGGGCGCACCCGAACAGCCGCTTCACCATCCCGCTCGCACAGATCCCGAATCTCGCCGCCGACGCCGCTGACCCGGCCGGCGTCGTGATCGACGCGATCATCTTCGGCGGACGCACCCGCGACCGCGAACCCCTCATCCGGGCCATCGACGACCTCACCGTCGGGGTCTACGACGGACTCACCCTCGGGGCGGAGGCGACCTTCGCGGCCGAGGGCGTCGACGGGCAACTCCGATACGACCCCATGTCGATGCGCCCCTTCTTCTCCTACTCCGAGGGCCGCTACGCCCAGCACTGGCTGACCCTGCTCGGGCAGCTCACGGAGCTTCCGGTGTTCGCGCACGTCAACTGGTTCCAGCGCGACCCCGAAGACGGCCACTACCTCTGGCCCGGCTACCGCGAAAACCTCCGCGCCTTGAACTGGCTCATGCGCTACCGCGCAGGCCATGCCCACGGGCAGCCCACACCAGTAGGGGTCATCCCCACGGCCGAGGAACTCGACCTCACAGGCCTCGACATCCCTGCAGGGGATCTCGACAGGCTGCTGCGAATCGACACGAAGCGCTGGATCGAGGAAGCACAGCATCGGCAGGAGCACCTCCAGGGCCTGCCCGATGTGCCGCGCGAGATCTGGGACGCCCACCAGGCCCTCAGCGCCGCCCTCACCGCACAAGCGGCCTCGGTCGACAACGAGCATCCCTGATCCGGCACTGGATCGACCCATCTCAACACCCACTGATACAGGAAGGCTGCATCTCTTGAAGATCACCAGGAAGTTCCTCACCGGAGTCGCGATCACAGCGATTGCCGCCCTCGGCCTCACCGCCTGCGGGGGCACCGGCACCCCCGAGCCCGGCAGTGACGGCGACCCGCTCAAGGTCTACGCCACCACCGGGTACCTTGCCGACGCGGTCGCGAACATCGCCCCGATGCCGAGGTGACCACGATGGTCGGGCCGGGCGGCGACCCGCACACCTACCAGCCGTCGACGAAGGACATCGAGACGATCCAGAACGCCGACGTCGTGTTCTGGAACGGCCTGCACCTCGAGGCGCAGATGATCGACCAGCTCGAGAGCCTGGGAGAAACGCAGCTCGCCGTCGGCGACCAGCTCCCCGCAGAGCTGCTGCTGGATTGGCCCGAGACCGACGATCAGGGCAACGCTCTGCATGACCCGCACGTCTGGAACAGCCCCGAAGCGTGGACGCTCGTCGTCGGTTACGTCGCGGACAAGCTCGGCGAGATCGACCCGGATAACGCGGCCGAGTACACGGCGAACGCCGAGGCGTACATCGAGGAGATCGATGCGGTGGTCGCCGAGGCGCACGAACTGCTCGGCGACGGGAAGATCGAGCCGAGGATCCTGATCACCGGGCATGACGCGTTCAACTACTTCGGGCAGACTTTCGACCTGGAGGTGCACGCCACGGACTTCGTCTCCACCGAGGCCAAGCTCAGTGCGGGGGAGCTGTCGGAGCTCGCGCAGCTGATCGCAGACAACGAGGTGCCGGTGATCTTCCAGGACAACCAGGCCAACCCGCAGGCCATCACCAGCCTGAAGGAAGCCGTGCGGTCGCTGGGCTGGCAGGTGGAGGTCTCGGGCGAGGAGCTCTTCGCGGACTCCCTCGGTGCGGAGGACCCGGTGAACACCTATATCGGTGCGTTCTCGCACAACGCGCGCGCGGTGGCCGAGGCACTCGGAACCGCGGGGCAGTGACCGTGACCGACACCGTTCACGAGGCCGGGGCTCCCACTGGAGCCCCGGCCTCCCCGGGTGCCGCCCTCGCCTGCAGCGCCCGGGGCCTCTCCGTCGCCTACCGGGCGGAGCCGGTGCTGCGCAGCGTCGACTTCGCCGTGCCCCAGGGGGTGGTGATGGGGGTCGTCGGCCCGAACGGGGCCGGGAAGTCCACACTCATCAAGGCGATGCTCGGCCTCGTGAAGCCCCTGACCGGCACTTCCGAGTTCTTCGGGCAGCCCCTCGCACGCACGCGGAAACGGGTCGGCTATATGCCGCAGTCGACCAGTGTCGACTGGGACTTCCCGACCACGGTGCTCGATGTGGTCACGATGGGCACCTACGGCTCCCTTGGCTGGATCCGCCGCCCCGGAAAGCGAGAGCGCGCCCGGGCGGTCGCGGCACTCGAGCAGACGGGGATCCCGGATCTCGCCTCCCATCAGATCGGGGAGCTCTCGGGTGGGCAGCGCCAGCGCGTGTTCCTCGCCCGCACGCTGGTGCAGGCCCCGGATCTGTACTTCATGGACGAGCCGTTCCAGGGCATCGACGCGAAGAGCCAGCAGGCCATCGTCTCCGTGCTCCACACCCTGCGAGAGCAGGGGAAGACGGTCGTGATCGTGCACCACGACCTCGCGACCGTGCGCGACTACTGCGACCACGTCACCTTGCTGAACCGCCGCGTCGTCGCCTCGGGGCCGGCTGACGAATCGTTCACGCGCGAGAACATCCGCACCGCGTACGAGGTCACGGCAGGCGACGACGCGTTCCTGGAGTTCGCGTCGTGAGCCTGATCGAGTTTCTCGGGAACCACACCTACCGGATGGTGTTCTTCGGCACCATGACCATCGGCCTGGTTGCGGGTGCGCTCGGGAGCTTCGCCTATCTGCGGAAGCAGTCGCTCATCAGCGACGTGATCTCGCATGCGGCGCTGCCCGGGACGCTGCTCGCGTTCCTGACGGCGGTCGTCGTGCTGGGCGCGGATGGGCGGAACATGATCGCACTGATCATCGGCGCGGTCATCGTCGGAACGCTCGCGGTGCTCTTCGCCAACGGGGTCTCGCGGGTGTCGAAGATCCGCATCGACACCGCGATGGCGGTGTCGCTCACGGTCTTCTTCGGCGGCGGCATGCTGCTCATGCGGATCATCGCGAACGGAGCCTTCCCGGGCAAGGGCGGCATCCAGGACTACCTGTTCGGCAACGCCTCGGTGATCACGATCGCCGACCTGACGACGAGCATCACCGTGGGTGCCCTCGCGCTCGCTCTGATGCTGGTGTTCTGGAAGGAGTTCGCGCTGCGCACCTTCGACCCGGATCACTCCACGGTGCTCGGGTTCAGGGCGCGCACGATCGATACCCTCATGTTCACCACGATCGTGATCGCGACTGTGATCGGCGTGAAGGCGGTCGGCCTCGTGCTCATGGTCGCGTTCGTCGTCACCCCGCCGGCCGCTGCTCGGCAATGGACCCGCACCCTGCCGGGCATGGTCGCCTTGTCCGCCGTGTTCGGTGCGGTCGGCAGCGGCGTCGGCGCGTACCTTTCGATCGTGCTCGGCAAGGTTCCGACTGGGCCGCTGATCGTGCTCACGCTGTTCGCAATCTTCCTCGTCTCGCTGCTCTTCTCGCCACGGCGCAGCATCATCACCCGCGCCATCTCCCGCACTCGCGCACGCGCGGCCTTGAAGCGGGAACTGCTACTCGCGTCTGCACCCGCGGAAGGAGTCCTCCGATGAGCTTCGTTCTCGGCACCACGCTGCTCGCCGTCGTCACGGCCCTCGCCTGCGCTCTCCCGGGGGTGTTCGTGGTCCTGCGAAAGAACTCGATGCTCGTCGACGCGATCAGCCATGCCGTGCTGCCCGGCATCGTCGTCGGCTACTTCTTCGCCCACAACCTCGACTCCCCGCTGCTGATCCTCGGCGCTGCCCTCGCCGGTCTCGTGGTCGTGCTGGGCAGCGAGTGGCTCTCCCGCACCGGGCTCCTCACCGGGGACGCCTCGCAAGGGCTGATCTTCCCGGCGCTGTTCAGCGGCGGCGTGATCCTCGTCACCCTGAACTTCGCGAACGTCCACCTCGACACCCATGCCGTGCTCGTGGGCGACCTCAACCTCGCAGCCTGGGAGCAACTCGTGATCGGCGGGGTCTCGTGGGGGCCGGTCTACCTGTATGTAATGCTCGGCGTGCTCCTCGTGAACCTGGCGTTCCTGGGCCTGTACTACTCGAAGCTGAAGGTCACGACCTTCGACGCCCAGTTCGCGACCAGCCTCGGTGTCCGGGCAGGTCTGTTGAACACGGCGTTCATGTTCCTCGTCTCGGTCACCGTTACGGCCGCGTTCAACGCGGCAGGTGCGATTCTTGTGATCGCGCTCGTCGTGGTGCCGGCAGCCACGGCGTATCTGCTCAGCACGCGCCTGCCGGTGATGATCGCCCTGACCGCGGGGATCGCCGTCGCCGGGGCACTCGCCGGGTTCTGGCTCGCGTATGTGTTCGACGCCGCGACAAGCGCAGGCATGTCGGTGTTCTATGGACTCGTGTTCGGCGTCGTGCTTGTGGCCACGCGGCTCCGCCAGCGGCGCCATCGCAACGTGCGTGAATACGCAGTGGCGTCGTCACCGTGAAGGAGGATCCGTGCCGACCCCGCGTGATGCCACGATCATTCCCTATCTCAAGGCGATCTGGATTCTGCAGCATGAAGAGCGCGTCCGCGTCGGCGTCACGGCGCTCACCGAACGGCTCGCGAAGGCGCCTGCAACGGTTTCGCAGACCGTTCGCTCGCTCGCGGACGCGCGGCTGATCCGGCACAAACCTTACGGGCCGATCGAACTCACCCTCAAGGGCGAACAGCTCGCCCTCGCAGTGGTCCGACACAACCGCATCACCCGCGCATTCCTGTACCAGGTGCTCGACTACCCCTGGCCGGAGGTCGCCAGGGAAGCCGATGGGCTCCTGCCGGTGCTCCACGACGACCTTGCCAACCGCCTCCACGCGGTCGCGGGCTCGCCGCAGACCGACCCGTACGGTAACCCGATACCCGGAACCGGCGAATCGACCGTACGGCAGGGCCGTCCGTTGAGCGAACAGCGCAGCGGTGTGGAGCTTGAGATCCTGCGCGTCTCCGATACCGACTCCGCGCTACTCGACCGCTTTGATGCCCTCGGCCTCACCCCGGGGCGGATTGTTCGCGTCGAGCAGATGGATCACGCGACCGGGGTGATCGACTTGATGTGCGACAAGGGAGCGCACACGATCGGAGTCCAGGCCGCCTACCGAATCTTCACCGCAAGATCGGACGGGAAGGAACACCAGAACCCGGGTCAGGCTAGTTCCTCCACCCAGACCGCATCGGTGGCTGCGCGCCCCAGTGCGAGCCTCTCTGTCCGACCCTCGACAAGCACCTCGATCGCCTCTGAATAGGGGGTGCTCGGGTGCGCTTCGAGTACGGTGCCGTATCGGATGCCGTTCTCTGCGAAGAACTGTAGCAACTGCGGATCATCGTCGGAGATCCGCTCCACCCGCGCCCGCTGCCCCGGCATCAGCCCGGTCAAGTGGATCGCGTTGGGGCGTGCGACGGTGCCGTCCGCAGAGGGGATGGGGTCACCGTGAGGGTCGCGATCAGGATGCCCGAGCAGCTCAGCGAGACGCTCGATCATGAAATCGGATACAGCGTGTTCGAGCGTCTCGGCCTCGTCATGCACCTGATCCCACCGATACCCGAGCGTTTCCACCAGGAACGTCTCGATCAGACGATGTCTGCGCACCATCGCTACCGCGTGCACCCGCCCTTCCTCGGTCAACGTCACCGCACCGTACGGGGCGTGCTCGAGAAGGCCCTGCTCGGTGAGCTTCCGAACCGCGTCTGACACCGAGGAGAGCTTCAACCCCATCCGATCCGCCATCAGTTTCGGCGTTACCGGGGTCTCCGACCACTCCGCCAACGCCCACACGGCCTTCAGATAGTCCTGGGCGCTCGCAGATAACTCAGAGACCGACATAGCACCAGAATAGCCCGCCGAAGATTCAACTACGGTCAGCCGTACTTCTAGCTCGGAGAAGAGGCCCCTCGTCTCCTAGAGAACCCGCGTTCTTCATGGTGTGGCTGAGAATCCATGTGCCGCACAGAAAGATCCGCTGCGGCTGACCCGCTCCTCTCGCAGGAGGTCGGGCCGCCGCAGCGGACTCGTGCTTCTCTTCCTGAGGCTACTCGTTGAGCAGTTCCTCGAGGGTTACGAACTCGGTCTCTTCACCCCCTTCCGTGTTCTCGGCGTCTTCGCGGCGCTGGGCGAGACGGCGCCCGAACAGCAGCAGTGCTCCGGAGGCGAGGAGGCTCAGCGCCGCAGCGGCACCGACTCCGATCAGCCACCCGTCGGCCCCGGTCTGCGCGAGTTCCCGTTGCGGGGTGTCCTCACCGGGGGTCTCGGGAGTGACCGGCACTTCACTGACGACGGTCGTCTCGCCCGGAGCACCGCAGAGTCCGCGGTGGATGCTCTCACCGTTCGCGTCGAGCAACGTCTCGATCCAGAAGTAGGTGCCGACCTTGTCGAACACGACCTCGGCGGAGGCATACTCACCTGGCCCGGTCACCGCGATCGGAGACTCCCAGGTGTCGAACACACGGTTGTCCGCCTCGCACACTGCCACGTCGCCGTCCTGTCGGTAAGCCTCGAACACGAGGGTGGTGCCCTCGGGCACCGGGCCGGTGACGATCGCGACATCGTGCGCGGGCTCACCGAGCACCACGTTCGCGACCGCCTTCGTCGTCACCTCGAGCTTCTCGCCTTCGGTGATGACGGTGGTCTCACCGGGTGCCCCGCAGGTGCCTTCGGAGAGCACTTCACCGTCGGCGTCGTAGAGCGTCTCGATCCAGTACACCTTCCCCGCCGACTCCACAGAAGTGGTCCCGGAGGAGTAGACAGCTGGCTGCGTGACCGGGATCTCGTCGCTGACGTAGAACGGCTCCGCCTCGCACAGCGGTGACTGATCGGCGGGTTCGGGTCCATAGGCGCGGAACACGAGGTACGCGCCCTCGGGGATCGTGCCCTGCACCAGGGCGGTGTCCTCGAACGGCTCCCCGACGAGCGCCTCCGGGGTCGCCTGCGTGATCACCGACACCGGAGCCTCGTACTCGGGCTCTTCCGGGACGAAGAACCGTTCCCGAATGTCCGCCGGTGACGACTGGTACGGCTGCACCCGGTCGTCACCGTCGAAGGAACTCACCACGACGTAGTAGCCCGGCTCGGTCGGCGTGATCCGGTCCTCGTCGGTGTACCCGATCTGGTACACCCCGTTGCGCGCCTCCGTTTCCACGGTGGTCAGCACGGGTGCGCCCTCGAGGTCGAGGTCGTCAGTGAGGACGGTGTCCGTGGCGAACGGCCCGTACACGGTGTGCGTGATGGTCTCGGTATCCGCTCCCCAGTAGCCGTCGCCCTCGAAGTCGGGGTGGTTGTCGGGGAACCCGGACACGACGATCGTGTCGAACGCGCGCCCACCCTCGTGGACGTTGTACTCGCGCAGTTGACTCGTCGTCTCGATCGGGTGCCGGACGCTGGTCGACTCCACAGGGATGCCGTACTCGTCGATCCAGTCACCGGCGAGGTAGTCCCGCAGCTCTTCCGGCTGCGCGGCGAGACGCACCTGCCACACCCAGGTCACGAATCCCGCGTTCGGGACGGTCACCTCCGGAGAAGTGTAGACGCCGGGGCCGTCCGCGGTGATCGTCACCTCGCCGACCGGCACCGCGGCCGGGTCGACGGTGGAGGACTGGACGGGCGGGAGCGTGCCGGGCACCTGGTAGAGGGTGCCCTCGAAGATCACCGGGATGTGCTCCCCGCCGATCTTCAACCAGGCGCCGTTGCTCGAGGACACGGTGATCGTGTCGGTCACCGAGTCGCCGGGGACGACGAGCCGCTGATCGGCCTCGGACACCGCGACCGGCTGGAACGGGACCACACTGGTCTCGGGCACCAGCCCGAACCTGTCACGCACGGAGTCGGTGAGGTACTTCGCGTACTGCCCCTGCGCGTCCTTGTCGATCTCCCACACCCAGGTGTAGAACCCGGACTCGGGAGCTGTGATCGTCGCCGGGGCGTCGTACACGCCCGCGCCGGTGAGCGTCAGCTCCACCTCCCCGGCCACCGGGGCGCCTGCGGGGGCGGTGTCGGCTTCGGCTGGCTGCTCATCGAACGGCCCGTAGAGGGTGCCGACCGCGTTCACCGGGACCGGGGTGCCGTCGAGGTGAATCCAGGTGCCCTTGGACAGGCCGACGGTGACCTGGTCGGCGAACGTGTCACCCTCCGCGACGTACCGGGAGGAGACCTGAGTGGTGATCGTGGGCTGGAAGTCCAGCTCGATCACCGGGGTGCGGGTGTGCGCGTCGAGCCCCATCGGGGAAGCTCCGCCGAGCAGCCGCTGCTGACCGGGTGTGTCGTAGAGGTTCACGCGCGCGCCGAGCCCCGCAGCAGGTACGGTTGCGGACGCTTCGATCCGGTAGGAGGGCACCCCGTCGGCGGGGGTGCCGGTGATCGGGAAGCTGCCTGCACCGAGAGCCCTGGTGGACTGCCCGTTCGCGAACACCGCGTTCGTGAGCGTCACCGTCCCGGACAGGCTCGACGGAGATGCCGACACGGTGAGCGTTCCTGCGTACTGGTCGGCCATGTCGATCGAGACCGACACCTGCGGGTTCACCGCATGGTTCGCGTCGGCCTGCGCCCGCATCTGCGCGAGGTTCGCGAGGATCTGCGGACGGTTCGCCGCAGGTGCCCGGGCGACGTAGTAGTCGTCACCGGACATGCCGTGCGAGTTGTAAGGGACGGGGTCTGTGACCGACCACACATACAGCTGCACCGCAGCGGTGATGTGCGGATCTGCGGACTGCCCCCACATCGCCATGACGTAGTTCAGCTTCGCCAGCTCCGTCGCGGTCAGGTTGAAACCGCTGTGCGAGTTCAGTTCCTCGACCGTCACAGGTCCGGTGGTGTTGCCCCACGGGGGCACTGCGATGAGATCCATGCAGTACACCTGGGTGCCGTCGTTCGCGATGAACGCCCCGATCGACCCATTCGGCCCGTACGGGTCGCCGAAGCCGGGCCCGGGGGTCGCCGCCTGCGCGGGGGAGGCTGCGCCGATGGCGAGGCCGGTGATCATGAGCAGCCCAGTGAGCAGCATCGCCACCCACCGGGCGAGTGCCCTCCCCGGCGGATACCCCGCCCCTGGTTCGTGTGCGGCATCCGTGTGGAGCACTTCGACGCTCATCCGTTTCCTCCTGCGTGCTGTACGAGACAGGCAGCCCGTCTCCTTGGGGTGATGGCAGAGCACCATCAGGAGCAGGTGCCCCGTCCCTCCCACACGGCTGGTTCACGGGCGTCACCGTGTTTCGCCTCGCCTAGTTGGTGGGTTGGGTCTCGTAGACGAGCCAGTTCGTGCGGGTCGCGAGGGTGTTGTAGAGCCCCTGGGCAGTGTGGTTGTCGTCTGCGGTCATCCACTGCACGAATGCGCGGCCTTCGGCGTGGGCCATGTCGGTGAGCCTGCCGATGAGGGCGCGGCCGATGCCTTTGCCTCGTGCTTCGGGGGTGGTGAAGAGGTCGTCGAGGAAGATGCCGCTGGTCGCGGTGTAGGGCGAAGACATGCGCCGGTGGTGTGCGAAGCCGAGGATCTCGCCGTCGATTTCGGCAACGAGAGCGTTGCACTCGTGCTTGGGGTCCATGAACCAGCCCCAGGCAGTGGAAACGACGTCTTCTGACTCTTCGAGCTTGTAGAAGACTCGGTAGGCGCGGAACAGTTCGCGCCAGCGTTGCTCGTCGGCGGGTGCGAGGAAGCGGATCGTCGGGACGGTGGTTGATGCCATGAATGGCTCCTTTTCTGTGATGGGGGTGATGCGCCAGGTAGCGCGAGAACGCCGAGTCGCTATCGGGAAGACGTGACTGCTTGCGGTGAAACGGATGCGTCGGTCTTGGGTTTCGCGACCCTGAGGATGAGGTAGACGGCGCTGCCTGCGAGGAGACCCCAGAAGGCTGCGCCGACGCTGAACAGCACGACGCCGGACATGGTGACGGCGAGGGTGGTGATCGCTGCGAGCCCTGTCTGTGTGTTGTCGCTGCTCATGGAACCCTTGAGGGCGGTGAGTGCGGAACTCAGGAGCGCGACGGCTGCGACCACGGAGACGGTTTCTGTTGGGATCGCCTGGAACCCGGCCACGAGCACTCCGCCGAAGGAGCCGACCAGCAGGTATGTGATGCCGCCGGAGAGCCCGCCGACATAACGCTTGGTCTTGTCGGGGTTCGATTCCGGGCCGATTGCGATGGCCGCGGTGATCGCCCCGAGATTTATGCCGTGCGCACCGAATGGAGCCAGGATTGCTGAGACTGTCGAGATTGAGCCGACGAGCAGCCGGTCGTTCACTGAGTAGCCCTGAGAGTGCAGCAGCGCAAGGCCGGGCGCGTTCTGCGAGGCCATCGTGACGATGAACAGCGGCAGCGCGACGCTCACGAGCGCGGCAGGGGTGAACTCGGGCATCGTGAAGACCGGCCCGCCCAGGGTGAGGGTTGGGGTGATCTGCGTAAACGAGCTCGTTGCCCAGGTTACGAGCAGCCCGACTGAGAGCGCCGCGAGTACGGCGTAGCGGTCGAAGAGTCGCTTGCCGATGAAGAACGTCAGGATGATGCTGCTCGCGATCAGCGGTGCGCTGGTAAAGGCCTCGGCTGCCGAGACAACGAAAGGTAAGAGGATGCCTGCGAGCAGTGCTTGCAGCACCGGGCCCGGTACCCTCGCCAGCAGCAGACCGAACCAACCTGTCCACCCGAAGATTGCCGCCGCGACCGAGGCGATAAGAAACGCACCGACAGCCTCCGCGAAGCTGAACCCTCCAAGCGACGCAATCAGCAGCGCAGCCCCCGGGGTCGACCAGGCCACGATCACGGGAATCCGAGTGAACAGGCTGAGGACGATGCTGCACAGGCCGTTACCGATCGACAGCGCCCATACCCACGAAGCCGTCTGCGCTTCATCCAGGCCTGCCGCGCGGGTCGCCTCGAGCACGATGAGGAACGGGCCAGCGAAGTTGATGAGTGCGGACAAGAAGCCCGCGACCACCGCAGTGACAGAGACGTCGCGCAGCAGAGCGGCGACGCGGTTCACAATGCAGCCGTCCCAGTCAGCGCCCCACAGGGTGGTAACGGTATTGCGAATTCTTGGGAAGCGTTATCTAATACCTTCATGTCAAACGATAACAGATCGGCTGCGATAGCGGCGCGGCTCCGCCAGCAGATTGCGGACATGGCGCCCGGAGCGAAGCTCCCCGGCGTGCGTGAGCTGTCGAAGCAGTACCAGGCGAGCGCCGCAACCGTCTCGGGTGCGCTTGCCGAGCTGAGCGCACTCGGACTCGTGCGAGCGGAACCCGGTCGCGGCACGTTCGTGGCGAATCGTGAACGTCTGGCCGAGCCGGACTATTCGTGGCAGTCGCAAGCACTCGGTCGGGTGCGGGTGGACGCCGACCGGGCATCCCGGCTCGGTGGCTACGGCACCCCCGAACACCTACCACTCTCGTGGGGATACCTCGCTCCGGAACTGGTGCCAGGCGAGGAGTTGCAGCGCATCGGCGCTCGTGCGGCGAAGAACAGCCGCGCGTGGACGATGACACCTCCAGCGGGCTCGCCAGACCTTCGCCGGGTCGTCGCCGCGGAATACCGTGCCGACCCAGGTGACGTGCTGATCGTGTCGGGTGGTCAGCAAGGACTCGTATTCGCTATGCGAACCCTCGCCGAGCCAGGAGCAACGCTCATCACCGAGAGCCCGAGCTACCCCGGTGCGATCCTCGCCGCGCAAAGCGCGGGCCTGAACATCGCCTCGGTGCCCTCGGACGAGCATGGCATCATCATCGAACGTCTCGCCGACGAACTCGACCGCTCAAAAGCCCGTCTGATCTACATGCAACCGAGCTACGCCAACCCAACCGGCACCGTACTTGCCCGAGAACGCCGCGCACAAGTGATCGAACTCGCAGCACAACACGGGGCATTCATCATCGAAGACGACTGGGCCAGGCACCTCGGCTTCGAGGGGCCGGCACCTGCCCCGCTGTTCATAGATGATCCCCATGGGCACGTCGTCACCGTCATGACACTCTCCAAGCCCATATCGCCAGGCTTGCGACTTGGCGCGATCATCGCCCGCGGGCCTGCCGGTGAACGCCTTCACGCCTCCCGTGCGGCAGATGACCTGTGCGTGGCGCCGCTTGTGCAAGAAATCGCTCACTCGCTACTGACTTCGAGTGCCTGGCCCCGTCATGTGAAGCGGCTTCGCGGCGAACTCACCACCCGCAGAGACGCGCTCATATCCACCCTGTACTCCTCGCTGCCAGAAGCACGGGTCACCAGAGTGCCCAAGGGCGGCATTCACCTATGGGTCAAGCTCTCACACGGGACCGATACGCGACAGTTCTGCGCAGCCGCCTACGGTGCAGGGGTGCTCGTCGGCGACGGTCGCCACTTCTTCGTGGACGAGCCACCTGCGCCGTTTCTGCGATTCTCATTCGGTGCGGCGACTGAAGCACAGATCGCCGAGGGCGTCAGGCGCATCGCCCAGCTCAGCGAAGCCGGGTAGCCGTGCAGGATCGAGCCGCCGGCTTCCACGACGGATCCCCCGACCCTTCGGCTGCGGTCGGCGCCTGTGTCGTGGAGCAGTTCAAGGCTCATTCGATCCTCATGCGTGTTCTGAGAGTCAGCTATCCCCGCCTCTTCTGATGCGATGGCAGAGAGCACCATCAGGTGCAGGGGTCCCACGCCTCCCACCGCTCCTGGCAGGACGTCAAGTGCCCCTTCTGCTTTCGCGGCGTCGATGCGCGTAACACCGAGGGGACGGGCACAGGTTTCTCCTGAAGCCCGCCACCGGCGACGGCAACCGCGACCTCACCTTCCAGTACCTGGAGCCGAGAACGGCGACGTATGCGCCGAAATCGCAGCACGCTGGTCTCATTGCCACACGAAATCTCTAGCCCTAGCGGCCGTTACCGCCCCGCAAGGCCGTTGTTGCCCGCAAGGGCGGGGCTTGAACTGACCTCGACCCCCTCGCGCCGTGAATCTCGACAGGGCGTTCTGCCGCATAAAATCAACGATCTACAGCATGTGACCTGTGGATAACTCCACGACGATACCCCGACCTACAGGTTGCTTAGTACTTTCGTTAGCACTGTGAGGATGACCTGGGTAGCCGCCAACGCCGCCAGGCGAGCGGGTGGTCACGCGATAGCCTTGTTGCATGGCTATCAGAATCGCGACGGAGGCCGACGCCCCGGCCACCGCGCGCGTGCATGAACGGTCAATCCGCCAGTTGTGCTCCGCTCACTACTCCGCCGCTCA
>NZ_JBITUP010000013.1:0-3571 GCF_044542535.1 Microbacterium sp. NPDC078428
ATGATCAGAGCCGCATGGAACTTCGGCGTTTCCATTCATGCATTCCTGCAGTACGCCCCCACGAATCTGATCACCCGCCGCCTGCGCGGCGCGCATGGCCTGTCACGAGCAGCGATCGCACTCATTCTGGCCGCTACCTACCTCTTCGCCGCCGAAATCTGCTTTACCCTTCGCGACAACGGCGGTCCTGCGTGGATCGCATTCCTCGGGCTGCTGATGTTCTGGAACGCGTGCAAGTTCGGATGGTTGTTCCTGCTCACCCCAGTCAGCATCCTGCGGAGAGCGATCGCCCGTCGTCACGCGCGGAGCTAGGTGCTCGTGCTGCAGGCGGGGAATGCGCACCCCTGATAGTGGTGATGATGGTGCCTTCCCGCTTGAACGCTGCTGCCGCGATGTCATCGCCGTCGACAAGCTTGCCGATGTGAGTGCCGTCGTAGATCGTTCCGCACCGACAGAACGGGCTTCGCGCCTGCAGTATCGCGTGGGTGATGCCGTTCTGAGCAGTGAGCTATGCGCCCGCTTGTGCTCTAGCAACGAACGGCTTCGTGACGTCCTCGCCTGAGCTGGTGGCGCTGCATGCGGTGCCGGCCAGCACGTCGCGGTCATCGCCGTCTGTGAGTTCCGCGGGAGGCCCCGGGGCGGGGAGCCCATGGTACTGTTCCGCACACGCGGGGAGAGCGCGCGTCAAGATCTCGACTGGACGGGCGAGAGTCGACGGCTCCCGTGAAGGGCAGCGACCTCTTTTGCGCTAACCGCAACGTGCATCTGACTCGGGCTCGGCAAGGTAGAAGCGGAGTCCGAAAACCCGTCCGTTTACTCCCCGTGGACGTCCGTAAACATCCAGGGATAGACTGAGCCCCAGGCGGCACCTGCCGCCTGGGGCTCAGTAAATCACTGGGCTCGGAGACCGGGAGTACGGTCCTGAACACCCCTCCGATTCACACGCCGTAGTAGAGCCTGGATGGAGGGGTGAGTTATGGGATTCGTGAAATGTTGCCCTCGAGCACGTGCGTCAGACTCCGGATATCTCCCGATCCTCTCCAGTGGCAGCCGTCGCTTCCTTCACCCAATACTGAAGGAAGGAACCCGATCATGGAAGTCATTCACGAGCGTTGCGCGGGCATGGACCTCTCTAAACGCGACGCAAAAGTGTGCATCAGAGTCCCCGGCACCAGGCCAGGCTCGTACACGAAGAAAGTCACTGTCCACGGGGCGATGACCCGGGATATCGCTCAGCTGCATGATCTCTTGAAACTACAACGGGTGACCTTGGTGGTGATGGAAGCTACTGGGGATTATTGGAAACCGTTCTACTACGGGCTCGAGGACGACCTGAACCTCATGCTCGTGAATGCTCGCCACGCGAAGAACCTCCCCGGCCGGAAAACTGATGTGTCTGACGCGCAATGGCTCGCAGAGCTTGGGGCTCACGGGCTCGTGCGTGGCTCCTTCATCCCATCCTGGCCGATACGAGACCTGCGGGATCTCACGCGTCAGCGCACCCTGAACACCGGGAGTCGGACACGTGAGATTCAACAGCTTGAGAAACTGATCGAATCAACGGGCATCAAGTACACGTCGGTTGCGTCGACCACGCTCGGGGTCTCTGGGCGCGCGTTCTTGGAAGCGCTCATTGATGGGGAACCCAACCCCGAGTACCTCGCGAACCTCGCCAAATGGCGGCTCCGCATCAAAGGGGAACAGTTACGTCTCGCGTTTCAGGGGAACTTCACCGCGCATCACGCGCTCCTTGCGCACATGCATCTCGAACGAATCGACGGCATTGATGCTCACATCGAACAGTTAACCGAGCAGATCAGCCAGAATCTTGATGCCGCCGGGATTACCTGGGCCAGAGATCTGATCGCAACGATCCCTGGGATCAAGCACGTTGGGGCTGAGAACATCCTCGCTGAGATCGGCGCCGATATGGTTGCGTTCCCGACCGCCGCGTAACTCGCCTCCTGGGCAGGTGTGTGCCCAGGCCATCACGAGTCAGCGGGGAAAGTCAAGCATGTGAGAACTCGCCCTGGGAACGCCTACCTGAAAGGAGCACTCGGGATCGCAGCTCAAACTGCCGCCCGAAAGAATGGCTCGTTCTTCCAGAAGAAGTATCAACGCCTTGCTCCCAGACGTGGACCAAAACGCGCGCTGGTCGCGGTCCAGCACTCACTCATCATCGCGATCTGGCATATCCTCACCAACGGAGAACCCTATCGAGCACACGCAGTCTGAACATCAATACCGACCATCAGCGGCGGGGGAACATCTGCCGTCGCTTTAGCACGCCCACGAATCACCGCATCTTCGCGTCAGGGTGTAGGAGCGGCCTGAATCCGCGGGCCTCGAGGAGTGATCTTGCGATGTAGTGGGTCAGGTTCCGGAAGCCGAGTGCGGATCCGCGGAGGTGTTCGAGTCGCCCGTTGAATCGCTTCGGTTGGACCGTTAGATGCCCTGGGATGATCGAAGTACGCGAGGATGTCTGCCCGGCGTCGATCGTAGGTGTACGCGAGTTTGCGGAGCTCAACAAACCAGACAGGTGTGGTCGCTTTCAATGTATCGATGAGTTCACGTAGCCGCTTCCGCCTGAGCCCGCTGTTCTTCTCTCGATACGCGGCAACGACTTGCTGATAGACCCGCCACGCCCGCCACACTTCCGCATGACGGGGATCAGCGAACACGGCCTCGAGTCGGGCCTGCTGCTTCTCCGTCAGGAACGCTTCCCCGGTGCGCAGCACTTTTTTCCGGGTCGCGTAGAGCGGGTCGCCGCGCCTCCCGCGATGCCCGAGGGTTTCCTGCTGCACCCGCTGCCTGACCCGATCGAGCGCATCGCCGGCGAGCTGAACGACATGGAAGGGATCCATCACCTCAGTAGCGCCTGGCAAATGCTGCTTCGATGCAGTCTTGAACCCGGTGAACCCATCCATCGCGACAACCTCGATCACATCCCGCCAGGCCTGGGATCGTGCGGCCAGCCAATCGGAGAACACTTGCTTCGAACGCCCCGGAACCATGTCAAGGAGCCGGGCAGGCCCACGTTTCTCTCTGACAGGGGTGAGATCGATGATCACCGTCATGTACTTGTCGCCCCGACGGGTATGCCGCCACACGTGCTCATCAACCCCGATCGTGGCGGATCCAGGTCCGGATGGTCTCCGGGTACCCGATGCTGAGCATCTGCGCGGTCGTGGTCATCGCGGCGTACTCGCTCGGATAGTCGGGCCGCAGCTCGGCGACCATGCGGACAGCGCGCTCACGAAGCTCGCGCGGATACTTACTGGGACGTCCCATGAGACAGATCCTTCCAAGGAATCCTGTCTCCGGACATGCCGGGGGGAGTCAGAGCCCCTTTACCGAGGTGCAGTGGGTGACCATGCGATCCGACATCGCACCGTACCCGTATTAACTCGGCAGGAGTTGATTTCTGCGTGGTCGATCTGATGCGGGTGAGGGAGGGAGCGGCTCGATGAGAGCTTGGGGGGTGCCCCTATGAGGTTTGTCAAGCCGCGAGAGCGGTCTCTGACCTGGTTTTGGGTTGGTAGATGCTGCCGGTTCTGAGCATCGCGTAGAG
>NZ_JBITUP010000014.1:0-3143 GCF_044542535.1 Microbacterium sp. NPDC078428
TACAGCAATGGTCGTCCTGCAGTCAATACTCTGCCCTCCGGCGTGGAGCTTCCCTGCGTCGCCTACAGCAAGGAACTGGGCGTTAAACCGCAGAAGCAGTAGAGCCCTGTCGTCGATGCGCCCATGCAGGCGCATCGACCCCGAGAGTTTCCGGAGGCTGGAGCCAGGCAATGACATTCGTGGTCGCTACTCGGTCAGCCGACAAGCTCCGCTCGCCGCCTAGTCTTGCGATCCCCAAGCCGCGGCGACATCGCATGTCAAGCCTCCGCCTCTGCATGGAACTTCTTCACTCTCACAAATCATTTCTGTTCTCCTGAATGCACGTAGGCTACGCGCCGCATAGGTGTTTGATGGCGCTGCCCCGCCCATCGGTACTGCCCGCGGGTCTTGGAAGCGCGAGGCCTCGGCGCCGGGAACGCGCCTGGGAGGAACGGCGCACCTTTCGATGTGACGGTGTCGATGCGTGTGATGTCCGCGGGGGAGGGGTACCGCTACCTCCTCAAGTCCGTCGTCACTGGCGACGGCAATCGTGATCTCACTGACGCGTTGACCCGCTACTACCAGGAGAAAGGTAGCCCGCCCGGGTTCTGGGCCGGGTCGGCACTGACCGGCCTGGAAGCATCTGCGATCACCGCCGAGGAGGAAGTCACTGAGGAACAGCTACGGTTCCTCATCGGGCAAGGCAGGCACCCGGTCACCGGGGAACCGCTCGGATCGCCCTACCGCTCTTTCCTGACCCGGCAGGAGCGCATCGATCGCCGTGTCCAGGCCCTCCCCGAAATCCTCGAGGGAGCGGAACGTGAACAGCAGCTCGAACTCATCGAGACGGAAGAGCGGCAACGGCCGACACGGCATCCGGTCGCCGGCTACGACTACACCTTCTCCGTACCGAAATCGGTGAGCGTGTGGTGGGCAGTCGCAGACGGCGGCACCCAGGCACTCATCGCCCGCGCCCACCACCACGCGATGGCACAGGTTCTCGATCTCCTCGAACGAGAAGTGGTGATGACCAGAGTCGGGCACAACGGCCTCTCCCAGGTCGAAGTCACCGGCGTGCTCGCGACCGCGTTCGACCACTACGATTCCCGATCTAACGAACCCCAGCTGCACACCCATCTCGTCATCGCGAACCGTGTCCAGGGAGTCCATGACGGGAAATGGCGTGCGATCGACGGCAGACCTATGCACGCCGCTGTGGTCGCCCTCAGCGAGCACTACAACAATGCCCTTGCCGATCAGCTCACCCGCGACTTCGGCATCGGATGGGAAGCTAGAGACCGCGGCCCCAGGCGCGCACCGGCGTGGGAGATCACCGGGATCCCCGACACCCTCATCGAGGAGTTCTCCTCCCGTTCCCAGGCGATCGATGCCCGCACGGACGAACTCATCGCCGACTACGAACAGCAGCACGGCCGCCGCCCCTCACGCAAGACCATCATCCGGCTCCGCGCACAAGCCACCCTCGCCACCCGCCCCGACAAGCAGGTCTACGCGCTCGCCGAACTCACCGAACGCTGGCGGGCCCGCGCCACCAGCGTGCTCGGGCAGGACGCCAGCAACTGGGTGCAAGACGCCATCGGCAGTGCTGCGCCGCAGCCGCTCCTGCGAGCAGACGACATCCCGCTAGAGACCATCGAGGACATCGCGCAGCGCGTGGTCTCAACTGTCGGGGAGTCCAGATCGACCTGGAGGCGGTGGAACCTCCACTCCGAAGCCTCCCGGCTCCTCAAAGGGATCCGCTTCGCATCGATCATCGACCGGGAAGCGGTCACCGGCCTGATCGCTGACCGGGCAGAAGCCGCATCGGTACAGCTCACCCCGCCAGAGCTGGCCGTGTCGCCCGCACATTTCCAGCGCCCCGACGGTAGCAGCACGTTCCGCATCAAGCACGGCACCCTGTATACCTCCCAGCAGATGCTCGATGCCGAAGACCTCCTCCTGCGTCTCGCACACACCCACACCGCCCCACTCGTGCCGCACGACGTGCTCGAGCGCGTCACCCGCAGAACCGACCGCAAGGGTCGCAGGCTCGGCACCGACCAAGCTGCAGCGATCACTCTCATCGCCACCTCCGCGCGTACCGTCGACGTGCTCATTGGCCCCGCAGGCACGGGGAAAACCACCACGCTCGCGTCCCTGCGGCGTGCGTGGGAGCTCGCACACGGCAAGAACAGTGTCGTCGGGCTCGCGAGTTCCGCCGATGCCGCGCAGGTGCTCGCCGCCGACCTCGGCATCCGTACCGAGAACACCGTCAAGTGGCTCCACGAACACGACGCAGGCAGATGGCGGCTGCGCCGCGGGCAACTCATGATCATCGACGAAGCCTCCCTCTCCGGCACGATCGCACTGTCACGCCTCGCCGCGCACGCCGAACAGGCTGGCGCGAAACTCGTCCTCGTCGGCGACTGGGCACAACTCGGTGCCGTCGAAGCCGGGGGAGCGCTCGGCATGCTCGCCCGCGACCTCGACCACACCCCCGAACTCCACGACGTACGACGATTCCGAAACCCGTGGGAGAAACACGCCTCCCTCCGCCTCCGCCTCGGCGAACCGTCCGTCATCGATGACTACGACGCCCACGACCGCATTACCGCAGGCACCTACGAGGACGTCACCGAACGCGCCTACCTCGCCTGGCAGAGCGACATGCGAAGCGGTAAACAGAGCATCCTCGTCGCCGAGACCCTCGAAACGGTCACCTCCCTGAACATTCGGGCACGTACCGACCGCATCCTTTCCGGCCACTCCAGCGCAGGGGCCAGTATCACTCTCTCCTCTGGCACCGAAGCTAGCGAAGGTGACCTCGTCATCACTCGCAAGAACGACCGCCGACTCAGCACAGGAGGACCTCGCTGGGTCAGAAACGGCGACCGCTGGCGCATCACCAACATCCATACCGACGGATCCGTCACCGTCCGCCGTGCGGGAACCAGATTCGGTGGCGCCATACGCCTTCCCGCCGACTACGCCATGCACAACCTCGACCTCGGCTACGCAATCACCGTGCACCGCGCACAAGGCGCCACCGTTGACACCGCACACGCGATCGTCCACTCACCCCAGATGACCCGCGAAAGCCTCTACGTCGCCATGACCCGCGGCCGCGACGCCAACCACGCCTACGTCGCCATCGACCAGTTCCC
>NZ_JBITUP010000015.1:0-1502 GCF_044542535.1 Microbacterium sp. NPDC078428
GGGGGTGCCCCTATGAGGTTTGTCAAGCCGCGAGAGCGGTCTCTGACCTGGTTTTGGGTTGGTAGATGCTGCCGGTTCTGAGCATCGCGTAGAGCACGTCGCAGCGGCGGCGGGCGAGCGCGATCAGGGCTTGGTTGTGGCGTTTGCCCTGCATGATCTTACGGTCGTAATAGGCGCGGGACTCGGGATCCCGAAGCGCCGCGAACGCTGAGAGGAACATCGCCCGTTTCAAGACCTTGTTCCCGCGCCGGGACGGCGACTCGCCTCGGATCGAGGTGCCCGAACGCCTCGTGACAGGCGCGAGACCTGCGTAGGCGGCGAGATGCCCCGCGGTCGGGAAGTGTTTCCCGACGATCTCGGTGAGGAGCCTGGCGCAGGTCCTGACGCCGACTCCGGGCATGCTCGTCAGGACCGGGTGAAGAGGGTGCGCCTCAACGATGCGTTCGACCTCGGCCGCGATCTCATCGCGCTGTCTCCTCAGCTCGGTGAGTTGCTTCGCGAGGCGTGGGATGACGATCCCGGCCGCGTTCGTGCCGACCACGGTCACGGTCTGCTGGTCGAGAGCGTCGAAGATCTCCTGCGCCCATATCCCGCCCTTGCGCGGCGCACGCTTCAGAAGCCGGGTCGCGACGCGCTTCTGCCCAGCTCTCCGGAGGTCGACCGGTGACGGGTAGCGTTCGATGAGGTCGAGGATCGCGGGGTGATCCAGGCGTGGCCCGAGTACCCGTTCCAGGGTGGGGTGGATCTGCGTGAGCAGGCCCCGGACTCGGTTCGAGACCTGCGTGATCTGCGCGGCGAGATCGTCATCGAAGCCGCAGAGCATCGCCAGTTCCGCGATCTGCTCGTCGGCCACCTTGATCGAGCGCAGCGTTGCAGGCATCGTGCGTGCGGTCTCCGCGATGATGAACGCGTCCCTCGCGTCGGTCTTCGCCTCGCCCGGGTGGAGGTCGGCGACTCTGCGCATCGTGAGACCGGGCAGATATCCCACGAGCACGCCCGCGGCCTGGGCGACCGCGACCGGGAGCGCGCCGATCGTTGCCGGCTGGTCAACGACCAGCAGGGCGGGGCCATGTTCAGCGAGTTTATCCAGCACCGATACGATCTTGGTTTCGGTGTTCGGGAGCGGCTTGTCGTAGAGCTTCTTCCCGTCGCGGGCGACCGCGACCGCGTGGTGCTCGCTCTTGCCAACGTCGAGGCCGATGAAGACCGTGACGTCGTCGTAGTGCTCGATGCTGTTCAAGGGGGTGTTCCTCCGTCCTGCTCGTACTGTGTTCGGCGGTCAGATGGCGGTGGGCGTCGGCATCCACGTTACGAACGACCCTGCCCCGATATGCGCGGTTGTGGTCTTGCCCCTATCAGCGATCACTCACCGCCAGACCGGAGGCCGGTGACAACACCCCCCAGATCATTGGTACGACAGGGGGCAACAATCATGCCGGTCCCGGCTGGCTGCCTTGCTCCTCATCCTCGCGGGTCAGGAGCTACGAACAAAGTAACGGGGG
>NZ_JBITUP010000016.1:0-1407 GCF_044542535.1 Microbacterium sp. NPDC078428
GGGTGACGTCCCCTGGGGTGGTGTAGTTCCTGGGCTCGAGTGTCACGTCGTTGACGTGGTGAGCCATCGTGCGATGGTCAGGTGAGAACCGACTAAAGCTACTCACACAGGAAGACACAAACGCACGATGGCTCTTGACCAGTCTGCCTCCTCGAGCTCCTCGGGGAACTGAAGCTCACCGATGTCACCGACCGGATCCGGACAGCGACCGAGACGCTCTATCAGGAGCTGATCGATGCGGAAGCTGCCGCGTTCATCGGTGCCGCCCCGTTCGAACGCACCCCGGACCGCACCGCCCAGCGCAACGGCGCCCGGCTGCGTACCCTGACCACGACCGCGGGCGAACTCGAACTGCGGATCCCGAAGTTGCGCACCGGGTCCTTCTTCCCGTCGCTGTTGGAGCGGCGCCGCCGGGTCGATCAGGCGCTGTTCGCGGTGGTGATGGAGGCGTACGTGCACGGCGTCTCGACCCGTAAGGTCGACGACCTCGTCAAGGCGTTGGGCGCGGATACCGGCATCTCGAAGTCGGAGGTGTCGCGGATCTGCCAGAACCTCGACGAGGACGTCGCCGCGTTCCGCGACCGACCGCTCGCGGATCAGTCCTACCCGTATGTGTTCCTCGACGCGACCTACTGCAAAGCCCGCGTCGGCCGCCGGGTGGTCTCGCAGGCGGTCGAGGTCGCGGTCGGCGTCTCGGCGGACGGCCGCCGGGAGATCCTCGGCTTCGAGGTCGGCGAGACCGAATCGCAGCCGTTCTGGACCACGTTCCTCCGCTCCCTGAAGGCGCGCGGCCTGGGTGGGGTGCAGCTGGTCATCTCGGACGCACACACCGGGCTGATCGCCGCGATCCAGACCGTGTTCGCCGGCGCGAGCTGGCAACGCTGCCGAGTCCACTTCATGCGGAACGTGCTTGCCAACGTGCCGAAGGCGGCGGGGCCGATGGTCGCGTCGATCATCCGCACGATCTTCGCGCAGCCCGACCCGGAGCACGTCTACGCCCAGTTCGACGAGGTCGTGCGGATGCTGAGCCGGTCGCACCCGAAGATCGCGGACATGCTCGAGACGGCCCGCGACGACCTGCTCGGGTTCACCGCGTTCCCGGTCGCGCACTGGCGTCAGATCTGGTCCACGAACCCCCTGGAGCGGCTCAACAAGGAGATCAAGCGCCGCACCGACGTGGTCGGCACGTTCCCGAACCCGGCCGCGCTGCTACGCCTCGCGGGGCATGTCCTGATCGAGCAGCACGACGAATGGGACGGCGCCGACGCCGCTACTTCAGCGAGCACTCCATGGCGCTCCTGCTCGCCGAACCCGAGGAGGTGGCGATCCCGGAACTGACCGCGGCATAATCCCAATCAGCTGATCCCGCACGGTGTTGAGAAACTCCACCACTCAGCGGGACGTCAC
>NZ_JBITUP010000017.1:0-1370 GCF_044542535.1 Microbacterium sp. NPDC078428
GGAGGCGGAGAACTATGACATCGCGCGCCTGGTACCTGTGCTCATCGCGTCTCGTCCTCTGGCCGGAGCCGACGATCTCGCCGCCGTGATTCTCCACCGTCTCAGGGCTGCGACCACCAGCGAGACCGGCAGCACCCAAGCGCGCCGGCCCGCGAAGATGATCGCAGGACTCATCTACGAGTTCACCGGCAGCGCAGACTCGCTCACTCAGCGGGCGCTCGAGGAGCGCCGTGCTCTCATCGAGCAACGAGCCCAGGCCC
Organism: Microbacterium sp. NPDC078428; assembly: GCF_044542535.1. Classification (NCBI taxonomy): domain Bacteria; kingdom Bacillati; phylum Actinomycetota; class Actinomycetes; order Micrococcales; family Microbacteriaceae; genus Microbacterium; species Microbacterium sp. NPDC078428. The sequence continues at coordinate 261 of NZ_JBITUP010000017.1, forward strand.
TCGCCGAGCAGACAGTGCGTGACCGGCCACGCTGGCTCGAATTCCTCGGAACCCCACCCGTGCAGTCCGCGGCACGAGACCAGTGGATGCGCAATCTGCACACCGTCACCGCCTATCGAGACCGACATGGCATCACCGACCCGTATCGAGCTCTCGGCGACCCTCCGCAGAACCGCAACCAGAGTCTGGACGCCGTCCGCGCCCAGCAAGCTGTCGCGAACGCTGCACGACTCGCCACGGCACCAGGAGCCCGCACTCTACCTGCTCAACAGCAGAGTGGCCCGCGGCTCTAAACAGGCGGCGGCGGTCAGTCGTCGTCTGAGTCCCGTAACTCGCGCAGCCGTGCTACCTCGGCCGTTGATATTCCCAGGAGGTGACTGATATCCGCGAACGAGTACCCCTCATCTACCAGCGCGGTCTTCGCTGCCCGCAACAGCACATTCAGCCCGACGTCCGCCTCGATGAGGCGCGCGCGTCGAGCTCCCGCGTCTGCCGCCAGCTGCAGCACACGCGACAACCCGCCGTAGTTGTACGCGACGACCATCGAGTCCAGGGGACGTACCCCGCCAGGATCAATGCTCATCATGATCGCGCCGCGCACCATCTCATCAAGCTCCGGCAATGATGTTGCTGGCACCACCGCGCCCGGCAGCTCGACGACCCTCGCCATCCACCACTCACCCTCGAACGTCACCGTGACATGGAACACACCTGACTCGGTGACGCCATCTCCCCGCGCTTCGTTCATACCTCCAGCATGAAACCACTTCACCGGGCAGGCAAGCGAGATGATCAGCACTCATACCCACGGTCAAGAAAGCCAGGCACGACCTCAGCAGGGTACGGCAGCCTGAGCCCTTGTCGAAAATGGATCGAAGAGTAGAATGAGAGTGGTAGCACCTACACTTCAGGTTGGCTGTGTACAGACAGCTAACGCCCCCGGTCTCAGCCGAGGACAACACTCTCCTAGCCGCTACCGACCATCAGACCCGGTCAGCGAGAGGTTGCGTGTCCCATGATCAGAGCCGCATGGAACTTCGGCGTTTCCATTCATGCATTCCTGCAGTACGCCCCCACGAATCTGATCACCCGCCGCCTGCGCGGCGCGCA
>NZ_JBITUP010000018.1:0-1056 GCF_044542535.1 Microbacterium sp. NPDC078428
CACTCGTCGCGGATCCGGCTGTTGAACGACTCGACGTACCCGTTGCGCCACGGCGAGCCCGGCGGGATGTAGGACAGGCCGGTGCGGGTGCCGGCCCAGTCGGCGATCGCGTCGCTGATGAACTCCGGCCCGTTGTCCGATCTGAGTACCGCCGGGGCGCCGCGGACGGCGACGAGGTCCTCGAGGTGGGCGGTGAGCCGGGTGGCGGTGATCGACCGTTCGGTGAGTCCGCCGATGCACTCCCGGGTGTGCTCATCGACGATCGAGCAGATCTTGATCGGCCTGCCCTGTTCGTCGGCGTCGAACTGGAAGTCCACCGCCCACACCACGTTCGGCGCGTCTGCTGTCGGCGCGTCGACGGTCGAGGACCCGACGCGTTTGCGGCGACGCCGCTGCGGGACGCGCAGGCCCTCGTCGCGCCAGAGGCGTTGGATCTTCTTGTGGTTCACGACCCACCCCTCGGCGCGGGCGTCGTGGTACGCCCGCCGGTACCCGTAGCGGGGATGGTTCTTCGCCCAGGCACGCAGCCAGTCCCGCAGCGCCCGGTCCGGGTCCGCGGTCGTGTCGCCCTTGAGCGGGCGCCGGTAGGCGGAGCGTGACAGCCCGACCAGACGGCACGCCATCCGTTCGCTCACCTGCAGCTTGCGCTTGAGGTGGTCGACGGCGGCGCGGCGCCTGCCCGGGCCTAGAAGTTTCCCTCAGCCAGCTCCTTGAGCGCTGCCTTCTCCAGCTCCGCCTCCGCGAGCAACCGCTTGAGCGTCGCGTTCTGCTTCTCAAGCTCCTTGAGGCGCTTCGCGTCGTCGGCTTTCAGGCCGCCGTACTGGTTCCGCCACCGGTAGTACGTCTGCTCGGACACGCCGAGCTCCCGGCACACCGCCGCGACATCCTGCCCGTCGGCGAGCATCCTGTCAGCCTGCCCGAGCTTGCGGACGACCTGCTCCGGGGTATGACGCTTCCTGCTGTTCGACATGATCTGACCAGTCTCCCTGCCCGCAACCGCGGGCGACAGGACGACTCTCAAAACCAACGGACCTACAAAACGGGGTCAGCCCAGGG